>DATEHN010000034.1:0-33063 GCA_035279585.1 Candidatus Angelobacter sp. | reverse complement strand
GGCAACGCCAGATCACGTCATCCAATCGGAACGCCAAATGTGCACGGCATGTTCACCGGCTGCGAAGGCGGGGAAGGCGGCGTTGCCCAGGGGCCTGTGCTGGTGGTGAAATCAAAAAACTCGCTCATGTCCGGCATGGATGCGTCGCGCTTAGTGAGGCTGGGCAACTTGAAACGCGTCTCGATCATTTTGAGCACAGCCGTGTAGTCCATTGGGGTGTGGGAGACAAAGTTTTTCTTGGAAAACGGCGAGATCACGATCAAGGGAACACGGAAGCCGGTCAGGGTGAAATCGCCCGGCTGATTTGTGGAAGGCATGATCGGGGCTATGCCGTCTGGGCTGGGGACGGGGATGGGCGGAACGTGATCGTATAATCCGCCGCCTTCATCAAAGGTCTCGATCATCACGCTGTCTTTCCATGATGGGCTGTTCATGAGCGCGTTGACCAGTTTGGCGGCAAATTGTGCGCCAATCTGGACATTGCTCTTCGGGTGCTCATCCACGCCGCTGCTGCTGGTTTGATTGACCTCAACTCCTGTTTCTATATATGCAACCTGTGGCAAAGTATTATTTTGAACATCGGTAAAGTATTGGCTCAATGGCACCACGTTCGCATGATGAGCGTTGAAATAGGTGAAATAAGAAAAATACGTGTGTCCATCAACGGTGTAGATTTTCCAACTGATGTGATTTTGGTCCATTACCTCAAAAATCGTTTTTGCCGTAATCTGCTGGGTTGGCGGCACCACAAATCCCTGTGAGGTCGCTGCCATCCAGTAAAAGCGGTTAGGATGCGTGCGCGTGGGAGCCGGAGAAAACCAGCGGTCAGACGTGGCGAAGTTCGAAGCCATGAAATAGTAGAAAGGCAGATCGGAATCGTCGTAAAAGCCCATAGCGCGCTTACCGGTGAAGTCCGTAGAGTTGGGCAGGCCGTTCACGAATTCATCGTGGGCAAATTTCCCTTCAATAAAAGCAAACCCATCCATGGTGAAAGTTCCTGAGCCGGTATGAAACAGGTTCCAAATGCGGTGCGTTTCATTCCATGATGGCGTCAGGTTTTCTGAACAGGCGCTCTGCATGTGGAAAGCTTTAATCGGTGGTCCAGGCTGCGGCGCTGTATCAGGATTGAAGCCGGGCGTTGAAACGTTGGCTGGGGTCTTGTCTGTGCCGGAGGTCCAGGTATCTACGTCCTGCGGGAGCGGAGGCGTTTGCTTTGCCCGATACGCATTCAGTTGGCCGAAATAGTGATCAAACGAACGGTTCTCCTGCATAAAGAGAATGAAGTGGTTCAGCGAATTCATGCTTGCAGGCGTAGGTGTTGGGGTCGGCGCAGGGCCCGAGCCTGAACCCAAGCCAACGCCTCCACAGCCGGCCAAGGCAAAGAGAATTGCTGAGAGGGCAAAAGTTTCCAGGGATGGGAACAGCCGCGACTTCATAAAACAATACTCCAACCCCTGGTCTTCCAGGGCAGGCATGGACGACCAGAAAATCTGAAGCTGAGATAGCTGCTGCTGTTTGCAGGTTGCCTGAGCTGCTGGGCAGGTATGATGCTTCTCTCTGAGGAGGAGCGATTTTTTACAGAGTTTTTTCGGGGGAAGGCAGACAGGGAGCTGAATTGCCTTTGCAACGGTCTGCCACGCGGGACAACCACTAACACAGCTAGTGAGACGTTAAGGCTGGGTTTCATTTATGAGGGAAATCAAGGGGTTTACACTTTTGGCTATGGAATGGTTTGAGAATGAAGATTTCTGGCGGGACTTTTACGAGTATATGTTTTCTGAAGAGCGGTTTGCCGCTGCTAAAGACGAGGTAAGCCGCGTCATCGATCTGACGCATACAAGCGGCGGGCGTTTGCTGGATCTTTGCTGCGGGCCGGGCCGCCATGCCGTGGAATTCGCGCAGCGCGGGTTTGCCGTGACGGGTGTTGACCGCTCTGTGTTTCTGCTGGATCGCGCGCGCCAGCACGCCCGGGCAAGCGGCGTCTCAGTGGAATGGATCAATGAAGATATGCGGCGCTTTGTCCGCCAGGATAGCTTTGATCTGGCCTGCAATCTGTTTACTTCATTCGGGTACTTTGAAGATGAGCAGGACGATCTGACGGTGCTCAAGAATGTTTATCGCAGCCTTCGCGATCATGGCGTGTTGGTTATGGAAATGATAGGGAAGGAGCGTCTGGCGCGCGTATGGCAAAACGCCATGTGCTTTGACCTGCCAGACGGTTCCGTGATGGTGCAACGCCCGCAGGTGCGGAGCGATTGGTCGCGTGTGCGCACCGAGTGGATTCTGATAAAAGACGGCCAGAGCAAGACCGCAGTCTTTGAGCACTGGATTTATTCCGGCCGCGAGCTCAAAGAACGGCTGCTAAGCTGCGGGTTCGAACAAGTAGAGTTGTTCGGGAATACGCTGGGTGCGCCATACGATGTGGATGCTCAGCGGTTGGTGGCGGTGGCGCGGAAGTGAACATTAGCTCCTGACCACTCCAAGGACCAAATTCGAAACACTCCTCAAGCCCAGCGCGGTCCTGCGCTTCGCTGTTATTTAACGACTAGTTGTATGTCTGCGGTTCGAGTTGCGCCTGTCGCGGTTGCGATCACCATAATCGTGTAGGTGCCTTGCGGCGTGCTGGCCGGTGACGGGGGGGCCGCAGGCGTGGGCGTGGGTGTCGGGGCCGACGTAGACGAAGCGGTGCGCACTCCACCGCACCCGGCCGCGATGAGCGTCAAACCGAGAATGGCTGTGGCAGGCAGAAGCAAGCGCATGTGTCGCGGGACTTTCCCGGGAGACAAAATCAATCCCAAAAGCAGTGCGGCCAGGATTCCAATTCCGGCAGGAAGATATGGATTGCGGTTAGGAATCAGCATGGCGTGGGCGGTCGGGGCGGTCGTGGTGATAACGACGCTTTCCACTGAGGCGCCGGTGTTCGTCAGGTCGAGCGTTTTCGGCAGAAAGTTGCACTGGGCACGGGCCGGCAATCCCTGGCAACTAAAAGAAATCTGTCCTGGGAGCCCGGAGATTGTATGCGCCAGTAGTTCGTATCCTGCTGATGCGCCTGCCGTCACGGTGACCGAGTTGGGAGTGCCGGCCGATACAGCCAGCGAAAAGTCAACCGGGTTGTCGATGATCACTCCGGCCGATTGAGAGCTGACATTTCCCGCGGCGTCGCGAGCCAGGATGCTCACCGTGTGTGGGCCATTTGGAAGGGCCGGGGAAGTGATCGTCGCGGTGTAGGGAGGGCTTGTGATTTCGGGAGCGACATCTTTGCCGTCAAGCGTGAATTTCACTCCTGCAACTGCCACATTGTCACTAGCGGTACCGCCTACTCCGAAGTTGCCGGCCAGAGTACTCCCTGAGGCTGGCGAGTTGAGCGACACAACGGGCGGGACCGTATCCATGGTTCCAGAAGCATTCATATCGATCTTCGCCAGGAACCCGTCCTGCACACCTTGCAGTTTTGTTTGGAACCCATCTGCCGTGACTGGGAAAGCCCAATCGCCTGTCAGGCCCACGATGTAGGGATTGCCCTGGCTGTCAATATGAATATTGTTGCTCCAGCCGTCCAGGAATGTGGAGTATGCGATGGAGCCGCCGTCCGGAGACAAAACGCTGAAATAGGAGTTATTCAGCTGTGAGAGGTTCTTGTGGAAAGCATCTGCGGTGAGCGGAAAGTCCGGTGAGTTGGTAAAGCCGGTAGCAAATGCGGAACCGGCCGCATTCACGCGCAGGTCTTCAAGAAACTCCACACCATTTCCGCCGAGCAACGTGGAGTAAATCAGTGCATCGCCAGTCGCATTGAGCTTTAGGACAAACGCGTCAATACATGGGCTGGAGGTGCCGCTGGAAACGCCATTTGTGTCACACAACAGCCCGCCAGGCTTTGTTCGCAGGGCATTGGGCGTCGTGGGGAAGGCGCTGGAGAGGGTCGTTCCGGCCACGTAGACGTTGGACGCTGGATCCAGCGCGACCGCCGTACCTGAGCCACCTCCGATCAGGGTGGAGAATAGCAGCGTGGATCCATCCGCGCTCAGCTTGCTGGCGAAAGTCACAGGCGCCGACTCCGTGCCGAATACCGCTCCATGGGGAAAATCGGCGGATGAGGTTACTCCGGTGACGTAAGCGTTGCCGGAACTGTCTACCGCAAGACGGTTAAGCGTATCCGTTCCGCTTCCGCCAAGATACGTGCTATAGACGATGGATGCCGTTCCGCTCTTGGTTGTATCGAGTTTTGCCAAGAAGCCCATCCGGAGGCTGTTGGGGGCGGAAATTTGAAATGCCCCAGGTGTGGTCTGGAGACATAGGTTAGAAGTGCTTCCGGCGATCCAGGCGTTCCCAATCTCATCCACAGCCAGGCCTGAGGCGGTGGCATTGCCGCCTGCGTTCCCAAGGCAGCCAGTGAGGTTTTCACCGAACGCGAAAGAATACAGCAGAGCGGAGCCGTCAGGATTCAGCTTGTTCAGATGAACCCCGTGGCCTTGTGTCAGGTCCCCGCCATCGTCACTCAAGGCGTAGGCGTGCCCGCTGCCATCCACCGCCAGGAACTTCACGGGCGTGAATCCAAGGTAGGTTGAATAAATCAGTGTATGGCCCGTACTGTCAAACTTTGAAATGAATCCCATGCTGCTGGAAATGTCAGGATTGTGACCGCCGAAAAATGGGAATTTGGGCGTGTGATCATAGGACCCGGCGGTAAGCGGAAAATCTACAGCGGTAGTGGCGCCGGCCACATAGATATTGCCGACCGGATCGACGGCCACCGCGTCAATCGCGCTTGCGCCCGGGTTGCTTATGATTCCCTGATCCGTTTGCAACTGGCCCGTGGGCCCGCCGACATGAGTTGAGAACGCCAGGACGGGATCGATCACGAGCTCGTGGCCGTGATCGTAAGCTCCTACGCTGAACCCGAGACGATTTCTGCCTAGCAGGCGCCACTGTACCGGCACAGGAATTCGTTTTCCACGGATCACTTGCCACGCTACGGGCGTGGATTCTTGAAGCCGCATTCCGGCCAGCCGGAACTCGGCCGCACCACTCTCGTCGATCCTGAGCTGATCAACTCCATCCAGGGCGAGGACGATCTTTGCGGCATCAGCCCCCGACGAGAGTAAAAAATCATGCTCCAGGTGCTGGGCGCGGCCGTAAAACAACACGTCAATTCCGGGATAAATCCCGCGGTACCGCACCGCGCCGTAGTTCTCCACGCTGATCTTGCGGCGGCTATCCAGGTAGTTGCTCCGTGAGCCGAGCAGTTGCTCGGGAGTGTTCTCATGCAAAAGGGACGAGTTTTCGAACTTCAGCCGGAAGTTCCCGTACTGCTGCCGAGTCACCGTCAGCCCTTCCGCCGTCAGAAAGACAATTCCTTCGCGGCTGCGGGCGAGGTAAAGCACCTGCGCGGCAGTTTGGCCGAGGTTAGGCTCGAACGCCAGCTGCGGGCTGGCGGAATGAGTGGGAATTTGCTCGGTGGCTGCTGGAGTAAGAAATAAAGCTAAACAAAGGCTGGTGGAAAGGAAGAAGCGCGGAATTTTCGGCATCGGGGCCTCGCAGCACAGCCTGCAAGCGGGCGGGGAACTGTGCTACTCACAAAAGATGTGAGCTGCTGGATCTGTGTTGCCTTGGAAAAATCGATTGGCAAGTCAAGGCGGAAGAGAACGTGCGTGCCGTGGTCAACCGGAGCATTGCGAGCGGATTTTTGCCGCGCGCGCGATGGGTAAATGCCGGCGCCTTCAACCTCCGGAGTGTACCCATGGAGGTTCTCGCGCGGCATCTTCCAGCGCAGCTCCTCAACCCGAGTTATGTATGATAAATCGACGAAGCAAATAGGAGGTTTTTCTTTGGTTGAAGCCCAAGTTACCTGGACGGATGGCGAACGCTTCGTAGGCAGCGCCAGCAGCGGGCACGCCATCGTGATTGATTCCGATCGCCAGCGGAACACTGCGCCTGGGCCCATGGAACTGGTATTGATCGGGCTGTGCGCTTGCACGGCGACGGATGTTGTCAACATCCTGCACAAGAAGCGAGAGGCGTTTACCGGAGTGAATGTGCGGGCGGAGGCGGAGCGAGCCGCTGAACCTCCGGCAGTTTACAAATCAATCAAGCTCATCTATACAATTTCCGGGCAGGTTTCACGCAAAGCCGCGGAGGACGCAGTGCGGCTTTCAGAAGAAAAGTATTGCTCTGTTTCTGCCATGCTCAAGGGCACGGCGCGGATCACCACGCAGGTGAACCTGGCTGAATCGGCGGAAATAGCTGGAAAAGCTGTGAAAAAGTGAAACGCTAAGGTGCGGTAACGAATCAATATACACAGACGGGGGAAGGAGTTTCATGACACAAAAAAAGGTTGTGGTTTACAGCCAGCCCGGCTGACCGCCGTGCACATGGGCTGAGTCCTACCTTTCGGAGAAAGGGATCGAATTTGAAGTGAAAGACGTAAGCAGAGACCAGCAGGCGGTCTTTGAGTTGGTCCGCACATATAACAGCCGTTCTACTCCTACCATTGTGGTTGGCGGACAGGTCATGATTGGGTTTGACCAAGAGAAACTGGACAAAATGCTTGCAGAGTAGTTCCGGCAGTAGAGCCACAATAAGCCCCGCGACGGAGTCAGGACATCCGTGGTGGGGCTATTTCTTTATTGCTTCAGCCTCACTGTGCTGGGGCGCTGCAGCAACGTTTGGCAAGGCAATTTTTAATGCCAGCCTATTCGCCGGGCAGCCGCTTATTTCTCCGCTGGTGCTCACACAGATGCGAACCGTCTTTACTGTGCTGTTGCTGGCGCCGTTCCTGCTGATGCGCTTTGGCAAGAACATCTTTAAGATCGGCAAAAATGATTTGCTGCTCTGCATGCTGGTAGGAACGCTGGGCGTGGCTTGCTCCAATTATTTCTATTATCTGGCAGTGCAGAAGACCACGGTTTATCTGGCCATTACGGTGCAATACACCGCTCCTGTGTGGGTGCTGCTTTACGTGGTGCTTCGCGGACGGGAAAAAGCCACAGCGCAAAAGATAATTGCGGTGCTGGTGGCGATGGCGGGAACTGCGCTGGCTATCGGCGTATTCCATGCTGATACCAAGGCCAGCGTTCTGGGCGTTGGCGCAGCGCTGCTGGCGTCGTTTGGGTATGCTTTTTACAACGTCGCGGGACAGGGGCTGGTAACGCGCAATCACCAGCTCACAATCATGTTTTATGTGCTTTTAAGCTCCGCCGTGCTGTGGCTGGTGGTGAACCCGCCGTGGCGGCTGGTGGCAGGGCATTACAGCTCAGGACAGTGGGAATTTTTGTTCGCATTTGCCTGCCTCTCCATGTTGCTCCCGTACATTTTTTACTTCAACGGATTGCGACATTTGGATCCAACGCGCGCGGTGATTACCAGCTGTCTTGAGCCGGTGTTTGCCATTCTTTTTGCCTTCATCTTTATTCATGAGCGCCTGAGCACTTTGCAGGTGGTTGGAATCATGGCGGTACTGGCGGCAACGGTCATGGTCCAGGTAAAGCCAAAGCGTCGCGCTTTGGAGAGCGCATGAAAAAAGGCGGCCCGCAGGCCGCCTCACAGGGAAAGAAGGCAAAGCTTTTAGAAATATGAGCTTTGGTTCAGCCACTGCACGCGCTGCACTGTAGTGGTGGCGTGTGCGGAAGTGATTGCGCCCAGGCTGAGGTGCGTTGAGGGGAACCAGGGCGGAGCAAATCCGTTTTGCGAGTAGCGGCGATCAAAGAACACGTTTCTGGTGGTGGAAGCGATGTTCTTGATCTGGTTTTGAATACGTCCGCCGACGATGGTGAGCGTGTTGATCTGGGCACCGACGTTGGTGAGGCCGCCAGTACCGCCCTGGGAAATCGTTGCCAGCGAAGCGTCGATTTCCAGGTTGCCGTTGGCCTGCTTGTTGTTCAACTGAATATCGCCGGTGGCGGTGAAGATGCCGAGCGACTGGCCATTGTTGTTGCCCGGAATCAGCGTATCCGCAGGCTGGCCGGGAAGCTGGTTCTGTGTGAGCGTTACAGGCTCGGTCTTATACAGAATGTCGCCGGTCACGGTGACGTTGGAAGCGGCAGTAACTGTAAGTGCGCTGCCGTCATTGATGGCAGGCAATCCCTGCCCCGGTCCGGAAAGCGAGTTGATGTTGCCATCAACGTACAACATGGTCTGTGGCGTAGTTGCAGCGGTGACCGGATCCGTCATGTGTGGAACTCCGACGATGTTCACGGTATTGCCGCCCGAGGTAACCGTAGTGGCATTGTTTCCCGGATCTACGACCACGGTAGTAACCACGGCTGGACTACCTTGTTTGATTGTATAAACCTGCTGGGGCGAGCCATTGGGCCCCGTGGCCGTGGAGAGCACCACGTTGGTCACAAGGCTGGGGCTGCTTTCGACGTAAATTCCGCCACCAGTCAAAGTAGGCTGGCCGTTCACAATGCTGTAAGGCAGATATACACCCGAGCTCGCGCCTGATGACGGATAAGATGTTCCGCTCACGTTTTTCAGGTTGTTGTGCAGATCGCTCTTGGTGACCGGGCTGTTGCTTGTGCCTTGTCCATCCAGCACGGCGCGTTCCTGGTTAAAGTCGTTTGTGGGCAAAGGAACAGCCGACTGTCCGGTTTGGAATCCAGCTTGGAAGGTGGGAGAGATGGTTTGATTTCCCGCCTTGTCAGCGGGCGCATTCACCTGATCGCACTTATTGCTGAACTGGTAGCCCGCATTCGCTGAGGCGCTGCCCACGGTGTCAGTAAAAATGTAGTTCCCTGAAGTGCCAAAGGTCCAGGCGCCATTGGTAAATGCCGGCCCCGAAATGGTTCCAGGCACCAGGGTTGAGTTGCAGATGCTCCATTGATCAATGAACATACCCCAGGCAGCGAAGCTGGTGGTGCTGTTCACCGGCACAAGGGTGGCGTTCACGATGATGCTGCCGCGGTCAGTCAGAGTGGTGGCCTGTGTGCCCTGCGATTGGCCGATCGATTGCAGCGTGTAGTTATAGATGTATTTGTAACCCGTAACCGGACCGGTAGGCGCCTGGCAGGTGCCGGCTCCTCCGAGAACAGTGCAGCCGTTGGGAGCGAGAGCGAAGGTTCCCGTAACCTGATACTTACCCGGCCATGAAGAAGCAGCCTGTCCCTGACCAGTGTAGGTCACGTAATTCGAACCGAACTGCGTGTTCATATTGGTTTGGATGGTTCCATCTGTGCCGTTTGGAATTGGCTGTGAAGTAATTCCAAACGATGCCGGAATCGCAGCCACCACCTGATTCTGCATATAGGCGCGTGCCGCGTTCAGGCCGGAGTCAGCGGCGTAGAATGAGCCGCGGAAATTCCGGTAGTAGCCGTTGATCAGCATGTCTGACCTGACGGAGAGCACCATCGCCAGGCTCAGGCCGGTCAGCAGCATGAGAAGCAGCAACGTGGTGATCAGGGCCACGCCGCGCTCCCGCTTGTCTTTCCGCTGGGGAGATTTCAATAATCTGTGGTTCTGAAGTCGCATTGTTGCCTCCTAGTCATTCATGCTGAGGTTTCGCGGGTTGATGACCACGGAAACGCTCTCAATCTTGTATGGGCCGCCATCAAACGTATTGCGGAACCTGCTGGAGCCGTCAATGTTTGTGCGTCCAATCAGCGAAACACGGATGGCGCGCACACGTTGCCAGTCATACAGGTAAGTGGAGGAGTCAAAGCTGTAAGTGTTATCAGTGGTGCCGTTCCAGATGGACGCACCCACCTTGAAGCCGATGATCTGCTCAGAAACCACGTTGGTTACGCCGCCCTGGGTGCGCGTGAGCTTGGGATCGGTTGGGTCAGTTGCATCCACCGAATAGGTGATGGGTGAAAGCTTTAATACCCAGTCGGTATTGCAGAACTGCGTGCCCAGCTTGTTGTTGTCCGCGTCATTGGAAAGCGCGAGCGGATCGTTGGCAGTGGTGTTGGTGCCGTCAGCGCCGGTTGGGTTGTGGGCCAGCTTGACCTTGCCACCCGAAATCTGACCGTCACTGGTGAGAATGGTAGTGGTCATCTGCGATCCATCACTCTTGACCAGCAAGACCTGATCGCCGCTGTGAAAGTCCCCTGCGAGCTGCGCCAGCGTTGTGGCCCCGATAGGAGTAACGAAAAGACTGGATGAGGTTGAAGAGACACAGTTCGCGCCAATATCGGATGGATTTGCCGGCGGCGTGTTCTGGTCAATGGCGATTACGTTAAGCCGGTCAAAGCAGGTAGGGCCATAGGTCAACGTGGCTGCGTTAAAGCAACCAGTTCCCGGCGCGCTGTTCACGATGGTGATGCCGATGGGCCAGGAAGGTATATTCACGCCCTGGTAATAGCCGGTTCCGGCGTTGACCACATCAATCTGCATCTGGGCCACGGCGTTGCGCATGGAAATGTTCAAACCGGTCTGGTTCTGCTGCGAGGTAAAGATCGGCACATGCTGCTTGACCAGCGCTACGGCCGCGCCGCCAATCACCAGAAAGATCAGCATGGCCACCATCAATTCAACCAAAGAAAATCCGGCTGCTGCTTTGCTGTTTCGTTTTTGTGGCATGGGACTTGATCCTCTGTTTCTCACGTTGCTTACCTCAACATGCTGGACTGGAAAGTGGATGGGAATGCCGGGACCTGCAATGACACGAGCACAGTGATGCGCCGGACCCCTGCGGGCTGGTTCGCCATGTTCTGCTCGATAATCCAGCGCCGCGAGAATGTAAGCGTGTCTGGGGTTGGCACCGGGGCTGTAGGTGAGGTCACACTTTGTATGCTGCCGTCAGGGGCATGAGTCGTGGTAATGAACACGGGATTACCGCCGGCATCTTTTCCGCTGACGGTTTCAACCATGTTGCCGTTACCGGAAGAGATCCAAACCTGATCAAAGTAATCCACCAACTGCGGAGGCAGTACGCCGTTGTTCACAGTGGCGGAAGTGTCAGCGGTGAGGCTGCCGGCTGAATTTCCATTAGGGACAGCAATGGCCGGATCGCCATAGGGATAGCGGTTCAGATCATCGAGCTTTTCTGAGGCCAGCAACGCCTCCGTGCTCATATACCTGGACTGAGTGGAGTTGCCGCCCAATTGGGCCAGCAGCGCCGCTACACCCAGCAGCCCAATGGCCAGGATCGCAATCGCGATTACGGTTTCGATAAGCGCAAAGCCGGCGTTCCGGCGCGCCTTACGGCGTAACTTTAATATTGCCATAGCTTGATACCGTGATGGTCTCTGTCTTGCCACCATAAGCCAGTGTTAAAGTTGAGTTTCCCACTGTTGCCGCCACCAATCCGCTGGGACGAAATTGCAGCGTGGTATCGGCCCCCAAAACCACAGGGATGGAAGAGCTTGCCAGCGGTATTGCATTGCCTACATTGCTGAAGGTCCCAACGTGATTGGGATCGCTTTGGACCTGGAAGGTGCCCGCTGTCTTCTTAAGTACGATTTGATAAGCGAAACCGGACGAAATTGCCTGATAGCGCGATGATTGAATGGCGCCCGTGACCGAAGAGACCGCTGCGCGAAGGCGGTAGTTGTTCATGACGTTGTTCAACATAGGCACCGCAATCGCTGTCATGATGACGGTGATTACGAGCACAATTACGAGCTCAATCAGAGTAAAGCCCTGGCTGGACTTAGCCTGAAGGCCTGCCACGATGCTCCGGCTATGCCGAAACCTACCAAGCTTCATCACGCCTCTCCATTTCTTCACATGGCAATCGCTGCCAGTGGATGCTAGTGTTTTAGTTCGGCTCCGAAGACGGAGCAACTTACCAAAGTCGCGCCAGCAGCAGTTCTGGGCCAGAGGCCACAGTACTCTTAAGTTCCGCTAAGCTGCTGGTTTTAAACCGCATATACGCCTTCCGGCAGGGCAACCAAGTGCGGCTGCGCACCCGGTGAATGCCAAACCCAAAAAGCACTTTTAACTAAGGGGAGGGAATGAGCGTTTGCTGCTAAATAACCTGGTTCAGGTGGTATAAGGGGAGACTTCCACGTTAGCCTGCTTAAAAACCGGTGTCAACAAAGGTCTTTGCAGGCAGTACACCAAAGTAATAGCACCTTGGGGTTCCTGGAGCAGCAGTCCAGCAGTCTGTAACCGGGATTGGGACAGGACATCGCGCTGCTTTAGGCCGGCACAGTCCCGGTAAAAAAACGAGTGCATAAAAGATGAGGTGAAAAGACCCTGATTCCAACGCCGCGAACAAAGCTGTAGAATGAGAGCAGCCATGAAAATTACTCGCCTCGCCCTTGGGGGCCTCGCCATTCTTTGTTTTACAGTTGCGGCCTATGCCGGAAAGAAAACGGAGCCGACTTCTTCTGTCAATTTGACCGTTGTTCGAGACGCCAATGGCAAGCCGGTGAAGAATGCCGAAGTCGTGCTGCACATGGTGGAAAAAGGCAAGGAGAAGCAGGAAGGCCTGGAACTAAAGACCCATGAAGACGGCAAAGCTGAAGCCAGCGGTCTTCCGTATGGCACATGGCGGATCCAGGTGATTGCGCCAGGATTCAGGACCTACGGCCAGGACTTTGAATTAAACCAGCCTACGCACGAGTTCACAATCAAATTGCAAAAGCCGGCAGACCAGGTTTCGATCTATAAGTAGTCAGGACAATTGCGCCGCCTACGTGGGTTTATCGCTTTGAGGCGATTCATCATGTGGACGCTTCTCTTCTTGACAGAACCCGCCTGAGGATGTCATTTCTAGTAGCTTTACTATTCACGTGATCCGGAGAGGGCAGGCAAGCACCTTTTGAGAGTCAGGGTTTTTTTTCACGGCAAATGTTTTGATGGGACTGCTTCGGCGGCTCTGTTTTCCCGCTTTTACAGCGAGTGCATCCGTTCTGACGTGGAGTTTGAATTTACGGGACTGGTGCATCGCGCCGGCGCGCTCTTTAACGAAGCCGATTTTGACGGCGATGAAAATGCCATTGTTGATTTTAAATACTCTGCTTCGCCCAAAATCACCTGGTGGTTTGACCACCATGAGAGCGCCTTTCTAAGCCCGCAAGATGCGGAGCATTATCGCAACGGCGATAAATCAAAGAAATTCTTCGATCCTGAGTTCAAGTCCTGCACCAAGTTTCTGGCGGAAGTGGCGGAAAAGAAATTTGGATTTGATCCCCGTCCGGTGGCCGAGCTTATTCAATGGGCGGACATTATTGATGGAGCGCAATTCAAAAGCCCACAGGAAGCGGTGGAGATGGCTGAACCGGCCATGAAACTGACCATGGCCATTGAGTCAACCAATGATTCCGGCTTTCTTCCGCGGCTGATTCCGTACCTGGTGAGCGAGCCTCTGGGGCGGGTGATTGAAGAGCCGTTTGTGGCTGCCGTGATTCCGCCGCTGATGGAGCGGCATCGCAAGTCGATTGAGATTCTGCGGCAGCGCTCAGAATGCCGCCAGGGCACCATTTATTTCGACATCAGCGACCATGAGCTTGAGGGGTATAACAAGTTCATCCCCTATTACCTGCATCCGAACTCGGTTTACAGCGTGGGGTTGAGCAGCAGCAGCTTCCGCGTGAAGGTTTCAGTGGGATCAAATCCCTGGACTAACCGTGAAAACATGGTGAACCTGGCGAAGGTCTGCGAGCGCTACGGCGGTGGTGGACACGCGCGCGTGGGGGCCATCTCTTTCCCGCCCGATAAAGGCGATCTGGCGCGCAAGGCCGCAGCGGAGATTGTGACCGAGCTACGAGCCGCCGAGAGCCGGGCCAGCTGAAATCAATCTCACAAACAAGCAAATTTGCCGCAGAGACGGTGAGGTTCTCAGAGTGCAATGAGAGTTCATCTCGTTGGTGAACTTATGTGCGCTGACTCCATGGCCTGTACGCGAATCCAATTTACGTCCACATGTGGAACTCGACGCCAATCGAGCTCAGGACTTCCACCGGCTGGCCGTCAACGATAACCGGCTTGTATTGCCACTTCTTAACCGCGTCCATGGCGGATTGAATCAGGATAGGATGCCCGCTTAAGGCCTTTTCGTCGACAACGCGGCCTTCTTTATCCACCTGGATACGAATCAAGACCTTACCCTGAATGTGCGCGATCCGCGCCATTTGCGGGTAGTCCGGCGCCGTGGATCTGATCTGTATGCTGTGCATTGTTTCCGAATCGAGCTCAACCCAATTGCGCAGGGGGTAGGGCAGTTTCGCTCCTCCAATGTCCGAGACAGGGGAGGAAGGCGAAACAGAAAACAGGCTCGACTGCAATGTCTGATCGGGTTTTTCCAGATCGAACCGCAGTACCACTGCAGTCTTAATCTCGACGGGCCTGCCTTCCAGAAGAAACGGAGAGTACTTCCATTGGCGCATGTTCTCCAGCACCTTCTGTTCGAGCTCCGGATGTTCGGTGGCAACGCGCTGGCTGTCAGGGTCCTGATAATACGGATGCAGCTCGTCCAGGCTGCCATCTTTTTTGAGCTTGAAGGAGACCTTCATTTTCCCATGCCAGCTTTGCGGGGGCTCGGCAGTAATGTACCCTGCGATAACGCCAGGATGGCCGGGGCTTCCTAACTGGTGGACATCGGAAGGTGTTTGCGGCTGAGGAGAAGGTTCTGGCTGCTGGGCCAAAGAGGCAAAACTGGTAATGATGGACAGGGCGAGTACGGCAAACGATCTGCGCATGGGCAGCTATGCTGAAGTATCGTTGGAGAGATGTCAACGCGAAAAAATCGGGCTGCGCGCAGTCGTTTTGAGGGATGGAGGTGCGGAGTGGGATTGTATGGCCCGATCCTTTAGAACTAAGAATATGACCTAACCCCACTTAGCTCATCCTTCTAAAAAATTCCTCCAGGCCATTGATACAGAGTAGATGCTTAGGTAGCCTCTCATAAGTCCTCATTCCCGGACGGAATGAGATTCAAAAATAAGCTGGAGTAAAGATATCGTGCAGAAGATTTCCTGGCGCGTCGCGGGTATTGCTGTTTTAGGGCTCAATTTGGGTTTTAGCTTGAGCGGAATGGCACAAAGCACAACCGCCAAAGTTTGGTCCAAAACGGCACCTCCTGCCGCGACGCGCGGAGCCGTTAAGCAGCTCTCGCCAGAGCAAAAATTTGTGGTGGATACGGTGAGAATGGCCGTGGCGCTGCCGCAATCTGACCAGCAGGACAGGCTGCGGGTTTTGTCCGCTGCCGCTGACGTGATTTCAACCATCGACAAGAAGATGGCAAAGTCTTTCTGGAGCGAAGGTGTAGGCATTGAATCTGAGTTGGTACGGTTAGGCGAGACCCCAGCGGTCTCAATGATGGCCAACGGGCAGGCCGATTGCACGGCGGTGCAGAGCTTTGTGGAGAACCTGCCGGAAAACGCTGCAATGCGGGCGGAGCAGTCTCTGATTGGGGCGCTCACCACTTGTCCCAAGCAGACGCTAGACCCGGTTTCACGCAAGCTGGATGCGGCGCTGAGCAAGGGCATTGTGCCTTCACGCGCGATCATGGCAACAATCCAGACGCAGGGAGAAAAATCAGCGTGGTCACAGGAGCACTTTGCCAAGATGTTTGCCTCTCTGCCCAGTCCGCAGGAGAACGCCGCTGAATCGCAAAACCTGGCAGCAATGTACTCACAAATGGCCGGCGAAGTATCAAAAGACATTGCCGCAACCACAGGTCTGCAACTCCTGGACTGGCTGGGAAAGCTGGAAGATTCGCCGTTGCGCGGGCTTTCCATAAGAATTACCAGTGAGGCCATGCAGCAGGCGCTTGGCGACGAAGCTTATCAAAAGGCCCTGCAATCTGATGTGGTGGCCAATACCACGGTGCAGAATGTGGGTCCGGAACGCGAGATCCAGCAGCCGCAGGAAGAAAATATCTCTGTGCTGGAAGCCATGAGCAGCCAGGGCGCCGACCAGACGGAACAGCTGCGCGGCTTACCTCCGACATTGCGCGCCAGGGAAGCTGCTGCTAACGGATTTGCTGCTGGAACTTCCGGCAAAAAGCAGCAAGCACGCAAGTATTTTGATATGGCTTTCAGCGCGGCAGATGAAGTCTGGGACGCGCGCACCCCGGAAACCAACGCTGCTGCCGTCGTCCAGGAGATCAGCGAAGCAGCAGCCCAGGTGGATTCAGTGAATGCGCTTGCCCGTGCGCAGAAACTGCATGATAGCTCAGCCCAGGCCATCTCAATGCTGGCCGTGGCGCGCGTGGTAGCCAGCAACGGCATCACAAAATAAATATTTCTCAAACTTAAACAAAATTTTAGGGTTTAAACAGTTGTCATATAAAGGCAAGCATTGTTAGCCTATCCAAAATCTCAGTTTGGAAAACAGGGTCCTCCGTTGGTTCGAATTATTGATGTGGAATGCCCCAAGTGTTTACGCAGGTTCCGAACCGTGCCTTCTGTGGTGGAGCACGCCGGATCAGTTTATTGTTCTGTCTGCGGCGCCACGATGAAGGTCTCAGAACCGAAGCCGATTACCGTTCTCTCAGAGGATGAGAACAGTGAGACGGCGCATCGATTGCCTGGGAACGGCTCTCGGCGTTCCTGAGAAGCGGGTGCAAAGAGAGCTGCGCCTTTCCGGCAGAACAATGCCCTAGTGCCAGGCGGGTTAGGCCCAAAGTTACGTCTGAATCCGGCTTTTCCGTTGCCAGCCTGCGCGCGAAATAGCTAAGCTGGCGCAAGACGGTGTTGCAGGAGAAAGCGTGATGTTTGTCCGCAGGTTTAGGCTGCTGGTGGTTTTGCTGGCAGCGTTTGTTTGTGTTTGCCGGGGACAGTCCGGGCCATCGCCGGCACAAACGGCACGCCAAGCCATTCTGGAAATGTTTTCCGGCGGTGAAGCTCCATTCAAAAGACATCTGACTACGGAAATGCAAAACAAGCTGGAAGCGATGGCCAAGGATTCGCCTTCCGGCGCAAGCCCATTGCAGATGCTGGCATTGCTAAAGACTACCGATCCAGACAGCTTTCAGGCTTTTGATCTTGGGCCGATCCTGTTTTCTTTTAATAATCCATCACAGCATGAGCGGTATGAAGTAGAGATCGACAACGAAGAACCTGGTGGCGATGAAGACTTGATGGGGCTTTCAGTGCATCTGCTGCGCAATGGCGTTGAGCAGGAGATGCCCGCGCAGATCCACTTTGTGCTCAACATGAAAAAGCAGCAAGGCCTTTGGCGGCTGGACACGCTTACGATGAACGCCACGTTGCCGCTGAACGATCCCAGAATACTAAGTAAATCCTGGTGGGGACCGGCATTTTTTTCCGCTTTCAGCAATGACACTCCTGATCCAAAACCCCTGGTGGTAACGGATGAGCGGCCCAGGCTTTCTCCGCTGCGCGCGGTGCGCATGATTGATATAGCAGAAAATATTTACGCGCAAAACCATCCGGGAATCGGCTTTACCTGCACCATGGCAGACCTGGTAAACGTTGGCAAAGGACTGGACGAAGATGGTGTTTACAAATTCATGGACGCCGAATTTGCCGGCGGAATTTATAACGGCTATCGCTTTACGCTTAGCGGTTGCGAGCGCAAACCAGCGCGGACTTTCCGCATAACCGCAGAGCCGCTGGCAGGCAAAGGCAGAGCTTATTGCTCTGATTACACCAGCAACCTGCGCGCTTCTGACGATGGCCGCGGCGTTACTTGCCTGGTCGCCGGCAAAACCACGCGGAAGTAAAGCGGCTTTCGCACGAATACAAGCTCACAGAGAAAACGGAGGAAAATTTCCTCCGTTGTTGTTTTCTGACGCGTGTTTTTTTATCGCATTGAAATTTTGCGCATCATCAAGATTTCTGCACGACTAAATTATTCGTCACGGAGAACACGCCGGGGACGCCATTCGCTTTTGTATAGGCAAGATTTTTGTCTGAGTCGCTATCCACCACGCCTTCCAGCGTTACGTGACCGTTTTTCACGATAATATGAATCGGAGGCAGAGCCCCCAAAGCGTAGCGAAAAAGCGGTGAATCGTTGCCAAACAAAGCACGCGCCACGGCCAGGCGAATGCGATTATCCATGGGTGAAGGCGGCAGAATGTCAATCTGGTTATTCACTTTTTCCACGCCTTCAATTTTCTTCACCGCGTTTTGCGCTTCGTCTTTCAGGACGGCATGGACCACATCGCCCTGCAATGTGACTTCGCTGCCGTTTACCTGGTACTTCAGATTGTCAAAGATCGTGAGCTGGGGCAGCATCACCAACTCATGGTGCACCTCGCGCGTGATCCGCTGCTCCGAGCGCTGCAGGCCATTCGATTGCTGCGCGTTGTTGCCGGTTTGCGCCTTCGCCGCGGTTAAGCCCATGCACAATACAAGGCCTAAAAGCCAATAAGAAACCTTTTTCATCGTTCCCCCTTTCTTGCACCTGTTTACTTATTTAGATGCGCTTTGAACTCTGCATGGAAGTGCAGGGAATTGCGGCTACGGCAGCGGGACTTTCTCCAGCCACTGGGCCACGTTCACCTTCCAGCCCAGGTTTGAAGCGATGGCCTGCTGCAACAGCGTGGCTGCGTGCGGCTCTCCGTGAACCAGAAAGGTGTTTTGCGGGCGCTTTTTAAATGTCTTGAGCCATGACAGCAGCTCGGCGGTATCGGCATGATCGCTAAACTGCTCCAGCGCCGCGATCCGCGCCCGTATAGGCACCTCCTGGGAAAAAATCCGCACAGACTTTGCGCCGCTCTTGATGATTTCGCCGCGCGTGCCCGGCGCCTGAAAGCCGATGAACAGCACCTGGTTGCGCGGATCGGGCAGGCGCAGCAGCAGGTGGTGGAGAATGCGCCCGCCGGTGACCATGCCGCTTGACGATACGATGATGCAGGGATAGCGCACATCGTTGATCTTCTTGGAGTCTTCCTGCTTGGGCGCAAAGTGAAAGCCTTCCCAGTTGAGCGGCGAGCCAAACTTCGCCACCAGGGCGCGCGCTGCGTCGTTAAATTCTTCTCTGTATTTCCCGAAGATCTCAACCGCCTTGATGGCCATGGGGCTATCAGTAAATACGGGCACGCGCGGAATCTGGCCTGATTCCATCAGCTCCTTGATCAGGAACAAAAATTTCTGCGTGCGCTCCACGGCAAAGGCCGGGACCACGACTGAGCCGCCGCGCTTCACGGTGTCTCTAATGATCTTTGCCAGCTCCGGCCGCACGTCTTCATGCGGATGCTCGCGATTGCCGTAGGTTGACTCCATCACCAGCAGCTCAGGGTCTTCATCCGCCGTTGGCCCCAGGCGCACCACGCGGCCCGGCGCATCGTTCTCAGAGCCGGCAGCAGGAGAAGCGGCGGGAAGGTGAACGCGGCCAATATCCCCGGTGAATAAAAATTTGTGCGCATTATTGGCGCCAGAAAAAACCTCAACCATGCAGGAGCCTAAGATGTGCCCGGCATGGACAAACCGAAAAGCAAATTCCGGCGTAAGCTGCTTCCGCTCCGCAAAGGCCACCGGCTCAAACAGCGCCAGGCAGTCTTCCGCTTCCTGCAAGGTATAAAGCGGCAAGGCAGGATCATGCTTCGACGAGCGCTTCTTGTTGTGGAAGTGCGCCTCTTCTTCCTGCAGATGGCCGGAGTCCGGCAGCACCACTGAGCACAGATCAATGGTCGGCTGCGTGGCATAGATCGGCCCTTTAAAGCCTTCTTTCACCAGGCGGGGAATCCAGCCGCAGTGGTCAAGGTGCGCGTGCGTAAGGACCACGGCGTCAATCTGGCGCGCGGGGACAGGCGTATCCTGCCAGTTGCGCTCGCGCCATTGCTTCGGCCCTTGAAACAGGCCGCAATCGATCAGCACTTGCATGCCTTGCTTTCCGCTGGCTTCGCCTGAGGTGTTAATCAGATGTTTTGAGCCGGTTACGGTGCCGGCCGCGCCAAGAAATTGAAGATAAGCCACGGTGGTCCTTGCAGAGTCAGAATGAATGGAATGACAGAGTATTGTACACAGCGCCGTGATCGTTCAAAGCAGAACCTTGCCACTGATTTACACTGATAACACTGATCAAACAAAATGCCTCGCATAAGGATCTGCTGATAGATCGACCCTTCTTATCAGTGTTCTGGAGCGTTCACCAGTGGTAAGAATTGTTTTTTCAGGCAAAGCTGCTCTTGCTCACCGTCTTCCACTATCCAGCAAAATCTTTTCAAGCGTTTGCTCTGCACAAAAAAGCAACCCTCACCGCGGATGAACGCGGATGAGCGCGGATTTACAATCAAAACCGTCTTAATAAACTTTTTTTGGTCCGTCTAAATCACCGTTATCAGTGTTGTCCGTGGTAAGGTTTGGTTTTTGTGCCGGCATCAGGCATTCACTTCTTCCTCTTCCTCAACCTCCACATGCTTCACATTGCTCAATGCCAGTTGCAGGTAATACCCCAGTATTGATGCCTGTTTGCAATCCAGCTTTCCATCCACCACCGCCTGCGCGCCCTTTGGCAATCGCTCCGTGGATGCCTCTTGCATCAGCCAGGTTCGGCAGGTTTATCTTCTGCGGCCGTGCCTCTTCCATCATCAGGTGCATGTGGCAAAACTTCTTGCCGCGCACGCGTGGCGCCCGGCAGGTTGTGCCGTTGGTTTTCGGATATCGGCATCGCGCAGCCTGGTGCGCCCTTTCTATATTGGTCTTCATGCGGTTGAAGATCTTCTGGTTCAGTTCGTCAAACTCCAGCCCTTTCTCCGCCAACCGTGGGTCCTGCGCCACGCACTCCCTGTACGCTGCAAATGCCTCTCCCAATTGCCTGTGGAAATTTCTGCTTGACGTGGCCTTCCCTCCGCACCTTCCTGGGCGTACCATGATCCGGGCCAGCAGTTGGCCCTGCTCTCGTTGCTCAAACCCTCAGCTACCGTGGATGGCTTTTTCGCCCGAGTTGCCGTTCCGGCATTGCATCAACAGAAGCTCCCGTCTTTTGGCACTGCCAGGACCGAAAGACCCGACCAAAGCATTAATTACCAAAGTAGGCATCGCGGCCTCAGTTGCTTCTTTCTGAATTGAGCAAGCTCTTTAACGCGGGCATAAACCGGTTTTTCCGCACCGGAAATTTCAGCACGCCAGCATAAGAAGAGTGTCCATGCTACCCCAGGGTTCTTCAACAAGAGAGGAGGAGATCGCCAATGCCTGATCATTCACAGTTCAACACTGACCGCACCCATCCGGGCCGGTGGACGATTACGTTCAACAACCCGCCGATCAACATCTTTGTGCCATCAACGATCGTCGAATTGGGAGCTCTAATCACCGACCTCGAGGCGGACCCGTCCGTGAAGGTCGTAGTATTCCAGTCGGCAAATCCCGATTTTTTCATCGCGCATCTCGATGTAGCCAAGGCGGCGGGGCGTCCAGAGGCGCTGGGCCTATGGCGCGACTTTGTGCTGCGCCTCTCGTCCACGCCAGTCGTGAGCATCGCCAAAATTCGCGGCCGGACGCGCGGCATCGGTAACGAGTTCGTGCTGGCCTGCGACATGCGCTTCGCCAGCCGCCAAAGCGCCCTATTCGGCCAACCCGAGATCGGCGTCGGACTGGTTCCGGGCGGCGGAGCGCTGGAATGGCTCCCGCGCGTGGTCGGTCGTTCGCGCGCACTTGAGATCGTCCTCAGCGGCGACGATTTCAATGCTGATATTGCCGAACGCTATGGCTGGGTGAACCGCACACTGGACGATAACGACCTCGACTCGTTTGTCGATGTCCTCGTCCAGCGTCTGGCCTCGTTCGATCGCGAAACCCTCGCCGCGGCCAAGGCCCAGATCAATCGCTTCGCGACGCCGACAGCTGCCGAACTCCAGTCGAGCAATGACCTGTTCTTTCCAATGCTAGCCTCGCCCAATGCGCAGGCCCGCCGCGCCAAGGTCCGTGGTATCGGTTACGGCGTTCAGAGCGACTTCGAATTAAACTTCGGCAGGTACCTGCCTGCGTTTGGGCGGACGGACGACGATGACGCGAATCAAGGAATTCGGATTAATCAAAAGGAGTACGCCATGACTCAAGCCAGTGGTACGCAGCAAAGCAGCAAGCAGGATAAGAATGCCATTCGTCCCTTTCAGGTGAATGTTCCTGAAGCAGACCTTAGCGAATTGCGCAGGCGCATCAACTCAACAAAATGGCCTGAACGGGAAACGGTCGCGGATGCATCGCAAGGCGTGCAGCTTGCGACGACTCAAGCACTCGCGCGCTATTGGGGGTCAGACTACGATTGGCGCAAGTGCGAAACCAAACTGAACGCCCTGCCGCAGTTCATTACTGAGATTGATGGGCTGGACATTCATTTTATTCACGTTCGTTCGAAACATGAAGATGCAATGCCGCTGATCGTCACGCATGGATGGCCGGGATCTGTTGTTGAGCAGTTGAAGGTTATCGATCCACTGACCAATCCCACGGCACACGGCGGCAACGCATCTGATGCGTTCCACCTAGTAATCCCATCCATGCCGGGCTACGGATACTCAGGCAAGCCGACCAGCACTGGCTGGGGCCCTGATCGCATCGCGCGCACCTGGGCCATGCTCATGAAACGTCTCGGATACAAGAAGTTCGTGGCGCAAGGCGGTGATTGGGGTGCGATTATCACCGAATTAATGGGCGTGCAGGCGCCTCCGGAGTTGCTCGGCATTCACATCAACATGCCTGGCATCTTTCCAGCTGAGATTGACAAGGCTGCTCTTTCCGGGGCGCCGGCGCCTTCCGGTCTATCGGCCGATGAGAAGGTCGCCTACGAACGTTTGCAGTTCGTATATCAAAAGGGGATAGCCTACGGGTACCAGATGGGACTGCGGCCGCAGACTTTATACGGAATCGCGGACTCGCCCGTTGGCCTGGCGGCTTATTTCCTTGATCATGACGCGCGCAGTTACGAGCTGATCGCCCGCGTCTTCAATGGAGTAACTGAGGGCCTCACGCGAGACGATGTCCTCGACAACATCACGCTCACCTGGTTGACCAATACAGCAATTTCCGGGGCCCGCCTCTATTGGGAACTTTGGGGCAAGTTCGGTTTTTTCAACATCAAAGGCGTCTCCATCCCCGTTGCCGTGAGCGTCTTTCCTGACGAGCTCTATCCAGCCCCGCGGAGCTGGACAGAGCGGGCCTTTCCCAACCTCATCCATTACAACAAGCTCGACAAAGGCGGTCACTTTGCTGCCTGGGAACAGCCCAAACTTCTTTCAGAAGAGGTTCGCGTGGGCTTCCGGTCGCTGCGGTCAACCATTGCAAAGTCGGCAGCTTAATTTGATCTGCCATGTTCGTTAACTATGCGTAAAACATCAGGAGAGCCTCAATGCGTAGAGGCTCTCCTGAGGACGCTACTCAAGGGGCGATTGAAAATCAATTTTTTGCGCGCGCTCCGCTGACCTTTAGCCCGGCAGCCAAAAGCGGGCTGCTGTATGCGCTTCCGCTGCGCTGCGCGCGGGCCTACGGCGTGAGGAATTTCTTCTTTTTTGCTTTTTACGCGGCCCTGAAGGGCCGCTCTTCCACCGTGCTCCGCTGGCGCGGAGCAAACCACTTTACCGTACGAAAATGACCCCCTCGCCACGGGATGGCTTTGTCAAGATCGACTTCGCTCAGGATTCCGCCTGGCGACTCGAACGCCGCAAAGCGGCTCAAATATGCTATTTTGTGCTTGACTTTGGATGTATTTTCGTATACTGTTCGAAGGGAAGAAAGACCGAGAGCGGCATCGGGCAGTCCAACTTTAGCTAAGGTTGGAAGAAGCGAAAGGCCTGCAACTTGAAGAGCATCCGCCAGGGCGACTTTAACTCCAACAACCAAAAATAGGGTATGTTGGGGACCCCGAAGTCAGCCGGTTGGCCTGTGCCTTAGAGACCAGCGGTAAGCTTGAGCACCCAGCTTGTTGTCACTGACTGCCATCTCACAATGCTTGAATACTGCCCATTTGAACGAATTCTTCAAGTAATTGAAAAAAAAGCTCTTATAAGCAATTGCCGAAATTGCCAAAATTGACAATTTAAAAGCAAAAAATGCAGCTCTTAGTAGTTAGTTTTTAGCAAGACCAAACCAACACCGAACAACAACCAAAATCTAAAGCAGCAGCGATCAAGCCGCCCAATGGGTGGCTTTTTCTATTTCAGGCCTTTTTCCGTGTCCAGGGGACTCGGAAGGGCAAGCCAAAGGAGAGAAGCGGTGACCAAAGAAGAAGTGATTGCAGCGATGTTGAAGTGTGCAGCGATGCTGGCTCGTGTACCGAGCCGTGACGAACTTATGAGACTGGGCGGAGTAAAGCGCCTGGATCTACGCAAACATTTTGGGACGTTTGAGCGCTTGCGGAGAGAGTGCAAGCTGGAGCGCGAGCCCAGGCAGAAGAAGTTGGATATGGAAAGGCTGTTCCACGATTGGGGGCGGGTAGCCAGAGAGGTGAAAAGGTTACCGACAATGAAGGATTATGGGCAACTGGGAGAATACAGCACACGGCCTTACGTGGAACGGTTTGGACGCTGGGCGAATGTGCCCGCCGGAATGAAGCGCTATGCCGAGGAGCACGGGTTTGGGGAGGACTGGTTGGATGTGCTGGTGCAAGTGAAACACAGCAGCGAACCGAGGCTGGCAGGCCCGCTGACGTTCGCGGGTCAGTACGCACGCACCGTACCGGGTCACGGTACTTATGGAGTCCCCATACTTTGCGGGGCCCTGGTATTTGCCCCAACAACCGAGAATGGAGTGCTTTTTCTGTTTGGAGCAGTCGCCGACAAACTGGGCTTTCTTGTTCTGCGGGTGCAACAGGAATTTCCTGACATTGAAGCCTTACGCATGGTAGGGAAGGACAAACTGCAGCGAGTGAGGATTGAACTGGAACAGGAGAGCAAAAATTTCCTGAAACATGGGCATGATCCGAATGGATGCGATTTGATTGTGTGTTGGGAGCACAATTGGCCGGAAGCGCCGGTGGAGGTGATTGAGCTGAGGAAGGTGATCGGGACATTGGGACATCGAGTCATCGGGACATTGGAACAGCGGTGAAGCGATTGCCAAAATTGCCAAAATCGCCGAAATTGAAAATCAAAAATCTAACCACTGATTAACACTGATCACACTGATTGAATACAAGCGTGACTTTTGTTTTTCTCCGCGTGTCGCGCCTCCGGCGCTCGGCATTTTAAAACAACTATCCCAGCGCTTACCCGCCCCATCACGCGAAACCCGTGCGTGATGGAGACCCCGGTCGCGCTGGGCTAACTTCGCGCCGCGCCTCCGGCGCTAATCTTTCTTTTATCTTCCAGTGCTTACTCACTTCAGCACACCAAAATCGGACGTGCCGGGGAACCCCGGAAACTTCACGCTGATGACACTGAAGAAGAAGCAATCAGCAGTCAGCAATCAGCCAAACCAAAGGCAACACTTTCCCACGGATAAACACGGATGACACTGATCCCCCGAAAAAATCTGGGCATAACTCTTGGGATTTTCTCTGCGTCTCCGCGCCTCCGCGGTGAAAATCTTTCTATCGCAATCACTCACAGAGTCGCAATCACCCAAAATACGCAGCGTCATACGTGATCGGCAAGGCGATTACCGCTTCGCAGCCGGTACGGTCGCGGCGGTTGGAGAGTTGCAAAACGCCGCCGTGGGCTTCTGCGATCTGGCGGCTCAGGATCAGCCCGATCCCGCTGCCGCCGTGCTTGGTGGTGAAGAAGGGAACAAAGAGATTGTCACTGTTCAGCAGGCCGGGGCCCTGGTCGAGGATGAAGATTTCCACGCTGCGCGCGTTGGTGCGCCAGCCGACCTCAACCGAGCCGGGATGCTTGAGCGAGGGATCAAGCGAGGCATCGACGGCGTTGCGGATCAGGTTGATGAGCACTTGCTCAATCTGGTCGGGGTCGGCGTCAATGGAGATGGAAGGGCCTTCAAGGGTGTTGACCGGCAGGCGGCGCTCCAGCGAGGCGGCGCGCTGAACGAGCGAGCTCACATCGACGCGCGTGCGCGTGGGTGCAGGCATACGCGCAAGACGTGTGTAAGCCTGCATAAAGCGGTTGAGCGATTCCACGCGATTGGCAATCACGCGCAGGCCGCCTTGCATGTCCTCAGACACTTCTTGTGGCAGCGCGGCGCGCACGGTAAGCGAGCTAAGAGTGCCGGCAATGGACTTGATGGGCGCGAGCGAGTTGTTCAGCTCATGTCCCAGCACGCGGATGAGGCGCTGCCACGCCTGGCGCTCTTCTTCTCGCAGGGCGCGGCTCAGGTCAGAGACGATGAGCAGCTCGTGCGGCACGCCGTTTTCGCGGAACGCAGTATGTGAGATGGCCCATCGCCCGTGCTTGCCGGGAAAGGTCATCTGCACGGTTTGCGGGCCGGGCGAGAGCAGAAATTCCCCCAGGCCCAGCTCTTCTGCGGTAAGGCCCAACATGCGCGGAGCAATGCGTCCCATAAGCTGCTCGCCGGCGCGGTTGACGATGCGGAGACGCTGTTGCTGGTCAAAGGTGAAGACCGCGACGTCAATTTCCATCAGCACTTTTTGGAGCAGCGCCGTAGCTTCAAGCGCGCTGATTTTTTGTTGCTGCAGCCGCTCGGCCAGCGAGTTGATTTCAAAGATCAGGTCGGCCAGGGAATCTTCACGGCTGCCGCCGCGCAGGCGGAAAGAGAAATCTTCTTCGCGGATGGCGGCCACCATGTTGGAAAGCGTTTGCATGGGGCGCACCACCTGGCTGTGAAGCATGGAGCTGCCGATCATCCACGCCAGGACGATGAAGAGAGTGACTGTCCACTTGAGTTCCGGAGAGTTGTTGCTGGCCCAGAGAAGAATTTCTGCCACAATGGCGCCGGGCAGGCTGATGAGCAGCGTCATGAGCAGGATGCGCGTATCAAAGTTTAGCTTGATCCGTTGTTGCGGCCATTTTCTTGCGGGTTGAAAGTGCGGATCAGAAGCCATACTTTTGCATGCGGCGATAAAGCGCGCTTCGGCTCAAACCGAGCGCATCTGCCGCATGGCTGATATTACCTGAGTGGCGGGCCAGAGCTTTACGGATCAGCAAAGATTCCACTTCCTCCAGGCTCATATCTTCTATCTTGCTGGGAGCTGAATTTTCGCTCTCCAGGCCAAGGTCCGGGGCGTGGATCTCATCGCCCGTGGACATCAACACCGCGCGCTCAATCGAGTGGTCAAGCTCCCTCACATTTCCAGGCCAAAGATGACCCAGCAGCTTCTCCAGCGCCGCAGCGTCAAAGCTCTTTACCGGCTTGCGATATCGCTGGGCATAGACCTTGAGAAAGTGTGTGGCCAGCAGTGGAATGTCCTCTTTGCGCTCACGCAGCGGCGGAATATGCAGCTCAACCGTGTTGAGCCGAAAAAGCAAATCAGAACGAAAACGGCCTTCTGCGCTTTCCAGCTTAAGATCGGCATTGGTGGCGGAGAGCACGCGGACATCAACGCGGTGCGTTTTAGATGAGCCAACACGCTCCATCTCGCCCGTCTCCAGCACGCGCAGCAGCTTGGCTTGCTGTTTGATCGGCACGTTGGCGATCTCGTCAAGAAAGAGCGTGCCGTGATCGGCCAGTTCAAAGCGCCCAACGCGATCTGCCCGCGCATCGGTAAATGCGCCTTTTACATGCCCAAACAGCTCGCTCTCAAAAGTGCCTTCCGGCAAGCCGCCGGTGTTGACCGTGATCATGGGCCGCCCGCTTCTCGATGACAGCGCATGAAGCGTGAGCGCAACCACTTCTTTCCCAGTGCCGTGCTCGCCGGTGATTAAAACGTTGGCGTCGCTTGGGCCAATCCGCGACATTAAAGTCAGCAGCGGCTCCATGGCTTTGGATTCAGCAATAAAAATCGGCCGGTTCTGTGCGCGCAGAAGACTGTTTTCTGCTTCCAGCCGCTCCGCACGGCGCATGATGCGGTACAGATCAACCTGGTTGCGAATAATGCTGAGCAGGCGATGATTGTCCCACGGCTTCTGGATGAAGTCGCGCGCGCCGCGCCGCATGGCTTCCACGGCAAGCTCCACGCTGCCCCACGCGGTCATCACAATGATCGGCAGCTTGCTGTCCGCCGATTGCAGCCGCGAAAGCAGGTCAATTCCTTCCTGCCCGGAAGTCGTGTCCCGCTGGTAGTTCAAGTCCATCAGCATCACGTCGAACTCGTTGGTCTGCACCGCTTCCAGCGCGGCGCCCGGACTGCTGACAGTTTCAGTGATATATCCTTCAGCCTTCAGCAGCAGGCGCAGGGCTTCCCGCACGTCAGCCTGATCGTCGGCCACAAGAACGCGCATTGGCTCCGGCTTTGTAGCCGCAGTGCTCAGCAGTTCCTGTGCTTTGGTCGACAAGGTTTGTTTACTCTCCAAAAATCACTCGCCAAAATCTTTTGTACGAAAGGTGGCCGCGCGTAACTCTCCAAAAATCGCTTACCCAAAATGTCTCACAAAGAAGGTTAGGATCGCGGGTCACGATCTCAATTCTTACGCCGTAGCGCTGCCCGGCACAGTCGATGAGTCTTCCACAATCCAGCCATCTTTCAATTGAATAATCCTGTTCCCAAATGCCGCGTTTGCCTCTGAGTGAGTCACCTGGATGATCGTCGTCCCCTGATCATTCAGCCGCTTGAACAATTCCATGATCTCCTTCGCCTGTCCAGAGTGGAGGTTGCCCGTAGGCTCGTCCGCCAAAATCAATTTCGGATTTCCCGCCACGGCGCGCGCCACGCCCACCAACTGCTGCTGTCCGCCGGAAAGCTGGTTGGGATAAAGGTCTTTTTTCCCCACAATCTGGAAGCGGTCCAGAATGTCCGCCACCATTGACGCTCTCTGCGCCCGCGGAATATCGCGATAAGACAATGGAACGTCAATGTTCTCCTGCACCGTCAAATTGTCCAGCAGGTGATAGCTCTGGAACACAAATCCCACATAGCGGCGGTTCAACTCCGCGCGCTTTTTGCGGTCAAGCTTGTGCACCGCCTGCTCGGCAAAGACGTATTCCCCGGCCCAGCCATCGTCAAGCATTCCCACAATGCTCAACAGCGTGGTCTTGCCCGCGCCGGAAGGCCCCATAATGGTCACAAATTCGCCTTCCCTCACATTGATATTGATGCGGCGGAGCAGCCACATCGTCCCCGCCGGACTTTTGATGGTTTTTTCTACATTGCGAAGTTGAATCATGAGTTCCTTTGTCCAAACCTTTCAAGGTTCAGCGAGCAAGGAATTTGAACTTGCTCGTTCTTCATTACCAATTCATTAGCGTCGTTAGAAATCCTGGCAATCCTGCACAGAAAGCCAATGGTCAATCCATGCCGCACGTTCGGTTTGCTCTGTAAATTACTCAATTACCAAATTACCAGATTACCAATTCCTCTCATTCATGCCGCAGTGCCACTAACGGGTCCACGGTAGCTGCTCGGCGCGCCGGAATGTAACAGGCCATCACCGCTACTGCGCCCAGCAGAGCGGCAATCCCAAAAAACGTTGCCGGATCATGCTGGCTCACGCTGTATAAAAAGTCGTGCAGCAAATTTGTCAATCCAAATGCCAGGGCCGCGCCAATGCACAGCCCAGCCATGGTGAGTTTGGCGCCTTCCCAGAGCACCACATTCAGGATATTTTTCCGGCTTGCTCCCAGCGCCAGGCGAATGCCCATCTCACGCGTGCGTTGGTTCACCCAGAAAGAAAGCACGCCGTAAATGCCAATGGCAGCCAAGATCAGCGCGAATGCTGCAAAGGTGGTTATCAGGAACATCAGCGTGCGATAAGAAGTCAGAGAATTAGAAATAAGCTGGTCCATCGTGGCCACTTCGCTGACCGGCTGGCTTGAATCCATTGCGGCGACAATGCTGCGTAGCTGCTGCACCGCCGGCCCCGCATCTCCCTTGCTGCGGATCACCAGATATCTGCCGGTAATGGGTACGTGATAGCGCTGGTGCTGGTTAAATGGCACAAGCAGCTCGCCTTGAATCCATTCTTCTCCTGAATGTCTTACATCTGCCACCACGCCCACAATGGTGAACCACGGGTTTTGGTCGCTGGCCAGGTCTCTGGCTTTTCCCAAACGCACCCGCGTGCCAATCGGGTTTTTGCCGTGAAGCCAGACATCGGCAAACTGCTTGCTGACCAATGCCACCGGCATGCTGCTGTCATTATCAGAGTGCGTAAAGTTTCTTCCCTCGATCAGAGGGATCTTCATCGTGCCAAGGTATTCGGGAGTAATGTAGTGCAGGCGCGTATATTTTTCTTCGTGTGGAGCGGGAAATGGTTCACCCTCCACAAGGAATCCATAACCCCAGTTCACGCCGGAAAATTCCAGCGGCATGGTCACAGCCGCAGACTCAACCCCAGGCGCGTTTCGTAGCTTTTCCACCACGTTGTCAAAGAACAAGTCCAGCTCAGGTTGGGTATGGTATTTATTGATCGGCAGCGGGATTCCAGCAGTCACGATGCCGTGATTTTGAAATCCGGTATCAAGCCGCACAAGCCTGACAAAGCTCTGGATCAGCAATCCTGCGCCTACCAGCAGCACCAGAGAAAGCGCCAGCTCGCTCACCACAAGAATATTCTTTGTTCTCTGGCGGCCTGCACTTGTCGTTCGATGTATTGCCTGCTGTAATGGGCCGTGAAAGCGAGAGATATGCCATGCCGGTACAAGACCAAAGACAATCCCGGTCAGGACTGAAAGGCCCAGGGTAAATGCTGCGACTCTTCCATCAACATGAATTTCCTGCACGCGGATAAAAGCATCAGGCGCAGCAGCCAGAAGCGCGCGCACTCCCGCGGAAGCCAGCAGCAATCCCAGCACTCCGCCGCAAATATTCAGCAGAGCACTTTCCGTCAGCACCTGGCGGAAAAGCCGTGAGCGGGACGCGCCTAATGACACTCGGACAGCCATCTCGCTTTGCCGTGAAGCCGCGCGCGCCAGCAAAAGATTGGCAACGTTGGCGCACGCAATCAGCAGCACCAACCCCACCGCTCCGAACAGAACCAGAATCTGTGACGAAAAATCCCCAACCAGGTCCTCGCGCATCGGCGTCACGATCGCATCTACGTTCCGATTCGTGTCGGGAAACTGTTTCTCATAGCTTTCCGCCAGTGCTCGTAGGTCGGCCCGCGCCTGCGCAATCGTCACATCGTTTCGAACACGGCCGATGGCGCGCCAACTGTGTCCACCTCTCTTCCCGAGCGCTTCGAGCGACATGTCAAGTGGCGTCCACACTTGCGCATCAGCCGGCAGCCGGTACCACGCAGGCATCACGCCCACGATCGTGTACGGCTCTCCGTCGAGTGAAACCGTTTGATTTACGACCTCACGCGATCCACCGAACCGCGACTTCCAGAACGCGTTGCTCAATATCGCCACGTGATTCGTGCCTTTTTTATCCTCGCCGCTCGCGAACGTACGCCCGATCTGCGGCTGCACACCCAACAGCGCAAAAAAGTTTGCCTCGATATGAATGGCCGTGACGCCTTCGGGCGCATCGCCCGTCGAAAGATTCACGCTCTGCGGCCATGAATACAGCGCCATATCCGCAAATCCCTTGTTGTGCGCTTTCCAATCCAGGTAATCTTCGCCCGTCAGAGGATACGATCCCGGCGCGCTCTCCGTCTGCCACAGCGCCACAACCTTTTCCGGGTTTCGAAACGGTAGAGGCTTCAGCAGCGTCGCATTCACCACCGAAAAAATCGCTGTGTTCGCCCCGATTCCCAGCGCCAGCGTCAGAATCGCGATCATCGTGAAGCCGGGGCTCTTGCGCAGCACGCGCCCCGCATACTTCACGTCCTGCACTAAGTCGTGTAGCCAGTTCGTCTTCCGCGTCTCTCGGCATTCTTCTTTCATCGACTCCACTCCTCCGAACTCGATCATCGCCGCCCGCCGCGCCTGCCCCGGTGTCATCCCCGCCTTCACGTTCTCCGCCGTCTGCCGCTCAATGTGAAACGCCAGCTCCTCGCTCAACTCTTGTTCGCTCGCCTCACGCCGAAACAGCCCGCGCGCCGCCATCCTCACCTTCTCGAAAATCCTCATCGCAACCTCACATTTCACCGCCAGCCACCGCGAAACAAGTCACATGTGCTCCTTCAACGTTTCGCCAGTCAGCCCGCCCCGTTTTTAACCTTCCAACCTTCAAACATTCTTCAGCACCATCCCAATCGCCGCCGACAACCGCTCCCAGTTCGCCTCTTCCTCCCGCATGTACTTCTTCCCCGCCCGCGTCAGCGAGTAATACTTGGCCTTGCGGTTGTTCTCCGACTCGCCCCACTCCGCTCGAATCCACCCGTTGTTCTCCAGCCGATGCAGCGCCGGGTACAGCGCCCCCTGATTCACCAGCAGCACATCCTTCGACACCTGCCGAATCCGCTGCGCGATCGCCCACCCATGCATCGGCTCCAGCGCCACCGTCTTCAAAATCAGCAAATCCAGCGTCCCCTGCACCAAATCCGTTGGCTTCCCCACTCGCATCTCCCAAAGCGCTGTCTCCCATACATACGAGCCAGCTCAGATTTAAGTTCCCCTAATTTATTGACAGGACCGTACCCTCCTTCCTGTCAATCGTCAAGGGGAGCGTCTGCTTTGCCCTGAGCGTCTTCGTATTCCTGTGACAAGCACAAACTTGTAGGGGCGCAGCATGCTGCGCCCCAGCTTGCCCAGGCGTCAGACTCGCCTGGTCGTCTGTTTCGCCGTTTCGTGCATTCTCTTCTGCCGTGCTCACCGCTTTCTGCCGTCTTCCGTCGTTAAGTCATTCCTTCCTTGCATCTTTACCTCGCCTTTCCCCCATTTGGTTCCCACGCCAATCCCAGCGATAATAAAGTCCGCTACCTCTCCCTTAAGGATCCTTCTAAATGGTTAACGCTTGGCACGACGTCCCTCCCGGTAACGAACTCCCGCGCGATTTCACCGCGGTCATCGAGATCCCGCTCGGCTCCAACGTCAAATACGAGCTCGACAAGCCCACCGGTCTGCTCAAGGTCGATCGCATCATCCATTCCGCCGTCTTCTATCCCGCCAACTACGGCTTCATCCCACAGACCTACGCCGAAGACAACGATCCTCTCGACGTCCTCGTCCTTTGCCAGGAACCCGTCCAGCCGCTCGCGCTGATCAAAGCCCGCGCCATCGGCCTCATGACCATGATCGACAGCGGCGCCAGCGACGACAAAGTCATCGCCGTCGCCACGAATGATCCTGAATTCAGCGACTACGTCGAGGCGCGCGATCTCCCGCAGCACCGCCTCCTCGTGCTCAAGCGCTTTTTCTCGGATTACAAACAACTCGAAGG
>DATEHN010000033.1:0-2616 GCA_035279585.1 Candidatus Angelobacter sp. | reverse complement strand
TAGCGCAGTTGGGCAGCGGCATGTTCACGCGCAAACCAGTTCTCTGCTGGAAGTCCAGAACGGTGAAGCGGTCGCTGGGAAAAGGCGATTGCGTGGTGGATTGCAGATTGAAGACTGGGCGCGTGGCAGCCGAAGCCATCGTAGGCATTAATACAAGCGCCGCAACCAGCAAAATAATGATGCGGCCAGGCAATGAATATTTTTCAGTGAGGGTCGTATGCATGGCGGTGGAACACCTCCGGGGGAGTTGCATAAAGGGCAGTGGAAAACCTTAGACCTAATGCAAAGGCTTGTCAATGGCTGCGATGATGAATTCCATCGATGGCGAGCTATGCCCGGGATTTACTTAATAATTAATACTTACTAAGTAAGTAGATTTGGGGTAGATAAATCAGTTCTTGCGACGAGGCCTTGGCACAAGCTCTCCGCCGCAATTCGGGCATGCATTCTTCATTGCGGCTGCACAGGATTCACAAAAGGTGCACTCATAGGAACAGATCACGGCACTGCCGGCAGCTTGCAATGGCTGATGACATTTCTCGCATTCGGGTTTCATCTGTAATGCCATCAGGTTCTCCTTTTATCGGATGTGAATGTTTGCCAGATAAGGACTACCGAACTCCGTCATATCTCCGGCTTTCTTGCCCGCCACCGGCAGCAGCCGCGCTGACAACGGCTTATGCCACTTCACGGCCAGGCTGGCCATATCTGCGATGATCTTTTCCAAATCTTGCTGAGAAATATCGCCAGGCAACGGGACTGCATCCAGCCCGGTGCTGCATACGGAAGAGTAGGACATGAGCGAATCCCGGCTGATCGTGCCGGACTCCCACCGCTGGGCCAGAACTGAATCTTCCAGCACCGGCAACATCAATCCGCTATAGCCAACCTGCCGCACGGGCACGCGCTTGACGGCACTGGTGATGGTATAAGCCACGCTCAGACTTCCCGGCGAGCCGATCTCGCCATGCAGCAGCGTCTCAAATGCCCCGCCAATGGAAATTTCTTTGAGCGGCACCGGCGTCAGATCAATTCCCTGATACTTCCATCCAGTGCTTGATGCTACACGTTGCGCAATCACTTCCACCCGCTTGGCCTGAACCGTGAGAGCTGTAGTGAGTTGCTGGCCTGCAGAATTCAGGTCGCCTTTGGCCCCGGCAAAGACCTGCTGCACGATGTTCGCCGACTCCAGCCCGAGAGCAAACCCATGCCCGCTGTCAACGGTGTGTGAAACCGGGAAGAACGGCGCAATCGCCGGCGGAAACGCGCCTGCGGCGAAATGAAAATTGCCTTCACTATGCGTGGTGTGCTCTTCCAGATACTTCATCACCCTCGCCGCCGCTTGAACTGCGTGCCAGTGAATTCCAGAGTCGTCTGCCACGGCAATGTAACCATTGAGGTTCTGGGTTTCCGCCAGGATGCGCGCCAGCAAGTCTGCCTGCTTGGGATCGTCAGAATCCTGGCTCATCGCTGCGCCAATATCGGGCGTGAAGCCTTGCTGTTGCGAGAGCTTGTCATAGTCGCGGAAGAATGCCAGGGCCTGCTGCTCACTGAGTCCCCTGGTGTATTCCGGAAAAGACTGCGTGGTAATCCGAATGGTTTCAACTTCATATCCGGCCTTGGTGAAGGTCTCTTTCGCGGCAAGCAGCATCTTCATCGCGTCAGCCACTTGCTCGTGATACTTGGCTCGATCCAGCCGGACGAACGCGGTGATAGCGCGGATTTTAGGCACCGCCGGTTTGCTTGAGTCTGGGCTTTGTGCCTGGCAGAAGCCTGCGATAAGGATGGAAAGCAATAGGGCAAAGAGTCGCTGATGCATGGCGCAGAATCTCCGCCACCGATTCTACACAAGCCTCTTGTTACTGCATCAGTTCAGCGGCGCTGCAGTTCTTTACCAGCATGGCCTGGATTTCGTCCGGCACGCGCGTAAACTCCAGTCCATAACGAAACCCTTCACAGGTACGGATCACAGCTTCAAGCCGCGCCTCAGTGGCAGAGTAAGGAAAGGTCATTTCCAACCCCACGGTTGTGCCAATGGGAATCGACACAGGAATGTAAGCACCAATACCGCCACGGCTCAGGCTGTTGGCGCGCCCGAATGCCTGGTCCTGCTTACTCTCATTGGGAAATGAGACCTTAAGACGAACATCGATTTTGTAACGCGTCCAACGCCGTAACGCCTGGCCAAATTCCTGCTGGGTCGTGGGGGACTCCATTCGAGCTTTTCCCTTCTTCCGTCAACTTACCTCTAATTTTCGGTATTTATGCAAAAAACATCAACGGTACCGCAGGCGTTGTACCACGGCAGCAGTCAGCAAGCATCCAAAGAAAGCCATCGGCAATAAGCAATTGGTCTATGTCTCTTGCCGAGCAGGGACCTTTGATCTGCACTGATGGTCTATTGGCAATTGCTACAGGCTGCGACCCATTTTGAGCGTTGTTTTGCCGACTGCCATTTGCTGCCATTTGCCAATTGCTAGTGTAGCGTCCCTAACGCTTCTTTGCATTTGGCGACTTTTGCCAAGATAGTTTCGGCATCCTTGGTCCATACGAAGATTTTTGGGTTGCGGTTGTGGATGGCAAGATACTTTTTGATGGCTGCGATGAGGGAAGCAA
>DATEHN010000032.1:0-70156 GCA_035279585.1 Candidatus Angelobacter sp. | reverse complement strand
GTTGCGGACCATCAAGGCACGCATGCTGCCACTGCTGGAAGAGGCCATCGCCGCCGCCATCGCTGCCATCACCGCTGACAACGCTGCTGGCTGGTTCCGCCATTGCGGATATCGGATACACTAACTATGAAACTGCTCTAGATACTGGATCCAACGAAGGAAGTTGTTATTAATCTCTTGACAACATACCGACTGGTCTGTATTATAAATTTATGGCACACGCTACCACAGCCAAAGACCCGGAAGCCACCCGCCGCAGGATCCTGATGGCGGCCTTTACGGAGTTCTACAAACACGGCTTTCAAGGTGGCAGTTTGAATCACATTGTTGAGATGGCTGGGACCACCAAGGGCGCGCTGTTTCACCACTTTGCCGGAAAGCAGGAGTTGGGCTATGCCGTGGTTGACGAGATCATTGGCCCGTTGCTCAGGCAGCGCTGGCTTGACCCGCTGGTGAATTCCACTGATCCCATCGCCGACATGAAACGCTCTTTCCGGCAATACGTGTGTGAGGACATTGAGAGCGGCCATTTTACCCAGGGATGTCCGTTGAACAATTTGGCCCAGGAGATGTCCCCGCTGGATGAAGGTTTCCGCAAGCGCGTTGACAAGCTCTATGCCGCCTGGCGCAAATGTTATGCCGACGCGCTGACTCAAGGCGTGAAGACGGGCAAGGTCCGCAAGAACGTAACGCCCTCTGCCGCGGCCGCGCTGGTGGTTGCTTCACAGATGGGGATATGGGGGACCGGGAAGAGCTCTCGCAACCGTGAGTTGATGGTGCAGGCCGGAGAAGCCGTTTGTGGATATCTCGACAGCCTGAAGCCGTAAAATTTTTTGTCTGAGTAAGATACCGACTGGTTGGTTTGTAAACAAAACCGCCAAGACAAACATTGGAAATAAGAACAACTCCCACAAGTGAAGGGAAAGGAGACCAATCATGAACGACAGAAAGGCAACTGTTGAATCGCCGGAATTGGAAATGACCATCACCCGCACCCTGAATGCTCCTCGCGATCTCGCCTTTAGCGCCTGGACTGAGCCTGAGCATCTGGAGCGTTGGCAAAATGCTCCCAGGGGCTTTACCGTAACCACCCACGAAGTAGATTTCCGCGTCGGGGGCAATTACCGCATCTGCATGCGTTCACCGGAAGGAACCGATTACTGGCTGCAGGGCGTCTATCGCGAGATAAAGAAACCTGAGCGACTGGTCTTTACCTATGCGTGGCTCGACGCGCAGGGCAAGCCAGGCAAGGAAACGTTGGTGACGATTACGTTTGCCGATCGCGGCAACAAGACCGAGTTTACTTTGCACCAATCGGGCTTTGCGTCTGCCGGTTCGCGAGACGGACATCACGATGGCTGGAGCAGTTCGATTGGTCGCTTTGTCGAATATCTGGCAACACTGTAATTTTTGGATCACGTACTTTGCAAATCGAAGTCGAACTGGTTATTGCGAAGGCAAAATCAAGCGGAGGAAAATTCAATGCAATCATCAACGCAAACTGCTGCTGCTTCCGGCACGCTCATCTGGACCGGACGCGTCTTAACCGCTCTGGCACTGCTTTTTCTTCTTTTTGATAGCGGCATCAAGATCTTGAACCTTGGGCCCGCCGTCCAGGGTACGGTTGGTTTGGGATTTCAGCCGAGCGTTGTTGTTCCGATCGGCATAGTGCTGCTGGTTTGCGCCATTCTCTATATCATTCCGCGCACGGCGATTTTGGGTGCCGTGCTCCTCACCGGCTATCTTGGCGGCGCGGTTGCCAGCCAGGTACGTGCCGGCAATCCTCTGTTCTCTCATGTTCTCTTTCCGGTCTATTTTTCTTTTCTGGTCTGGGGAGGACTCTACCTGCGCGATCCCGGGCTCCGCGCGCTTGTTCCGCTGCGGCGGAGTAATCAGCAGTGATCCATTTTCATTGATATCCAAAAATTACAACCTTTCAAAAAACAAGGAGAGTTAGTTATGCGATTCATGGTGATTGTAAAAGCCAGCAAAGATTCTGAAGCAGGGGTTCTTCCCAGCCCCAAGCTGCTCACTGAGATGGGCAAATACAACGAAGAGCTCGCCAAAGCCGGTGTAATGCTCGCCGGTGAAGGGCTCCAGGCCAGCTCAAAAGGAGCGCGGGTCAGGTTTTCCGGGCCAGACCGCAGCGTCATCAACGGGCCATTCGATCTGGCAAAAGATCTGATCGCCGGTTTCTGGATCTTTCAAGTGAAATCGAAAGAAGAAGCTATTGAATGGGCGAAGCGTATTCCCTTTACCGAAGGTGAAATCGAGATTCGCCAGGTATTTGAGGCGGAAGATTTTGGTCCGTCGCTCACTCCTGAAGTCAAAGAGCAGGAAGAACGAGTGCGGGCAAGCCTGCCTAAAGCAGTCAACTCATAACTCAGAAATCACAAGAAAAGGAGCCCATAATGAAAGGTACCAACACGTATCTGAGCTTCAACGGAAACTGCCGTCAGGCGGTTGAATTCTATAAGAAGTGTCTCGGCGCTGAGCTGGAAGTCATGCTCTTCTCACAAGCGCCATGCAATACTCCGCCGGAAGCCAAGGACAGGATTATGCATGCCCGGCTTACAAAAGGCCCAGTTACCCTGATGGCGTCTGACAGCATGATGTCTGATCCGGTCCAGCAGGGCAACAACTTCCACATTGCAATCGCGTGTGACAGCATTCCCGAAGCTCAAAAGCTGTTCACCGCGTTCAGCGAAAACGGCAAAGTCCTCCTGCCATTGCAGGACATGTTCTGGGGCGCTCATTTCGGCATGATCACAGACCAGTTCGGCATCAATTGGATGTTCAGCGCTGAATTACCCAAACGGTAATTGGCGGCAATATGAATCGCGCTCCTGTGTGGGCGCGATTCATGCTGTGCAACGGTCTCCGCTATCTTCCCTTTGCTTTTTCAAAACGAAACGGACGCCAATCATTCAATCACTCGCTCCGCCTTGACGATTCCTCAGCGCTGACTTCCGCCATCGTGCCAGACGGATGCGTTAAGCTGAAAATCGTGCATCCTAATTGAAAAGGTGAACGTATGAAGATTGCATTTGTCGGCTTAGGCAATATGGGCTTGCCCATGGCGCAAAATCTGATCAAGGCGGGACACACCCTCACCGTCTATAACCGCACGCGCAGCCGTGCTGAGCAACTAAAAGATGTGCGTGTGTCTGCGACGCCCGGTGAAGCCGCTGCGGAGGCGGAAGTTGTAATTACCATGCTGGCTGACGATCACGCGCTGGAATCCGTGGTCTTTCGGAAGGGAACAATCCTCGATTCGCTTCCCGCCAATGCGGTTCATATCTCCATGAGCACCATCAGTGTCGTGCTTTCACGCCGAATGGCTGCCGCACATGCGGAGCGCAAGCAGCATTACGTTTCTGCGCCGGTCTTTGGACGGCCTGAAGCCGCGGCCGCAGCAAAGCTGTTCATTGTGGCTGCCGGCCCAAGCGCCCAGGTAGAGAAGTGCAGGCCGATATTTGACGCTGTCGGGCAGAAAACTTTTGTCGTCGGTGAAGATGCGCCCGGAGCTAATACGATCAAGCTGACGGGAAATTTCCTGATCACCGCCGTGATTGAGAGCCTGGCGGAAAGCTTTGCCCTGGTTCGGAAGTCGAATCTTGATGTTCATCAGTTTCTGGAAATTCTCACCAGCACGCTGTTCAATGCGCCAATTTATAAAACGTATGGCGGCATCATTGCTGCTGAGAAATTCGAACCCGCCGGCTTCAAACTGCCGCTGGGCCTTAAGGACAATCGTCTGCTGCTTGCGGCGGCAGAAGAAGCGGCTGTCCCCATGCCTGTGGCCAGCCTGGTGCGCGATAGGTTTCTGGCCGCTATGGCAGAAGGGCTTGAAGAGTCTGATTGGTCATCGATTGCCAAAATTTCATCGCGGGAAGCTGGCCTTTGATCGCAACTCGACTACTCTCCGCGCAACGCCTCCACCGGATCCACCGTCGCTGCTCTTCGTGAAGGCAGATAGCTGGCCAGGAAGGCCGTAACCAGTAAACCGATCGATACCCCAGAGTAGGTCATGAGATCAATCGGCTTCACGCCAAAAAGCAGGGTGGAGAGGAAGCGCATGGAAAGAAATGCGCCCAGCAGCCCAAACGCAACGCCAATCACGGTGAGCAGCAGGCCATGGCGGACAAACATTCCTGTCAGTTCCCGGCGCTGCGCGCCCAGGGCCATGCGGATACCGATTTCGCGCGTCCGTTGCGAGACTGAATAAGCAATCACGCCATAAATGCCAACGGTGCCCAGCAGCAGGGCCATTGCGCCGGCCACGCCCAGCATGAGCAGCGTGAAGGAAGTCCGCGCCATTGAACTGCGGTAGTAATACTCTTCTGTGCGCACGTCTGCCAGAGGAAGATTGGGGTCCATCGACCACACGGCCTGGCGAACCTCTTTCATCAGGCTTTCCGTGCCTGCACGCGGCGTGCGCAGCGCGAATGACAGATAGCGATTTACCCTCAGCTTCTCGCCTTCAAAATGGTTCATCACCAGCGGCCAGTAAACGCAATTTGAGGGCTCGTGATTCAATCCATCGTCGTACACGTTTCCCACAACGCCGACCACTTCCCGCCAATCGTCTGTATTGCCAACGCGGATGCGCTTGCCCAGTGCGGCCATTGGGTCTTGCCACATCTCGCGCGCCATGCTCTCAGAGATCAGCGCCACCTGCGCCCGGTTAAGGGTGTCTGTCCAGGTAAGATCGCGCCCCGCGACCAGCGGCGTGCCGAGAGTTTGCAGGAATCCCGGTGAAATGAACTTGAACCGTCGTACGGGCGGCAGTTCGCCGGGCCGGTAACTATGATCTTGGACAAAGACAGGATCAAAATTGTTATTGCCGTCCAGCGGAATACTGGTGGACATAGCTGCCAGAGAGACGCCAGGGACCGCCTCTACTCTGCGCAGGATCTCCTGATACTTTGGCAATACGTTTTCGTCTTCGGCAACATCAGTCTTTGGCATTGAAAGAGAAAACGTCTGCAGCGTCTCAGGATGGTTAAATCCCGGCTGGACTTTGGTCAATGCTGCGAAGGTGCGGGCCATCAGCCCGGAGCAGATCAGCAACATCAGGGCAAGCGCTACCTGCACCACCACCAACACACTGCGGGCACGATGTTGTTCCCGGCTCTGGCTCTGGCCGCGCGCGCCTTCACGCAAGCCCGTCGCCAGACGCGATCCGGCATACTTGAAGATGGGAATGGCGCCAAAGAGCAGGCTGGCCAGCAAAGCTACGCCCAGAGTAAACAGGAGCACCCAGCCATCCATGCCAATTTCATTGACGCGCGGCAGGTTTCTGGGCGCGAATGCCATCAACACGCGCAACGCGCCATAAGCCAATCCAAGGCCAAGCACGCTGCCCAGCACTCCCAGAACGATGCTCTCAAACAGCAACTCTGAGGCAATCCGTCCCCAGCCCGCACCAAGGGCGGAGCGAATGGCCAGTTCCTGGCGGCGCCCATCCACGCGCACAAGAACCAGATTGGCCACGTTGGCGCAGGCAATCAGCAGCACCAGGCCAATCGATCCCATCAGCACCCACAGCAACTTGCCCACGTCGCCCACAACGCGGCTTTTCAGCGGCGAGAGATTCGGTCCCAGTCGCGCATCTTCAAACAGCTTCAAGCTGAAACCAGGAAATGGCGGAAAACTCCGCAGTACGATGGGCAACATGCGCCCCACGTCAGTGCTGGCCTGCTCAATGGTGACTCCCGGCTTGAGCCGCGCCACTCCCTGATAGCTGAAATTGCCCAGAAAAGTTTTGCCGCGGTCCCACTGGAAGGGAACCAGCATCGCGGGGTCTTCCTGGTCCATAAAGTGAAAGCTCTTCGGCATTACGCCGATAATCGCGTTCAGCTTGCCATCCACAGTAAGAGTTTGCCCAACCGCGCTCTGCTTTCCACCGAACTTGCGCTGCCAGTAGCCATACATCAACACCACCGTCGGAGGATTGTTCGGCAAGTCGTCCTGCCGCGTGAAACTTCGTCCAAGCATCGGCGCGATGCCCAGGATAGGAACAATGCCGTCTGTCACACGCATCACCGGCACCTGTTCCGGTTCGCCTACGCCGGTCACGCTGACAGAATCGCTGGCCATCATGCCCACATCCTGAAAGCTCTGGTTCTGGTCACGATAGATGAAATAGTTAGAGGGCGAGCTCTGCAGGTCTTTGATGTTGATTCCTGGCGCGGTGTGCGAAACACTCACCAATTGCTCAGAGTGCGGATAAGGCAGGGGCTTTAACAGGATTCCTTCCAGCACACTGAAGACCACGGTATTGGCGCCTACACCGGCGGCCAATGTGATGAGGGTTACGGCTGTGAACATTGGCGCGCGCCGCAGCCGCCGGAAAACCTGTCTCAATTGTGTTGAAAAATATCCCATGATTGCCGTCCCTCTCCGCCCGGCGTGCTTCCCCAGGCACACGTATAACTCCCTGGCTTCATTTACGATAGCCAGTCGGAAAAAGTTGCAAGTTTTTCCGCGCATGGACCCTTAGTTTTGGATTGTGGAGGGCGCAGGGTGTAAAGATTGTCGCGAGCTAAAACGGCTTTTGCTGAATCAGCGTTTTTCCACAATCAGCTCCTGGCAGGTAATGCAGTAACGGCTCCAGGGAACAGCGTTCAGCCGGTTGAGGCCGATTTCCTGCTCGCAGTTCAGGCAACTGCCAAACGAGCCATCTCTAATACGGGACAGCGCAGCTTCAACCAGAGCCAGCAGGCCGCGTTCCTGCGCTCGCTGCAGAAAGGCCATTTCCTTTGACTGCGAGAAATTGGCGCGATCACCCTCGTCCCGGCCAAAGTCGTGGGCTTCATGCCGCTCTTCATTTGCCTGGCTGCGGCGCAGTTCCTCACGCTTCTTGGTGAGGATGGCTTCAAATTTTGCGATTTGGGCTTTTTCCATCGTGCTCAACCTGGTAAATATCTTGCCAGAATTGGTCTATTCTTACACCTTTGCCTTGGTTCGTGCTCCCCGCCAGTAAAGCAGCAGGCCTATACCGATTGAAACGATTGTTGAACCTATGATTTTAATTACAAAGCCTGCTTTATTTAGCACGTCGCTTGTCGGAATTACGGCAAGCACCATGGATCCGAGTGTGATGATGAAAGCCAGCAGACCCAAAAGCCAAACTCCAATTTTACCGCCCGGTACCAGTACGGTGCGATTATCCGAGCCGCGGTCTTTTCGGTACGCAAGCTTGATGAAGCAAGCATACATATATAGAAACGGCACAAAGTAGAGGATCGTGGCAACATCCACCAGCGACTGGTAGGCTTCTTTAGGATTTGCCTTGATTTGTGCTAATCCCAACACTGCAACCGAGATTCCGGCCTGGATCAAAATTGAAATGTATGGCGTTTTCCATCGCGGGTGAATCTTGCCGAAGTAAGAAGGCAGATAATGGTCGATGCCAACAACAAAAGGTACACGTGCTACCCCTGCTACAGTAGCGCCAACCCCGCCGGCATTGCCCACAGTTACCAGCAAGGCAGCAACGATCCCAAACCAGGCGATTCCCAGCAGCGTTGATCCTGAAGTAATCGCCTGAAAAACTCCTGTACGCGGGTCCACAGTTTCTGCTGGAAGAAGCATGAGCAGGGCAATTGTCGCCACAATGTAGATGCCGGCAATCAAAATGGCTGAAGCATAGATAGCGCGTGGAAATGTCTTTTGTGGTTCGCGGACCTCTTCACTGAGCGCGCACACCAACTCCATTCCAGTAAAGGCGAAAGCAATGTTCGACCAAAAGTTTACTGTGTCCCAATTCCATATCGGCAGAGAGGACTTCCACGAAAAATGCGTTACGCTCCCGTGGTGCATCCAGAGGTATCCGCCGATCCCTGCCAGCATGAGCAATGGAGCATAGGTGGAGATGCCACCGGCGTTCTGCAGCCATTTGCCAATGTCTAAGCCGACTAAATTCAGGATCACAGGTATGGCAAGCAGCCCCAGGGAAGCCCAAAATAAGTACCATCTGTTATTGGCCAAATATTCCCACTTTGGGCCGCCGATGTACACAGACATCGCGACGCTTGCCGTCAACAATCCGGGAAAATAAAAGAACGTATAAATCCAGTAGGACCAGCCGGCGACAAATCCATGAAAGTCGCCAAAGGCTTCCTTGCTCCATACATAAAGGCCGCCCTCGGCGGGATAGCGCGTGGAAAGCTCAATGATGATCAGCGCCGTGGGGAGGAAAAAGAGGACTGCGGCCAGCACCCACAGACTGATGGATGAAGTGCCATTGTGGGCTGCTGCGGCAATCCAGCGTGGCCCCAGCACGGCGGCAATGTTGAACAGCAGCACGTCCCAGAAGCCCATGGCGCGGCGCAACTGCGATTTTGGTGTGAGGTTTTCCTCAGCCATTCATCCCTTTCCTGAACTTTCGCGATATGGATTCTACAGGAGCGCCATCATTCTATCGTGCCAGTGTTCTCTTTCTCGATCCAACTGTAGCTCTAACTTAAATGCTGTAGAACAGCACCCGGACTGAAGGTTGGACTTGCTGGAGCAGATCAAAGTCATGAATGTTGCGAGTTAATACGGTCAGGCCATATTTTCGCGCAGTTGAAAACAGAAGCGCATCTTTCAACATTCTGTGCCGTTCGGTTTTTGCATACTGCTGCAAACGTCCCACTAAGCCCGTCAGCACGCCAGCTTCCTGCCAGATCTCGCGGTCGGGGGCAATGGTTCGATGCCACGGGCGGCGCTCAATAACAGCGCTGACTTGTTCGACTACCGCTCTGGTACCGGGACGAGTGTGATCCAGCAGGCCACAGAGGGCAGCCAATTCTGCTTCCGTTACCGTTGAGTGCCACGCTTCGGCGGAACGCAACGCCAGTTCCGCATCAAAAGGGAAGCGCCGTTGCAGAATATCGATATAGACAGTCGTATCGTAGAGCAGCTTAGGGTGCTTATTCCAGGATTGTCCCGCAAACTCCAATTGTGCGGTAGGCCGAGCAGCCAGGCGGCGGCCGAATTTTCCTGGCTTAATGCGACGCAGAATGTTTTTGAAATCGGCGGCCATTAGCGCTCGACGGTTCAATCAGGATTCAAGATCAAGATGAGCGCCGATGGTTCCTTTTTGCGAAAGCAGCCATTCCGGATAATCATCGCCGACGGCAAGATTCGCCAACGCCATTTCAATCAGGTTGGTATCGGAGTTGATTCCAGTTCTTGCTTTGGCCTGGTCCACCAATGCCTGCGGCATCCGCCCCCGCACGATTTTAGTTTTTCCTCCGCGTAAAAGCCCACTCTGTTCAGCGATAGCGAGGACGTCGCGGAGTTTATTTAACTGGCTGGATTTTACAGCCGATGCGGGCTTCTTTTTTTGCGAAGGCTTCATGCCAGGAAAGTGTAGCACGAACATATAAAATATGTGCTACAAAATATCAGATTGACTAAAAACAGGAATGAGCGCGATTTCTGCGCTTATTTTATGCCCTACTTATTCATCTTCTTTAAATAGGCTTGCGAAAATTTATTGCAAACTATTTGCGAAATTTTCTGAACCACAACCCAATACCCCCACTCATCAACCCCAACAAACCCAACAACGGCAGGAAGGTCGCCGTGGCCGGCAGCTTGCTCTTGCCTTGTGCATCATTGGATTGCTGGTTCGGATTGATCTGTGGAGTGGTTGCAGTGCCTGCGGTGGCAGTCGATCCGGCTGGCTGTGTCGTGTTTGCGGGAGGCGGAGTAGTTTGTTGGACTGCTGTGCCGCTTTGTGCCTGCCCACTTGCCGCTGTGCTGCTCTGTGCCGCCGATGCGGATGAAGGTGCGCTCTGCGGCTGGCTTGTGGAAGAGGCGCTGCTCTGGGTGAGGCCGCTCGGCATAGCGCTCGGTCCCAGAGGCGGCATGTTCTTGGCCGTGGTTACTCCGGTCTTGTTGCTAAGCATCTGCTCGACATCCTGATTGGTGAGCGTTTTCGCATTCGTTGCGGACTTTGCTGCCTTATATTGCGCCGCAAGCCGGCCCAGGCTTACGCGGTCTGGATTGGCCATGGCCTGTGAATAATACGACGGGCCCAGATCATTGAAGGTCCTTCCTCCGGATTCGCTTGATGCGGGGTTTTCTTCCGGCGCATTTGGCGAATTCTCTGGCGGAGCAGTCACTGCCGTCGTCGTTCCTGACGCCACCGATTCATTTGCGCTTGGCGTAGTAACCACGGGCTGGGTTCCCGGCTGGCTGTAATACACCACGGTATCGTTTGGCGCCGGCACCACGTTGTTGGATAGAGGCGCAGAGTTGCTGATACCGGCCCTTCCTGCATCGCTGATGCCCGCAGTGGGCGCAGGCGCAGCAAACGTTGTGTTTGGCGTAGTCGGCCCATTGCCCAGCAAAACTGTGTTCCCGCTTATGGCCGGAGAGGCCACAGTTCCCGGCGCTGTTTGCGCGTTTGAAGGCTGGCTAATGACGATCATGGCCCAGATAAAGACCGCTGCTGCTATGGACCTGCGAAACATGGTTCACCTCTGACACTTGTACATCCATAGGATTACGAAAGAGTAAACAGGGGATGCCAAGGGAAGCATTTTGCCAGCAGCAATCAGCACTCAGCCAAAACTGGGCATATTTGCGAAAATCAGGGGCGTGACTCTTTGTCTCTTTTTGGCAACTAACTTCCCACAAACCGGGCATACAGGCTGCGGGCAACAGCCGTGTCATTCGTCCCTTTGATGATGGCACGGCCGTCGGGAAAAAGGGTTATTTCATAGGGATCACGCCAGAACTTCAGGACAAAAGCGTTGTGCTTGACCGTGCCGTGCGCTTCCAGCCGGGTGGACATCTCAGCGAAGTCCACGGGCCGCGACCGCTCATGAATTTGCACGGAATTTCTTCCGCAGAGCGTGATCTGTGGCCTGCGCTCGCCTGCCAGATGGGGAAATTCATGTTTGCCGCAAGTTTGGCAGTCGTTGCGCGGCTTGTCTGCGGCGATCTCGGCTTGCTCATTGTTCCAGACATCAAAAGAGAGCAATGTCCGCCGCAACTTGTCCCTGGCTCCGACCAGAAACTTGATGGCCTCGGTTGCCTGGATTGATCCAATCACATTCACTGCGCTGTTCAGGATGCCTGCCGTATCGCAGGTCTCCACCGTCCCGCCGGGCGGGGCAGGAAACATGCACGCCAGGCACGCGGTCTCGCCAGGAATAATATTCATGGTCACGGCGTAGGCAGCTACAGCGGCGGCGTAAATCCAGGGTTTGCCATGCTTCACGGCAAAATCATTGATCAGGTAACGGGTCTCAAAATTGTCAGTGGCGTCCAGGATCAAATCGGCTTCACGCAGGAGTGCAGCAGCATTTTCCGGTGTCAGGTCGGCGACCTCGGCTTTTACCTGCACGTCAGAGTTAAAGGCGGCAATCTTTTTTGCCGCCGCAACTGCTTTGGGCAATGACTCGGCCGCGTCAGCTTCATCAAAGAGAGTTTGCCGTTGCAGGTTGCTGGGCTCAACATAGTCGCGGTCAATAATCACCAGCCGGCCCACACCCGCGCGCGCCAGCAGCCCGGAAACGCATGCGCCGGTTGCGCCGCAGCCGACAATGGCCACCCGTCCCTGCGCCAGCCGTGCCTGGCCCTGGGCCGCAATTCCGGGAAACAGCACCTGGCGCGAGTATCGATCTTCAAACTTCATGACACATTTATTATAGGTGTATTAAGGAAGGGGCAATTTAAAGCGGTCCCCAGTGAGAGCCTGCTGGGCCCGTGCACGTGCAACTAAGGTCCAAGCTGCTGCCATCGAAGTACACAAAACGACTTCAAAAAAAGGGGCGAATATTGCCACGCTTCCGACCAGTGTGCCTGGCCATTGTGTTGTGCCTGGGTGTGTGCGCGGCGCAGCAGCCATCCGCAGGTCAAGGCACGTCCGGTGAAAGCCCTCAGGCCCAAGATCAGGTAACTCCGCCTGCACCGGCCCCAGACAAGCCAGACGCCTCTCCTCAGCCTGCTCAACTCTCGCCTGCGCTGCCCGCTGCTCCGGCCTTAAACCTTAACAGCCTGCAGGGAATCAGGGTCGCTGCCATTCAGATCAACAGCCCCGCTGTAGATAATCCTGGAAATCTTCTTTCTCTGTTGCCGCAGAAAGCAAAGGAGCCGCTGGATAAATCCAAAGTCCGGCAGTCAGTACAGAAGCTGTACGACACCGGGCGGTTTGCTGAAATCCAGGTGGAAGCACAGCGTACACCGCAGGGAGAAGTGACGCTGGTGTTTGATGCGCGCGAGAATTATTTCTTTGGTTCGCTTCTGGCGGAAGGAGCGCCGGGCAAGCCGAGCGACAGCCAACTGGTCAATGCCAGCAGGCTGAATTTAGGCGAGCAGATTACAGACGAAAAGATCAAGTCCGGCATTGAAAGCATGCAACGGGCACTGCAGGAAGGCGGCTATTACCAATCCAGCATCAAGCCTTTTTATGAATGGGATGCACGCACCCAGCAGGTCAAGGTGCTCTTTGTGGTTGAGCGCGGCAAACCAGCGCGGGTGGGACAGGTGAACGTGACAGGGTCGCCGGGATTCAACGCGGAAGAAGTACGCAAGATCACCAAACTTCGTTCCGGCAGCAAGGTCAATATCTCTAAAGTTACCAATGCGCTGGAACGGCTGCGCAAGCGTTACCAGAAGCAAGACCGCCTGGAAGCCCAGGTCACGCTGACGCAGCGCGTCTACCACCCGGAGACCAATCGGGTGGATTACACCTTCGACATCAGCGGCGGCCCGGTTGTGGACGTTAAAGTTGAAGGAGCAAAGATGCGGCGCGGACTGATCAAGAAGTTGGTGCCGATTTACGAAGAGAGCGCCGTGGATGATGACCTGCTGAATGAGGGATCACGGAACATCCGCGACTATCTGCAAAGCAAGGGTTATTTTGACGCGAAGGTCAGCTACGAGCAGACTCAAGATCCCACGACAGAAAGGCGCGACGTGATCTTTCACATCACACGGAGCCAACGCCACAAATTGGTGGACCTGACTATTCAGGGCAACCATTATTTCCAGCGTGACGATCTGCGCGAGCGCATGATTATGCAGCCGGCCGGCGGCCTTCTTCTCTATGGACTGTTCAGCCAATCCATACTTACGCGCGATGTGCAATCGATTGAGAATTTGTACAGAAACAACGGCTTTCTTCAGGTAAAAGTGACACCTGAAGTGGATGATAATTACGGGAAGAAAGGCCATATTCGCGTTGTTCTAACAGTGAATGAAGGCCCGCAGACGACGGTGGGCAAGCTCACGATTGAGGGAAATGAGGCGCTGCCGGAAACACAGATTCGCGGCATGATCTCCGCTTCTGAGGGCCAGCCTTATTCGGATTCCATGGTCATTACTGATCAAACCGACGTGATGAACGGTTATTTTGACCTTGGCTTCCCGCAGGCAAAGTTTGAGTACACCACGCAGCCTGAAGCAGGCGATGCTAACAAGATTGACCTGATTTACAAAATTACTGAAGGGCCGCAGGTTTTTGTGGACCAAGTTTTTATCGCCGGGCTTAACTATACCCGTCCATTCGTGGTGCAGCGCGAAGTCAAGATTGGCGGCGGCGACCGCCTCAGCCAGAGCCAGATGCTCGACTCCCAGCGCCGCCTGTATGACCTGGGAATTTTTAACGAGGTCAATGTGGCGGTCCAGAACCCTGACGGCGATGCTACTCACAAAAACCTCAACTTCCAGCTTGCTGAAGCGCGACGCTATACCTTTAACTACGGCTTTGGCCTGGAAGTGCAGACTGGGCAGCCCAGCGGAGTAACGAATCCGCAGGGTTCGACTGGCGTAAGCGGAAGAGTATCGTTTGATGTGACGCGGCTCAACTTTCGCGGGCGCGACCACACCATCACCTTCAAGAGCCGTTACGGTAACCTGGAAAAGCTGGCCCTGATTGGATACCAGGCGCCACGTCTGTTTGATTCGGAAAAGCTTACGCTCGACTTCACTACCTTTTACCAGCAGACCAATGACGTGCGCACCTTCACAGCCAAGCGCCTGGAGGGCTCGGTTTCCCTCACGCAGAACCTGAATCGTGCTACCACTTTGCTTTACCGGCTGATCTACCGCCGCGTAAGCACTGACAATCTGGTGATCGCTGCTAACCTGATACCTTTGTTCTCCCAGCCAGTGCGGGTGGGCCTGCCAGACTTTACCTACATTCGGGATACCCGCGACAATCCAATCGAATCGCTGAAGGGGACGTTCTCCACTTTCGACTTTGGTGTAGCTTCCAAAATATTTGGCTCGCAAACAAGCTTCAATCGCGTGGTGGTGCAAAATTCAAGTTATTACCAATTTCACAAGCGTCGCTGGGTTTTTGCGCGCAATACCCGCATTGGCGTGGAAGAGCCGTTTGCCGGCACGCAATTTGTTCCCCTGCCAGAACTCTTTTTTGCCGGCGGCCCCACATCGCATCGTGGTTTTGGGATCAATCAGGCAGGACCGCGCGACCTGAGCACTGGCTTCCCTCTGGGCGGCGAAGCGCTCTTCCTCAACAATCTTGAATTGCGCACCCCGCCACTGCCGTTTCCTTTTGTCGGCAACAACCTGAGCGCGGTAGTGTTTCATGATATGGGGAACGTTTTTTCCACCGCGGGAGATATGGTGAACAGCTTCTTTAAATACTCGCAGCCTGATCGCAGTTCATGCCTGACTCCCGGCGCTACGACCTGCAACTTTAACTATGTATCGCACGCCATCGGCAGTGGAGTGCGCTATCGCACGCCCCTTGGCCCGGTGAGCTTTGATGTTGGTTACAACCTCAATCCGCCGGCGTTTCCCACGGCCACAACCTCGACAACGCCGGCAACGTCACAGGTGCTCAGGCATTTGAATTTCTTTTTTAATATTGGGCAGACTTTTTGATGAAGAGATGTCTACAGTTCGCGCTAGTGCTTTTGTTGCCGATTGCCGGGCTTGCCCAGCCGCAGGTGGTGGACCGCATGGTGGCCGTGGTGAACAAGCGCGTGATTCTGCAAAGCGAACTGGACCAGGCAGCGCGGGTTGAATTTCTGCTTCAGGGCAAATCTATCGCGTCACTGACGCAGGCAGACACAGCCGCCGTACTGGAGCAGTTGATTGACCGTGCGCTACTCGATCAGCAGATCGTCAATCCCGCCATGCTCGATCCCTCGCCGGAAGAGCTTGCGGCCAAGGTGAGGGAGGTGCGGCAGAATTTTTCTGGGAGTACTGGACAAAATGATGATCGCTGGAGAAGCACTCTCGTCGCGTATGGACTTACTCAGCAGGACCTTGAGGAGCAGCTTTCTTCCCAGGCGCGCATTCTTCGTTTTGTCGATCTGCGCTTTCGTGCGCTGGTGCGCGTGGAAAAAGATGACATAGAAACTTACTATCAGCAAAAATTCCTGCCTGAGGTGCGCAAGCGCAATGCTCCGGCGCCCGCGCTAGCTGATGTCTCTGACAAGATTGAGCAGATTCTGGTGGAACAGCGTATCGACAGCCTGCTGAGCGATTGGCTTAAGACCTTGCGCGCACAGGCCCACATTGAAACAATGTTGCCTGCTTCATCTGCCCCGGCTGCCGGTACCGCCCCATGACGCCAAACACACAGACCGAGGTTGCAACTCCGGCCGGCAGAGGGAAGAAGCGCCGGTTCCGCCGGGGGTTGGCGATTGCGGCGCTCGTCTTGCTGGTCCTGCTGGGCGGTCTGGCAATTTATCTCAACAGCGATTCATTTCGTGAAACCGTGCGCGCTCGCGTGATTGCTGATCTGGAGCGGGCCACCGGCGGCAGAGTGGAGATTGGATCGTTTACCTGGAAGCTCTCCGAGCTGCAATTTGAAATTCATAATCTGACGATCCATGGGCGCGAAGCCGCGTATGAAGTGCCTTATGCGCACGCAGACCGCATCTGCGTCGATCTAAAAGTTATCTCGTTTTTCTCGCGCAAGATTTCACTGGAAAAATTCGATATCGACGGCGCGGTGTTCCACCTGATTATTTATCCCAATGGCAGCACCAACCAGCCATCGCCGCAGGCCGGCCGTTCCGGTAATGACGAGGAGGCGAAGGACCTATTTGATCTGGCGATCAAAGAGACGGCCATCAATAACGGAACTTTCATCATCAACCAGGAAAAGATCCCGTTCGTGCTCGGGGGGAAAGATCTTTCCGCAGGCATGAGCTATGTCCCCAGCCAGAAAGCTTATGACGGCCATCTCGATCTTGCTCCGCTGCATATTGTTTATCGCGAACATGGCAGCAGCGGAGTCCTTGAGGCCGAGGTACACACAAACTTCCTCATGCGGGAAAAAGAGACTGAGATCAAGTCACTCAAGATCTCCACCAAGACTTCACAGCTTGAAGCCAGCGGCACGCTACGCAATTACAACCATCCGGAAGTCACGTTGCAGTACCAGGCATCGCTTGATTTGCCGGAAGTCGCCAGGAAAGCCAACGTGCAGCAGCTTCGGGCCGGCCGCGCCGATCTGAAAGGCGTGCTTACTTATCAGAACCAGCGTTACTCATCGCAAGGCACACTGAGCGCGCGCGGTGCGGAGTGGCGAGATGCCACGGTGCGGCTTACCGGCATTGATGCCACTTCACCCTATACGGTCACTCCAGACAAGATTGTCTTGCCGCGCCTGATTGCTCGCGCCTTTGGCGGCAACGTGCAAGGCAGCCTGCAGGTTACGAATTGGAACACTGCTCCAGTACAGGGACGCAAAGGCGCGCTGCAGAATGGAGCAGCCAAGCTCCATGTTTCCGGCGTGGAGATTCGGAAGGTTGCGGAGGCGATTTCAACGCCCAGGCTCCGGCTGGATAAAGTTGACCTGGCAGGAAGTGTTGCCGGTGACATTAACGCCGCGTGGAGCGGGTCGCCGAAAAGAGCGGTTACCGATTTTAAGCTGGAAGTAAATCCGCCCTCGACCCCGACTGCCAAAGAAGTTCCAGTTACAGCCCAGTTACAAGCTGTCTATCATGGCGATATCCGCACGCTGGATGTAGCGGAGCTTACCTTGGCAACACGGGCCATCCGCGTTAGCGCTACCGGAGAGCTGGGCTCAGAGAAAGCCCAGGCCCGCGTTTCACTCAACGCGACTGATCTGCATGAGCTGCAGCCTGCGCTGGATGCTCTGGCTCCGGGAACACGCATTCCGGTGGTGCTGGAAGGGCGTTCGTCATTCAACGGAGCTATCTTCGGCAAGCTTGACGCTCTCTCCGCCCGCGGACGCGTGGAGCTGGAAAAATTCGATACCGAATTTCGTTTACCCAACGCTTCAACCAACCCGAATGTGGGACAAAACGAGCCAAAGCGTCTCCACTGGGATGCGCTCTCTGCTGATCTCAATTACAGCCCGTCCATGGTCTCATTGCAACGAGGAACGCTGCGACGCGGAGTTGCCCAGTTCGGCTTTAGCGCCAGCGCAAGCCTGCATCAGGGCGATTTCGACGAGAAGAGCAGCCAGCTCAACGTTTCGCTCCATATCCAGAACGAAAACGTGGCGGACATACAGGCGCTGGCAGAGACGAACTATCCTATTACCGGCATGGTCAATGCTGACCTGCAGGTTGCGGGCACGTTGAGCAATCTGCATGGCGGCGGAAAATTGCAGATCAGCAAGCTTACCGCTTATGGCGAGCCTTATAAGTCCTTCACCAGCGATCTTCGGCTGAACGGAAGCAATGCCGCGCTGGAAAATATTTTTCTTGCGCATAATGGCGCCCGGCTTACCGGCTCAGCCGCGTACAACTTTGGCAACAAGAATTTCCAGTTTGACCTGAGCGCCGCCAACATTGATTTTGACACCTTCCGAGACATAATGCCCGCGCGCCTCAGTGTGCAGGGCCAGGCAGGTTTTCACGTGACCGGCTCCGGAACTGAGGATGAACCGGTGATCAATGGCCAGGTTGACCTGCGCAACATTGTGTTGAACCACGAGATGGTGGGCACCATGACCATGCAGATAGAAACACATGGTGAAGAAGCAACCCTGCGCGGCCGCTCCGCTTTTACTGATGCTGAGCTTAGTGTGGATGGCAAGATCCATCTGCGCGGCGACTGGCCAGGGCAAACCACCATCAAGTTTTCCCGGCTTGATTTTGATCCCCTGATCCGGGCTTACTTCCAGGGCCAGATCACGGGGCACTCTTCCATTGCCGGAGCCATTGAAGTGCGCGGGCCGATGCAAAAGCCCACCCGGCTCAGCATTACCGGCAACGTCAGCCAGCTTTCTGCTGACGTTGAAAACGTGAAGCTGCAGAACAGCGGCCCAATTCATCTGGCAATTGAAAACGGGGCGCTGAAGGTGGATGAGTTTGACTTGATTGGGAACCAGACTGACATTTCAATCCAGGGCAGCGCTCAGCTTATTGATAATCACGCGCTTGATCTGCGTTCCAAGGGGCGATTCGACTTGAAGCTGCTGCAGCTTTTCAATCCTAATCTGGCGGGAAATGGGCCGGCCACATTCACGGTGAACATCGGCGGAAACTCGACGCGCCCTCAGTTCGGCGGCCGGCTGGAACTTGCCGATGCTTCAGTCTCATTTGTTGATCTTCCCAACGGGCTGAGCCACATCAATGGATCACTGGTATTTGCCCAGGACCGCATGCAGATTGAAAAACTTACGGCACAGACTGGCGGCGGGAATCTTAATGTCGGGGGTTTTCTTGCATTCCGCAACGGACTCTACTTTGACCTGACGGCAACCGGCAAGGACGTGCGCCTGCGTTATCCGCCCGGCGTGAGCTCTTCTGCCGATGCCACGCTGCGTTATACCGGCTCGGCCAGAAACTCATTGCTGAGCGGCGATATTGTTGTTACCCGCTTCGGCATGAATCCGCATTTTGATTTTGCCAGCTATCTGGCGCAGAGCAAAAAGGCCCCGGTGATCGCCACGCTGAACCCGTTTCTGGATAACATGCGCCTGGACCTGCACATTACCTCTACTCCGGATTTGCGGGTGGAGACTTCGCTGGCCAAGCTCTCCGGAGATCTTGATCTGCATGTGCGGGGAACAGCGGCCCGCCCGGCGATTGTGGGGCGCGTGAACATTGCCGAGGGCGATATCTTTTTTAACGGCACCAAATACCGGCTGGAACGCGGAGACATAACTTTCAGCAATCCACTTACCATTGATCCGGTGATCAACATTGATATGTCGGCCCGCGTTCAGGATTATGACATCACCATCGGCCTGCATGGATCAGCCGCCAGCGGCAAGGGTTTAAGCATGACCTATCGCTCTGACCCTCCGCTTTCCAATGACGATATCATCGCTCTGCTTGCCTTTGGACACACCCGTGACCAAACGCTCTATAACGCGAGCCAGCCGGGGCAGAACACTAACGATGCGGCGACGGCTTCCAATGCGATCCTGGGCGAAGCACTGAACGCCACATTCAGTGATCGCGTACAGCGGCTCTTTGGCGCCAGCCGGGTAAAGGTTGATCCGCAATTTATAGGCTCAGAAAATAACCCAAGCGCGCGCCTGACAATTGAGCAAACCATCAACAACAACATTACGTTTACGTACGCGACCAGCCTTACACAATCGGCAGAGACAGTAATTCAAGTGGAATACAACATTGATAAGAATGTATCCATCGTGGCGGTCAGGGACCAGAACGGCGTTCTAGGTTTTGACGTGCATATCCGCAAGCGAAAGAAATAAGAGATGAGCGGCAACGGAGCTGAGCCATTTGCGGCTGAACGATTTGCCATGGTGGAGCGGCAACTGCGCCCGCGCGGCATTCATGACGAGCGGGTGCTCACCGCCATGTACAAAGTCCCGCGCCATGAGTTTGTGGACCGGGAGAGCTGGAAAGAAGCCTATGCCGACCATCCTGTGGCAATCGGTGAACAGCAGACCACATCCCAGCCTTACATGATTGCCGTCATGATTCAAGCAGCGCAGATAAAGCCGGAAGACCGTGTGCTTGAGATCGGCGCCGGCTCCGGATACCAGACCGCATTGCTAGCGGAACTGGCAAGCCAGGTTTTTGCCGTGGAACGGTACACTTCTCTTGCCGAGACCGCAGGAAAAGCGCTGGAGCGGCTGGGCTATCGCAATGTGAAGGTCACGGCCGGCGATGGCTCACTGGGCTTGCCGGAAGCCGCGCCGTTTGATGCGATCATTGTTTCTGCCGCTGCGCCGCGTGTTCCACCAGCCCTTATCGAACAGCTTGCTCCGGGCGGTCGATTGGTTATTCCCGTGGGCGATTCCCAGGAGCAGGTTGTTCAGCTTGTGCAGCGTGATCTTGACGGCAATATCACCGTGCGAACGCTGGAAGGCTGCCGCTTTGTGCCGTTGATCGGCCAGCAGGGATTTGCAGCGTAGGATTTTCCGAAGTCTCGAGCGAAGCGAGAGATCCATATAGGCATAAATGCTCATTGGGCTGGCGAAGGTCCCATCACAACCATCATTGCGGGTTATATGGATCCCTCGCTGCGCTTCGGGATTTCAGAAAAGAGTTCAATTCCAATTACCAGTTGCTAATTGCTAAACTGTTCTGTGCCTCTCCTTACCAACATCAAAACCACGCTGGAAATGATCAAGTGGGAGCACTCAATCTTTGCGCTTCCGTTTGCATTGTGTGCAGCCATGCTTGCTGCTGGAGGCATGCCCACAGCGGCCAAGCTGGGCTGGATCGTGCTCTGCATGGTTTCAGCGCGGTCAGCGGCCATGGCGTTTAACCGCATTGCCGATGCACGGATTGACGCCGCTAATCCTCGCACGGCCATGCGCGCCATTCCTGCAGGCCTGCTCTCACAGAAATTTGCGGCGATTTTTGTGGCTTTAACTTGCGGCGTGTTTGTGCTGGGAGCGGCGCAACTTAATCGTGCGACTCTATATCTCTCGCCCGTAGCGCTGGCGATTGTGCTGCTTTATTCCTATACCAAGCGCTTTACGCGATGGTCACACCTGGTGCTGGGCTTTGCTTTGGGCATTGCACCGGCGGCAGCCTGGATTGGCATTCGCGGATCGCTTGATCTGCGCATTCTGCTGCTGACTGCAGCGGTCACATTTTGGGTGGCGGGTTTTGATGTGTTGTATGCCTGCCAGGACATTGAATTTGACCGCGCCAATGGCCTCAACTCCATTCCGCAGGCGCTGGGCATTCGGCGCTCGCTCTTGCTGGCGCGCACGCTGCACGTGCTGATGCTGGGACTGCTGCTGGCGCTGGTGATGGTATTTGGCCTGGGCAAGCTGGCGATTGCGGGAGTTGTAGCCGTGGCGCTGTTGCTGGCCTATGAGCACTCATTGGTTTCTTCTGACGACCTGAGCAAACTCAACGCGGCATTCTTCACGATGAATGGCGTGATTGCCGTGGTCTTTTTTGCATTTGTGGCTGCTGATGTATTGCTCCGTTCGTCCCACCCCTAGCCAACGATTTTTTCATTGGCACGCATTCTACCTTCAAGTATCGATCAAATAGCCGCTCGTAACCATCTTTAGGGCAACTCAAGTTAAGAACCGTCAAGTTTAAAACTATCTTTTAACTACTAAGTGTTTGCGCTCGGTAATGGTTCTGGCATACTCTAAGCATCTGCTAATTTTAAAGTTTCCTATGGTTCGGTCTCTTTGCCTTGCATCTCTGTTCGTTGTGAGCCTGATTGCCTGGGCGCAAGCCTCTTATGCGGCGCAATTACGCGTCGATGGCCCTGACGAATACTACAAGCTGGAAGGTACGGTAGTGAACGCTCAGACCGGCCAGCCAATTCCACATGCTCTGGTGCAGCTATATGCAACGGGCACGCAGGCTGTGCTGACCGGAGCCGAAGGGGAATTCTCTTTTGACAAGCTCCCCATGGGCGCCACTGTACAGGTCAGAGTGGAGAAGCCGGGATTTTTTGTTCCTGGTGCCCGCCCACAAACGTTTCCCACCAGGGCGGTTCAAATCGGCCCGAGGATGAGCAAGCTGATTCTCAAGCTTGTTCCTGAGTGCGTTATCACTGGCGAAGTCATGAATGATCAAGGTGAGCCAGTGGAGGGCGCTACGGTAGATGTGCTGATGGCGCGTGTCGACGATGGCCGCCGGGAACTTACCGATGTGCGAGGCAGCGTTACGACTGACGAGAATGGCCTGTTCCGCATAGCCGGCCTGCAGGCGGCAAGATATTTTGTGAGCGTGAAGGCTTCAACTGTTGCGCGACCGGTACTGGGCGCCCAGACCAGTGGCGCCAAGCGTACTTACCCGTTAGTTTCTTATTTTCCCGGCGGGACTGATATTGCTTCCGCAACACCCTTTGATCTTGTTTCGGGTCAGCGGGCGCATGCGCAATTTACTCTTTCTCTGGCTCCCGCGTTCAAGCTCTCAGGAACGATTTCAGGCATGGCGGACTTCAAGCAGGCTGGGCCGCCGATGATAGTAGATGCCACGCAGACTCCTTTGGCTACCGTCAGCAACTGGAGCAGCCAGACCGGCGCGTTTGAATTTTCGCCGATCCCGTCCGGCGTTTATACCCTGCGTGTTAGTGCCATGATCGATGACAGGCACCCGGCATGGACAACCCAGAGTGTGACCCTCGATCACAATGTCAGCGGCTTTAATTTTCCGTTGCATCATGCGGTAACGATTCCCATTTCCGTGCAAACGGAATTCAGCGATTCGCAGAAACAGTGCACGGGATACTTTGCGATCGGCAAAATGCGGTATGGCTGCAAGGAATTTCCAGCCATGGTAACGCTGTCTTCCCTGGAGGCGAACTATTTTGAGCGCCAGGCTGAAGCTGAAAATGCCGATCCTTCTACTTTCGCCCTGCATGCGGTGATGCCGGGGAGGTACCACGTTCACGCAACCGCCACGGGGCATGGATATGTGTATTCGGTTCGCTCCGGTGGAACTGACCTGTTGCGTGAGGAACTGATCGTTCCCTCTGGTGGAGACGTTCAGCCGATTGAAATTATTCTTCGCGATGACGACGCCAAGGTGAAGATTCACGTTCAAGCGGAACACATACCGGAAGGTACGCGCATTCTGCTGCTGCCCGAGTTTGCGCCCTTTCAACGCCCAATAACTCTCGATGTGTCCGCCAATGGCGATAGAGAATATGGCGGTCTTGCTCCCGGCAACTACAAGGTGCTGGCGTTTGAATCGATCGATACCGTTGAATATGAAAACCCTGAGGTTCTGGAGAAATACTCAGGCAAAACCGCGCGGATCACCCTTTCATCGCATGGGACCACGGATGTTTCAGTCGAATTGATCCGCGACGGAGAATGAGACCATGCTGCGCTGGCTCACTTGTGTTCTTATCTTGGCGGCAGGCTTAGTGGCGCAACAAAAGGCGACAACGCTGCCGCTACCGACAGCGCCTGGTTTCCAAATCAGCGGTATTGTCGTTGATGCCGTCAGCAACAGTCCCGTGACGGGCGCGCGTGTAGCTATTTCACCTGTCAACCAGCGCGATAAATTCACTACGGTGGTGACCCATGAAAATGGCAGGTTCTTGTTTCCTGGGCTATCGGCCGGCAAATACACGTTAACGGCGCAACACCGTGGCTATGTGACGCAGAGCTTCAACCAACATGACCAGTACGCCAGCTCCATTGCCGTGGGCCCCGATCTGGATTCCAGCAATCTGATCTTTGCTATAGTGCCGGAAGGCGCGATTTCAGGCACCGTGACGGATGAGAACGGCGACGCTGTGCGCGGTGCCCAGGTAATGATGTTCCAAAGTTCAAATGACGATGGAGTGGTGCACACCAGGTTGCGCTCCACCACAAATACTGACGACGAAGGCCGGTACCGTTTTTCCCATCGACAGCAGGGAAAATACTATATCGCCGTCTTTGGGACACCGTGGTATGCGCAGCGGCCACGGATCCGGACGACGACCACTACTTATTTTTCTGATCGATCGACCGGCCCGCTAAATAACACAAAGACTGTCATTGAGGAGGAGCTACCCTCGTCTTTGGATGTGGCGTATCCACTCACTTTTTATGGGGGAACAACAGATTCCTCCGCAGCGAGTCCAATCTTGCTTGGCAAAGGGGAGAAGGCTTCCGCCGACATAACACTGCAGCCCGTTCCCGCGGTCACTTGGCGCATGAGCGCGCCGGGTCAGGACCAGACGCGGCCTGCGTTCGCTGGTCTGGAACAAAAGCTTTTTGATGGAACACCGTTCCCGCTTCCTATCGGTAGCAGACCGTCCCTTCCCGGCACGTGGGAAGTAACTGGAATCCCGCCCGGCCACTACACAGCAAGTGTCTTTACAGAGGGCAACGCAGACCAGGCGGAAAAGCAGACTATTGAAGCGACAGAAGACGGTGCAGTTGAGAAGGCTCCTGTTACTGTTTCACCGCTATCGGCCACACTCAGCTTCCAGCAACCGGCAACAGCGCAAGGGCAAATCACCCTTCGGCTTCGCGATACAAAGACCAATCAAGCATTTCTTGAACGCATCAATGGCAAAGGCAACATCGAGTTCAAAGCGGGGATTCCGCGCGGCACATATGAAGTTTCAGTGTTTAGTGCGAGCGATATATTCATTCAACGCGTGCAAGCCGCAGGCGCCCGGATGACCGGCCGGAGTCTGGAGGTGAAAGGACCTGCTCCAATAAAGCTGAGCGTGGTTCTTGGCCAGGGCCGTGCAGAGGTTAGTGGCGTGGCCTTACGCAATGACAAGCCAGTAAGTGGAGTGATGGTAGTACTGGTGCCCGCTGACCCTGTGAATAATCGCGTACTCTTCCGCCGCGACCAGAGCAACAGTGACGGCTCGTTTTACATGGGCTATGTCGTGCCCGGCCGCTACACAATGCTGGCCATCGCCGATGGCTGGGACCTGGAATGGGCGAATCCAGCAGTGCTGGCAAAATTTCTGCCTCAAGGCGAGCCGCTGACTGTGGAGTCAAAAGGAAAATATTCAGTAAAGGTAAAAGTGCAATAGCGTTTGTGCGGATGAACGATTCCTGCCATGTCACGAATAAAACTCCGCAATCGATTCCACCACCTGACGCTGTTCGTCCTCTTCAAGCTCCGCGAAGATTGGCAGCGCCAGCACGTCCAGCGCAGCTTGCTCGGCTTCCGGCAGATCGCCCGGAGCATATCCTAGATAGCTGAAACATTTCTGCAGATGAAGCGGAATGGGATAGTAAATCTCTGATCCCACGCCGCGTTCGCTCAGGAAAGCGCGCAGCTTGTCGCGGTCGCGCACGCGAATCACATATTGGTGGTAGATATGGTGCGCACCCGCAAGCGTCTTCAGCAGCGTAACCGGAGGCGCAGAATTTGCGCCGGTCTTGGTCAATCCCGCGCTGGTTAAAAGGCGGCCATAAGTTCGTGCCCGCTCGCGCCGAGCTTCATTCCAGGTTGCCAGATGCGGCATTTTTACCCGCAACACAGCAGCCTGGATCGCGTCCAGGCGGCTGTTGGCGCCAATTTCATCGTGGTAGTAGCGCTGTTTGCCGCCATGATTGCGCAGTGAACGCATGTGTTCAGCCAGCTTAGGATCATTTGTTGTGACCGCGCCTGCATCGCCAAATGCGCTCAGATTTTTTGTGGGATAAAAGCTGAACGCTGCCGCCACTCCCAGCGATCCAGCGCGCCTGCCGTTCCAGGTAGCGCCTACGGCCTGCGCTGCATCTTCCACGATCCGCAGTTTGAACTCCGCGGCCAGTCGATCAAAGCCGTCCATATCTGCACATTGGCCGTAGAGGTGCACCGGCATCACAGCACAAATCGAGGAGCTTTTCACCCGCTGCTCAACTTTGGCCGGATCAAGGTTCAGGGTTTCCAGGCTCACGTCGGCAAAGACCGGCCTGGCTCCAGCTCGCAGGATGGAGCTGGCCGTAGCAAAAAAGCTGAACGGCGTGGTAATGACAGAGTCCCCGGGCTTGACGCCTGCGGCCACCAGGGCCAGCCAAAGGCCGTCAGTCCCTGAGGCGCAGCCTACAGCTTCCGCGGCGGCGCAGAGCGAAGCAAATTCCCGCTCAAAGGCCGTTACTTCTTCGCCCAAAATATAGTGCTGGGACTCACACACGCGGCCAATGGCCGTAAAAACCTCATTGCGAATGGAGGCAAACTGGCGTGATAAATCCAGCATGGGAACGGCGGTTGCAGTTTTGTGGCCTGCGCTCTTCATCACGCAATAAAAATTCTAACATCTCTGCTCCAGAGCAGCAGGCATGCATCGTATCCTGACACTCTGTTATGGGCACTGCCCAGCAATAAGGGGCTTTTGCCCGGAACGCGGCAAAAAGTTACAATGGCACGGACAAGCCACCTAGGGCTGTTTCCCGGTTCTATGCAAGCTACACAGGAGAAAGATCGGCAGATGGAAAATAAGCCGGCACAAAACATACAGGATTCGTTTCTGAATACCGCGCGCAAGGACAAAACCCAGATCACTATTTATCTTCTGAGCGGGGTAAAGCTTACAGGCCGCATCCGGTCCTTTGATAAGTATTCAGTCGTCCTTGAAACCAACAATCAGGAACAGCTCATCTTCAAACACGCCATTTCTACCGTGGTGATGGCCAAAGGCATGAGCCACCATGGTGACGCCCGTTCGCAGCACGCTACGGCGGAAGGCGAAAGCAGCTCGGCCAAAGCGGAGGGCTAATTCATTCCTGGGCAGCGTTCCCGCCGTTTCTCTGCTGATTCTTCGGCCGGTCGCGGGCCGGAGCGCGCATTTCTGGTAGCTCTGGAATTTCGCCACCGTTCGCGCACCGATCGCGATATTGACGTGCCTCCCAGCGCCGTGCTGGCGCGCAAGGCCGCGGCAGAGCGATCTGAATCCCGTAGTGTCTCTCATCTGGATATTGAGGAATCTCTTGCCGAATTTCGCGAGCTTGTGTCTTCCGCCGGAGCGGAGATTGCCGGCGAATTCGTTCAGCATCGTGACCGCCCTGATCCCGCCACGCTCATTGGCAAAGGCAAGCTGCAGGAGATTGCCGGCGCTGTGGCCTCCGTCAATGCTGATCTGGTCCTGGTCGATCATGAACTCTCTCCCTCGCAGCAGCGCAATATAGAAAAAGAGGTGAATGCGCGCGTCATTGACCGCACTCAGCTCATCCTGGATATTTTTGCCCGCCACGCCCGCAGCCGTGAAGGCCAGCTTCAAGTTGAGCTGGCGCAACTGGACTACATGCTGCCCCGGCTGGCCGGCCGCGGCATTGAGATGTCGCAGCTGGGCGGCGGCATCGGCACACGCGGTCCCGGTGAAACCCAGCTTGAAACCGACCGCCGCAAAATCTATCGCCGCATTCGCCACATCAAGCAGCAGCTTGAGGACGTAAAGCGCATCCGCGGCCAGCAGCGGCAGCGCCGTGAATCCGTTCCCCTGCCCACGGTGGCCTTGGTGGGTTATACCAACGCGGGCAAATCAACGCTCTTCAACGTGCTCACCGGCGCGGGCGTGCTTGAATCGGCAAAAATGTTTGCCACGCTCGATCCCACCATTCGCGGCCTTACTCTGCCCAGCAAACGCAAAGTGCTGCTCTCAGATACCGTAGGATTTATCCGCAACCTGCCCACCACCCTGGTCTCTGCTTTCCGCGCCACCCTGGAAGAAGTCCAGCGCGCAGCCTTGTTGTTGCACATAGCTGATGTCACCAGCCCTTCCGCGCACGATCAGCAGCAGCAGGTGGAAGCCGTGCTCAAAGAGCTGAACGTGCTTGACCGGCCGCGCATTCGCGTGATGAACAAGGTCGATCTCATGCCGGAAGCGCAGCAGCGCTCGCTCGCCAACACGGCCAGCACCTCCAACACCGCGAGCACTGTTTATATTTCCGCCGTCAAAGACCTCGGTCTCAATGCGCTGCTGGCCGCCATTGACTCGCGTCTGGAAATCGATGCGCTGCAACTCATGCGTATTCGCATTCCCCAGAGTGAAGGCAAACTGCTGGCCCAGATTCAAGCCCGCGCGCACATCCTGAAGCGTTCCTATCGAGACGCCAAGGTGCAAATGGACGTGGAAGCGCCGGAATCGCTGGCAAGAGTGCTCAGGGAGTACGAGGTGAAAACTCGCAGCCGCTAGCTTCTAGCCGCTAGCCAGAGCCTTTCCGATCACGGCGATCACGCGCGATGTCGGCGGTCACGGCGATCTCCCCTACCCCTCCCCCTATTTCGACCCAATTCGACCCAAGATGACCCAATCCGACCCAATGCTGAGAGCATCGGCAGAGGGTCGCAACTCACCATGCTCATGTGGCACCGCCGCCCTCGGCGGTGATCAGCAGAGGGTTGCAATGGCTGTCCAATACCAAACCTGTGGACCGCAGGCGCCCTCGCCTGCGACTGATTTAGCCGAATGCTGAGCGCTGACTGCTGATTGCTAAGTTTTCAAAGATCTGGACTTCCTACCCCTGAGGGCTGCTGGAGGATAGCGCATTTCTTAGGGCGATGCAATAGCGAAAGACACCATTCCATCGCTCTGCGCTTGGAGCGACTATCACGAGACTTGTATCAGGACACGACTCAGTTGGGCCATTAGGGCGGTGCAAGGAATTCGTCCGCCCTCTGCCGAAGGCCCGCGGGTAGCACAGCGGAATGTCCAAGAACTTTTCATGTTATTCTGTTTGTGAGTAGCTTCTCTCGGTAAGGGACGATCGCTCACGCCTTCCACCCAGCCCGCAGGATCCGACTCACCATTTCCTGAGGTGCGATCGCTAACCTATCGCCCTCGTTAAAGGAGGCCCTTTGTGGCCAGACCTACCTCTGTTTCGCACGAGACCACCCGCGCTATAAATGTCCAAAACGCCAGCTTCATGCTCGACCGCTTAGGCGAAGACTGTGCACCCCTCCAATTCCTGCGTGAGCTGACGCAAAACGCCATCGAGAGCATCCAACGCCTGCCTGACAAGACCGGTGAAATCGTCTGGGACGTCGACTGGAATAAGCACGCGCTAACCAACGTGCTCAAGCTGTGCATCATCGATACCGGTGACGGCATGACTGGGGAGGAGATGATGCAATACATCAATGCACTTTCATCATCCATCAATCCCCTATCCAGCACCGGGAACTATGGGGTCGGAGCAAAAATCGCCGCTGCACCCAGGAATAAGTCTGGATTGATCTATCTTTCCTGGAAAGACGGTATCGGCTACATGATCCACTTCTGGCGGGATCCCGACACTGGGAACTACGGCCTGCGCCAACTGGCCTTGCCGGACGGAGGTATGGGTTATTGGGCCTACGTTGATGATGATGTCAAGCCGAGCGTCATCGATAAGAACGGCACGATGGTGGTCCTGTTGGGGGACGAAACGGACGGCGACACGATGACACCGCCGGAAGGGACGGCCAGCCCATCACGGTGGATAACACGGTATCTCAACACTAGGTACTTCAGATTTCCGGAAAAGATCACCGTTAGAGCGCGGGAAGGCTGGCAGTTCCCAAGAAGCAATACCGACAGCAATATTCTTCGAACATTGACCGGCCAAAAAACTTATCTTGACAAGCATGCCGAGTCATCCGGAAAACTTGAACTATCCGGCGCGAGCGCTCGCTGGTGGATTCTCAAGGATGAAGAGGCTTTGACGCAGAATTCCGGGTATATTGCGTCGAGCGGCCACGTTGCAGCCCTTTATCAGGATGAACTTTACGAAATGGTGACTGCCCGACAAGGCGTTGCCCGTTTGCAGGCGTTTGGCGTTATATTTGGCCACAACCGAGTTGTCATCTACGTCGAACCAAAAGCAGCTGTAGGTCGGCGGCTAACTTCGAATACCGCTCGAACACAGCTCTTGATTAACGGCGAACCTTTGCCCTGGTCGGATTGGGCTAGTGAGTTCCGCGAGAACATGCCGTCCCAAATTGCTGAGTTAGTGGACCGAGTCGCCGCAGCCGCTACTGGATCAGACCACAAGCAAACTATCAAGGAACGGCTAAAGGCAATCGTTGATTTGTTTAAGTTCACTCGATACCGTCCCACACCTAAGGGGAAGCTCATGCTTGAGGCAGAGAATGGTGTGGCTGGTGGCAAGCCCAAGGCGCACCGTGATCGTGCATCGGATAGCGGGGACGGGGAGCCAGGTGGAAAAGGCGGGCGAGCTGGCGATATCTATAGTCTGTTCTTGTCGGCAAAGGGCATACCAGGAGAAGAAGTAGTAGTTTCCAGGGAGCCCAATGTGCAGTGGGTCTCTGCCGAAAATGGGACGCGCACACCACCTGACCTGGAAGATCGCGCTGCCAAGTACTTGCCTCAGCAGGACTTGATCATGGCCAACGCCGATTTCCGTGTATTTAACGACATGATTGACAGATGGTGCAGCAAGTACAAGCACGTCCCAGGGGCCAAAGACGTCGTGCGGGATGTCGTCCAGGAGTGGTTCGAGCAACAGCTGGTGGAAGCTATCCTTGGCGCCCAAGCACTCCGGGACGCGCGGCAGTGGACATTTGAAGACATGCAGAGCCTTTGGTCACAAGAGTCTCTCACCGCAGCTGTTCTGCCGCGGTACCATGTCGACGTGGCTGTTAAGCGCGCGTTAGGTGCCAAGCTTGGAACACTGAAGGAGAAGGTCGGCTAGCGCGCTGAAACGGAAAAGTCACTCTCCGCCTTTGGCTGCGCTCGGGACTTCCGGCAGAGAGGAAGTAATTTTCTTCTATTCGTACCCAAAAACTGGGGTGGAAGCCCCGGCCTTTACGGCCGGGGTAAGCAATGTTTCCTCTTCAGGTTTTGCGCTTTAGCGCTGGTGGTCGCGGGTCAAGATTTTCGCGGCGCTTTGCGGATGAAAAGGGGAAATCCTCCGGGCACGGCGTCAGGCCGGCGCGCACGGGATTATCAAAAATGTAATCGCGATGGTTCTCGTAATCTGCCGCGTCGCGGATGCGATGGTTCGTAGGTTTGGGCTGCCAGACGCCGCTCAGCCCCAGTTCGCGCCGCGCCACGGTTGCATACCCGCCTTTGATGTATTGCACGGCCTTCTCCAGCGGGATCCGCTCCTCGGGTGTAATGATGAGATGAAAATGATCGGGCATGATTACGAACTCGTGGAGCTCGAATCTTCCTTCGCCGCGATAGAAATAGAGCGTGTCGATGAGCAGTTCCGCGGCGTCTGCATTCTTGAAAAATGCATGCCGTCTGTTCGTCACGGATGTAACGAAAAAAGTTCTTATCTCCTGAGGAGCATGGGCCATGTTTGATTGTTAATGAAAAAACGACCACCAGCGCTAAAGCGCTGGATTTTATCAGACTCGCTCACCCCGGCCATCCGGGGTCCCCGGCTGACCCGCCTTTGGTCTGCTGGGTGGCCTGCCGGGGCTTCCACCCCCAAAAAGGTAGTCGGCGTCTTCCTTAATTTTTCGGAACGCATCACGCCCGCAGGGTTGCAGCGGCTGAAATCACTTTCTGATTCTTTTGCCACTGGCCGAATGGGCCTTTCGTCTTGTAAGACTACGCGACGCCTGACGCTTTCTAGCCACTCTGCCGTGGACTGTGGTGGGTTTGGATTGGCCGGCGGAGGCAGGATTGAGCGCAGTGAGCACTGCAGCGGGATTCTTGTCGATCACAGTAAGCAAGGTGCGAGCTGGCGCTTCCGGGGTCCTCCGCCCGCCCTCCCAGTGCTTGATTGCGTCAAGGCTGAACCCAAACGTGTCAGAGAATTTGGCTTGCGTCATGCCAAGCCGGTTGCGGATGGCCTTCACGTCAACCTCATGGGGCACATGGGCCTTGAATCCTTCCTGCTTCCCGGCAAGAAACGCCTCAACGTCATTAAGGCCATCCATCATCCGCTCGAATTGCGTTTTCATGCTATCTCCCATAGGTCTCGAAAATACTATCAGCCCGTTTCTTGAGCGCGTTGCGCTCTGCCATCGACAGGTTTTCTTTCTCATTCTTCGGAAAAACTGATCGCGCGAATGCGAGAGTAGCTGGCGCTGAATCTCGCGATATGATTGGGCAGTTCCGCGTGGAAATGAAATCACCATCCCTCACAAGACAAAGCCAAGAGCTAAGAGCTATGAGCTATGAGCATCGGCTTCCCGCTGAGCCGCGAGAGGACAATCTATGTCAAGCCAGCCGCCGGCAACATGCATGGCATGTTTGAGAGTATGGTGGAAGGGACCAGGAAATATCGAGATAGGAGTCAGTCAATGAACACCGCCGTACAAATCGAACAGAAGACCTATGAGATGCCTCCACGGGAGGGGATCAGCATCGCGCATTTTCTCACCGTCGCGGACATCGCGCGATCGGCTCGCTACTACGAAAAAGTCTTTGGCGCTCGCATTCTGAGCATGGGTGACGGCAATGCGCCTGGGTACCTTCAGCTTGCGAATATCTGGATGATTCTGAACGTTGGAGGCGGGCCGACCCCGGATAAGCCGACGGTAACGCTCAGCGTCCCCGACCCGAATCACATCAACAGCTTTATGAATTTTCGCGTTGCGGACATTCAAGCGTGCTATGAATTATGGAAAAGCCGAGGAGCGGAGTTCATCACGCAGCCCATCCCCAAATACGGCGAGACACGCTGCTACATCCGCGATCCTGACGGTTATATTATCGAGGTCGGACAGAGCACCGACCTCACGTATGGTTAACGCTGGGCCAGGATGAAAGATGAAAAATGTGGGGACAAAAAATGTGGGAACAGACGCAACGTTCCCGCGAAAATGAAATCGGTGTCCTTCACGAAACAAAGCCAAGAGCTAATGGCTAAGAGCTAAGAGCTGATTTATGCCAGAAAAGCGGCCGCTCCGGGAACCGGTGCGCGAGGAAGCCGGGCCGGCGCCCAAAAATTACATCACGCCCGCCGGGTTGCAGAGGTTGAAAGACGAGCATCGGTTCCTGCTGGGCCGCGAGCGGCCGGCGGTGGTGGAGGTGGTAGCGTGGGCTGCCGGCAACGGCGATCGCAGTGAAAACGCCGACTATCAATACGGCAAGCGGCGGTTACGCCAGATCGATTCACGGATTCGCTTTCTCTCCAAGCGCATTGACGCGGCCGTGGTCGTCGATCCCGCCGCTCCGCGGCCGGCATCAGCCGCTACGCGCGTCTTCTTCGGCGCAACCGTGACTTACAAGGACGCCGCCGGCCTCGAACACGTCGTCTCTATCGTCGGCATTGACGAGGTGGACCTCGATCGCGGCTACATCAGTTGGCGCTCGCCTCTCGCCCATGCGCTCATCAAGGCCAGCGTCGGCGACAGCGTGGAACTGCGCGCACCAGCAAAGACGGAGCATCTCGAAATTATCCTCGTCCAGTACGCGCCCATTCCGATGGATCCTTTCCGCGAACCGCCAGGAGCTCAGTCGACGCCCAAGGCCGAAGGCTCCTAATTTCCCCGCGCGCTGCGCAGCGAAAAGCCAAAGCATAGAAGTACTTGTTGGAGAAATCAGGCGATTGCATTCAGCGCGAGACAAAGCCAAGAGCTAACGGCTAAGAGCCAAGAGCTGATTTTTTAAGAGCTGATTTTTATGAAATCAGTGTCCCTCACAAGACAAGGCCAGGAGCTAGTGGCTAGAAGCTAGTAGCTAATTTTTGGGCTGGCGAAGCCAACCCTCGCGAGACAAAGCCAGGAGCCAAAAGCTGTTTTGGGCGTGAATCGCTTGGAAATCCATCGCACGCGTAAGCTGTCGAGAGAGCTAAGCTGGCTCATCTCATGCGGATATGAAATCAGTGTGCAGTGAAAAGACAAAGCCAAGAGCTAACGGCTAAGAGCCAAGAGCTGATTTTTTAAGTGTCCCTCACAAGACAAGGCCAGGAGCTAGCGGCTAGAAGCTAGTAGCTAATTTTTGGGCTGGCGAAGCCAACCCAAAAATTAAAATGGGCCTGAAAGCAAGAAGCGGTGACGGTTTCCTTGCCTACAAGCCCATTCGATCCTGAATCGGATCGGAGGTGATGTATTTATTTTAGGCGAGTCACAGGCGATGTCAAGACATCAGACGGCTCTTTTTTACCTTACTTGCTCAACTGGATACCGTCTGCTCGCTCAAAACTCAAAATCGCCACCGAATAAACCATATAAAATACATAGCTTTAACGGCTTAATAAAAATTAAGCGGTTTGCAGGAATTTCAGAAAGTTATCTTCCCCACAGCAGCTTAATGCCGATGATTATGAGCAGTGCGCCAAAGATTCTCTGTAAAACCACGTCTGGCAGCTTTTGCGCCCACAGGCCGCCAAAGTAGCCGCCGGCAATGAAGCCCAGGGCAATCACCAGAGCGGCTTTCAAATCGGCATTGCCTGCCTTGTAATACTCCCAAAATGCCAGAATGCCGATAGGCGCCAGCAGCGCCCCCAATGACGTACCCTGGGCTTTGTGCTGGCTCATGTGGAAGATGTACACCAGCGCGGGAACAATCAGAATTCCGCCGCCAATTCCGACCACACCGGAGAGCGCGCCTACGATCAGGCCAAGGATTAAGTAAAGAAAGATCATGGCCGGAATCATAACCAGAAGAGAGGCTTTTCTGGAACTCACAAAATTTTTTCTTCATGCGCCCAGAACGTGCGATGATAGAAATAAGCATTCATTTCTTGGGAGGAAACAGGCCTTTCTGCGCGTTGACACCGCAATAAGGCGAATGTTAGCTTAAAGTGTTAGGTCATCGCCCCCAATCGCTTCAGTTCACTACAACTTAAACAATAATTTTGCATGGACGAATTACTCAGGCAAGTAGGCGAATTACTGATCTCATCCATCCCCACCGCAATCGGTCTGCTGGTGGTGTGGGCGGGGTATCGTTATATTGTCCATGGCAAATTGCAGCAGGTGCTGCAGCAGAGGCGCGCGCTCACTGAAGGCGCAATCCAGCGCGCCCAGCAGGAGATTGCTACCGCTGAATCCCGCACAGCCGAGTATGAACAGAACCTGCGCGATGCGCGGGCCCAGGTCTACCAGACCCAGCAGGCCAACCGGCAGCGATTGGTAGATCAGCGCAATGCCGCCCTGGCTGAAGCGCGCCAGCAGGCATTGGAAATGGTGAAATCCGCACGAGCAGCCCTGGAAAAGGATATGCTGGCGGCAAAGCAGTCACTGGAGCAGCAGGCCGGCATTCTGGCTGACGAAGTGATTGAGCGTGTCTTGCACACGGCTGCGGCGGCGGGAGGGCAGTAAGTAAAATGACCGCACATTTCACCCGATATCTTTCTGCCGGACTGCGTGCACTGGTGCTTGCGGCAATGATCTTCTCTTTTGCCGCCGTGCACGCGCAGGAAAGCCCCAAACCTGCAGGTAATGCGCCGGCAGCACAGGCCTCAGGACACGAATCCGCTTCTCCCGCCAATGAATCTAAAAGCAAGGAGAGCGGAGAGGAATCAGATTCCGTACGTCACTCTCCAGCTGTGGAGTGGCTCGCACATAAGACCGGGATGTCCGTCGACCTGACCTACTGGTTGTGCATCGGCATCAATTTTGCCGTGATCTTCATTTTTGCTGTGGTATTCCTCCGTAAAAGGCTTCCTGGGTACTTCAGTGGACGCACGGCCTCAATCCAAAAGGGAATTGAAGAAGCGCGCAGAATGAGTGAAGAAGCGCGCCAGCGGCTCAGTGAAGTAGAGGGCAGGCTTTCCCGGTTGGATGCGGAGATCGCTGCAATGCGCAACGAAGCCGATGAGAATGCCAAAGCTGAGGAGCGGCGCATCCTCTCTGCCAGTGAAGAAGAGCGCAAACGCATTGTTTCTTCTGCCGAGCAGGAAATCGGCATGGCCGCCAACGCTGCGCGTCGCGACCTGAAAACCTATGCCGCAGCCTTGGCCGTTGACCTGGCAGAGAAGAAGATCCGCGTGGGGAAAGACGCTGACCAGGCTCTGGTGCGCGAGTTTACCGCGCATCTGGGAAAGGACGGCAACTAGATGGCAGCGGTACTGGCCCGCTATGCCCGCGCCTTTGCGGACGTGGTGGTAGAGCAAAAACTAAACCCAGAGAAGACAACGGAAGAGCTGTCACAGGTTGCGGAGTTGCTCCAGACCAGCCATGAGCTGCGCAACGTGCTGCAGAACCCTGCTGTTGCGCGTGGGCAGAAGCTGGCCCTGCTGGATGCCATCATGCAGCGGATCGGCGGCACAAAGATGTTGCGCAACTTTCTTGCCGTGCTGATCGATCACCGGCGCATTGGCAGCGCAGGCGAGATTGTGAAACAGTTCCAAGAAGAGATGGACCAGCGCATGGGCATCGCTGAAGCCCGCGTGAGCTCCGCGCGAGAGCTTACAACAGCAGAAAAGAAATCGTTGGAAAAACAACTGGCGGAGATCACCGGCAAAGTCATGCGGGCCACGTACACAGAAGACGCAGCGCTGCTGGGCGGCGTGACCGTCCGCGTGGGCAGCATAATTTATGACGGCTCGGTGCAAGGCCGGTTACAGCGCATGAGGCAGGAACTGGAGACGGCGTAAGGAAGTTGGTAATTGGGTAAATTGGTGATAAAAGTCGAGGCGTTGAGCAGGCGTGAGCGAAGCGGGGTCCCCGGCACGCGCGATTTTCGCGTGATGGGGTGCAGGAGCGGGAGCCTGCTGCCGAGATCCTGAGCGAGCGCAAGCGAGTCGAAGGACCTCAACGTGAAGATAAGTTCCAAGGGAAAACAGGATTTATGGCTCAGATAAAAGCAGACGAAATTACCAAGCTCATACGTGAGCAGATTGAGAATTACGAATCCAAGGTTTCAGTGGATGAGGTTGGCACCATCATCTCGCTGGGCGATGGCATTGCCCGCGTCCACGGCCTGGATAAAGTGATGGCCGGCGAACTGCTCGAGTTCGGGCACGGCGTTGCCGGACTGGCCATGAACCTGGAAGAAGACCAGGTGGGCGCGGTGCTGCTGGGCGAATTCACTGAAATCAAAGAAGGCGATGAGGTGAAGCGCACCGGGACAATCATGTCAGTCCCCGTGGGTGAGGGCATGATTGGCCGCGTAGTGAACGCGCTGGGCCAGCCGATTGACGGCAAGGGATCCATCGCATCCAACAAGCAGATTGCCATTGAGCGCATTGCGCCGGGCGTGATTGATCGCCAGCCGGTGCGTGAGCCTATGGCCACAGGCATTAAAGCCATTGACTCCATGATTCCCATTGGCCGCGGCCAGCGTGAGCTGATCATTGGCGATCGCCAGACCGGCAAGACTGCTGTAGCTCTGGACACGATCATCAACAGCAAAGGCAACAATCTTATTTGTATCTACTGCGCCATCGGGCAAAAGCGTTCGTCCATTGCGCAGGTGGTGAAGGTGCTGGAAGATTACGGCGCCATGGAATACACCATCGTAGTAGCAGCATCTGCTTCTGAGCCTGCACCTATGTTGTACCTTGCGCCTTATGCTGCATGCGCCATGGGCGAGTACTTCCGTGATAACGGCAAGCACGCGCTGGTGATCTATGACGATCTTTCCAAGCACGCAGCGGCATATCGTGAAATTTCTTTGCTGCTGCGCCGTCCGCCTGGACGCGAGGCTTATCCCGGAGACGTTTTCTACCTCCACTCCCGTCTGCTGGAGCGCGCTGCAAAAATGTCAGACAGGATGGGCGGTGGATCGCTGACGGCGCTGCCGGTGATTGAAACTCAGGCCGGCGACGTCTCTGCCTATATTCCCACGAATGTAATTTCGATTACTGACGGCCAGATCTTTCTTGAGACTGATTTGTTCAACTCTGGCGTTCGTCCGGCAGTGAACGTCGGCATTTCAGTAAGCCGCGTAGGTGGTTCAGCGCAGATCAAAGCCATGCGCCAGGTTGCCGGTACGCTGAAACTCGAACTGGCGCAGTATCGCGAATTAGCGGCCTTTGCGCAGTTCGGCTCTGATCTCGATAAGGCCACACAGAACCAGCTCAATCGCGGCAAGCGTCTGGTGGAAATCCTTAAGCAGGACCAATACCAGCCGTTGCCGTTCAGCAAGCAGATCATGATTATCTTTGCCGGAACCAACGGCTATTTGGACGACCTGGAGATCGAGCAGGTGCGGCCGTTCTCTGAAGAGCTGAACAAGTATGTTGAGGCAATGCATCCGGCGCTGCTGGATTCGATCATGCAGAAGAAGACCATTGACGACGCCATGAAGGCGGAGATTGAGAAGACGCTGAAAGAATTTAAGCAGCGCTTTTTAAGTGAGCGGCAGCCGGCAGGAGCAGCGAAAGCTTAACAGGGAGACATGGCGAACCTTTTAGACATCCGGCGGCGAATCCGCAGCGTGCGCAACACGCGGCAGATCACCAAGGCCATGCAGATGGTCTCAGCAGCCAAGCTGCGCCGCGCGCAGGAACGCGCGCTGCAGACCCGTCCTTTCGGCCAGATGATCACCAACGTGCTGAAGTCGCTGGTTGCCCGCGCTGATGTCTACGATCCGCAGACCGGAGAGCCGCGGAACTTGCTGCTGGTGCGGCGCGAAGAGAAGACAGCGCTGCTGATTGTGGTCTCAGGCGAGAAAGGCCTGGCCGGCGCGTTCAACTCCAATGTTCTCAAGACCGCGGCGCGTTTTATTGAGACCAAAAAGGACAAAAATATTGACGTGATTGCGCTGGGAAGAAAATCGCGTGATTATTTCCGGCGGCGTTATCCTGCGGCCATCGATAGCGAGCCGACCAGCGAGCGCAAAGGGAAGATCCAGATTGTGGCTGAGTATGTGGGCCTGATGAACCGCGCACAGTTTTCGAGCGCGCGCGACATCGCGGAAAAAGTCTGCCGGCTTTATACCGAAGCCAAGGTTGATTCGGTCTATATAGTGTTCAATGAATTCAAATCAGTCATTGCGCAGCGGCTGGTGGTGGATGATGTGCTGCCCATCGGCAAAATTGGCGAGCAGGTGCATGAGCTGACGGAAGAAGCCACCGAAGAGCAGCTCAAGCAGCGGCTGGAAGCGGCAAAGCATGCAGGCGCGTCCATACGAGGCGCTGATACTTCAGAGATGGACAAGAAAGCTGCCGGTTTTGCCACGGCGCCGGTTGATTACATTTATGAGCAGCCGCCGGAAGAGCTTTTCCGCGACCTGCTGCCGCGCTATATCGCCGTGCAGCTCTATCGCGCAATGCTGGAGTCTGAAGCAGCGGAGCACGCCGCGCGCATGACCGCCATGGATTCGGCGACGAGCAACGCTTCTGACATGATTGATGGTCTTACGCTGCAAATGAACCGCGTTCGCCAGGCGAAGATCACGAAAGAGATTATTGAGATTGTGAGCGGCGCAGCCGCGGCGCAGTAGGCAGAAGCTTTCGCCGCAGATTTTTGCAGATGAACGCAGATTGAGAAAACTTACCGCGGATGAACGCGGATTTCCGCGGATCGGTTCAACAGGAGATCGGAAAGACAAAAAAGCTGGCCTTCAGCAAAAGATGCGGGCAGCTAAAGACAAAGCTAACGGCTAATAGCGAATGGCTGGGGTTGGATTATGGCTACAGAAAATGTTGGCAAGGTAGTACAGATCGCGGGTCCCGCGGTTGACGTGGAGTTTACAGAAGCAAGCATGCCGCCGATTTACCAGGCGCTGCGTGTTACCAGCGAAGGGTTCAAAGTTCCTACGCCGATTAACGTGGTGCTGGAAGTGCAGCAGCACCTGGGCGAAGGGCGCGTGCGCTGTGTCGCCATGGAAGCCACAGACGGCATGGTGCGCGGCATGAAGGCCATTGATCTTGGCGGCCCGATCTCCGTGCCCGTGGGCAAAGGGACGCTGGGGCGCGTGATGAACGTGATTGGCGAACCGGTGGACCAGCTTGGCCCGGTCAAGTCAATCAAGCGGCTGCCCATCCACCGTCCGGCGCCTGCCTTTGATGAGCAATCCACCAAGGCAGAGATGTTTGAGACCGGCGTAAAGGTCGTTGACCTGATCCAGCCGTTTTTGAAGGGCGGCAAGATCGGTTTGTTTGGCGGGGCGGGCGTGGGCAAGACGGTTGTGATCATGGAACTGATCAACAACGTAGCCAAGCAGCACGGCGGCTACTCCGTATTTGCCGGCGTGGGCGAGCGCACCCGTGAAGGCAACGATCTGTGGCTGGAAATGAGCGAGTCCGGCGTAATCAAGCCGGGCGTTCCGGAAGAGTCCAAGGCCGCGCTAATATATGGCCAGATGACCGAGCCGCCCGGAGCGCGCTTGCGCGTGGCGCTTACCGGTCTCACCGTCGCCGAATATTTCCGTGACGACGAAGGCGCGGACACGCTGCTCTTTATCGACAACATTTTCCGTTTCACTCAGGCAGGATCAGAAGTTTCGGCGCTGCTGGGCCGCATGCCTTCAGCCGTGGGTTATCAGCCGAACCTGGCAACAGAGATGGGCGAGTTGCAGGAGCGCATCACATCGACCAAGCGTGGATCGATCACCTCAGTGCAGGCGATTTATGTGCCTGCCGACGATCTTACCGATCCAGCGCCGGCCACTACGTTTGCCCATCTGGATGCGACCACGGTGCTTTCGCGTCCGTTGACGGCCATTGGAATTTACCCGGCAGTCGACCCGCTGGCTTCCACCTCGCGCATTCTCGATCCCCACATCGTCGGACAAGAGCATTATGACGTTGCCCAGGGCGTGAAACGGATTTTGCAGCGCTACGCTGACCTGCAGGACATCATCGCCATTCTGGGTCTGGAAGAGCTGAGCGAAGAAGACAAGCTGACGGTTGCGCGCGCTCGCAAGGTACAAAAATTCCTCTCGCAGCCCTTCCACGTGGCGGAGCAGTTTACCGGCATGAAGGGCCGTTACGTCAAGATCGCTGACACGGTGCGCAGCTTCAAGGAGATCATTGAAGGCAAGCACGATGATGTTCCTGAGCAGGCCTTCTACATGAAAGGCGCGATTGACGAAGTGCTGGAAGCGTCGGAGAAGATGAAGGCTGGCGCGGCGGCGTAAGCAATGGCTGAAACGATCCAACTCGAAGTGGTAACGCCGGAGCGGCTGGTGGTGAGCGAACTGGCTGAGTACATTGAGATTCCCGGCAAGACCGGGTATCTCGGCGTGCTGCCTGGCCATGCGCCACTCATCACGGAACTTGCTGTCGGCGAGATCACCTATCGCAACGGCAGCCAGACCAAACGGCTTGCCGTGGCCTGGGGCTTTGCCGAAGTGTTGCAGAATAAAGTTACCATCCTGGCTGAGACGGCGGAGAAAGCAGAAGAAATTGATACTGCCCGCGCCGAGGCAGCCAAGAAAAAAGCTGAAGCCGAGTTGCAGAAAGCCGGTCCGGAAGGAAACAAAGACGCACAGGCCGCGTTGTTACGCGCGAATGCACGGCTGGACGTGGCAGGGAAGAAGTAATCCGCCGCAGATGTAAAGTTCGTTTCGGATAGTATTGCCAAACCAGTTTTATTAGCCAGTTATCGTAAAAAGCTGGTGTCTCATCCGGGCCAAGCGTAAGCTGCCTTTTATGAAATCTCTCCTTCTACCTGTCCTAGTCTTCACTATCCTTCTGCCGCGGATACAACCGAACTCCTCAAAGCCGGAAATATCTGCGACTATTGACCGAGGCACTATCCAAAACTTGTACGGGAGCCCTGTTAGTGAGGTCTATCGGGCTTCTAAAGACCTGATCGTCACTGCATCATTTGCCTCTAACGGCAATCTTTGCCGGGTCCACGTTAAATCTGATCTCGATCCAGGGATTACGGATGCACAATTGAACGCTGTGTTGGATGAACTGGCACCTAAGGAAGCTCGCGGGGAATACAAGATTGGAACATTTCTAAACGGCACATGTTTAAAGCATGTAGAGCCGGAGAAGGCTACGTCAAATTCCAAACGGCACCTGGTAATCGATCCATGTGCTGAATGTTCCGGCGCTTCCGAGGAGTACGAGCGGGTCAACATCACCAAATATGGCAATAGCAACCAATACAGCTCGGTATATATCACTTTTAAGCTGCCTGAATGTAAGGAATTTAGATAAAGTACCTTCATTAGTTCGGCACAAGATCTTCTTATGCGGCTTCCTTCGGGCGCAATTCTGTTCCGAACACCATCTCTCTCAGCGTCAGCGCATTCTGTGCGGCGTATCCGGCCTGGTCATTATCAAAATAGATATAAATAGCCTTCAGCTTTTTGGCCCATTCTTCAATCCGCCCTGCCCAGGCGCGCAGTCGGGCGGAAGAATAACTGCCCTGATATTTTCCAGCTTCCGGCCCATGCAGGCGCACATAAGCAAAGTCTGCCGTGATCTCGCATGGCGAGTGATAACCGGCAAGCTCATAAATACAGAATGCAGCGTTGAAGCGTTGTAATAGCCGGTCTACTTCCGGGGTCATCCAGCTCAGCTCGCGAAACTCAAAAGCATAGCGATGCTCGCGCGGCAGAATTTCCAGCAGCGCTTCCAGCCGCCCAGGATTTACCTTCCATCGCGGCGGAAGCTGGAAGAGCACCGGGCCAAGCTTACGGCCCAGATGCTCCGCGCGGGGCAGAAGGTTCTCCAGGGCGTTCTCTGGGTCTTTGAGTTTTTTGTTGTGCGTGATGTAACGGCTGGCCTTCACGGCAAAAACAAACTTTTTGGGCGTGGCGTCACGCCAGGATTCAAACGCTTCAATCGTTGGCAGGCGATAGAAGCTGTTGTTCAGTTCCAGAGTGTCAAAATGCTGGACGTAATATTCAAGCATCTTCGCTGGCGGTGTTTTTTGCGGATAAAACGTTCCTGCCCAATGTTTGTAGTGATAACCGGAAGTGCCAATACGAATTTCAGCGCTCATCTCTGCTACATGCGATGATGGCCGTGTAAGCAAGCGTTGCAGGGGAAAGATCCGGCCGGCAGATTTCCGGCAGTTCAGGCCAGAAACTCATTTCGTCACCAGCAGCAGTCAGCCTTAATCCCTTAGCCGGCATCCCCCAATCTCAAAAGTGGAACTCTCATTCCAAAGAGAATCCGGCAGGTGCTCACAATCCAGCAGCTCTCTCTCTGATTTTGATTGGCATCAGAGTTGCTCCTGTTTAAGTACCCCCTGGACTTAAATCGAAATGGAGAACATCCTTGTATGAAGAAAGCGATCTTAAGTCTCGCGAGCCTCGGCCTTTTAATATTCTTAGTCTCCATGCCGGCCAGGGCCGACTCGGTCTTGACCACAATCTCCGTCGGGGGCGGAAGCAATGCGGTTGCGGCCAATCCCGTGACCAACAAAGTTTACGTTGCCGTTGACAACAGCGCAGGGCAGGTGGTGGTCATCAACGGCAAGACACAGCAGATCACGGCAAGAATCGATATCGGGCGGGACACCCATTCGATTGCCGTGAACATAAAGACCAACCGGGTTTACGCCACTTCTTGCAGCTTTACTACGGCGTCATGCGACATCGCGGTCATCGACGGCAGGACCGACAGCCTCATCACCACGATTCCCATTGCCAGCGGCAGCAGCATCGGACTGCAAGGCCTGGCAGTGAATCCCGCAACCAACCTGATCTACGCCTCAGATGCCGATAACGGCCAGTACATCGTGATTGACGGAAAGACCAACACGATTGTTACGCTAGTCCCGGTATTCAATCAGCCTGCCGGCATTGCGGTGAATCCCGCGACCAATCGCCTCTACGTTGTGGGCGGCGGCTTTCCCGGAGAGGTCCTGGTTTTTGATGGCGGCACCAACGCTCTGCTTGCGACCGTTCCAGAGGATTTCGGCGTGGAGAACGTCGCGACGAACTTTCGGCTCAATCGCGTTTATGTTACCCAGGGCTTCAGCGGCTCTCCGGGCACGTTGATCGTGATCGATGGCGCCACGAGCCAGAACGCTACCCATGTTCCAACCGGAGAGTTCCCAGACAGCGTGGACGTGAACCTGCTCAACAACAAGACCTATGTCAGCAACGGGCAGAGCCAGAGTGTGACCATTATTAACGGGAATACCAATCAGGTGCTGCAGACTGTGCCTGTCCCAGCAAGTTTCCCAATCGCTGTGGCCGTGAACCTGCGCACCGGTCTAACCTACATCGCAGATTTCGGTTCAGACAATGTGGTGGTGCTGCAACCGAAATAGCCCCGATTCGCGCGCCCGAAGGAGCGAGCTTCAAGTGCTCCTTCACGTCTGCCTGAAGCCGCGCTCGCAATTCATCATCGGGTGACAGGACTTGCGGGCGCGGCGATGGGTTATTGTGCTAGTTGAAATCCGCAGTTCCCACGCGCACGGTAGTGCGGGTTTGCTTGCCCCGCTGGCTCTTGGCTGCCTCTGACGTTTGGTGCGCCCAGGCGCCAAACACTTTGTTGCCGGATGCAGTGATGGCAAGATAGTCGCCCAGGAAGTCGCCTTCAGCCTCAAACGCATCTGGGTCCCAGCTGTAATTCTGGAAAGTCTTGCCGCCGTCTGTCGAGCGCGCCAGCGTGACCGTGGTTTCTTTGTTGCCGGTACGGCGATCATAAAAGATCAGGTTCACAGCTCCGCTCTGCGGATCAACGGCCATCCACTGGAAAAATTGATCATTGCCGTTGTGAATAGGGTCAGTGTTCACGCGGACGGGCTTGCTCCATGTGCGCCCCTGATCGGCCGAAGAGGCAACAAAAATATCGACATCGCCATTGGTGTAATCGCTCCAGGCCACGTAGAGATTGCCGCCTTGATGGCCTCCGCGCGAGACCTTTTTATTATCGTCCATACTTCGCGGATCGATGCTGATCTGGGGAAATCCATTGGACCGGGAGACGCCGGTGATTCCGAAATAACCGGGACCAGCGGGAATAATGCGGCGATCTTTGGTGAAGGTCGCGCCGCCATCTTGTGAGACAGCCATCATGATGCCGTCGCGGTCGTCCCAAATGGTATAGAGCATGCCGTCAGGGCCAACCACGCCGTGGAACCCTTCCAGAGCGCCGTTATCATCGCGCGGCAGGCCGGAGACGGTGTTCAGTTTAATGGGCTTGGACCACGTTTTACCGTCGTCGGTAGAGCGGGAGAAGAGCAGGTCGCTGGCCGCAAGAGTGAACTGCGTCCACCCTATATAAAGGTTGCCGGGGTGAGACCCGCTGGTATCGGCAACCACCCAGGGCTTGTCTTCAAAAGGAATATCGGGCGTGGATTCATGCGAGATGACAGTGATGGCGTCCGGTTCCCAGGTCTCACCGCCATCGAGCGAGCGGCGAATAAAGATGCCGTTGCGCGTTGCGCCCTGCGCCCAATAGTTCGTAGTTCCGAGCTTGTCAAAAGCGATATAGCAAAGAATGGCGTGACCAGCGGCATCGTAGGCGAGTGAGACATCGCCGGAGACGCGGTAGTTTTCCGGCGCGGTGCCGGTTGCGGTCTTCCAGGTTGCGCCGCCATCCTTTGAATACGCTGCGCTGGCGTTAATTTGCCAGGCCACCGCAAGTTGCTGCGGATCTTTCACGTTCACGGCGATGGACGGTTCATTGAAGTAGCCGGCTTTGGGCGTCACCTCAGTAATATGCGCTTTGGGCGCAGGCGGTAATTGCTGGCAGAACAAACTGGAGGCGCAGACGAGAAAAAACAAAGCTATGATCTTCATATAATTTCGCGGGACACATTGTAAATGACTCGTTGTTTGATGCTCACCGTCACGATCGGCGAACGTCTCTAGTGACAAACATGCCGATGTCTTTCTAAAAGCGGTGGGGGTTTGGCCCTTTGGAGATTTGGGCAAGCAGGAGAAGCCTGCGGCGGGTGCATCAAGCGGATCGGCGAACAGGTAGCAGGATAATTTGCCCTGGGGAACTCTTGAAGGCTGCCATTAAAATCAATGGTGGCCTTTTTCTTTTAAGGAAATTTCACCACGTGACGAAAATGGTCTAAAAGCGATTTGTCAATTTCCTCCTGGGCTTTGGTCGCGAAGATCACCAGTCCCTTATGCGATTGCACCTTCTGCAAGAGATAGTCGATTTCAATCTTTAAATAGCGATCATGCGAGTCTTTGACTTCAGTACGCTTCCCAAACAGTGCATCGGCTTCGTCAAAGAACAAAATAGATCCGTTGGGCTCCGCAGTATTAAAGACGCGGTCGAGATTTTTCTCTGTTTCACCAATATCTTTCGAGATCAATTGACTTAGATCAACGCGATAGAGCTGCAGATGCATCCCTGCGGCCAACGATTCTGCAGCCGGGATTTTGTCAGCGCTGCCGACGCCTGTAAACAAAACGCTCACTCCCTGTCCGCGAGCGTCCAACGTAATGTTGTGAAGCGACGGTTGAATGTGAGCAGGCACAGCATTCTTCAAATTGGTTTGTGGCTCAATGGGTTGAGCCAGGTTTCCGAGACGTGGTTTGGGAGTGTTGTCCACTTTTAAGGCCTGCGTCAGCCGACCTGAATTCTTGAATTATAGACCTCGGGATTTCGAACGTGGCAGGATTGAAGGCCGATATTTACAGAGTACAAGGGCCTTTTTTCACCGGCGATTTCAAGAGCGAATTTGTTGCGCAGTTCTGCAGGATCTGTACCGTGCTCACGCAATGTTCGCAAACTGAGTGAATCATGGCGTTTTGCCAGCCGCATATTCTTTTCGTCGCGCAGCAGCGGGCAGTGAAAATATGCCGGCACAGGATATCCCGCGCAGCGAATGCTTATATAGCTTCAGCGATTTTCATTGGCTAATTTTTATGCTGTCTCGGCGCGGAACGCCCAGGCGTTTCCTGATCGCGGAAAAATCAGGAGCAGCGCCCGGAGGATAAGAGGTTGCCGCATGGCGCTCAAAGTCCAGCAGCAGCGATTCAATGACCTCTCTCATGTCGGGGTCCTTGACCGCCTGCAATGGCGTCCGCCCGCCAAGCACAGGCAGTTTTTTGTGGATCCATGCGTCGGTTTCTTTCTGGAGAGAATCGCGAAGAGCGGCCCGCACCGCGGGATCTTTCAGTAATTTGGCCTGCGCGTCTTCCTGCCGCCGCTCCGGCGGCATCCGCTTGACCTTCTCAAGCAAATCTTTAGACGTTTGCACCATGGTTTCTTTGTGGACAACACCGAGCCGTAGCCGGTTTTCGATCTCCCAGCGGAGTTTTTCCGCGCGTCTTCGTGAGTTCACGTCGGCCACCAGCAGCCCCGGAGACAGTTTTAGATGTCCCAGGATGGTGTTGTCCCAGGATTTCATCTTTTTGTTGCCCTTCTTGTACCAGGCGAAGGTGATAGTCCCCGGCTCATCAGAGGTCTCATATTCGTTTTCGGCCAGTACATCTTCCTTTTCACGGACGCCTGCCAGCAGTGGAGCGAGCAGATCGAAGGCATCTGCCGGCGAGAGACGCAGCTCAAACTTCATGGTGTGCATTTCCAGGGGATCGCCATCCGTGTTTTGGAGCACCGGTGGCGCGTTCAGCCGGTCGATGATTTCCAGGTAGAGTTCCCGGAAGTCCTCCTCAAAGTCCAGAAGATCGTCCGTGGAAAAAACGCGGGGCTTCTTTCTTTTCTTCCCGATGCTTTGTAGTAGCATTCGTTGCGCAACGATCATTGGCTTCATGCGTGGAGGTATGGGCAGCGGCGCGCAGAACGCCATGGTGGTAAGGCCTTCCAGGGGCGACATCTGGGCGTAGAGAATGTCGCCCGCGTTAAGGGTGCGCGAAGCGGAGCGTTCACGAACGTCATACTCCCGGCCGGTGAAAATCTCGCGCAGCAACATGCCCTGGCCCGGCCGGCTTTCCAGGACGTCATAGAACGTGATGGGTTGTTGCATGCAGAGACGCAAAAGCTGCCCCTGCATCTGCGTCAGGGTGCGGCCCTTCTCCAGCAAAAATGAGGTTGCAATGGTGCCCGGTTGCCATGTATCGCCGAGGTCTGGTTCCACAGGGTCATGCCAGCGATACAGGAAATAGGGCATGAAGATTTCGTCCATGTTTCTTCTGTCCAGGAAATCGGTGTCCGGTTCGCCAAAATGGAAATCCTCCCAGGCGTCCTCCACGTCATAGGCAAAGCGCTTGGCGAAGTCCATTAGAAGGCGGGTTACTTCCTGGGACGCTGCATGCACACTGGACCAAAGAGCGTCAACCGAGGCCGTGTTGGCCAGGCAGCAGTGCTTGTATTTTTTTCCGCTCCCGCAACCGCAGGGATCGTTTCTTCCGAGCTTCGTCTTTTCCGCAGCGAATCGTTGGGACATGTTCCCTCTTCCCGCGCCAGCGCTTTAAAATGCCTGCTTCGCGCATCTCATTTTATCTATCATGCCATGAATTAGCAGTGGCGGCATTTCTGGCCAGAGAACCAATTTTCAGGCTTTGACTGACCCTCTGGTCCACTCAATTTCTCCCGCAAACTCCTTTCGCAAGACTTCGGGATCGGCGCCTTGCGCTCGCAGAGCGCGCAAGCTCAGCGAATCGTGCCGTTTTGCCAGGCGGACGTCCTTCTCATCACGCAGTAGCGGGCAGTGAAAATATGCTGGCACCGGATATCCCAGCGCGCGGATCAGAAGTAGCTGCCGGGCGGTGCTCTTCAGCAAATCTGCTCCGCGGACGACTTCCGTGATCTCCATCGCGGCATCGTCCACAACCACGGCAAGTTGATAGGCGGGGATGTCGTCGCGACGCCACAACAGAAAGTCGGCAAAGTCGCGGCCCGCGACGAACTCCTGCTGTCCAAAGTAGCCATCATTAAAGGAGATCGTCTCGCCGTCGGGGACTTTAAAGCGCCAGCTTACGCCTGCGGGAGAATCAAAATTTTTTGCTGTGGAGAGTTTTTCGCGGCAGGTGCCGGGGTAGGGAAGTTCGTCATCAACTGCGGGAACACCGCCGAGGGCGGCGATGCCACATGTTTCTCGCAAGGCCTCGCCTCCAGACTCTGCCCCAGGCAATGGTGCTCCATGCAATGGTGCTCCAGGCAATGGTTCTTCATGCGGAGCGGATAACGCCCGTTCCAGATCTTTGCGTGAGCAGGTGCAGGGATAGATAAAGCCTCCGTCGCGAAGCTTGCGCCAGGCCTCAAGATAAAAGCTGCGCCGCTGGCTTTGCGAGTACGGCGCGAATGGTCCGCCGATATCGGAGCCAGCAGACTGGCCGCTTTTGCCAAGATGGGAGGGGAGACCGGGATCTGCAGACCGGCCGCTTTTGCCAGACTGGGATGTGATGTCCGGCCCTTCATCCCAATCCAATCCCACCCAGCGCAGGTCTTCATACATGGCGCTGACGAATTCAGGCTTGCATCGCTGGTAGTCGAGGTCTTCATTGCGGAAGACGAGTTTGCCGCCGGCGGTGCGGGTGCGCTGCCAAGCTATCCAGAAAGTACGGGCATGGCCAAGATGGAGATAACCAGTAGGCGAGGGGGCGAGCCGGCCACGATAGGCGCGCATGGATAAGGTATTCATGCGCGCATGGTGGACATTTCCAAAATCGGTCCTGATTGCTTCTGTTGAAGTTATTTTGGTTGAACGGCGATCAGGTTTGGCGGAGCCGGAGAGCCATCAACTTTTACAAACTTCATGGGTATTTGGACTTCATCCTGGTTATCGAGCAGGTTGATGCGGTCTACTGTATTGCTAAGGGATACGCCAACCCAGAGCGTGTTGCCGTCAAGCGTCATGCCGCCCGCCACCGGCTCAGTGGATGCACCTCCTGCCAGCGTGGCGATTCCGATACCCTGCGTGGGGACAAGAGTGAGAACAGCGCCACGCCCTTTGGGCAGCACGGCTACATGCGAACTGTTGCTTGCCACAATGAGCTGGTTCGCTGTAAACGCGCCCAGTCCGAAATCAAAGAAATGGTTGCTGTAGCTCACGTTGGGCGTGCAGTTGGCCGCTGTAAATGGTGAGGATAAAGGAGGAACAAGCGGCGTGACGGTGACCGTTTCAACATCAACGCCGGAAGTATCCATGGCAAAGATCTGGTCCTGGTTTGATGGGGCGGCAACAAACTGAATGTTCGCGGTATTGGTGGGTGGCGAGACGGCCTGCACAGCATTGTTGCAAGTGGAGATTGTCCTTAAACCACCGGTCGAGTTCACCACATAGGCGAAGGGGCCGGAGGCCAGAGTCGCGGCGCCAGTGCTGTTGCTTGTATCGCCAAAGTTCGTTGTCAGGAAGGTCAGCGATGGTGAAAAGACATAGAAGTTCCCGCTGTTATTGTTGCTGACAATGTAGGCGCGGAAGCCGTCATTATCATAGGTTGCCGCCACTGCTCCTGTGGCAAGAAACGTGGTAAGGGTGCTGGCTGAACTATTGAATACCCAAACGCGCTGATTGGCAGGGTTGGGTTCAATCGGCGTGCCGGTGGCGGGGTCATCTGCCGCGTTCGAGACGATCACCTGGGTCCCATCCGGCGAGACAGCCAGAACCTTACCTATGGCCACAGGCGCAGACAGAGAGATTGTTTGGGCTGTGGCATCCAGCGTAACCAACCCTTCATTGGTGCCAATAAAGGCTTTGTCACCTGCATGATCAAACACAATTGAATTGGGCACACCAGGCAATGGAATCGCAGTGCCAGCAACCGGAGGATTCTTACTAGTATCAATGGGAATCAACGGCATCGTTTGTCCCGTGGGAACGGGGAATGAGCTGGCCGCGTAAACGGTGGTACTTGGGCTTGTGCCGTTTACCGTGACATTGAATATATTGCTGTAAACGGGCGCGTTGATTCCTATACCACAAGCCGGCGGAGCGCAAACCGCTTGTAGGCCTGCACCTCCTGGTGACTTGGCTGTCAGGGTGGTTCCGGCAAGGGCGGCGACGATAGGATTGTTGCTGGTTATAGCGATCGGAGCGGCACTGGTAACCACGCCTTTTTCATCGATTATGTCAACCTGCAGGGATCGTGTATCAGTGGCATTCATATTTGCCGAGAAAGTGAAGCCACCTGCAGGATCACCGGCAATGTGAAGAACGATGTCCACTGGCATGCAGGTTGCAAAAGACACTGCCGGCGAAGTAGTTGAGCCTACGGTGGCTACAATCCCGGCAATTCCACCAAGCCTGGCAACAGCCAGCCCGTTAGCATCAATACTGGCCACTGCAGCGGCAGAAGTTGACCAGGTAAGATTACCCACTTGATTCGTGATATCCGTGGCATTGTGAAAGACATGTGCCACGAACTGATGCGAGCCACCATTGGAAAAGCAAGTAGATGGAGCCGGATCAACCTTCACAGATGTTACGGAAGGATGGACCGCCACTGAAACCGGTCCGCTGGTTACTCCCTGGGCGGTAACGGTGAGTGTGGCCGTTCCGCTGATTGGGTTTCCTGACGCATCATTGCCATTGCAGACGACAAAAGTAGAATCCCAGACGCCCCCGCAAACCAAGCCGGCAGGAGAAATGGTTGCAACCGCCGTATTGGAGGAATTGAAGGTAAAGGTGGCAGTCACCGGAGCATTGGATGAATTGACTGCAGAAGGCGTGAGAGTAAATACTTGCCCGGCTACCAGCGAGGCGCTTACCGGGGTCACCAGCACCTGCGCTACCGTAGTGTTTTTCTTTGCGGAGGAAGATCCCCCGCCGCAGCCCGCCACCAGAGCTAAAAAAATAGCCATGGCCGCCAATTTGTAGGCAGGCCGGGAAGCAATCATCGAGAGCCGGGCACTCTGGCCCCTCTGGCTGAGAATTCGTTGGATCGACATAAATATAGAAGAGTTTTCAGTGTAGATTCTTGCGCGGATTTCTTCAAGGAAGCGGGCGTTTTTTAGCAGGCCGGTATGGGAGTGATGCAGCTCTGCCGATAAGATGAAAAAAGAGAGTCCTGCTGAATAGGTAAAAAAGGCCGATCTTATTGTCTTTCGACTTGGCCCCAGTTTACTGTCTTGGTTCAGAGATTGCCTGGCCCACGGCGCCGGGAAGGCACGGTTGACGGAATGTGCAGGCAATTGCTATAGTAAGTGGGTTCCGCGAGTATGGTTTAGCCTGACTGTAGTGAGCTGTAATAATAAAGATTTGCCCTGAGTGAAAAGCAGTCAAAGGGGCATGCCTCGCTGAAAATGGTTCGCGCTGCCTTCCCTCAGGAAGGGTATGCGAACCAGGGAATGACGAAACGGAGCGCCCCCGGTTTTTAAGGCTCGGTGCCACCGTCGCTACCCAACCACTGATAGGTAATTTCAAGATTCTCCGCCATTTTGGCGGATTTATGGCTGCACGCTTCAGCAGCCAGTCCTGCAGCGCGGGATGAGCGGACTGGGAGAGCGTGCGTGTGTGCCGCCATGTGTCTGCCTAAGGATTGAGGGCGAAGCACACTGAGCGAAGTGGATTGCGGAGCCTTGGGAGAGCGGGTGAAGTGCGAAGAGAGCGCTGTCCCGCGCGAACGTAGCACGAGGGCGGAGCGGCTTGCCGCGTAAGCCCTAGGAGAAACGATGCCGACATTCAATCAGTTGGTCCGTAAGGGAAGAACAGCGCCGAATTACAAGACGGCCAGCCCGGCCCTGCAGGCTTCACCGCAGCGCCGTGGCGTGTGTACGCGCGTTTATACGCAAACGCCCAAGAAGCCGAACTCGGCGCTGCGCAAAGTCGCCCGTGTGCGCCTGACGAACGGGATTGAAGTTACAACGTACATTCCGGGCGTAGGCCACAACCTGCAGGAGCACTCGATTGTGCTGATCCGCGGCGGCCGCGTGAAGGACCTGCCTGGCGTGCGCTATCACGTAGTGCGCGGCACGCTGGATGCAACCGGCGTTGCCAACCGCAAGCAGGGAAGAAGCAAGTACGGGGCGAAAAGACCGAAATAGCAGTTAGCAAATGGCAATTAGTCAGAGCCTTGCGGCGCAGTCTAATTGCTCGACGTAAAAACTTTTGAGGATTTTGAGCGGGTGAGTGTGGAGTGAGCGCTGGCCCGCGCGAACGCAAACACGAGGGCGAAGCAGCGAAGCGTTGCGGAGCCCTAGAAGAGAAGACGATGCCACGTAAAGGACACGTTCCGAAGAGAGAACCGGCGGCTGATCCGATTTACAGCTCGACTCTGGTGACCAAGTTCATCAACACCATGATGTGGGGCGGAAAGAAATCGACCGCGCAGGGGATTTTCTATAAGTCCATGGAGAACCTGCAGTCGAAGGGCGGCGATGAGGCCCTGAAGCTGTTCAAGAAGGCCGTGGAGAACGCCAAGCCGCTGCTGGAAGTGAAAACACGCCGTGTAGGCGGCGCGAACTATCAGGTGCCAGTGGAAGTAAATCCTGACCGGCGCACCTCGCTGGCCATTCGCTGGATTGTGGGTTACGCGCGCGAGCGTGGCGAAAAAGGCATGATCGATAAGCTCACCAATGAATTGCTGGACGCGGCCAATGGCCGCGGCGCGGCAATCAAGAAGAAAGAAGATGTGCACCGCATGGCGGAAGCCAACAAGGCGTTTGCACACTATCGCTGGTAAATCGGTTAGAAGAGGCGCTGATTGCAGTGTCTCAGTTGTGAATGTAACTTTAACTTTTTTAAAAGACGCAGAAGATCGCGTCTTCCCCCAGAAATGAAGATTTAGGGAAATGCCAAGACAAGTACCATTAGATCGCTGCCGCAACATCGGGATCATGGCCCACATTGATGCCGGCAAGACCACTACGACTGAACGAATCCTGTTTTATACCGGCATTACGCACCGCATCGGCGAAGTGCATGAAGGCACCGCCACCATGGACTGGATGGAGCAGGAGCAGGAGCGCGGCATTACCATTACCTCCGCCGCCACGACCTGCTTCTGGCGCGACATTCGCATCAACATTATTGATACGCCCGGCCACGTGGATTTCACCGCCGAGGTGGAACGATCTCTGCGCGTGCTTGACGGCGCTTGTGCCGTGTTTGACGCTGTGCATGGCGTGGAGCCGCAGTCAGAAACCGTATGGCGCCAGGCCGATAAATACGGCGTCCCCCGAATTTGCTTCATCAACAAGATGGACAAGATGGGCGCCGATTTTGAACACGCCGTCGATACCATCCGCAAGCGATTGAATGCCCGCCCGGTAGCGATCCAAATCCCCATCGGACAAGAAGCAGGTTTTAAAGGAGTCGTCGACCTCGTCGGCATGAAGGCCATTTACTGGCGCGATGAAACCATGGGCGCCAAGTACGAAGTGGAAGAAATACCCGCCGATCTCAAGAAAAAAGCCGAAGCGTTCCACGCGCAGCTGGTGGAATCGGTGGCTGAAAACGACGACGAGATCCTGCACAAGTTTCTGGAAGGCGAGGCCATCTCGGCCGATGAGTTGCGGGCTTCCCTGCGCAAGAGTGTGATCAGCCTCAAGCTGTTCCCGGTGCTCTGCGGAACAGCGTTCAAAAATAAAGGTGTACAGACGCTGCTGGATGCAGTGGTGGATTATCTGCCTTCGCCGCTCGATATTCCTCCCGCTGAGGGCGTGGATCCTGATCATCCGGAAAACAAGCTGGAGCGCAAGCCTGCGGATAACGAACCGTTCTCCGGGCTGGCGTTCAAGATCATGGCTGATTCGTTTGTCGGCCAGTTGGTGTTCGTCCGTGTGTACTCCGGCCATCTGAAAACCGGAGACGGCGTTTTGAACACTACGCGCGGAAAATCCGAGCGCATTGGCCGTCTGCTGAAAATGCATGCCAACAAGCGTGAAGAGATCAATGAAATTTATGCCGGCGACATCTGCGCCTGCGTGGGTCTGAAGAACGTCACCACGGGCGATACCATCTGCTCGGAAAAGGCGCCGATTTTGCTGGAGACGATTGAGTTTGCCGCGCCTGTGATCTCCGTGGCGGTTGAGCCCAAGACGAAAAGCGACCAGGAAAAAATGGGTGTTGCCCTGGGCCGCCTGGCCCAGGAAGATCCCACGTTCAAAGTCAATACCGACCCGGATTCCGGCCAGACCATCATCAGCGGCATGGGCGAGCTGCATCTGGAAATCATCGTCGACCGCATGATGCGCGAATACAAAGTGGAAGCCAATGTGGGCAAACCCCAGGTGGCTTACCGCGAAACCATCCGCAAGCATGCTGAGGCGGAAGGCAAATACATTCGCCAGACCGGAGGATCAGGGCATTACGGGCACGTCAAGCTGCGCATTGATCCCAATGAGATGGGCAAAGGTTTTGAGTTCATTAATGAGATCAAGAGCGGATCGGTGCCGCGCGAGTTCTTCAAGCCGATTGAGCAGGGCGTGAAGCAGGCCATGGAGGGCGGTGTTCTGGCCGGTTACGAACTGGTCGACGTCAAGGTCACGCTGTATGACGGCAGCTACCACGAAGTCGATTCCGATGAGATGGCGTTCAAGATTGCTGCTTCCATGGGCTTCAAGGAAGCTGCGCGCAAGGCTTCGCCGGTGCTGCTGGAACCGATCATGGCGGTTGAGGTGGTGGTTCCGGAAGAGTATATGGGGACCATCATTGGCGATCTGAATTCGCGCCGCGGGCGCATTGAAGGCATTGACCATCGCGCCGGCTCGCAGGTGATCAAGAGCCTGGTGCCGCTGGCGGAAATGTTTGGTTACGCCACACAGATGCGTTCGAACACGCAGGGTCGCGCAACCTTCTCGATGCACTTTGCGCACTATGACGAAGCGCCGCGGGCGGTGACCGAAGAGATCATCGCCAAGGTGCAGGGCAAAAGCGCGGCCAGGTGAACTGGCCGGGACCAAACGGTTTGTAGTGGTTCGCTGGTTTGAGATAGTGGAAGGGCGACGGCAGGATTTTGAAAAAGTCTTCAGACAGGATGGTATCTGGGAAGAATTTCTTCGGCTGTCACCTGGATATTTGAAGAGCGAGCCGTACCGTGTTTCAGGCAAGCGGGCACGGTATCAAGTCTTTGACTACTGGCGCTCGCATGAGGATTTTGAACGGTGCCGGAGCGAGCGGCAGCAGGAAATAGAGAAGCTCAGCCTGCTGCTTGCGAGTGAAGGCATGGTGCTGCGGGAGACGGTCCTGGGAAGTTTTTATGAAGAGGGGCCGGAAGACAGCGGCCTGGTGTTGGGATAAATGGCCGGCGACTACGTGATCGTTTGGGAATTTTGGGTTCGGCAGGACAGGGAAGCTGAGTTTCAAGAGAAGTACGGGCCTGAAGGAGAGTGGGCGCGTTTCTTCCGCCGCTCCAGGGGCTACATCAAGACGGAGCTGGTAAAGGATGCTGCTGCTGATCATCGCTTTCTCACGCTGGATTACTGGCAGACGGAAGAAGAATTTAAGCGCTTCCACGAGCAGAATCTAGCCGAGTACGGGCGGCTGGACAAAGCGATGGAAGGTTTGACGGAAAGAGAAGTCCGGCTTGGGGCCTTTACCCTCGCCGGATAAACACAAGGTTCAAGCTAAGAGCTAAAAGCTAGAGGCTAAAAAAATGGCAAAGGAAAAATTTGATCGCACAAAACCGCACGTCAACGTAGGGACGATCGGGCACATTGACCACGGGAAGACGACGCTGACGGCGGCGATCACCAAGGTGCTCTCGAAGCACAACCCGAAGATCAAGTTCCGCTCGTTTGATTCGATTGACAACGCGCCGGAAGAGCGGGAGCGCGGCATCACGATTGCCACGGCGCACGTGGAGTATGAAACGACGAACCGGCATTACGCGCACGTGGATTGCCCGGGCCACGCCGATTACATCAAGAACATGATCACGGGCGCGGCGCAGATGGATGGAGCGATCCTGGTGGTGGCGGCGACCGATGGGCCGATGCCGCAGACCAGAGAGCACGTGCTCTTGGCGCGTCAGGTGGGGGTGCCGTACATCGTGGTGGCGTTGAACAAGTGCGATGCGGTGGATGATCCGGAGCTGTTGGACCTGGTGGAGCTGGAAGTCAGAGAGTTGCTTAAGAGCTACAAGTTCCCTGGGGATGACGTTCCGGTGGTGCGCTTGAGCGCGCTGAACGCATTGAACGGCGATGCCAAGTGGGAAGCCAAGATCGACGAGCTGATGGAGGCGGTGGACAAAAACGTGCCGCTGCCGGCGCGCGACGTGGACAAGCCGTTCCTGATGCCGATTGAAGACATCTTCTCGATCTCGGGGCGCGGAACTGTGGTGACGGGCCGTATTGAGCGCGGCAAGGTGAAGGTAGGCGAGGAAGTGGAGATTGTAGGCTTCCGCGACACGCGCAAGACGGTGGTGACGGGCGTAGAGATGTTCAAGAAGCAGCTGGACGAAGGTCTGGCCGGAGACAACGCCGGACTGCTGCTGCGCGGCATTCCCAAAGAGGACGTGGAGCGCGGGATGGTGCTGGCCAAGACGGCGTCGATTACGCCGCACACCAAGTTCAAGGCTGAGATCTACGTGCTGACCAAGGAAGAGGGCGGGCGGCATACGCCGTTCTTCAAGGGGTACCGGCCCCAGTTTTACTTTCGTACAACGGACGTGACGGGAGTGGCGGAGCTGCCGGCGGGGACGGAGATGGTGATGCCGGGCGACAACGTGGCGCTGACGATCGAGCTGATTACGCCGGTGGCCATGGAGAAGGGCTTGCGGTTCGCGATCCGTGAAGGCGGCAGGACGGTGGGAGCAGGAACGATCAGCGAGATTATTCAGTAAGGGATTGTGATTTGTGATTGGTGATGTGCGAATTTTGAACGCACCCAATCACAAGTCAGAAATCGGAAATCACAAACGGAAAAGCGGCAGTGACCGTAGATCTTTTTGAAGTGGCCTGACCGCAGAAGATCTTTGAGGGAAAACAGAGTGATAGGCAAAGAGAGAATTCGCATACGGCTGAAGGCGTACGACTACCGCATCCTGGACCAGTCCACGGGTGAGATTGTTGATACGGCCAAGCGCACCGGGGCGCAGATCGCAGGACCGATTCCGCTGCCCACGGTGAAGAATAAATATTGCGTGCTGCGCTCGCCCCACGTGGACAAGAAGTCGCGCGAGGCATTCGAGATCCGCACGCACAAGCGGCTGATCGACATCCTGGAGCCGACGCAGAACACGGTGGACGCGCTGATGAAGCTCGACCTGCCGGCCGGCGTGGATGTGGAGATCAAGGCGTTTGGCAAGGAGCACAAATAGCAATCAGCGATCAGCATTCAGCCCAGGGAAACAGTTTGGGCTGAAAGCTAGGCACTGAAGCAGAAAGCTGGGGCGAACGATGCCGAGATGCCCTCAATGCGGTTATAAGCAAGAAGCGAAATGGCCGTTCATATTGTGGGTGATAGCTTTCAACATTTTATATCTGGTGTGGATGCTGGGAGATTACCAGCCAAGAGATTTAAGGCTGATCGGTTTTGGAGCGTATCTGCTGTCTTGGGTTGCTACTGCCGGAATGCTGATTAGAAACAAACCTACAGTCCCTTCAGAAAAGGGATGATGAGGAGAGAGAAAAATGGTTAACGGAATTTTAGGCAAGAAAATCGGCATGACGCAGGTCTTTGATGACCAGGGGAACATTCATCCGGTCACGGTCCTGCAGGCCGGGCCGTGCGTAATTACGCAGATCAAGCGCAATCCGAAAGATGGTTATGAAGCGGCGCAGATCGGCCTGGTGGAGTTTGTGAAGGGCAAGAACGTACCGAAGGCCATGCAGGGGCACTTCGGCAAGCATGATCTGCCGCCGGTAAAGTTCATGCGTGAAGTGGCGCTGGAAGCCGAAGAAGACGGCGCCAAAGCTAAGCCGGCGGAAGGCGAAGCAGCGGCGGCGGAGTCGAATGGCAACAGCCTTAAGGTTGGGGCCAAGGTGCTGGTCGATATTTTCAATGACGAGAAGTATGTCGATGTGATCGGCGTGAGCAAGGGACGCGGCTTTGCCGGCGTCGTGCGGCGTCATCACTTTGGCGGCGGTCCGGCGGCCCACGGACACATGTTCCAGGTGCAGGGCTCGATCGGCGCATCGTCGTTTCCGTCGCGCGTGTTCAAGGGACAGAGGATGTCCGGACACATGGGCACGGACCAGGTGACGGTGCGCAACCTGAAGATCCGCGGCATCGACAGCGAGGACAATCTGCTGCTGGTGGAAGGCGCAGTACCGGGACCGAAGGGCGCATACGTGGTGATCTTTAAAGCCAAGAAGCCACCGCGCGAGCGCCGCGGATTTGCCGGCGCGACCACGCTGGATCCGTTGAAGGCGGCAAAGAAGGCAGCGGCTGGTAAGGCGAAGAAATAAATTGCCAAGATTGGTGATTGCCAAAATTGGCGATTGAAATTCTGTGAAACAACGAGACATTGCTAAAGGCCAAGAGCCAATAGCTAAGAGCTAAGAGCTGAAAACAATGGCGAAGATTGACGTAGTAAATTTAGAAGGCAAAAAAGTAGGCACGCTGGAGCTGGCCGATGAGGTTTTTGGTGGCATCAATGAAGACCTGCTGTGGGAAGCGGTAAAGCATTATCGCGCCGCGCAGCGGGCCGGCACGCATGCTACCAAGAACAAGAAGCTGGTATCGGGCGCGGGCAAAAAGCTGTGGAAGCAAAAAGGCACGGGCCGCGCGCGTGTGGGATCCATCCGGTCGCCACTGTGGCGTCATGGCGGCACGGTGCATGGACCGCAGCCCCGCTCTTACGACTATCAGTTTCCGCGGAAGAAGCTGCTGGGCGCGTTGCGTTCGGCTCTGGCCTCAAAGCTTTCTGACGGCAAGCTGATGGTGGTGGAAGGTTTTGAGCTGAGCGAAGCCAAGACCGGCGCGTTCCGCGAGACGCTGGGCAAGCTGGGCATGGGCAAGACGGCTCTTCTGGTTGACGGCGCAAAAGAGAACCGCAACCTGCATCTGAGCTCGCGCAATATTCCTGGTGTGGAGTTGATCGCGGGCAGCCGGGTGCATCCATATCACCTGCTGCGCTATGAGACGGCGATCTTTTCCAAGCTGGCGCTGGAGAAATTGCAGGATTCGCTGAAGGCCTCTGCGCCCAAGCGCAAAGCGGAGGTGGCGTAATGAAGTCGGCGTATCAGATTATCCGCAAGCCGGTGGTCACGGAAAAGGGTGAAACGGTAAAGAACACCCAGACCAAGAAAACCGGCGGCACGCTGGTGTTTGAGGTGGCTGCTGCGGCCACCAAGACCGAAGTCAAAGAAGCGGTGCAAAAGATTTTCAAAGTGAAGGTGGATGCGGTGCGCACCGCGAATTTCCAGGGCAAGGAGCGGCGCCGGGGAAAGTTTGCCGGCTATCGCCCGGACTGGAAGAAAGCTTATGTGCGGCTGAAGGCCGGCGAGAAGATGCCGGAGTACGCACAGAATATTTGATTTTGGGGTAAACCGCTTGAGAGCGTAGCTCATGGTTAGAGCGTGGATGCTCCTGATGCGGCGCAGTCCGGTGGCCTGATGGGCCGGGTTGCTGATCGAGAGAAATTGAGGCTGTTAGCCGAAAGCTAATGGCAGGGTGAGCGCAGAGCGAACGCCGTACAGCGTGAGCAAAGCGCAAGGGCGAAGCAGCGAAAGCGTTGCCGAGCCCTAAAAGAAAAGCTAAAGGCTGATTTTATGGGAATTAAGACGTACAGACCGATTACGCCGTCGTTGCGGTTCAAGACAACGCTGACCAACGATGAGCTGACGACCGACAGGCCGCACAAGCCGCTGACGCGTAGCAAGCTGCGCACCGGCGGGCGGCGCAACGCGGGCGACATTACCATCTGGCATCGCGGCGGCGGCCACAAGCGCAAGCTGCGCGCCATTGACTTCAAGCGTGACAAGAATGGAGTGCCGGCGACGGTGGTTTCGATTGAGTACGATCCCAACCGCTCGGCGCGCATTGCATTGCTTGCGTACTCCGATGGCGAAAAGCGTTACATTCTGCATCCGGTGGGATTGAACGTTGGACAGAAGATCGTGAGCGGGCCTGAGGCCGACATCCTGGTAGGCAACGCGCTTCCGTTGAAGAACATTCCTGCCGGCACCACGATCCACAACATCGAGTTGAAGCCGGGCAAGGGCGCGCAGATGGTGCGCTCAGCCGGCGGCGCGGCGCAGCTGGTGGCCAAGGAAGAGGAGTATGCGCTGGTGAAGCTGCCTTCCGGCGAGACGCGCAAAGTGCTGATCGATTGCATGGCCACGATTGGGCAGATCGGCAACGTGGACCACGAGAACATTGCGATCGGCAAAGCGGGCCGCAACATTTGGCTGGGTAAGAAGCCGGTGAACCGCGGCGTGGCCATGAATCCAGTTGACCATCCACACGGCGGTGGTGAGGGCAAGACCTCCGGCGGGCGGCATCCAGTTACACCGTGGGGCCAGCCAACACGTGGTTACAAGACGCGCAACAACAAGCGCACTGACAAGTTCATTGTGAGCAGGAGACAGAAATAATGGCGCGTTCAGTCAAAAAAGGGCCGCATATTGACGGCCACCTGATGAAGAAGATCGAAGATCTGAACAACAAGAACGACAAGAAAGTTGTGCGCACGTGGTCGCGCCGCTCAACGATTTCACCGGAGATGGTGGGGCACACCATAGCGGTGCACAACGGCAAAAAGTTTATCCCCGTGTACGTCACGGAAAACATGGTGGGGCACAAGCTGGGCGAGTTCTCCTTTACGCGGCAGTTCAAAGGCCACTCGATGAAGGCGGCGGCGGAAGCCGTGGCCAAACCGGCCGGCGTTCCCGGCGGTCCGGGCGCGATTGTGCCTTCGGCTCCGGCAGCAGGGACGCCGCCGGCAGCACCATCGAAATAGCGAAGAGAGCATAGGTCAACGAAAATGGAATTTACAGCAAAAGCCCGGTTTACCAGAGTTTCACCGCAGAAAGCGCGCCTGGTGCTGGACCTGATTAAAGGCCGCCGCGTGGAAGATGCGCTGAGCACGCTGCAGTTCACCAAGAAGCGCATTGCCCCGGAAATTTTCCAGTTGCTGCGCTCGGCGGTGGAGAACGCGAACTACCTGAGCCAGGAAAAAGGCATTGACGTGGACCTGGACAGGCTTTACGTGAAACATGCCATCGCCAATGACGGCCCGCGCATGAAGCGCATACGCCCGGCGCCGATGGGACGCGCGTTCCGCTATCAGCGCAGGATCTCGCACATGGAGATCGTGCTGGCGGAAAAGGGTGCGGAGAACAAGCAGGATTTGGCCACGGTGGTTGGCGAAGAAGAAGCTTCAGCCAAGCCGGCTAAATTGAAGACCGCTGGCAAGAAGAAAGCCGTGGGCGCAAAGAAGAAATCAGCCGGCAAGAAGAAGACCGCGGCAGCGAAGTAGAGAAATTTGGAATTGAGTAATTGGGTAAATCGGGTCATGGGAAAACACCCAAGACCCGCGAGACAAAGCTAAAAGCCAAGAGCTGATAGCGGAGAGCTAAGTAAAGAGGTTAACGCATGGGACAGAAAGTCCATCCTTACGGATTTCGCCTTGGCTATACCAAGCCGTGGCGGTCACGCTGGTTTGTGGAGCGGGACTACAACAAGCTGTTGCTGGAAGACGTGAAGCTGAAGGAAGAGCTGAAGGACAAGCTCAAGTCGGCGGGCGTGAGCTCAATTGAGATTGAGCGTCCGGGCAACAAGCTGCGCATCATCATCCGCACGGCGCGTCCTGGGATCATCATTGGGCGCAAAGGCGCGGAGATCGACAAGCTGAAGCAGGACGTGCAAAAGCGTACCTCGCGCGAAGTGTTCATCGATATCCAGGAGGTGCACAAGCCGGAGCTGGATGCACAGCTGGTGTCAGAGGGCATTGCGCTGCAACTGGAAAAGCGCGTTGGTTTCCGCCGCGCCATGCGCAAGAGCGTGGATTCAGCGCTGCGCTTCGGCTGCAAGGGCATCAAGGTCCGCGTTTCGGGCCGCCTGAACGGCAACGAAATCGCGCGTTCGGAATGGTATCTGCAGGGGCGGTTGCCGCTGCACACGTTGCGCGCCGATATCGACTTTGGATTTTCTGAAGCACGCACCACATACGGCGTGATTGGCGTGAAATGCTGGGTGTACAAAGGCGACATTTTGCCTCAGAAGAAGCGCCAGCCGGAGCGGCAGGGCGCGGGAGCGTTTTAAGAAGCTGCTAGCCGCTAGCTGCTAGCTAGGAGCCAGAAGCTAGAAGCTGCGACGAGATCGTGGCAAGCGTACAAGGATTTACGACTATGTTAATGCCGAAAAAAGTTAAGTACCGCAAACAGCAGCGCGGACGCATGCGCGGCAAGGCCTGGCGCGGAGGAGAGCTCTCCTTTGGCGACTACGGGCTGAAGGTGATGGAGCCGGGATGGATCACCGACCGGCAGATTGAAGCCAGCCGCGTGGCCATGACGCGCTTTGTGAAGCGTGGCGGCAAGATCTGGCTGCGCCTGTTTCCGGACAAGCCGGTCACCAAGAAGCCGGCTGAAACCCGTATGGGCAAAGGCAAGGGCGCGCCTGATCACTGGGTTGCGGTGGTCCGGCCGGGCAAGATTCTGTTTGAGATGGAAGGCGTGAACCGCACGGAAGCCATGGAAGCAATGCGTTTGGCTTCACACAAGCTGGGGCTACGGACGAAGTTCGTCGCAAGACATGAGAGCAGCCATTAGCTCGTGAGCAATCAGCACTCGGCAATCAGCATTCAGCCAGAGGAGAGTTTGGGCTGAAGGCTAAAGTAGAAAGCTGGAGCTGAGAGCCACGGGCCAAGATCCGAAGATCGGGAAACCAAAGAGCTAGTCGCTAGCAACTAGCAGCTAAAAAGAGAAAACGATGGACGTTGAAAAACTGAGAAACCTGACTGACGCCGAGCTGTTGCACCAGCAGCGCGAGTTGAATGACCAGCTCTTCCGCATGAAGTTCCAGCTCAAGATGGGACAGACGGAGAGCCTGAACAAGATTCGCGGCCTGCGCAAGGACGTGGCCCGCATTCATACGGTGATCCGGGAGAAAGAGCTGGGCATTGTGGCGCCATTGAGCTCCAAGACGGAGGCAGCGGAAGCGTCAGAAACCGCTGCTCCGGAAGCGCCCAAAAAACATACTGCCGCGCGCAAGAGCGCCAAGGGCAAGACCAGCAAAGCCAAAACGGCAAAGAAAAAGAAGAAAACAGCAACCGCCAAGATGAGGAAGAAGTAAATGGCAGAGACAACGAGCGCACAACAGGCAGGAAGCCGCAGCACCAAGATTGGCCAGGTGGTTTCCACCAAGATGAACAAGACCATTGTGGTGCAGACGATCATGAAGAAGTCGCACCCGCTCTATCGCCGCGTGGTGGCCAAGACAAAGAAGTTTTATGCGCACGATGAGAACAACACGGCGCACGTGGGCGATTTTGTGGAGATCGAGGAGACACGCCCTCTATCGAAGCTGAAGCGCTGGCGGCTGAAGAACGTGATTCAGAAGGCGAAGCTGGTGGGGCACGAGGAAGCTTCGGATTCGAAAACCGCTTAAGATTCCGGATCGTGGGCGCAAGGTTCAGCGCCTGGGGCAGCGCGATTCGGCGGCCGAACGGGCCGAATCGCTGATGAAAGAAGATTTAGAAGGGGATTAAACCATGGCAGTGATGATGCGAAGCATTCTCGATGTGGCCGACAACAGCGGAGCGCGCCGGCTGCAGATGATCCTGCCGCTGGGCGGACACACCGGCCTGAACGCCAGCCTGGGTGACGTGGTTACCGCTGCAGTAAAAGAAGCGGCGCCGGATGGCCAGGTGAAGAAGGGTGCAGTGGTGAAATGCGTGATCGTGCGCCAGCGCAAGGAGCATCGCCGCCGTGACGGCACATATATTCGCTTTGATCAGAATGCCGCGGTGCTGATTGACGATACCGGCGAGCCGCGCGGGACGCGCGTGTTTGGTCCGGTGGCACGCGAGCTGCGCGAAAAGAAATTTTTGAAGATAGTTTCCCTGGCGCCTGAGGTGCTGTAAGAGGAAAAGCAGCCTTTAGCCATTCGCTCTTGGCCTTGGGCAGCTAATGGAAGTGGGTGAGAGCGATGTGCACCTAAAGGCTAACGGGAAAGAGCTAACGGCTGAAGCGAAGAGATTGAAGGTTAAAAAATGCATATCAGAGTTGACATCAGGCGGAATGACACGGTGAAAGTGATCACCGGACGCGATAAGGGCAAGCAGGGCCGCGTGCTGCGGGTATTCCCGGGCACAGGCAAGGTGCTGGTGGAGCACGTGATGATGGTGAAGAAGAACGTGCGACCGAATCCTCAGCGGAACATCAAGGGCGGAATCGCGGAGCAGGAGTCGCCGATCGCGATCTCCAACGTGATGGTGGTATGCCCGAGCTGTGGACCGTCGCGCATTGGACACAAGGTACAGGGCAATCGCCGTATGCGGATATGCCGGCGCTGTGATGCGCCGATAGACAAGTAGCTGCTGGCTATTAGCCGCTGGCTTCTAGCTGGGGTTGGAAGATGTAGGGCGATCTCGACATGCAATCCCGATCGCAAACAGAGAAAACAGTTTGGATAAAACTTGAGATTCAGGTAGAGGCTAGCAGCTAGGAGCTCTAGAGCACCCTACGAACCGGTAACCACTCCGAAACCGTGGGAGAAGGAAAAAACAGAAGCAATGGCAACCACCAAAGTTACGGCAAGGCTGAAAGACAAATTCGATAAAGAGATTGCGCCCGCGCTGGCCAAAGAGCTGGGCGTGACCAATCCGATGGCCGTGCCCCGGCTTCACAAGGTAGTGGTGAACATGGGCGTGGGCGAGGCGACGCAGAATACCAAGATGCTGGACCCGCTGGTGCGCGATCTGGGCGAAATCTGCGGACAGAAGCCGGTGGTAACCAAGGCCAAGAAGTCGATTGCGGCATTCAAGGTGCGTGAAGGCATGTCGATTGGCGCAATGGTGACGCTGCGCGGCCCAAGGATGTATGAGTTCCTGGACCGGCTGATCAATATCGCCCTGCCGCGCGTGCGCGACTTTCGCGGCGTTTCGACCAAGTCATTTGACGGCCGCGGCAATTACACGCTGGGCCTGCGCGACCAGTTGATCTTTCCGGAAATAGATTACGCGAAGGTCGATAAATTGAAGGGCATGAACGTAACGATTGTGACCACGGCGCGCGACGACAATCAGGCGCGGGCATTGCTGAAACATCTGGGGATGCCGTTTAGGCAGTAAGGGCAGCTCTTAGCTATTAGCCATTGGCTCTTAGCTTGAGTGTGGAAGATGCGAGCGCGCTGCTCACCCAGACGCTTTAGGTAAGAGGAATTGATTCAGTTAGGAATTTTGCAGATTCAAGCTAATGGCTAAGAGCTAAAAGCTAAAAGTGAAGCAAAGCGATGGCCGAGAGGCCGAGCGAAGGAAAACATGGCAACAACAGCAAAGATCGCCAAGACGAACAAGAAACCCAAGTTCTCCACCCAGCACCGCAACCGCTGCTCAATCTGCGGGCGGCCGCGCGCTTACCTGCGCAAGTTCGGCCTCTGCCGGTTATGCTTCCGCGGCCTGGCGCTAAAGGGTGAAGTGCCTGGGGTGTCGAAGTCGAGTTGGTAAAGGCAGCTTTTGGCCTTTAGCTATTGGCTTTTGGCTTGTGCATCGTGAGGGTTGAAATCACGGTCAACAAGCAAGGCTTGATGAGGGCGGAAGGAAAGAGCTAAGAGCCAATAGCTAAGAGCTAATGGCTGGTTTTGGGTAGTACGTCACGGCTGGTTCTCCGGCGGGCCGGAGCTAACGGGTGACGATAAGAGGAGATAAACGAAGATGAGTTTGACCGATCCGGTCGCAGATTTGCTGGCGCGCATCCGCAATTCGATCCACGCGCGGCACCAGAAACTCGATGTGCCGGCCTCCAAGCTGAAGCTGGAGATCGCGCGCATTCTGAAAGAAGAAGGCTATATCGCCAATTTCAAGGCGACAGAGGAAGAGGGCCGCAAAGTCCTGCGTATTTATCTGAAATACGGGCAGGACAATAATGCCGCCATCGCCAACCTGCAGCGCATTTCGCGGCCCGGTTGCCGCGTATACGTGGGACGCAATGATATTCCACGCGTGCTCGGCGGGCTGGGGATCAACATTCTGACCACGCCCAAAGGCGTGATGACAGGCCGGCAGGCGCGCAAGCAGGGCCTGGGTGGCGAGATACTTTGTGAAGTGTGGTAGGTTCGCGCGGAAGCGCGAACAGCCCTTAGCTATTAGCCATTAGCTCTTAGCTTGGGCGATGCAGAAGGATACAGTCCTCTCGCCTCCAAAGAAGATTGATTGTGTGGCTTTCGAAAGTTTGCCGCAGGCGGAGAGAGTGAAAAAGTTTAGAAGCTCAGGCTAAGAGCCAAAGGCCAAAGGCTAAGAGCTAACAAGGTTGTGGAACTCGAAGCGGTAATCGCTTTCGAGAGACTCACCAAGAAAAAGGATTCGAAATGTCACGCATCGGAAAAAAACCGATTCCGCTCCCGCAGGGAGTGAAGTTTGAAGTAAAGGGCAACACCGTGGTGGTGAACGGTCCCAAAGGCCAGGTGCAGACGCATCTGCCTGCCGGCGTGCAGTTGAAGCAGGTGGATGGCACGATTCAGGTAACACGCAAAGATGACCATCATGCCGCAGTCCACGGACTGGCGCGCGCTTTGGTGAACAATGCCGTGGAAGGCGTGACCAAGGGCTGGACGCGCGATCTGGAGATTGTGGGCATTGGATACCGCGCGGAGCTGAAGGGCAAGAACACGGTGGTGTTCACGCTGGGCTTCTCGCATCCTATCGAGTTCCCGCTGCCAACCGGTGTCACGGTGGCGATTGATCCGAAGCAGACCAAGCTGACGGTGAACGGCATTGACCGGCAGAAAGTCGGCCAGGTGGCGGCGGACATGCGCGGCCTGCGACCGCCGGACCCGTACAAACAGAAGGGTGTCCGCTATGTGGGCGAGAGATTGAAGAAGAAGGTCGGGAAGACCGGAGCTAAATAATTTTGGTAATTGGGTAAATTGGTAAATGGGTAATTGAGTTGAGAGTGTGAAAGAACTTAACACTCTCACTTATTAAAATTGAAAATTACCAAATTACCAATTTCATCGCCGGGATAATAAAAGCAGGATTGATCGTGGAGCTCAAGCGTTCTACGAAGCAAAGGGCAGAAAAAATGATTCCAGACAGTTCAAAAGACAAAGTACGGCGGCGGGTGCATGAACGGATACGCACTCGGCTCTCGGGTACGTCAGAGCGGCCCCGGCTGAACGTATATCGCTCGCTGAACCATATTTATGCGCAGGTGATCGACGATACCAGCGGCAAGACGCTGGTTTCGGCCAGCACATCGGGCAAGAAGTCGGGGAAGAAGACCGGCGGCAACGTGGCCAGCGCCAAGGAGATTGGCAAGACCATCGCTCAGCGGGCCAAGGAAAAAGGGATCAAGAAAGTAGTGTTCGACCGTGGCGGATATCTCTACCACGGGCGCATCAAAGCGCTGGCGGATGCCGCGCGTGAAGCGGGTTTGGAGTTCTAAAATACAATGGCGACAGCAACCAAGAAAAAGCTCGATGCCGGCAGCTACCAGTTGAAAGACCAGGTGGTTGCCATTAACCGCGTGACCAAGGTGGTCAAGGGCGGAAAGAACATGTCATTTGCGGCGCTGGTGGTGGTGGGCGATCCCAGCGCGGGCGTGGTGGGCTATGGATCCGGCAAGGCCAAGGAAGTGCCGCAGGCCATTCGCAAGGGAATTGAGTCAGCCAAGAAGAACCTGGTGAAGGTGAACCTGAGCAAGACCTCGATTCCGCACACGGTGCTGGGGACTTTTGGCTCCGGCCGGGTGCTGCTGAAGCCGGCGCCAGAAGGCACCGGCGTAATTGCCGGCGGCGCGGTGCGCGCGGTGATGACGTCGGTCGGCGTGCAGAACGTGCTGACGAAATCCATTGGCACGGCCAATCCGCACAACGTGATCAAGGCCACGTTCGATGCCCTCAACAAACTTCGCGACCGCCAGGATGTGGCTACCCTGCGCGGCAAGGCGCTGCAGGAGTTGTAGGAAAGCAGTTAGTAGTTAGTATTTAGTAGTTAGCTCTGCCTGGAAGACTGAAGCGTCTCTGGCAAGAGGAAACAGAACTGGTGTTACGGCTAAGAGCCAGTTCCAGGTAGCGCATCGGCGCAGGGGCAGCAGCGGCTAAAGATTCATAAGGGAAGAACATGACAGCAGCAAAGAAAAAAATTCAACTGAAATATGTTCGTTCAAAGATCTGCACGCCGGTAAAGCACAAGCTGGTGATCAAGGGGCTGGGCTTTACCCGGCTGTACCAGGTGATTGAGCGGGAAGATACGCCATCGATCCGTGGCATGGTGGCGAAGGTGCCGCATCTGGTGGAGATCGTCGAGAAGTAAACAGAGATCGTGAGATTTGGTAATTGAGTAATTTAATAATTTGGTCAATGAAAAGCTCGACCTTCGAAAAGATCGGTCGAATTAAAAAATTACCAATTTACCCAATTACCAAATCAGAAAACAGGGAAACCGAGTAATCATCGCGTAACTAAATGACGGTGATTGCGTATAAAAGGAAACAAAGTGCCAACGAATTTATCAACTTTACGTCCGCCCAAGGGTGCCACGTCGAATCGCAAACGAGTCGGCCGAGGCATGGGCAGCGGCATGGGCAAGACTTCAGCGCGCGGCCACAAGGGGCAGCGCTCCCGCTCTGGTTCGCGCATGATGCGTGGCTTTGAAGGCGGACAGATGCCTTTGCATCGCCGCTTGCCCAAACGCGGATTTACCAACATTTTCCGCGTCGAATACCAGGTGGTGAACCTCGACCGGCTCGCCGCGCTGGGCGAGAAAAACATTACTCCCGAATTGATGGTCAAGAACGGACTTGTCGGCAAGAATGATCTCATCAAGGTCCTGGGAGATGGGGAACTCAAGTCTGCTTTAACGGTGCAGGCGCACAAGTTTTCCAAGTCCGCGCAAGAGAAGATTGCCAAAGCAGGCGGGAAAGCAGAGCTGATCGGCGGAGCGGCAGCGGAGACTGCAGCCAAGGAAGCGCCGAAAGCCCAGGCAAAAGGCAACCAGGAAAAAGGCAAGGAGCAAGCGAAACCAAGGAAGAAGTGAATTAAATGTTCGAGAAATTTGCGAATATCTTTCGAGTACCGGACCTGCGCAAACGCGTGCTGTTTACGCTGGCCATGCTGGCAGTGTACCGCCTGGGATCTCATATCCCCACGCCCGGCATTAATACTGACGCGCTGCAGAAGGCGTTTGATCAGCAGAGCGGTGGATTGCTGGGCTTTTATGACCTCTTCAGTGGCGGCAACCTGCGCAAGCTGACCATCTTTGCCCTGGGCATCATGCCCTACATTACGGCATCGATTATTTTGCAGTTGCTCACGGTGGTGTGGGAACCGCTGGCCCGGCTGCAAAAAGAAGGCGATCTGGGACGGCGCAAGATCACGCAATGGACGCGCTACCTCACGCTGATCCTCTCGGTTTTGCAGAGCCTGGGCATCGCCTTTACGCTGCAGACGCAGAAGTATGTGATGGATCCCGGTGTGAAATTCATCCTGATGACGATTATTACCCTGACTACAGGCAGTATCTTCATCATGTGGCTGGGCGAGCAGATCACCGAACGCGGCGTGGGTAACGGCATGTCATTACTGATCTTTGCCGGCATTGTCGTGGGACTGCCAAAAGCAGTGATGGACCTGGGCGCCAAGGTGAAATCGGCGACCTGGGGGCCTTATACCATTCCGGCAATGATCTTCCTGATCACGATCATGATCGTGGTGGTCGCTTTCATTGTTTTTATGGAGCGATCCGAGCGACGAATTCCGGTGCAATATGCCAAGCGCGTGGTCGGACGCCGGATCATGGG
>DATEHN010000031.1:0-11574 GCA_035279585.1 Candidatus Angelobacter sp. | reverse complement strand
GTCTTTCCATCGGGCGAGACCTTCGCCGCCATGCTCGGACGGTTCCCGGCATCACAGAAATGAGTCAACATCAATTTGCCATTATCCAGGTAGAACATCGTGACTGGATGGTCGTATTTGGTGGGATCGTCCGTCCTGTTCAGATCGCCCATTTCATGCACCAGGGCGTTCCCGCGCGAAGTCACGCGCAGCGATACCTGAACGCTTTCCGGAGCACCGTTGCCATTTCCGTGATCGTGGCCCTCCATCTTGACTGGACCTTCCCAAGTTCCGGCAAGAGTCTTCAGTTTGTCAAAAGCTTTTTGCGCATCCGACTGGGTGTTTTGCGTGTCCTGGGCAAAAGCCGCAGCGGAGATTGAGATCAACACAACAGCAAGCATAAAACGAAGCGATTTCATTTTGTTTCTCCTCATGAGATCTTCTTTTGCCTGCGGGATCGACGGGTCAATCTCGTAGCGATCATCGCAAGCATTTCACTGTTATACATAACTATAACACTATATAACATGTCAAGAGGTTTGCTGATAATTTTTGCATTCTATTCATATAAAAGGAGTTATTTAAGAGTAGCCGAGTAGAGGTTTCAGACAGTAATGGAGCAATTTCGTTTTTTCGGCCAAGGAGGTCTCAGGCCCGAGTCTGTTTCGTGCTTTTCCGCACCTTGCGCACGTGATCGAGCACGATGATGGTACCCACCCAGACTGTGGCAGCCAGATATCCGGCAAGAACGTCGCTGGGATAGTGGACGCCGAGATAGATGCGCGAAAGACCAATGGCAATCACAAGAAGCGTTGCCGCAGTCCACACTGCGATGCGCCACGAAAGCGATTTGATTCGGTCAGTGACCAGGCCGGCCAGCACGCCGTAAAAGCAAAACGAAGTAAGTGCATGGCCGCTGGGGAAACTATAAGAATCAGGTTCAGGGATGAAGTACGCTTGCGGCCGGATGCGGTGGTAAGCGTACTTCAATGAGGCCTCAAGAACCAGCGCTCCAGCCATGGCGATGGCCAGCCACAACGCGGCGCGCTTCCAGCGCAGCCGGGCAAAAATCACAAAGGCGACTACAAGCACAACCGCCAGGATTTGTGCCCCCAGCATGGAAAAGATCTTCATGAGAATGGTCATGCCGGGCGAAGCAAACTGGTGGACCCAGTTGCGGATGGCTCCATCAAAGCGGAGCGTGTCACCGGCGCGCATTTCACGGCCCAGCCAGACAAAGACAAACAAACAAAGAATGGCCGCAGCCAGGCTGATGACGATGGCCACTTCAAAAAATGCGATTGGCTCAGGTTTGGTCTCCGTGCTGACGAGTGGCTCCTGCGTTTCAGACATCAGCGCCCCTGGCTTTGCGGGATGTGAAGCCGGCGATCAACTCGTCCAGTTTGGCCAGCAACGCCTGATTGCCGCTTCGTGGATACGACTGTAGCTTTTCCGCATAGACCGGCAGGTTAAAAAGAAAAGACTCCACTTTCTCTTTGTCCAGCTTCTCCCAGAAAGCGCCATACCCCATTTTGCCGACGTAGTAAGCGTTGAAGGTCTGCTCAAACTGATGGCTCACCGGAATGGCGAGATACGGCTTGCCCAGATGCAGCGCTTCGCTGACCAGAGAAAAACCGGCATTCGCGATTACAGCGCCTGCGCCGGCCAGATCACGCAGGAAGCCTTCCATGCTGGGTTTCTTGAACAAGATGTTACCGTCGCGGCAGCTGCCGTTTGGGCCCTCCGTACCAAACCCATAGGCGATAAATTTGTAATTTACCTGTTTGAGCAGCGCAGCCAGATCTTTGGCGGGCGAGGTCACATAAACCAGGGCATAATCGCCCTGGTGCGGAGTGGTGGAGAGCACTTCATGGCGGACAATGGGTGGAAAAACGAATGTGTTGCGTTTTTTGGCTGCAGCGGGGAAAAAAGAAAGCACGAGATTAACGTTGGCTCGTGGCGTCATCATGTGCGTAACCAGCTTGACCGTGGCCGCATCGCGACGATAGCCGCGTGGCAGCGAGATGCGCGTGTTGGTAATGGCGTGCTGATTGTCAATGGCGATCACCGGCAGGCGCTTGCGATGAGCGGCATGGCAGGTAAGCGGCTCAAAGTCTGTGATGACCAAATCGATATTTTTCTCTTCAATCAGCCGCACCAACTGTTTCACAGTGCGGGCAGCGCGAGGCGCCTTGATCAGATTTTTAGCCAGCGTGCGCTTATAACGCACACGATTATTGATGTAAGTAAGCCGCAATCCAAAAATTTCTGTGACCGGAAAACTCTCGCTCAGGTTGCGCAGACCGCGATCAAACGAGACCACATGCACGCTGTGGCCCTGGCGCAGCAAGTGAGTGATGACTTCCTTGGCGCGGGTGGAGTGGCCGGAGCCCTCACCATTCACGCCGTAAAGAATGTTGGCCATGGTTTAGTGAAGAAAGATTATGGCAAGTATAGCGTTCATGACTGCGAAATTGAAACTTGATATTTGCGCATGAGATTCTCGTTTTTGTCAGTTGCCAGCAGAAGCTAATAGCCAGTACCAGCAGCTTCTCTAGTATTTCCACGAATTGTCAGCGCCTGCAGGGGCATTGACCGTAATGTGGTTTGCTATGGTGCGAAGCAGCTCAGCCTGGTTCATTGGCGTCCAGCCGTGGCCTTTCATCGGCCGGCCATACTCAAACGATCCGCCGTACGCCGGATTGTTCGTGCCGCGTAAAAAATCCTCCAGCCGGTACACTGCCAGGTTCAGATAGAAGTTGTCCATGTCGCCGCAATAAATATGCAACTTGCCAACGAGCTTTGGTCCTATCGTCGGCCAGTTCTGCTCCAGGTAATAGCGGAGATCGTATCCGTGGTCGCGCATGTAGAGCGCAACTGTTGTATCAATCTTGCCTGTGCTCTTGTCCCACAGCGGCTTGGGATATCCATCCGCGCCGACAGGCCCATAGACCGCCTCCCAGGCTTCATACTGCTGGCCGGAGCGCCCATGCGAACCCAGCACATCCTCAAGCTGCGACATCTGCCGCATGGTGACCTCAACCTGGCCTTCCACGCTGCGCATCATCGGCCGCTCAGGGATTGGCGGATCATAGCCCGGAGCCAGGAAAGCATTCACGTCGTTGTAGATATCCACCATCTGGTAGCGGCTGAAATCCACTGGATCAGGATAGAAAGTCCATGTTCCCCCGAAAAACTCAGGATGAAAGACCTGCAGCGCCAGCGATTCCCATCCACCGGTTGAGCCGCCGCTGAGCACCCGCGCATACGGCTGCCGAATAATACGGAAGTGTTCCTCTATATAAGGAATCAGCTCGTTCATGATTGCATCGCCATACGGGCCATCATTGGCGGAGTTCACCGCGTAAGAATCGTCAAAAAATGGCGTGGGATGTTGAAACGTGACCACGATCATCCTTGGGAAGCCGTTTGCAGTCCAGCGCCTGAACAACTCCGGGCCGGAGATAAGTCCAGGCCGCGTCTGCATGGCTGCTGGTGATGGCTCAGTAGAAAAGCCAAGCGGCGCTTGCAGGCTGAAGTGCCCTTGCTCATACAACACCGGATAATGCGCGTTCTGGTGTGAGCTATAACCTTCCGGCAGCAACACCGTCGCGCCAAGATAGATGGGCTGACCCCAGAAATTGCTGAGCAGCTTGCTCTGGATCTTGATGTGCTTCACATAAGCCGTGTCGCCAGGCGGCAGCGGCGTAGGGATCTTGTGATCCAAGCTCAGACGAATTTCATACCCCGTCAGCGGGTCAAGATGAAAATGTCCCACGTCAGAATATAAATTTCCCGGCGATTTATTGAATTGCTGCCCTTCCCACTGATCGTTGTGCGCAAAGATCGAATGCCCGTCAGCTCTTTGGAACCGCGTATAAACGCTAAACAAGGCCTGAACGTAATAATCGCCTGCAGGCAGTTCCCGCACGGACTTCAGTGGAAAACCCAGCGTCAGCGCGTCCATGCTGGCTGTCTGGCCGGGCCCTATCCCCGGCACATCCATACCCAGCAACTCAGTGCGCGATCGCCACGACCCCACCTGCAGACGCGGTTCCGGATCACCTGCGCGCGCAATGATGATGAAAACGCGCCCGGTTATGGGTTCCGGCTGGTTTGCCGGCAACGTAACTTTGAACGTGATGCTGGAAGCAGAGGCGGGTTGAATGACAAAGCAAAAGATTACACAGGCAAGCGCAAGCTTGATCCAACGCTGGGCAGAAGTCATGGTTTCTCCGGAACTTCTGAGTATACGGCGCGCACGGAATTTCTGGGAGAGGTGAGAACCGTCTTGTGCACTCGGGTGCACACGCCATTCTGGACATGGCCAATTTCTTGCCAGATTTAAGCAAACTACTTCCAATGCTGACTATATAATTGTTTGCAACGGGGTGTTCCCATTCGCAAGCTCTTTCACTTTGATTCTCCACGCGAACGCTATAAGTGTGACGCTGCCATCGTCTGGTGCTTCGATAACCGCTTTGAGCTGGCATTGCGCAAGCTGATCAAGCGTTTGAATATCACCCATTTCGATCCCATCCGCGTGGCCGGCGGCGCCAAGTGCCTGGCCGGCAGCGATGGTGAAGCGGACCGCCAGTTTGTTCTGGAGCAGCTCCGCAAATCGGTGGACCTGCACCAGACGGATACCGTGCTCCTGATGCTCCACTCAGATTGCGGCGCTTACGGCGGCCTCGCCGCCTTTGACAATGACGCCGCTCGCGAAGCGGAGAACCATCGCCAGGATTTGCACCGAGCCGTCGATTTCCTGCAGGCGAATTTGCCGCAGCTCAACGTCTTGGGTTATTTCGTCGATTTTGAAGGTGTCTGGGAGGCGCTCAACAGCCGGGCTCGCGAGCTGACGGCCTGAGGTTCAAAGAAGATTTATGTTCCACGGTGTTCATGGCGACTATCGTTGGCTGGAAACCCCAGCGCATGAAATTTACGACGTGCTTCATGTTTGTCCTGCCGTTGCTGCCAACAAAAATATTGTTATCACCTCGTTTGACTCTGGTCCGCTGCAGCCCACGCCAGAAGAGTTCCAGCGCGGCTGGCGCGTCAACGGGCGCTCCGTGCACATCCCTGTCGGTGAGAATGTCTCCGCCATCCCGTTTGAAATCTTTGCCGAGTGGTACATCTTTTCTTCTGAGTCTCCGCAGAGAGACTACAAAGTTTTTGTGAAGTATGAGTGGTTTACTCTGGGGCCGGCGCAGGCCGTTTATACCCGCAGCGGCAGCGCTTTTGACCTCAAGCGAATGCAGCGCCTCTTCTGGCATGAACTTGAAAACCTGCAACCGGAAACTTATCTGGCCCGCGGCAAGCGTCTCAAGTTTGTCACGCGCGAGCCGGAGCTATTCCATCGCGTGCTCCGCGGGTTAAGCGCGCTGGCCAAATTTCGCGCCAAATCAGCCCAGGCCCCGGCCTGAAGCGACATTCATTTCCAGAGGCACCTATTTCCGCTGTTCCGATCCAAACTCGAATCCGCGCGATACATGCGCAATCCGCGGTAAGGTTTTACTCTTGCCAATTTGCGTTATTTCGACCTTCGCGGCGCTTTGGCCGCCGCAGCGTTAACCTTCACCAGCAAATCTTTGGCTGGCTGCTGATACGGGCCGTTAATCCCCGCTACTTCCGTTAGCGTAGCTTTGGCTTCCCGCAGCTTGCCCGTCTTGGCATACGCAAAGCCCAGCCGGTAGAGCGCTGAGGGATACGCGTCCGCATTGCCCTTCAGCTCAACCGATGCTGTTTTCAACTCTACGATCGCCGGAACGTTCTTTTCCTGGCGCAGCAATGCATAACCCAGAGCCGAGTGTGCCAGGCCGGAGTAGAGCGCCAGTTTGTTTGCATCCGTTGGCGTCTGGCCTTTGCAGAGCTCCAGAGCTTTGCGGGCATAGGTTTCCGCGCGCGGAGCAAATGCCTGATCAGCGCTTTCAGCAAAAGCGTTCGCAATCACCGTTAGCATGCCCACGCTGTTCGGATTGGCCGCCAAAGCTTTCTCGCCAAAGCTCAGCAGCCGCGCTGAATCGTTCATCTGGCTCAGTGTGAAAACGGCCAGTTCCATTACCTGGTCCTGAAAGTTTGAGCCGGGAAACGCGGCGATGTAGCGTTCGATATAACCCATGCGCGTCTTGGCGTTCTCCTCCGCCACAATCACGTTGTAGCCCGTGGCTGCCAGATAGTCATACGATTGCCGGTAGGGATCCCGCATTCCCTGGATATGCTGCCTGAAGCTTTCCGCATCCACACCGTCCGGTTTGACCTCGTCTTTGCCGATGCCATTGAACGCCGTGCCGCCGCTCACCACACAATCCATTACCTTGTCAGAGTTTTTGGCTTTCTGCGCTATCGTGGCCAGTGAGATCAGGATGTCCAGATTTCCCGGCTGCAACTGCACGGCTTTCTCGCCGTGCTCCATGGCTTTGGCTGCATCGCCCTGGTCCATGAAAGCCTGGGCAAGCTGCCACTCGCCATAAGCCACTATCTGCTGGTTGGAAGTAAACTTCTGCAAAAAATCCTGCAACATCGTAATCCGCTTGCCGGCGTCGCTTTCAGCGGAGATTTCCTGCAGCGCTTTGTCCTCTGGCGTTCCCGCCGGGATCAGGATTTGCGTCACTTGGGCGGGAGCAGCAATTGCTGCCAGCAAAATCGTGGCCAGGGAAATAAAACGAACAAGAGGCTTCATACCGCACCTCCGAACAGCCGGAGCTGTTTGCGCTACGCATCCTAGCGCCGACTGGGACGAACGGCAAGAAGAAAACAGAGACGCAGAGACACGGAGGGGACGCGCGCGTTTTCTCATGCTGGGGAGCTACGGGTTGTGGAGGTCCCTCAAATACTCCGCAGGCACGGGATCACCGGTCAGCGTCTTCAGAAATTCTCGTAGCTGGCGTTTTTCGTCGCCTGAGAGATGCAGCGGCTGAATTTCTTTCGGACCGCCCACAAGAGAACGAGACCTGGCAGATGGAATTAGAACCCCACCCTTTTCAGGCACTGAGAGGTTCCTGATTAAGAGCTTTACTGGGAAACAAACCGTACGTTGATGAATGCTTCCATCTGGTGGCCGGCCCACATCCGCTCAACCTGCGGATAAACCCCGCGCTTTACAAACTCAAGCGCTGACTGGCCAAGTGCACTGTCTGGATTTCCCACCAGCTCCGCATCCCCAACCTTGCCGTGGCGATCGAGAATGGCATGAACAATTACTGGCTGCACCGCCGCTGCGCCGGGAGCTACCGGAACCGTCCTGGGAAAGCGCATGGTCCCTCCCAAAAGCGGCCCTTGACCGTTTGCTTTCATCTGCGCGCTTGGAGCCAGTAAATCAGGACTGGAGATGGCGTCAGCAATGCTTTCCAAATGCGACTCGAGCACAGTATTTCCGCTCTCTACAATTTTGAACTGGCTGGGCAGGACGTGGCCATGGAAGCGTAGCGCATTGGTGTAATCGTAGAGGATGTAAATTCCCGGAGCATCTGAGAGGACCTGCAAAAGTCCGGTTTTGTTTTCAATGCAAAATTCGCGCTCTTCCCAGCGGCGACCTGGCGTGGCGGTTGCATCAGACATGTCGCCCGATACCAGAGCGCAGGTCAGGTCCTTGCCTTTCCACTTGACTGCGGCAGTCCTGATGAGCGTGTGCGCCTGCTTAAAATTGATCGGCCAGAAAATCGCGCCGCGCAGCATTTGCAGGCGTATGGGGATGAAGTCCGCGACCTTGTCATCAAAGGTTCGTCCGTCGTTAAAAATCCTGTCCAGTGAGAAATCGCCCAGATGCGCCGTCCAGCGTGCCATTGCAGGGCTGAACCAGGTCTCTTCCATCTCGCCTGCGCCGGTAACCAGCACGTTGCCGCTGGCGTTGAAGCTCACGTGCATGGTGTAAGCAGCGCTTCCTGCGGCATGGAGATCGCCATTTTGGCGGGCACGCTCCAGCAAGCCAAGCACAGCGCTCCGATCTTCCGGCGTGCTGGGCACCTGCGTTGCCCCGGTTACCAACTCAAACGGATCAGGCGGCACAGGCGCAAGTTGTGGCGCGTTCTGGCAGAAGGCAGCAGCAGACAGAAAAAGAATCAGTAGTGAGGACAATTGCAGCTTTCGAGTAGCAAGCATCTTACGCTCCAAAAAACTATCGATTGGTACGCTACCCCCGCTTGGTGCCAAGTATCGTAATCCTGCTCTGCTTCTCCTCGCAAGCCGAGTTTTGTTAAGCAAGTTTTAACACCCGGCAGGAATGTCCGGAATGCCCGCAAGATGCCTATCGCAGAACGAAAAGGAATTTATTGAGTGCTGATGGCAGATTGCTGCGTGCTTTCTTCATGCCAGTGCTGCATGGAGCGCACGTTTACTTCGTTCCTTTGCAACGCTGCAATACCTTCAGCGGCTGCCCAGGCCGCGGCCATGGTGGTAATGGTGGGAATGCGGCCGGTAACAGCGGCGCGGCGGATGGCCTTTTCATCGAACCAGGGCTCAGCGCCATGCGGCGTATTCACCACAAGCTGTACACGCTCACCCTTGATCAGGTCCACCACGTTCGGCCGGCCTTCTTTTACCTTGTAAACGCGATCAACGTTTAACCCGGCCTTCTCCAGCCGATCTGCAGTCCCATGCGTAGCTACCAGGCTGAATCCAAGTTCCACAAAGCGCCGCGCCAGTTCGATTGACTCCTGCTTATAGCGATCAATCACGCTGATGAAAACCGTGCCGCACGTGGGCAACGCCTGCCCGGCAGAGAGCTGCGCTTTGGCAAAAGCCTCGCCAAAGGTATCGGCTGATCCCATCACCTCGCCCGTGGATTTCATCTCCGGCCCAAGCACCGTATCCACGCCGGGGAACTTGTTCCAGGGGAAGACCGGCGACTTCACAAAATATCCTGCGCCTGTGGCCAGGTCTGCACCCTGCTCGATGTTCACAGGCAGAAATTCGCGCAGCTTGCGCCCAGTCATGAGCCGCGCAGCAATCTTGGCCAGCGGCACGCCGGTGGCTTTGGAAACATAAGGGACCGTGCGCGAAGCCCGCGGGTTCACTTCAATCACAAAAACTTTTTCATTCTGGATGGCAAATTGAATGTTCATCAGCCCGACGACTCTCAGCGCGCGCGCCAGCTTGAACGTGTATTCGCGGATCGTATCCAGAACAGGCTTGCGCAGACCGACCGACGGCAGCACACAGGAAGAATCGCCGGAGTGAATCCCTGCCTCTTCAATATGCTGCATGATTCCGCCGATGACCACGTCTTCGCCATCAGAAAGCGCGTCCACGTCAACTTCAATCGCGTCTTCCAGAAAATGATCGACCAGCACAGGCCGCTGCTGTGAATACTCAACCGCCTCTTTCATATAGCGGACAACGCTCTCATCGTCGTAGGCAATCACCATGGCGCGTCCGCCCAGCACATACGAAGGCCGCACCAGCACCGGGTATCCGGCTTTGCGCGCTCCTTCCACCGCCTCTTCCACGCTCGTTGCAATCGCACCCGGCGGCTGTGGGATATCCAGCTCTTCCAGCAGTTTGCCAAAGCGCTTACGGTCTTCTGCCAGGTCAATCGATTCCGGCGATGTGCCAATAATCGATACACCCGCGCCCTTCAGCGGCAATGCAAGATTCAGTGGCGTCTGCCCGCCGAATTGCACGATCACGCCCACCGGAGCGCCGCTCTTTGCCTCATGCTGGTACACAGCCAGCACGTCTTCAAACGTGAGCGGCTCAAAGTAGAGTCGGTCGCTCGTGTCGTAGTCGGTGGAGACCGTCTCCGGATTGCAGTTGACCATGATGGTTTCATAACCGTCATCGCGCAACGCAAAAGCCGCGTGGCAGCAGCAATAATCAAACTCAATTCCCTGTCCAATGCGGTTTGGCCCGCTACCCAGGATGATGATCTTCTTCTTGTTCGTTGGCGGCGCTTCATCCTCGTCTTCGTACGTCGAGTAGAGATAAGGCGTATAGCTCTCGAACTCTGCAGCGCAGGTGTCCACAAGTTTGTACACCGGCGTCACGCCCAACTCTTCACGGATACGCCGCACCGTCTGCACGCCGGTTTTGGTGGAAAGAGCAATTCGATCGTCTGAGATCCCCAGCCGCTTCACCTGCCGCAGCAGATCTTTGCCAAGCGTCTCCGCCGTCGAATGCTTTGCGATCTCCGTTTCCATGGCGGTGATCTCTTTGAGCTGATAGAGGAACCAGGGGTCGATGCTGGTCATCTTGTGCAGCTCTTTCACCGTCATACCCTGGTGCAGCGCATAGCGAACATAGGTCAAGCGCTCTGGATGCGGCGTGACCAGCCGCTGCGTAAGAATGCGCGGCTCAATCTTTTCTGCTCCGACTTTCTTTCCTGTCTCCAGTGAGCGAATACCCTTCATCAGCGCTTCTTTAAAAGTGCGGCCAATGGCCATGGCTTCGCCCACGGATTTCATCTGCGGCCCCAGGCCTTCATCGGCGCCGGGAAACTTTTCAAATTGCCACTTGGGGATTTTGGCAACTACGTAGTCGATGGTCGGCTCAAAGCAGGCAGGTGTCTTCTTGGTGATGTCGTTGGGAATCTCGTCCAGCGTATAGCCGACCGCCAGCTTGGCTGCGATTTTGGCGATTGGGAAGCCCGTCGCTTTTGACGCCAGAGCGGACGAGCGCGAGACGCGCGGATTCATCTCAATCACCACCATGCGCCCGTTCGCCGGGTTCACCGCGTATTGGATGTTGGAGCCGCCAGTCTCCACACCAATCTCGCGGATCACTTTGATGGAGGCGTCGCGCATGTGCTGGTATTCGCGGTCAGTCAGCGTCTGCGCCGGTGCAACGGTGATGGAGTCGCCGGTGTGCACGCCCATGGGATCAAAATTTTCAATCGAGCAGACAATGATCACGTTGTCCCTGAGATCGCGCATCACCTCAAGCTCGTACTCTTTCCAGCCGAGAACAGATTCCTCGATCAGCACTTCGTGCACAGGTGAGAGATCAAGACCGCGAGCCAGGATATCCAGCAGTTCTTCACGGTTGTAAGCAATACCGCCGCCGCTGCCGCCCAGCGTGAATGAAGGCCGGATGATGAGCGGGAAGCCGATCTTGCCGGAGAAATCCAGGCCATCTTTGAGATTGTTTACGAGCGCTGACTTGGGAACGTCGAGCCCAATGCGCGTCATGGCGTCTTTAAACAGCAGCCGGTCTTCCGCCATTTTGATCGCGCGAAGCTGCGCGCCGATCAGCTCAACGTTGTACTTTTCCAGAATGCCGGAGTCAGCCAGCTCAACGGCAAGATTGAGCGCCGTCTGTCCGCCGACGGTCGGCAGCAGCGCAAACTTGCCGCGACGCACACCGTCTTCCGTCATCATTTCGGCTTCCTGCCGGATGATCTCTTCCAGATAAGTTTTTGTAAGCGGCTCAATATAAGTGCGGTCTGCCATCTCCGGATCGGTCATGATGGTGGCCGGGTTCGAGTTCGCCAGCACCACCTCATAACCTTCCTGCTTGAGCGCCTTGCAGGCCTGCGTGCCGGAGTAATCGAACTCCGCCGACTGGCCAATCACAATCGGCCCGGAGCCGATGATCAGGATCTTCGAGATGTCATTGCGGCGTGGCATTTTTCTCCAAGCTTACAGAACTGCACTCATCAACCTG
>DATEHN010000030.1:0-62996 GCA_035279585.1 Candidatus Angelobacter sp. | reverse complement strand
AAACCGGCAAGCTCCCCGTCTGGTAATTGAACAAAGGGAAGCAAGCCATGAACAAGAAAACCAAAATCACGCTCTTGAGCGCACTGGTTATGGACGTTCTTTGCGCTGGGAGCGTTTCCGCCCGGCAGCTGCAGAAATCGGCCAGCATACTTCCTGTTTGCAGAGGCACATGCAGTGCCACATTGCACTGCGCAGGCCCCTGCATTTGCGAGATACTCACTGGAACCACCGGTGGGTGCCAGAGGGATCCCGGACCGGTCAGACCCCAGCCTAAAAAAACCGGAGAATAATTTCGGAAAAATCAGCAAGAACCTATGTCCTACCCCGCATAAGGTTCTTTTTTGCGGCCACGCGGCTCAAGGGAAACTGAAAAGATGGGGCGCACAACGCTCTAAAATAATGAAGTCGACGCGCTGCCCGCGAGTTCCCGCATAGCGTCCAGCATATAGACGCGCAGCGGTGAGCCAGGAGAAAGAGACTCAAGCGGCACCATCGCAGAAAAATGAGGGGAGCTGCGCTGGAAGCTGACGTCCACAAATTCGCTGCCATCGGCCCGCGTTAAAGAGACCATGGCACAGGCGATTTCTTTTTGGCTGTCAGGCCGCGTGCTGATGATCATTGGCTGCAGGCATTCGAACTTCCAGCCAGGGTGGTTGGCCGGCGTCCGACGGCTGCTGCGTGCAATCCACCGGAAATTGTGGACATGAAGCGAGAACGCGGGAGGAAAATCAAGATCGGCCTGGAAGGTGAGCGACTCATGGCGGTTTCTGGCTTTATTGAAGAGCCATTGCACCGGCGTCGGTTGTGGCAACAGTTCCACCAGCACCCAGGCATGTTGAAAGATGCCGGAGGTCAGCCGCAAGGGAACGCGGAACTTTGCTGTACCTATCCATGAAATTCCGCTTACCTGGCCGCGACTACCCAATGCGGACTGGATCCAACGCACCACTTCACGGGCCTTGCGATGCTTGCGCCGCACAGAAATCCAATACCACGCCAGAAAGAGCGTGACCATCGCGACTAGGAAGATGCCCAAGACCACCATCTGGTATTGAGATGCCGCAATGTGGGGGTTCAGATGTCAAAATAGAGCGCGCAAGCTCCATTTAAAAAGGGCCAAAAGCCAATTTGGAACTGCCTACGCGCAGTGTGGATTTTCCAAAGCTGTAAGCAGCAGCTCTGGTTCAATGAGATCGCGCATTCGATTTAGATTTCCATAGAATTACTGCTAAAGGCCGCGGTAAATTCCACCGTCAGCCAGGATGGTTTGCCCGGTTATGTATGAAGCCCGCTCTGAGGCCAGCCAGACAATGACATTGGCGATCTCCTCCGGGGTGCCAAGGCGCTTAACCGGAGTCTCTGCTGCCCAGGCATCACAGACCTGCTGGGGTGAACTGCCTGCGGCCAGAGCGCGAACTTGAGCTAGTTCCTGCAGGCGCTCAGTGGCGGTGAATCCAGGCGCAACGTTGTTTACCAGAATGCCGTCTTTTCCAAATTCATTGGAAAGGCTCTTTACCAGCCCTACCACGGCGGCGCGGACAGAGTTGGAAAGCACGAGATCGGCAACCGGCTGCTTCACTGAGACGGAGGTGATGGTCACAATCCTGCCCCAGCGATGCCGCTGCATGTGAGGAATCACGGCTTTGGCCAGATGCACAGTGCTCATCAGGTTCAGATCAACGGCTTTGCGCCATTCGTCGGCGGAGATGGAGAGGAAATTCTTGGCGGGAGGGCCGCCGGCATTGGTTACACAGACATCGATTCTGCCGAAGCGCTTGGCTACATGATCGGTGAATTGCTGGACCGCAGCGGCGTCGGTTACATCCAGGGCTTCCGCATAGACTTCGGCTCCAGTCTGGCTGCGAATGCGGTTTGCAGCTTCAAGCAGGGTTTTTTCTGTGCGCGCGCACATTGCCACCTGAGCGCCTTCACGCGCAAACGCTTCCGCCGTCGCCAGACCAATGCCCTGGCTGGATGCGGCAACAATCACGCCTCGACCTTTTAGTCCTAAGTCCATGATTTTATGTCGCTCCGCTCCAAACCGCTTCAGGATCCTTCCTTCGCTGAAATCTTTCTGCCCTGCATCAAGCCACTCGGCGCGTGCCTATTATTTCGGTTCTGTTTGAGGCATCTGGCCGATGTAAACCTGCGTAGGCGATCCAGCTTTGATTTTATTCGTTTCAAAGCAGGCTTTAATCCGCCGCCGCAGCTCACGCGCAACACTATACTGCTTGGCTGGACGCACCTTCACCAGCATCAGGTAATCCACTTCATTACCCCGGACGCGCTCAATGCCGGGCACCTGCGGCTCGGCAACGATCTCATCTTTAAACGCGGGATCATTGTAAAACTCTTTGGCAAGGCCCTGCAGCAGAGCCACCACGTGGTCACTGTTTTCGCTGTAATCAACGGAGACGTGCAGCGTTACCTGCGACCAGTCGCGGGTAGTGTTGCTCACAATCTGGATGGAGCTGTTAGGCACAATGTGCACTGTGCCATCGGAATCACGCAGAATGGTGCGGCGCATGGTGATGTCTTCCACGGTCCCGCTCACTCCGGCGGCGCGAATGGTGTCACCCACCTGGAACTGGTCTTCCACCAGAATGAAAAACCCATTGATCACGTCCTTGACCAGCGTCTGCGCGCCAAAGCCAATGGCCAGGCCGGCGATTCCAGCGCTGGCCAGCAGCGGCCGAATATCGATACTAAAAGCGTCATTGAGGATCGTTATGCCGGTGAAAAACACGATCAGAAACACGCCGACGCTGCGGATCACACCTGTAATCGTGCGCACCTGCTGTGCGCGCACCGTGCCATGTGCTGAGCTTCTTTCCGTGAGCGCGACCAGCTTGCGCGTGATAAAACTCAGCAGACGCACAAAGATAAACGCCAGCAGCAGAATCACGAGCAGTTTGGGGGCCTTGTCGCGCGTCCAGGCTACCAGGTAGTTGTGCCAGGAGTGCCAGACATTGCTGAAATGTTCTTCCATGCTTGTCCCGTGGCGATTATAGCTGAGCGGCCCAGGCCAAAATCTTTGCCACCGTGGTTCCTGACCTGCCGCTATCGTGTGATCGAGGTAACTTCTATAATCCAGGCACGTCTTTATTTCAGGTTTATTTAGGAAGAGGACATTGTGCCAGCAAAACTTTTTTGCATAGCAGGACTGGGTCTGGTGATGAGTGCCGGCGCGTTCCTGGCGCCCAGGTCGCAGGTAACAACATCACCACAGATTGGATTTCCGCAGGACCAGGCTCAGAAGGAAATGCAAGACCGCATGATGAAAGAAGCCAACAAGAAGCGGCAGCAGGATATCCGCGATGATACGGACAAACTGTTCCAACTGGCCACGGAATTAAAAGCCGCCGTCGACAAGAGCAATGAGAACGTATTGTCACTTGACGTGGTGCGCAAGGCCGATGCTGTAGAGAAGCTGGCGAAAAGAGTAAAAGAAAAAATGAAGGAAGCCATTGGGCCACCGCAAAATGTGGAACCGCCGCGACCGCTGCCAACGCCTTTTTCACACTAGAATTTTCAATTAAAAAGCCCGCCGATTTTACTGGCGGGCTTAGTTATTTAGCTTTCAGCCGAAGGCTAGGCAGCAACCTTTGCGCCCTGCGCTTCTTTTTCTGTCCCGATTCGCATGCCGTAGAACGACTTCCACACGAAGAAGATGGAGATGATGAGGAACAGCGCTGATAGAACGTGGCTGATCATCGGTCCTTGTTCATTCGTCAAGCGCACCGCCAGCTCCACGGCCAGAAGGCCAAACAGCGTGGTGAACTTGATGACCGGGTTCAGGGCCACGGAAGAAGTGTCTTTGAAAGGATCGCCGACCGTATCGCCCACAACGGTTGCATCGTGCAATGCGGTGCCTTTCTGTTTCAGCTCCACTTCCACCACTTTCTTGGCGTTGTCCCATGCGCCGCCTGCGTTGGCCATGAAGATGGCCTGGTAGAGACCAAAGACGGCAATGGAGATAAGGTAGCCGATGAAGAAGAACGGCTCCACAAACGCGAATGCCAGGGTGGCAAAGAAGACGGTCAAAAAGATATTGAGCATGCCTTTTTGCGCGTACTTGGTGCAGATCTCAACCACCTTCTTGCTGTCTTCGACCGACGCTTTCTCGACGCCTTCCAGTTTGATGTTTGCCTTGATGAACTCCACCGCGCGATATGCGCCGGTGGTCACCGCCTGCATGGAAGCGCCGGTGAACCAGTAAATGATCGCGCCGCCTGTGATCAGGCCAAGCACGAAAGGAGCGTGCAGGAGCGAAAGTTTATCTGTGTTGGTGGTGAGTCCGTTGGTGAGGGCCATCATGATGGCGAAAATCATGGTGGTGGCGCCCACAACGGCAGTCCCAATCAGCACCGGCTTGGCCGTGGCTTTAAAGGTATTGCCCGCGCCGTCATTGGCTTCCAGCAGATGCTTGGCGCGTTCAAAGTTCACGTCAAAGTTATGTTCTTTCTTTATCTCCGCCTTGACGTTGGGAACCTGCTCAATCAGTGAAAGCTCATAGACTGACTGAGCGTTGTCTGTGACGGGGCCGTAGGAGTCAACGGCAATCGTGACCGGGCCCATGCCGAGGAAGCCAAAGGCCACCAGGCCGAAGGCGAAGACAGCAGGCGCCAGCATCCACTGCGCGGGAGTTCCGATTACGCCGCCAAGACCCAGCGTGCTTACGTAATAAGCAATGCTCATGAGCGCCACAATGCTGATGCCCAGCCAGTAAGCGGAGAAGTTGCCGGCTACAAGGCCGGAAAGAATATTCAGCGACGGGCCGCCTTCTTCCGACGAGATGACAACCTCACCCACGTGGCGCGATTCCACTGAGGTAAAGACCTTGACCAGCTCAGGGATAATAGCGCCGGCAAGGGTGCCGCAGGAGATAATGACAGAGATCTTCCACCACAGCGAGGTATTGTCGCCCAAGCTAGGAATAATCAGCTTGGAGACGACAAAGGTCAGAGCAATGGAGACAAATGAAGTGATCCAGACCAGGGAGGTCAGTGGAGCTTCAAAGTTCATGTCGTCTGAGTTGGCATATTTGGCTTTGGCAATGGCTTCATTGAGGAAGTAGGAGACTGCGCTGGCCACCAGCATCATGACGCGCATAACGAAGATCCAGACCAGCAGTTGCACCTGAATTTGCGTACCTTGCGGGCCGCGCACGCCCAGCAGGATGAAGGTAATCAGCGCCACGCCGGTCACGCCGTAGGTTTCAAAGCCGTCAGCGCTGGGGCCAACAGAGTCGCCTGCGTTGTCTCCAGTGCAGTCTGCAATTACGCCGGGATTGCGGGCGTCGTCTTCCTTGATTTTGAAAACGATCTTCATCAGGTCAGAGCCGATATCGGCGATCTTGGTGAAGATGCCGCCGGCGATACGCAGAGCGGCCGCGCCCAGGGATTCACCGATCGCGAAGCCGATAAAGCACGGGCCGGAGTAGCTGCCGGGAATAAAGAGCAGAATGCAGAGCATCATCAGCAGTTCCACGCTGATCAGCATCATGCCGATACTCATGCCGGCTTTCAGAGGAATGGCGTAAATCGGATAGGGCTTGCCTTTAAGGCCGGCAAAGGCGGTGCGCGAGTTGGCAAAGGTGTTTACGCGGATGCCGAACCAGGCCACGCCGTAGCTGCCGGCAATGCCAATGAGGCTGAATATCAGGATGATGATCACGCTGGTGGTGGGATAGTGCTCCAGAACGCCGAAGTACAGAACAATCACCACGGCGATAAAGGCTTCCAGAAGCAAGATGAACTTGCCCTGCGTCACCAGGTACGTTTTGCAGGTCTCATAAATCAGCTCAGAAATTTCACGCATGGAGCGGTGCACCGGCGCGTTTTTGAGCTGCATGTAGATGCTGAAACCAAAAAGCCCGCCGAGAAAACAAAAAACCAAGCCGATTTCAAGCAGCTTATAGCCGCTAATGCCGTTCAGAAAGGTAACGCCCTTCATGTCCGGCAGGCGCAGGCTGGCTTCACCACCGCTCTCAGCCGGCGCGCTGGAACCTTGTTCCTGGACCGCCGTGGCAACGGGCGCCGTGACTGCGGCAGCAACCTGGGTTGTATGCGCGGACTGGCCCTGCTGGGCGAATGCCATGGGGAAGGCAAACGCCAAAATGGCTATTACAGCCGCCAGCGCTGCCGTTTTGCGCCCTGGCTTCCGGTACGCGCGCTTTTCAAGGGATGGGGTCGAATTCGAGCGGATTACGCGGCTCATCAGGCCCGATGCGAGCCAGGTGTGCATATTTGCTCCTCCAAGAATCTTAAAGTTAGTGTGGACTTAATCGATTAACCACGCTTCACTGGCAAATTCCCGAAACGCGCTTCCACATCAAGAAAAACTCGTGGTTTTGAGGCTTGGCCGCGTTGGAACCATTGGCTAGCCCTAAACCGAGGCCAATTCCAAGGTTTGGCTAGTCCAGTAAAACTCGCTTTTATAGCATGTTAGAGGAAGAAGATCAATTTTGGAAGTCCCCTCAACGGGGTTAATGGGATTAGGGGGCAGTTAGCCGCGCCATCGAAAAGACAATAGGCGGACAAGCAATAGGTAGCAAGCCCATAGATTTAGCAATCCCGGAGAAGTAAATGAATTCTCCTGCTCGATAAAATCCGCCTCGTTATAACAGCAGGAGTGTCCCATGAAGATAAAACGCGTTTTGTCATCCGCCGGAATTTATGGAATTAAGAACCTCAGAGCGCTCATCATCGTGGCTGCCCTGGCTCAGATGTTGTTTGGGCAGGCGATTCCACTTTCAATGGGCGCCACCAGTTCAGACTTCTCCATCTCGATCTCGCCAGCAGAGGTCGTCATTCCTCCCGGCGGTACTGCCGACTATACGATTACGGTCACAGGACCAACCAGTACCACTGGTTTGACCTTCTCAATCAGTGGGCTGCCTGCGGATTCCAGAGCAACGATCTCCAGGGAGAGCGCTTCAGTCTATTCGCTGACTGTAATCACAAGCCGCGAGACTCGGCAGGGAGAGTATACGTTTACCGTCACCGCCGAGAGTGGAGGCATGTCGGCGTCCGCAAGCGCTGAGCTGATTGTCCTGCTGTCCCCGAGCTAGAGTGTCTGTTAAAAACGGTCCCTTTCCTGCCAGATTGAGCAGCAGCAGTTCCCGGTGGTGTTCCTGATTCCCAAATTGGAACACTAACCGCATCTCCAATTCCTTGAACTTCGCGAGTGTGGCCGCATAAACTTAATAGAGTTCTCGCGCCTGGCTCACGCGCCAAGCTTGAACTGGAAGCGGTCTGGGGCGAGTCTAAACCACCGTTTTGCACGGTGCCATTGTCCACGATCCACCGTCACCGGCTTCGCCGATGGCGATAGCCGCAGTGAAACCGGTCACTCGCTATCTTAAATAGGAAGCGCCGCATTCCAGCAGCACAACCACAACTACACATAAAGGAAGGAAAGACTATGAAGGAAAACAAAAGAGTTCTGAGCCGCCAGAACGCACGTGAGCTGACCCCGGCGGAAGTTGACTACGTCAACGGCAGCATCAACACTTTGACGATCTGTTCCGCGGCTCGTCCCCCTCTTGGACCCAACGACTGCGACACGGTGGGCTAACTTCAACGACGGTTGACACGAAAGGAAAAAACACATGAACAATGACAAAAGAGTCCTGAGCCGCCAGAACGCACGTGAGCTGACCCCGGCGGAAGTTGACCACGTCAGCGGCAACATCAACACTTTGACGATCTGTTCCTGGGGACCCTCTCCCGGAACCAAGGACTGCGACACGGTGGGCTAACTTCAACGACGGTTGACACGAAAGGAAAAAGCAAATGAACAATGACAAAAGAGTACTAGGCCGGCTGGGCGCAAAAGAGTTGACGCCTAGCGAAACCGACCATGTGATCGGCGGTATCTCGACGCTGCTCAGCGTATGCACCATCCCCCGCCCGGGGACGGTCGGCTGCGATGGTGATAAGGGGGGAACTTAATCTGAAGCTTGCGTGGGCGTCTGCCCCATGAATTGCCCGCGCAAAAATCAAAGCAAGAAGTTATGGCGCTGAGCAGAGACAACAGAGTACTCAGCTCCTAAGAATGCAAACAGAGCTGACCCTCGCGCAAAAGACCACGTGGGTGGCGGCATTCACACCGTGACCGTATGCTCGTCGATCCTGAACCAGCAAGGACGGTGAGGTTGGCGAATCCTAATTCAATCCTGCGCGGACGGGTGTCCAATCACGCCGTCCGTTGCAGCTTGAGAGAAAAGAAGCAACAGATGAAGATATTGATCACCGCCCCAGAGAATGAAAATCACACCGCCCCGCTGAAGTGGGCGCTGGAGCAAGCCGGATACTCCGTGGCCTGCTGGGCAGGCCTGGGATGGATGGAGGACAGACAGGCATCCATCTCTTTGCTCCCAGATTTGCAGATCGAAAATTTGCAGATCCCAGATTTGCAAATCAAAGATACGCAGCTCAAACTTGGGCGCCATTTGGTTGAGCCCGGCGACGTGATTTGGATCCGCCGGCCATTGGACCCCAAGCCCAATCCGCAAACAGCTCCTGAAGACGCAAAGTTTGCAGCCAATGAATACCGCTCGTTTTATCATTCTCTGATGTATCTTCTTGAAGCCCTGCCGGTGCGCGTGGTCAACAAGTACACGGCTTCGCGCTTCATCGACAATAAATCCGTCCAGCTCCTGCTGGCCCGCGCCTGCGGCATGAACGTGCCCAGGACGTTGATGACCAACTCGCCGAAAGCCGTGCGAGAGTATTTTCACGGCAGTCCTCAACGGATGATCTGCAAAACCTTCTCCACACACATCTGGGAGAAGGAGCAGGGCGGCCCGATTGTGGTTACGGAGACCTTTGAACTCAGCGCGGACATGCTGCCCAGCGACGAAGTGCTCACCTACGCGCCCGCCATTTACCAGGAGTTGGTGGTTAAGAAGTTCGATGTACGCATGGTGTTGCTGGGCGCAGCCGTGTATTCCTATTCTCTGCACAACCCCAACGGCGCACTCGACTGGCGAGCGGACGCGACACAAGGCTTAGTGAAAGCAGAACCCATCATCACGCCGCCGGAGATTGAAAAATCCGTGCTGGCATTTGCAGCCAGGTCCGGCATCGCCTTCGGTAGCTTTGACTTCGCCATCGACCATCAGGACCGCTGGTGGTTCCTGGAAGTCAATGAAGGCGGACAGTTCCTCTGGCTCGACGCGGCCAATGCCGATCTTCATGTGCAGGGGAAATTCCTGGCTTTTCTGACCGCTCCGGCCGGATCGTCACGGCAGATGCTTGAAGCTAGGCAGTCAGAATTTCCTTCCTGGAGCGACTACCTCGCATCGCCGGCCAAAGGGCGGCAATTGCCGGAAGAAGCTGATCCAGATGCCAGCTTTGTTTCCGTGGAAGCGTAGATGACGGATGACCACATCAAGAAAAACTCGGGGTTCTTAAGGCTTGTCCGCGTTGGAACCATTGGCTAGCCCCAAAAACCCAGGCATACCCTGGCCTTGGCTAGTCCAATAAAACTCGCAAAGTACGTTAAAGAAAACGTTTCTCAGGATGTGGACGTGCTGGTTACTGATGAGTTTGGCGCATATCCTAATGCACTTAAGAGGGCTGGCCACGATAGCGCGAAACACAAAATCATCAAGCACAAAGACAACGCTTACGTGCAAGGTGACGTTCACACGAACACCGTTGAATCCGCATTCTCCCTGATCAAACGCGGCATCATTGGAACGTGCACAAGATCAGCGCGAAACACCTGCGGCATACTTGGAAGAAATGACCTTCCGGTTTAATCGCCGCAAAAATCCTGACCTTTGGAGTGATACCCTGCGCCATATGATTACCGCAGACCCTTTGACCTTTGAAGATTTGACATCAGAGAAAGACGACTTCGCAGCTTAATCGCGCACATTTTCCACAAGTTGCTTCATGATAAAAGTGGAAAATTCTAATTCATTCATGAGACGATCCCCGTCCAACGTTGGACACAAAACAACTACGTTGTTATTTTGAACACGCAAATACGCTCTATAGGAATCATCCTCCATAGGCACACACCTGATGACTAGCGGGTTCCTTTTGGAATAATGCAACTCAATATATGCCTGTTTAGGAATAACATGATTATTGGTGACTTCAACACGGTATATCGACTCTGCACTATCTAATGGATGAGTGCCATTACTTAAAGAGCCGGAAAGTTTTGTTTTCTCCTTCAATGCGTCAACAGCGATTTGATTTTTTTTATGGACTTGATTTAAAAACTCCGGCCCTTTCTGCGTAATCAGCAATAGCGCAGCTTGTTCTTCTTTTTCGTTCGCGGTGTTCTGGGCGTCTCGCAGCTCATCTTGCCGCACCATATCTTCAATCCAGTTAACATTGGTATTCATTTTGGACACGTCTCCCGACGCTCATTTAAACACGCCATAAAAATTCCTGCTTGCTTGTCATTTATCAAATACTCTTGAACAAATCGCTCATGGTGACGCCTAGTCCAGTTGCCAGCATGTCGATAAACCGCAAGCAAGGTTCCTGCTTTCCGTTTTCAATTCGTGAAATAGTAGCTTGGTCTGTCCCAACACGCTCAGCCAAGATTGTTTGATTGATTTTTCGCGCTGTCCTAACTTGCTGGACACGCCTGCCAAACCGGACAACAATATCTCTCGACATGATTCCAGTGTGGGCCTTATGATCTTAAACACATATGATTCATAGATCATATTGACGAGGCGTACATGGAACCTGATGAGATGATAAAACCCGATGAGACGAACGAATGGAAGGCCGAAATGTACGAGACACTGGCCACCATCAACCGTTCTTTTGAGCAACTGATTGCCGCCATTTTCAAACTGGAAAAGAAACTCGACCTCGGAGAAGATTACGCCTACAGCCAAGAGATCATTGCCAGCGATATGTGGGCCAGAATAAACACTCATGCCCTTGCCAGACTCACAGAGCGCGAATTGGAAGATAAAAACCACTTCAGGCGCATGAGGGCCACCCTTGAAAAACGGGTTAAAGGTAGGCGATGACATTCAGGGGAACCTGTCCAATGGACGCCTGAAATCACGATTGTTTTCTTCCCAGTACTTCAGCAGCCAATCGTAAAAACCATCAGGGGGATACTTATTTTCGAGCAGTTGTATTTCGTGGGGTTCGTGCCATCGCCAATCGCTTTCCCCTATTTTGTGAGACATCACTTTTATTGGGCCACCAACACCCGATGCCTTTTCTTTCATCATTGCCGTCACAAAAACAGCCAATCTCACACACTCTTCTGTGTTCATGGAAGAAACAAGCATACTGCTTAGGAGAGTGTTGGCTAATGAAGTGTCATTCCCGGCTATCCCGTAATTTGGGACTATCTGCAAACAGTCGAACCCGTAATACGCATGAAACACTGTCTTTTCAATCGGCCTATTACCCCATAAGCCAGCGATCACGTCCAGTTTTTCGTTTGGGTATTTTTGGTATGTGTACGTGAGCGCAGATTCAAATTGTTCTTGTATATCAGTGCGGTTATATGGTTCCGAGAGTATCCGACTTCCCAAAAATAATTCTTTTACCCTTTCCTCAAAATACGAAATTATTGTGCTGTTACCGGAACACCCATAGGCCAGACCCCAATGGCCCTCATTTCCGTACCATGACAACTTGTCCACGGTCTTCTTATTGACTTGGTCATCTTCCTGGGAATCAGCGGCCAGAACAATTCCATCAAAACAGTTAATACCCAAAACAAACGTCATGCGCGGCTTCCTGTCTGGAAGCCTTTTGAGATTGTAAAATGAGCGGGTTGTGGCTTCCTGATGATTACTCACCTCCGCTAGGGTTACATTTTTTAACCCTTGGTCAAGCGAATAATCTTCTAGCATGGGCAGCTATGTCCAGATCTTAGACAGCATGTCTAGAATAGCGACAGTTCCACCGATCAAAAATGAGCTATAGGGCTGATTCCAAGCCTCTTACAGCTAATACACAACTGGCATTCAAATTGATATCCCTCTGCATGCGCGGGTTTTGCTGCGCCTGGACCCCATAAGGTGCCTGGTGAAAAAGCAGAACGCTTGAATTCAAAACCCGTCAGTTTTCATCGGATTTTTCACCACGCAACAGATTTTCCGCAGCCAAGGGCTTGGAAGAAATAGAAGGGTATCTCTATGGAAGGACACGATCAAATTTCCACCACGCTAGAATCACCGAGCGCTGTGGCAGCCCCGCTTGGGGCGGAGGACAACGGCAAGCAGGCTGGAAATGGAAGCAGCGACCAGAATGCCACCATGATCACGGAAGGGGCGCGCCGGCGTTTGTTTGACGCCTCCATCGTCAACACGGCGCAGGAAGCCGTTGATTTCATCATGAACATTCTGGAATCGTCCACAGAATACTCTGTCATCGCCAAAGACCTGACGGGGAAAATTCTCCTGTGGAATGAGGGTGCGCGCCGGCTGTACGGCTACGAGCCGGACCAGATTGTGGGCAAGCTCAATTCATCCATTCTGCATACACCGGAAGATGTTGCCGCCGGAGTTCCCCGACAAATCATGGACGCCGCCCTGGAGAAGGGCAAATGGGAAGGAATGATCAGCCGCCGGCGCAAGGACCAGAGCCAGTTCACAGCGCGTCTGGTGATCACGCCCCGGCGCGACTCCACCGGCAAGGCCATCGGGTTCCTGCTCATTTCCAAGGACATCTCGGAAGAAATCCGCCTGACGCAGTATGCGCGAAGCCTGATTGAAGCCAGCCTTGACCCCCTGGTTACGATCAGCCCTGAAGGTAAAGTTACTGACGTGAACGAGGCAACGGTCAAAGTCACCGGGCTATCGCGCGAGAAGCTGATCGGAACCGATTTTGCCAATTACTTCACTGAGCCGGAGAAAGCGCGCGAAGGCTACCAGCGAGTATTCTTAGAAGGGTTCGTTACCGACTACCCTCTTACCATTCGTCACATGCAAGGCCGTCTGACCGACGTGCTCTACAACGCGACGGTGTACAAGGATGCGCGCGGCAACGTGCTGGGCGCGTTCGCCGCTGCCCGCGACATCACCACGCAGAAGCAGGCATCGCAGTACGCGCGAAGCCTGATTGAAGCCAGTCTTGACCCGCTCGTCACCATCAGTCCTGAAGGAAAGATCACTGACGTGAATGAGGCCACGGCCAAGATCACTGGAGCATCGCGCGAGAAGCTGATCGGCACCGATTTTGCCAATTACTTCACCGAACCGGAGAAAGCGCGCGAAGGCTACCAGCGCGTGTTCTCTGAAGGGTTTGTCACCGACTATCCGCTGACTATCCGCCATGCTGACGGAAGACTGACTGAAGTGCTTTACAACGCGTCAGTGTACAAAGACACTCGCGGCAACGTGCTGGGCGCGTTCGCCGCCGCCCGCGACATCACCACGCAGAAGCAGGCATCACAGTATGCGCGAAGCCTGATTGAAGCCAGTCTTGACCCGCTCGTCACCATCAGTCCTGAAGGAAAGATTACTGACGTGAATGAGGCCACGGCCAAGGTCACTGGAGCATCGCGCGAAAAGCTGATCGGGACCGATTTTTCCAATTACTTCACCGAGCCGGAGAAAGCGCGAGAAGGTTACCAGCGCGTGTTCTCCAAGGGGTTTGTCACCGACTACCCGCTGACCATCCGTCACGTGGATGGGCGGCTGATGGACGTGCTCTACAATGCGTCAGTATATAAGGACGCGCGCGGGAGCGTGCTGGGGGCGTTCGCGGCTGCCCGCGACATCACTGCCCTGAAAAGAGCTGAGACGGAACTGGCCGACCAGCGGACCCGAGAGCTGGAACGACTCGCCGAACTGGAACGCTTCCAGAAACTCACCGTTGGTCGCGAGTTGAAGATGATCGATCTCAAGAAGGAGATCGAAGGGCTTAAGAGGCGCATTGCGGAATGCGGAACTGTGACCGGATGAACGCCCGCCTCCAGTTTGCGGCAGTGCGGCAGGAAACGCCGCTTCCCCGTTCGCAAAGTAGTGAGACGACGGAGCACGTTCTGCATGAGGATGCGCAGCGCGCGCTACTGAATATCCTCGAAGACTTTGGCGCCGAAAAATCGCAACTGGAATCATCACAGCGTGCCGTTCTGAACATCCTGGAAGATTTCCACCAGGAGAAGACCAGCCTGCAGGATGTGCAACGCGCCGTGCTGAACATCCTGGATGACTTTTCCGACGAGAAAGCGAGACTGGCTTCGGCGGAACGGGCCATGCTGAACATTCTCGAAGACTTCGACGCGGAAAAAAACAAGGTCGAGATCACCAACCAGCAACTGGAAAAGCAGGTAGAGGAACGGAAGCGCGCCGAACAGGAGCTGGCGGTACGAGCCGACGAACTCAAGCGTTCCAATGCTGAGCTGGAGCAGTTTGCCTACGTGGCTTCACATGACCTGCAGGAGCCCCTGCGGATGGTCGCCAGCTATACGCAACTGCTTTCCCGCCGTTACAAAGGCAGGCTCGACGACGATGCGGATGAGTTCATTGGCTTCGCCGTGGACGGCGTGAAGCGCATGCAGGCGCTCATTCAGGACTTGCTGGCCTATTCGCGCGTCAGCACCAGCAAGGATGCTTTGCGCGAGACCTCGAGCCAGGCCGCGCTGGATCGGGCGCTGGCCAATCTGCAGGGAGCTATCGAGGACAGCGGCGCGATCGTGACCCACGAAACCATTCCGGAAGTATTCGCTGACGGTGCGCAACTGGTCCAGATATTCCAGAACCTCATCGGAAATGGCATCAAGTATCGCCGCCGCGATGTCACGCCGCGAATTCACGTTTCCGCGGTGCCGCGGGGCCAAGAGTGGATCTTCTCCGTGCGCGACAACGGAATCGGTATCGACTCTCAGTATTTCGACCGCATCTTCGTTCTGTTTCAGCGTTTGCACCAGCGCGATGAGTATCCGGGGACGGGAATCGGCCTCACCATCACGAAAAAAATCATAGAACGGCATGGCGGGCGCATCTGGCTGGAGTCGGAACCCGGACAAGGCTCCTGCTTTCACTTCACCATGCCGCAGCAGAGGACGCAATGAATTCGATCAAGAGCAACGGACCTGTTGAAATCCTGCTGGTGGAAGACAATCCTGGCGATGTCCGGCTGACCCGTGAGGCCTTCCTCGAAGCCCGGCTGCAGAACCACCTCAGCGTAGTTCCGGACGGGATCGAGGCGCTGGACTTCCTGCGGAGGAAAGGCAAGCATGCAAATGCCCCCCGGCCCGACCTGATCCTGCTGGACCTCAATCTTCCCCGCAAAGATGGCCGTGAGGTGCTGACGGAGATCAAGGCGGACCCGGACCTCAAAGCAATTCCCGTCGTGGTCCTGACCACATCAGCAGCCGACCAGGACATTAAGCGCAGCTATGAGCTCCACGCCAACTGCTACATCACCAAGCCCGTGGACTTGAATCAATTTCTGGAAACCATGAACGTGGTGGAAGAATTCTGGCTGTCTGTGGTCAAGCTTCCGCCGAAGAAATCCGGAGAAGGTGACGCAACTCAAAAGCAATGAATCGTGAAACAAAACATAGGATGAACGGGGCAGGCACAGCGACTGAAGGTCAACCGTTGTCCCCTGATGTTATGAAGGCGGCGCCAGTCCGCGTGTTGGTCATTGAAGACAATCCGGCTGACGCCCGCTTCATTAAAGAGATGCTGAGCGAAGGCGAAAATGGGTCATTCACAATGGAATGGGTTGATCTCATGGAGAAAGGCCTGGAGCGGCTGTCCCGGCCGGGAATCGATGCTGTCCTTCTGGACCTTGGGCTTCCTGACAGTAACGGAACGGAAACCTTTGAGAAGGTTGCGGCTGCAGCGCCGACACTGCCCGTGGTGATCCTCAGCATCGATGATGATCGACCTCTGGCGGTGAAGACTGTCCAGTGCGGAGCCCAGGATTACCTGGTCAAGAACCATATTGACGGCCACTGGCTCCCGCGCGCGATCATCTATGCCATCGAGCGCAAGCGAACGGAGATGCATGTTCGCCAGCTCAATGAAAGGCTGGAAAAGAGCAACATAGAGCTGGAAAATTTCGCCTCCGTGGCCTCCCACGATCTGCAGTCGCCGTTGCGGAACATCAACGGTTTTGTACAGCTTTTGCTGGAAAAGTTGCAGGGAGGAACCGACGCGGAGACCGAAGATTGGCTGCGCCGCACGCGGCAGGCCGTGCAACGCATGCAGGAGCTGATTCACGATCTTCTGGCCTATTCGCGCGTGAGCTCCCGCGAGAAACCCTTCGAACTGGTGCATTTTTCCGATGTTTATGATGGCGCCCTGCTCTCGCTGGAATCTTCCATTCACGATTCCGGCGCCGAGGTCACGCGCGATGAGCTGCCCTCAGTGATTGGCGACCGCTCACAATTGATGCAGATGATGCAGAACCTGATCGGTAACGCGCTTAAGTACCGCGGGAGCAGAGCACCGAAGATCCATGTCGGGGTGCGGGGCGGCGAGACGGAGTCGATCTTCTATGTGAGCGACAACGGCATCGGTATCGAGCCCCGTTTCCATGAAGAGATCTTCCAGATTTTCAAGAGGCTTCACAACCAGCAGGTTTATCCCGGCACGGGCATTGGACTGGCGGTATGCCGGCGCGTGGTCAACCGCCACGGAGGCAGAATCTGGGTGGAATCAGAGCCGGGACAAGGAAGCACGTTTTACTTTTCGATTCCCGAGAAGGCAGGAGCGAAGCATGAATACGAGTAATAATCCGCTGGAAGGGGGCCGGTTGGCCGAAATCCTTCTGGTGGAAGACAACGAGAATGACGCCGAGCTTACGCGGCTCGCCTTCAGGCGCTCAGGGCTTACCGTGAGCCTGCATCACGTGCGCGATGGCGAGGAGTGCATGGCCTTTCTGCGCAAGCAGGGGAAATTTGCAAGCGCTCCAGATCCCGATCTGGTACTGCTGGATCTGAACATGCCGCGCATGGATGGCCGCGCAGTGCTGGCCGAGGTGGTAGGAGACAAGAATCTGTGTCATCTGCCCATCGTGGTTCTCAGTACCTCATCGCAGCACCGCGAGGCCCTTGATATCTACAAGCTTCGTTGCAATTCCTACATCGTGAAGCCAATTGAATTCGATCAGTTCGTCAACGTCATCAGAACGGTCTGCCAGTACTGGTTTGGGGTAGTGGTCCTCCCGAGCGAAACGGCAAAGCGGACCAGCCAGGTTTTCTAGGGGGCCCAATGGAGACACCCAACACGAAAGAAATTAACCTGCTGATTGTCGAGGACAACCTTGGCGACGCCCGCCTGATGCAAGAGATGCTGCGGGAATGGCAGAGCCAAGGCGTTGAACCGTCCCATGCGCAAAGCCTTGCCCAGGCCAATAGCCGGCTGGCCGCCGGAGACATAGATCTCATTCTTCTGGATTTGGGGCTGCCGGACTCTGACGGATTGGCCACACTGCACAAAATACGCGAGATTTCGCCGCACCTTCCTATTGTTGTAATCACCGGCTGCGCTAACGAACAAACCGTGATGGACGCGCTTCACGAGGGCGCGCAGGATTATCTCTTTAAAAACCAGCTGGAAGCCAATTCTCTGCTGCATGCCATCCGCAACGCCATGGTACGCCAGCAAACGAGGATCAAAGGTCTGCAGCAAGAGATAGCGGAGCGCAAACTGGTTGAGGAAGCTTTACGCGTGAGCGAGCAAAAATTCCGGCAACTGGCGGAGAACATCGATGAGCTGTTCTGGATGATGAACGCCGCAGGCACGGAAATGCTCTACATCAGTTCCGCCTATGAGAGGATTTGGGGCCGGACGTGCGAAAGCCTGTATCGCGAGCCCATGTCGTGGATCGAGTCCATTCATCCGGACGATCGACCGCGGGCAAATGAAATATGGAAGCGTCAACTCAGCGGAGAACGCGTGGATTCGGAATATCGCATCGTGAGACCAGATGGCTCCCTCCGCTCGATCTGTGATCGCGCGTTCCCGGTCCACGATGCAAACGGCATAATGATCCGGATTGTGGGCATCGCCTCCGATATTACTGAGCGGAAGGAAATGCAAGCAGCAATGCAGGCAGGCAAGGAAGCGGCGGAAGCTTCCAACCGGGCAAAAAGCGAGTTTCTCGCCAACATGAGCCATGAGATACGCACTCCGATGAACGGCGTTCTGGGAATGACAGAGCTGCTTCTTGAAACTGATCTGAGCGCCGAGCAGCGGGAGTATGTCTCGCTGTGCAAGAGCTCCGCAGATTCGCTGTTGGGAGTGATCAATTGACATCCTGGACTTTTCCAAGATTGAATCAGGAAAGCTAGCTCTCGATCCCGTGGCTTTTAACTTGCAGGATCTCGTAGAAGAAGTCCTGCGTGCATTTGCCCTTAAAGCGCATCAGAAGAAGCTTGAGCTCCTGGGGCAGATTGGCCCTGATGTTCCCGAACAGGTTGTTGGTGATAGCAGCAGACTGCGACAAATTCTGGTTAACCTGATCGGAAACGCCATTAAATTTACACATCATGGAGAAGTCCTGGTTTCTGCGCACTGCAACCAGCGCAATGGCCGGGCAGTCGAAATTCAGTTCGATGTCTCCGATACTGGAATAGGTATCCCGCGTGAGAAGCATTCATTGATCTTTGAAGCATTTACCCAGGCGGACGGAGCGACAACGCGGAATTACGGGGGTACCGGGCTGGGGCTCTCCATCGCGACGCAATTGGCCGGCATGATGGGCGGACGGATTTGGGTGAAGAGCGCAATAGGTCAGGGCAGCACCTTCTCATTTACCGTGCAGCTTGAAATGGCCTCGCCATCAAAAACTGCCAGTGTGGCGCTCCTGAAAGATGAGCTGCTCCACCTTCCGGTGCTGATTGTCGATGGCAATGCCACAAACCGGCGCATCCTGGTGCAAATGACCAAGGATTGGGGCATGTCGCCAATCGCTGCCGAAAGCGGCTCAGAGGCATTGCGATTACTCAACTTCGCTCGGCAGAATGGCGCGATTCGCCTGGCTGTGATCGACCGAAACATGTGCGGAATGGATGGTTTTGAACTGGCGGAACAAATGAAGCTCGATCCTCAACTTGCCCGCGCGACCATCATGATGCTGACCTCGCCGGATTTCTCGGGCGAGACAGCCCGGTGCAAAGAGCTGGGGATTGATAGTTACCTGATGAAACCCATACGCAAGTCAGAGCTGTTAGCTGCCATACTCGGCGTGCTGGCACGACAATCTGCTTCGCCCGTCGGGCTGGTCACCAGGGAGATACTGAATGAGCCATCCTTCTGCCTGCGGATCCTTGTGGCAGAAGACAATCCCATTAATCAGACCGTTATTCTCCGGCTGCTGCAAAACCTGGGACACAACCCGACCACAGTTGGCAATGGCCAGGAAGCATTGAGAGCGCTGGCACAAGAACATTTCGATCTGGTGCTCATGGACGTACAGATGCCCCAAATGGACGGGCTCAGCGCAACAAAAGAGATCCGCAATACGGAGCGAACAACGGGAAACCATGTTCCGATTGTTGCGTTGACGGCCAACGTCATGCAGGGAGACGCGGACGTGTGCGTTGCGGCCGGCATGGATGCCTATTTGTCCAAGCCGGTGAGCCGCAAGAGTTTAGAAGAGGTGTTCGCCAACTTGCTTCCGGGAGAAACGCGCACCATTGCAACGCCCGCGCCAAAATGAAGCGTTGTTCTTGCCAAGGATGGGAGTGTTGCGTCAGGGCTGAGTAGCCGGTAAAAACTATTTGTTGATTTCACACAGGTGAACCGGGAAGCAGCGTTGGATTCCCAGCGACGGTTGTGTTCATGTCGGTAGACCGTGGCGCAGGAATGGCGGGATCGCAAGCCTATTTTTGCGATCCATGCCGGATGCGTGAGCCATGCCAAAGCTGGACCTCAGCGTGGTAACATTCCCGGCATGCGAACCAGAGCCATAATTCTCGCAGTGTTCATTCTTTCTTCTGCCAGCTTCACGTTTTGCGCCGATACGCCGGACTTTACGGTCAAGAAAATTGCTGATGGCATTTACGCCGCGATAGGCATTGATGGCGGCAAAGCCGGTAGCAATGCCGGATTTGTGGTCGGTAGCAATGGCGTGCTGGTGATTGATACCTTTGAAGATCCGGCGCCGGCGCGCGACCTGCTGGCTGAGATCAAGAAGACTACGAACCTTCCTATTCGCTTTGTGGTGAATACCCATTACCACCTGGACCACACAGGCGGCAACGCGGTGTTTGCCCAGGCGGGAGCCATCATTATTGGCCAGCAAAACCTGCGCGGCTGGGAGCGGACGGAGAACCTGAAATTCTTTGGAGCAAACCCCAAGCCTGAGCAAAAGGCCATGGTGGAATCGCTGACTCTGCCCGACGAGACTTACACGGACGCAATCGACATCTATCTGGGCACGCGCCAGATTCAGGTGCGCTACATGCTTGGGCATACCGGCGGAGATTCAGTCGTGATTGTTCCTGATGCGGATGTGGTGTTTGGCGGCGATCTTGTCTGGCAGCGGCACCTGCCCAACTTGATCGACGCCACCACCAGCGATTGGGTAAAGACGCTGGAGAAGCTGCTGGCCGATCATCCTTCTGCAACTTTTGTTTCCGGGCACGGTGACGTAGCTACGCCTGCTGACGTGCGCGACTTCCATGATTATCTGGTTACGCTGCGTGACGACGTGGCCAAGGCCCAGGCGGCAGGCAAGAGCGACAAAGACCTGGTGGATGCAGTGCTGCCGGAGATCAAAGAGAAATACGGCAATTGTCCAGAGCCAACCACACCACCAACACCAGTACAGCCGACCGCTACCTGCTGGGGCTTCTTCCGCGCATTTTCCACCCGCAATATCACCCAGACCGCAGCCGAACTGGCAGGGACCAAGAAAGTTCCGCAGCTTTTGCCGGAAAATGCGGGCGCAAAGTAAAAATAAGGGCGACTCATGAAGAAGCAAAAATTCCTGTCGATTTCCTTGTGCCCGGCCGGTCTTCTCAGTTTCTTCCTGGTTCTTTCTGCGTCATCTGCTCTTGCGCAGGCGCCAGCTCCGCCCGCAGCCCGGCAGGACAACGTAAAAGAAATGATTCATGGCGTGGAGATTGTCGATCCCTATCGCTGGCTTGAGGACCAGGATGGAGACGAGACACGCAAGTGGGAGGCGGCTGAGAATGCCTACACGCACGCACTTCTCGATAAGCTGCCGCAACGTCCGGCAATTTCCCGCCGGCTCACAGAGATGTTTCATTTTGACACCATGAGCGCTCCAACGTGGAGAGGCGGCTATTACTTTTTTACCAAAAAGGGCGCAGACCAGGACCTTTCCAGCCTCTATCGCCGCAAGGGCGCCACAGGCGCAGATGAACTGCTGATTGATCCACACCCCATGAGTGGTGACCACACCACCACAGTTGGCTTCCAGGACATTACTGAGGATGCCAGCCTGATGATTTATTCCGTACGCCATGGCGGCGAAGACGAAATTGAATTGCACATCATGGATTTGAAAACTCATCATGACCTGCCTGACATCTTTCCACGCGCGCTTTATCAGGGCACTGCATGGAAGAAAGACAACAGCGGCTTTTACTACACGCTGGGCCGGCGCGATGCAGGCAGGCGCATCTACTATCACACGCTCGGCAGCAATCCTGCCAAAGATCAGGTGATTTTTGGCGAAGGATACGGGCTGGATACCTGGCTGAATGCTGATGTATCAGAAGATGGCAAATACTTGCTGATAGGTGTTCAGGCAGGCTGGGCCAAGGACGAACTGTTTATCCAGAAGCTGGACGGGAAGAGCGCGATTGAGCCTCTCATTACCGGCAAAGATGCGCACTTCAACCCGGAGTTCGCCGGCGATTTCCTGATAGTACAGACGGATTGGCAGGCGCCGCGCAACCGCATCCTTAAAATCGATCTCCGCGATCCCCGCCCGGAGAAATGGAAGGAAATTGTTCCAACGGCACACGATTCCATTGAGAGCTTTTCCCTGATTGGCGGCAAGCTGTTTGTGAACTATCTGCACAATGTCACGTCACAGATTGCCATTTTTTCTCTTGAGGGAAAGCCTCTGGGTGAGGTGGCGCTGCCTTCAGCCGGCTCTGCTGCGATCTTTGGCCGTTATGATCGCGACGAAGGCATTCTCACCTTCTCTTCCTACACCACGCCTGGCTCCATCTATCGCTACTCCGCTTCTACTGGAAAGCGCGAATTGTGGTTTCGCAATCCCATACCGTTTGATTCTGATCGTTACGAAATGGAGCAGGTCTGGTATTCATCCAAAGACGGTACGCGCGTGCCCATGTTTCTGGTGCATCGCAAAGGCCACAAGCCTGATGGAAACACGCCAACCATCCTTTACGGCTACGGCGGATTCAACATAAGCCTGCTGCCGGGATTCAATACCACTGCAGCCTGGTGGATTGAGCATGGCGGAGTTTATGCTGTGGCCAATCTGCGCGGCGGAGGCGAGTTTGGTGAAGCCTGGCACAAGGCCGGCATGCTGGAGCACAAGCAAAACGTCTTTGACGATTTCATCGCCGCGGCCGAATGGCTGATCAAGAACAAATACACCAATCCATCAAAGCTTGCGATCTGGGGCGGAAGCAACGGCGGCCTGCTGGTGGGCACGGTGATGACACAGCGTCCAGAGCTGTTCCGGGCGGTGATTTGTGATCACCCTGATCTGGATATGGTGCGCTATTACAAGTTCACCAAAAACAATAATCCGCCGGCGTTGCTGGAGTACGGGAACGCCGCTGATCCAGCCCAGTTCAAATATCTTTATGCCTATTCGCCTTACCAGCATGTGCAGGCAGGAACCAAGTATCCTGCGGTCTTGATGACCAGCGGCGACGCCGATACGCGCGTTCCGCCGGAGCAGGCACGCAAGATGGCAGCGCTGCTTCAGGCCGCTACAAGCTCTGGTTTGCCGGTGATGCTGCTCTATGACACAAAAGCCGGACACTCCGGCGGCCGTCCATTTAGCCAGGTGGTGGATGAGCTTTCACTCAAACTCAGCTTCCTGGCGTGGGAGCTAGGATTGAACTCCAAGGAGAACTCCGCTTCAGAGCAGGCGCCTGTTCCGCCTGTGTCCCGGCAGGACAATGTTAAAGAGCTGATTCACGGTGTAGAGGTTGTCGATCCGTATCGCTGGCTTGAGGATGGTGACAGCGCAGAGACCAAGAGCTGGGTATCGGCCCAAAATGCCTACATGCACTCATTGCTCGATGCTCTTCCCATGCGCCAGAGCATTGATAAGCGCATGAAAGATATGTACAACCGTGATTTTGTCAGCGGCCCTTTCCAGGAGGGCGGCTACTATTTCTTTTATAAGAGGAGCGCTGGCCAGGACTTGTGGAGCATCTATCGGCGCAAGGTCAGCGGGGGGGCGGATGAACTGCTATTGGACCCGCTCCCAATGAGCCCTGATCACACCACCGCGGTCAGCATCCGCGACGTAACCTCTGACGGCAACCTGCTGATGTATGCTGTGCGGCACGGTGGTGAGGATGAAACTGAAATCCATGTGCTGGACATCAATGGGCACCACGATCTGCCTGACGTGATGCCGCGTGCGATTTATACCTCTCTTAACTGGAAAGCGGACAATAGCGGGTTCTATTACGGAATCCGGCACCGGGATAGCGAGCCGCGCATTTATTTTCACGCGCTGGGAACAGATGCCGCCAAGGACCCGGTTGTGTTTGCGAATGGATATAAGCCTGATATCTGGCTAACACCCTATGCGCCTGATGATGGCCATTATTTGTTTTCAATTGCGTCACATGGCTGGAGCGAAACCGAAATCTATCTTAAGGACCTTGCGAAGGATGGCAAATTTGTCCCTCTTATTACAGGAATCGACGCAAATTTTTACATCAGCTATGCCGGCGACAAACTGATTGTGCAAACGGATTGGAAAGCACCCAACGGGAGGCTGCTAAAAATTGATTTGCATCATCCGGAGCAGGACAAATGGCAGGAGATTGTGCCTGAAGGGAAAGGCACCATGCAGGATTTCTCTGTTATTGGCGGCAAAATTTTCGTCAATTACCTGCATAACGTGAGCTCGCGCATTGAAATTCTCTCGTTGGAAGGCAAGCCAGTTGGTGAAGTGGAGTTGCCTTCAATGGGTTCAGCCTCAATGAGCGGCCGCTGGGACCGCGATGAAGGGTTGTTTTATTTTTCTTCTTTTACCACGCCAGATACCGTTTATCGGTATTCCGCTGCCAGCGGCAAGCGTGACGTCTGGTTCCGGTCTCCCATACCGATTGAGCCAGATGGTTTTCAAGCCGATCAGGTTTGGTATTCCTCAAAAGATGGAACGCGCATTCCCATGTTTCTTGTTCACCGGAAAGGCCTGAAGCCTGATGAACATACTCCGGTGCTGCTATACGGTTACGGTGGGTTCGATACCAGCTTGACTCCGGATTTCAATCCTACCGCAGTGTGGTGGGCGGAGCAGGGAGGGATCTACGCTGTAGCTAACATTCGCGGCGGAGGCGAGTTTGGCGAAGCCTGGCATAGAGCCGGTATGCTGGAACACAAACAAAACGTTTTCGACGATTTCATTGCAGCAGCTGAGTGGCTGATCAAGAACAAATACACCAGCCCGCAAAAGCTGGCGATCTGGGGCGGAAGCAATGGAGGTCTGCTGGTTGGAGCGGTTACAACACAGCGTCCGGAATTGTTCCGCGCTGTGATCTGCGACCATCCTGATCTGGATATTGTCCGCTATCCCAAATTGAAGAATCACAACAGTGCTTTCATGTTGGAATATGGCAATGCAGATGATCCAGAGCAGTTCAAATTCGTTTATGCTTACTCGCCGTATCAGCATGTAACCCAAGGAACAAAATATCCCGCTATGTTGTTTACCAGCGGCGATGAAGATACGCGGGTCCCGCCGGAGCAGTCCCGCAAGATGATGGCGCGCATGCAAGCCGCCACAAGTTCCGGCCTTCCTGTAATGCTTATGTATGACGTGAAAGCCGGACATTCCGGCGGACGCCCTTTGAGCCAGGGAATAGAAGAAGCGGCTTTAAAGCTATCTTTTCTGGTGTGGCAATTAGATATGAAACTGGACCAGCAACCAACAATTGCTCAAGGGAAGAGCGCATCGCATGAATGAGAAGCAGGATGGAAGCATCTTGCAGATTATCCGGGCACTAAAACCTGCGGCCAGATGGCTGATGATTGCCGGCGTGTGCCTAGCAGCTTTTGCAGTGGTGGCGATGCTTCAGCCAATCCCTCAGCCGCAGAGCTACCATAACTTTGCCGACCAGCGGACGATCTTTGGAATTGCCCATGCCATGGACGTGCTCTCCAACATCGCGTTTCTAGTCTCTGGTTTGCTTGGGCTCTGGTTTGTGTTGCGGGCGGGAAAGACTCTGGATACTGGTACTCGCTGGGCTTTTGCAATTCTATTCTTCGGGCTTGTTCTTACCAGCGCCGGCTCGGCTTACTACCATCTGGATCCCGATAATCAGCGGCTGGTATTTGATCGTTTGCCAATGATCATCGCCATGGCTGGTTGCGTTGGGGCGATCGTGGCAGACCGTTTTGGCGGTGCGTCAGCATGGGGCATTACTGCGCTTCTGGCGATCGGGTTATGGACGGTTCATCACTGGAACGTCACTGAAGAGTTGGGGCAGGGCGATCTACGCTGGTATGCGCTCTATCAGGGATTGATTATTCTGGTTGGAGTGTTGCTGCTGGTTTTGTTTCCCTCGCGCAACCAAGCTACGACTGCATTTGTGCTTGCCGTTGCTGGGAACATCGCAGCCAAAGTTTTTGAGCTGCTGGATAAACCAATTTACAGCCTGAACGGGATTGTGAGCGGACATACCTTAAAGCATTTGAGCTCAGGTCTGGCGTTTCTACCGCTGGCATTCCTGATTCGGCGAATAGGGCAGCAGCGCATGGTGGATGACTCTCTGCGGCCAGACCTCATGTCGGTAGGATCTGGCAATTAGAAAAATCCTTTTCACAAAGCAATTCTGTGCGTCGGCAGGTTAGCGCGAAACCCGAGCGAGCGCCAATTAAAGACGCTGCTTAGCGCGTCTGCGGAAACAACCGATAAAAATTCTCCGCTGTTTGCTTGCCGATTTCTTCTTTGCTGCTTCCCCGCAACTGCGCGATAGCCTCGGCGGTATTCACCACAAAGCCTGGCTCGTTGCGCTTGCCCCGATGCGGCACCGGCGCAAGATAAGGCGAATCAGTCTCAATCAACATGCGGTCCAGCGGCACTTGTTTCGCGGCTGCGCGAATGTTTTCCGCTCTGGGGAAGCTGACGTTTCCTGCAAACGAAATATAGAAGCCAATCTCCAATGCTGCCTGCGCATGCTTCCATTCGCCGGTGAAGCAGTGCAGGATTCCTGGCAAACCGGAAGGCGCCCAGTGGTCGCGCAGCATTTCCAGCGTGTCATCCCAGGCATTTTCACTGTTGTTGCTGGGGCGGCAATGAATGATGATCGGCAGCTTTGCTTCAGCCGCCAACTCCATCTGCCGGCGAAAGACTTCTTTTTGCACCTCGCGCGGCGAGTGATCGTAAAAATAATCCAGGCCGATCTCTCCCCAGGCAATCAGCTTGGGATTCTTGGCCAGCCGCGACATCTCTTCATAGTCGGCCGCAGTTGCCACGCTGGCCTCATGCGGATGCAAGCCGGTGCTGGCAAAAATCCAGTCATGTTGCTCAGCGATCTTCAGCGCGCAGTCGTATGTGCCTGGCCCTGTTCCGCTCCCGATGGCCAAAATGCGCTCCAGGCCGGCGTGGCGGGCGCGGGCCAGCATTTCATCGCGGTCGGAGTCGAATTTGCTGCCCTCAACGTGGGCGTGGGAGTCGATGTACATTTTTCTGTAATCCCGAATCCGCGTTTTTTGCGGGTGAGGGATCACTATGTTCTTCTAAGCTCTTATTGTTTAGCCCAAAATTCCCGTGGCGATAGGGATCCCTCGCTACGCTCGGGATTTCAGAAAAACCTATTACTTCAGCTTCGCCCCAATCGGCACATCTTCCAGAAATCCCGCCAGTACTGGCTTGCCATCTTCGCCCACCGATGCTGCAACAATCATCCCATTCGATTCCAGCCCACGCAGCTTGCGCGGCTGCAAATTCGCAACGATCACAACCTTGCGCCCGATCAGATCTTCCGGTTTATACGCCAGCGCGATTCCGGCGACGAGCTGACGAACTTCTGTTCCTATATCCACTTCAAGACGCAACAGCTTGTCCGCGCCTTTTACTTTTTCCGCCACCTTCACCTGGCCCACGCGCAGTTCGACCTTCAGAAAATCGTCAATAGAAATTTTTCCATCGGCCATGGCTTTTGCGGCTGGCGCGGCTTTTGCCGCAGGCGCAGCTTCTGTTGGGCCGTGCGCGGCCTGCGTGGCTGGCTGTCCAGGACGAGCGCCTTCGCCCGCAGGGGCCGGTGCAGCAGCGGTTGAAGTTGAAGACTGCGAGGTGGAGACAGCCTGAGCAGCACGCTCCTGTTCCATCTGTTGCATCCTCTCGATATGAGTTTTATCGGCGCGGGGAAACACCGGTTCTACCTTTCCCAGCTTGCCGCCCAGCGGCAGTTGTCCCCACTTAAGGTCGGCCAACTTGAATTTGCCGATCTCGCCCAGTGCAAGCTGGTTCCAGATCTTTGCCGTGGATTCCGGCAGCACCGGATGCGCAAGCGCGGTCACAATGCGCAACGCTTCTGCCGCGGTATAAAGAATGGTGGCCAGGCGCGCCTTGTTTTCCTCGCCCTCTTTTTCTGCGACGATCCACGGCTCTTCATCCACCAGATATTTGTTCACCGCGCCCACCAGCCCCCATGCCGATTCCAGCGCGCGAGAGAACTGGTAGTCGTCAAACAACTGGCCAAATTCTTCAATAGTAGAAAGCGCGTGCTCCTTGATTGCGTCATCCGTGCCGCGGCGCGCCACCGTTGGCGAAGGATAAGGCACCGAGCCGTTGAAATAACGGTTGATCATGGTCAGCGTGCGGCTGGCCAGGTTGCCATAATCGTTGGCCAGATCAGAGTTGTAGCGCTGCACCAGCGCGTCAAAGCTGAAAGAGCCATCGCTGCCAAAAACCACCTCGCGTAGCAGGAAATAACGCAGCGCGTCATTCCCCATCACGTCGATTACCGTCTCCGCGCGCACGATATTGCCGCGCGTCTTTGACATCTTGCTCTCTTCAAAGAGCAGCCAGCCGTGCGCGATGACGGACTTTGGCAGCGGCAACTCTGCCGCCATGAGAAACGCCGGCCAGTAAACGCAGTGGAAGCGGATGATCTCCTTGCCGATCATGTGCACGTCGGCGGGCCAATAATGCTCAAATTTCTTTTGCTCGTCTTCTTCCTTCGCGCCCAGGCCAACGGCGGTGCAGTAGTTGCTGAGCGCATCCAGCCAAACATACATCACGTGCTTGGGGTCGCCGGGAACTGGAATGCCCCACTTGAACGTGCTGCGGCTGATGGAGAGATCGCGCAAGCCGCTTTTGACAAAGGCAATCACTTCATTGCGCCGCGTTTCCGGACGGATGAAGCCGGGATTCTGCTGGTAATGCGCCAGCAGCTTGTCAGCAAAGGCTGAGAGCTTAAAGTAATAATTTTCTTCGCTCACGGTCTCCGTCGGACGGCCGCACTCCGGGCAAGGCGCGCCCGGGCCAACATCAACATAGAGCTCGTCAGCGACGCAGTATTGGCCGGTGTAAGTGCCTTTATAGATGAAGCCCTTATCCTGGATACGCTTCCACAGCTCCTGCGCGCCGCGCTTGTGCCTGGGCTCAGTGGTGCGGATGTAGTCATCGTAGGTGATGCCCATCTTGTCAAACAGCGCGCGAAATTCGGCGGAGATCTTGTCCACCCACTTCTGCGGCGGGGTCTGGGCTTCGCTGGCGGAGCGCTCGATCTTCTGGCCGTGCTCGTCCGTGCCGGTTAGGAAACGCGTATCGATGCCCAGCATGCGCTTGCGCCGCGCAATGGCGTCGCAAACCAGCGTGGTGTAAGCGTGGCCAATGTGCGGCCGCGCGTTTACATAGTAAATGGGCGTTGTGATGTAGAACTTGTTGCCCTTATCCATTGTTCCGTTCCAGATAAACTTTTATGGCTTCCTGCATGACCGTTTTCAGCGGCACATTCTGTTCCTGCGCAATGCGGCGGCAATCTTCATACTCAGGAGCGTAGTTGCTGATACTGCCGTTGAGGTTGGCCAGCTTCATGCGAACTTCTCCCCATTTGGTGTTTATGCTGATGTGGCGGCGCGCCAGCGCGGCACGGGTTTCCTGCCGCATGCGGACGCCCAGCGTGGTGGTTTCCGCCAGAATCATCTTTGTCAGCCGCTGGCTGTCTTCCGGGCGGCACAAAACGGTCAGCAGCATGCCGGGACGGTTCTTCTTCATCTGTACCGGGGTGCCAAACACGTCCAGCGCGCCCTGCTGCAGGGCCTGCTCCATTACATAGCCAAAAACCTGCGGAGACATATCGTCAACATTGGCTTCCAGCACGCTGATCTCTTCCACCGGAAATGGCGGCTTCTCCATCCCGGATTGCGCCAAAGCGGCGCGATCCGTGGGCCCTGGCTTTAGGGGACCCGGCTCCGTTTCACCAACGGTGAGGCGAACGACGTTGGGGAAGTTCTTAAAGTTGCGCGTGCCCGCGCCGTAAGCCGTCTTTTGGGGCTTTATGGCCGGGAAATTCACGTAGCGCGAGGCCAGCACGCTCACAATGGCGGCGCCTGTGGGCGTAACCAGCTCTTTCTGGATTTCGCCGGAATATACCGGCGCGTTCTTCAACAGCTCTAGCGTGGCTGGCGCGGGAATAGGAAAAGTCCCATGGGCGCAAACCACAGTCCCGCCGCCAACGTTCAGCGGAGAGCAGATCCATTCATCCACGCCCAGCGCTTCCGCGCCTACTGAGGCGCAGACAATATCCACAATGGCGTCAATCGCACCGACCTCGTGGAAATGGATTTTCTCGATGTCGCTGTTGTGTACCTTGGCCTCCGCCGCGCCCAGCGCTTCAAAAATCTTTATCGCCCGATCTTTTGCCGATTGGCTGATTGCTGCCTGATGGATAATCTGGCGGATTTCTTTCAACCCGCGATGCGGGTGAGCATGGCGATGCTCGTGTGACCCATGCTCGTGTGGCACCGCCGGGGTTCCCGGCAAGCCCGATGTTGGCTTGCTGGGGTGGACGGCCGCCCTCGGCGGTGTCTGTGAATGCTCACTATGATCGTGCGAATGGCTGTGCGATTCCCCGCCGCTATGTTCGTGGCCATGCGTCAATTGGGGAGCGCAGGCGCCCTCGCCTGCGTTTGCATGGCCGGCTGTGTCCTCGTTTCCCCCGTGAGAATGTCCATGGACACGATGCGAATGCGCATGGTCGTGAAGGTGATCATGCGCATGTGCCCCAGACGAAGCTTCTGCCGGGCTGACTGCTGACTGCTGATTGCTGACTGCTTCTGCCCAGAACTCTTCCCGTGGCAGCTCTTTTTCGCCCGCGGCAATCACGTCCAGCTTGGTGGCGGTGATGCCGCTGCGGTCAACCCGAGAAATCTCCAGACGCGCGTCAACGCCCAGGGCTTCCACCGTGCGGGTAAAGACCTCGGGCGGGACCCCGGCGTCCAGCAGCGCGCCCAGGAACATATCGCCGCTGATTCCGGAAAAGCATTCTAAGTAAGCGATGCGCATGAAAGCCTAAAATTTCCATCATAGGTTCCGCCATGAATGGCGTCAAACCTCCACCATGGACCTGAGGGCGCGCCATCCTGAGCCGAGCACACGACATCTCTTTCCTGGACCATGTGCCTTGTGCGAGGCGAAGGATCGGCTCCGCCTGGCTCTCAATGGGATTACCACGTTCTTCGCCGTCTGGGTGAACGCTTGCGGCCCTCTGCAGAACGCTGGGTTTCAGAGTGCGATTGGGGGTATTTCATAGCTTTTTTAGACCCTATTTTCAACGCTCATCTCGCCCAAGTCCTTCCTTGTCAACCTGGCTTGGCAAAATTGCACCAAAATCGGGCACTCCCCTCCACCTCCCCTGATTTCACCCATTTCCACCCAACCTCACCCAACCTCACCCAAGCTCATTGGGACTTGGAAAACGCTTCACATAACAAAACTCTCGGTCGGCCCCCAGTGCGCCCGGTTTTGGCGTGCTGGGACAGAAGCCCACCCAAGAATCGGCAGAGGGGCGCAATCCTACCTCTTGTCCTTCCATTTCAATTTTCAAATAACTCGCCCCTTTTGCCTGCAAAGGGTACGGTAGGTTGTATCGTATTTTATTCGCCAACGTCAAGTGCCTTTTAGCTGGGGAAAGCTCATTCCAATGGAAGAGTCACGTCCACTCCTACCCGCTTTGCCGCTGGTCGCATCTCTAACAACAGAATAATCTGACTATGCTGCGCTTCAATGCGCGTGGCTGGAGCACATGGTTGTGTTTCGTGAGGCTCCTGTAGACAATGGACGCGTGAGTCCACACAAGCACCGGATCAGTGAATACCTGCGTCCCAAAACGCTGGCGATGTTGTTGCTCGGGTTTTCTTCAGGGCTTCCCTTTCTGCTGGTGGGCAATACATTCGGCTACTGGCTGCGCGATGAACACACCTCCCTGACGGCCATTGGCTTTCTTTCCTGGGTGGGCATTGCCTATTCGCTGAAATTTCTGTGGGCGCCCGTAATGGACCGCGTGGATTTGCCCTTATTCAAGCGGCTTGGACGCCGGCGCGGGTGGATGATGTTCTCGCAAATTCTCGTCGGGCTGGCGCTGTGCGCGATGGGCGGAACTGGCACGAAAGCCGGGCTCGGCTGGCTGGGAGCTCTTGCGCTTGTCGTCGCGTTTGCCTCATCGACACAAGACATCGTGGTCGATGCTTGGCGAATTGAATCGGCAGACGATGGAGAAGAACAAGGCCTTCTCGCGTCTGCTTATCAGTTCAGCTATCGCCTGGCGATCCTGGCTACAGATTCCCTTATCCTCATCCTGGCAGCGACCGTGGGCTGGCGCATGTCTTATGGTATTTACGGCGCGGCCATGGGAATTGGAATCATCGCGACCTGGTTTGCCAGGGAACCGGAGCGCGCGGACGCGGTGATGGACAAGAAACAGCGTGACGCGCCGCTTTGGACGTGGCGCGGCTTCCTGGACGCTGTGGTAGGACCGTTCATCGCTTTTTTTCGCGCCCATGGCTGGCTCGCGCTGGTGATGCTGGCGGCAATCAGCCTGTACCGCGTGCCGGACTTCATCATGGGTCCCATGGCGAATCCCTACTACCACGACGTCGGCCTTTCCAAGGCGACCGTCGGAGCGGTGCGCGGGTCAATCGGACTCATCGCGACGTTTGCAGGCATTGCAGCCGGCGGGTTCTGCTCGCTGAAGCTTGGCTACATGCGTGCGCTCATCATCGGGGGCGTATTGCAGTCTGCCGCGATTGCCGCGTATGCGACTCTCGCGTTCGCCGGCACCACGGTTCCTCTCTTTGCCCTGATCATGGCAGGTGATAACTTCGGCATCAGCTTTGCAGGCGTTGCGCTTGTCGCCTACATGTCAAGTCTCACCAACATTGGATACACCGCCACCCAGTATGCGCTGTTGAGTTCAACCTATGCCTGGTTGGGAAAGATATTGAAGGGATTTTCCGGCGCTGAGGTTGAAAGCTTGAGCGCCACGCACGGCCTTATTCATGCCTACGGCATTTTCTTTATCGCTTGCGGGCTGACCGGCGTGCCTGCTGTCCTTCTTTTTGCGGCCTTGGATTACTGGCACAGGCGGAAACAACCGGCCGCAGCGATGGGAATGCAATCGAACTCATAGCAACCATTTTTATCGAAAGCACCGTGGCGACGAAGTTGACGTAACATCCCGGTTACAAGTCATAGACCGAGGCGCGCTGCACGCAATACGTCGCGGTCCACAAACGGGCTTCTGGGTAGCTGCTTCTGACATGAACATTGAAAACGGGAAAACAATCCCAAAATTTTTTGTCTCAAAAAGTCTCTCTTTAGCTTTGCTATAATCACCTTTTTCATCAGCAACTTGCCGCTAAATCCCTCTTGCCAAAGGCAAACACTTGTATCTGGAATTACAGCAGCAGCTCATCCAGCGGGTCCGCGATCTTCTCAAACAGCAGTACAACGTTGATTTGCCACGCATTGTGGTGGACCAGCCGCCCAACGTAGGTCTGGGAGAGTATGCGCTGCCCCTGAGCTTTGAACTGGCAAAAAAGCTGCGCAAGCCGCCGCGCAAGATCGCCGAAGAGATCGTTGCCGGCCTGGGCCAAGTGCCGGGGTTTCAGAAGTTTGAGGTCGCAGGCGCCGGATACATCAATGCCCGCCTTGATCGTGAAGCAGCAGCGCGCATCATGTTGTCGCCAGAGAGCAGGCAAGGATCGGCCGCAGGACAGAAGATTCTGGTGGAGCACACCAGCATCAATCCCAACAAAGCCGCCCATATCGGCCACCTGCGCAATGCGATTCTGGGCGATACCTTTGTTCACCTGCTGCAGGCCGCCGGCGCGCATGTGGATGTGCAGAACTATATCGATAACACCGGCGTGCAGGTGGCGGACGTAGTAGTTGGATTTCTCAATCTGGAAAAGAAAGGGAAGGCTGAGATTGAGGCCTTGATTGCCGCCAGTGAAGCTCCGCCACGCTCATTCGATTACTACTGCTGGGACCTCTACGCGCGGGTTTCGCAATGGTATGAGCAGAACAAGGACAATCTGAAACTGCGCCTGCAGACGCTGCACGATATTGAAAAAGGCGGGAACGTAGCGGCTGAGATCGGCAAGCTGATTTCCAATGCCATCATCCGGCGCCATCTTGAAACCATGGAGCGGCTGGGCATTGAGTACGATTTTCTCCCCCAGGAAAGCGAGATCCTCCATCTGCATTTCTGGGAGTTGGCTTTTGACCAGTTGAAGCAGAAAGGCGTGCTCTACTTTGAGACTGAAGGCAAGAACAAAGGCTGCTGGGTGATGAAGCGCGCTTCTTCGCCAACCGCTAAACGGCAATCTGAAGCCGAAAGCAATGAGGCTGAGGCCAAGGCCGGCCCGGATGAAGACGCCAAGGTGATCGTGCGCTCAAACCATACAGTTACCTATGTCGGCAAAGACATCGCCTATCACTTATGGAAGTTTGGCCTGCTGGGCCGCGACTTTGGCTATCAGCCTTTCTATCGCTATCCCAACGGGCGGCAGGTTTGGATCTCCGCCGAGAGCGGTGAGGTGAACCATCCGCATTTTGGCAGCGTAAATGCCATCTACAACGTCATCGATTCCCGCCAGGCCGATCCACAAAACAACGTGATTGAGGCCATCCGCGGCCTGGGCTATGCGGAGCAGGCGGAGAACTATCATCATTTTTCTTATGAGATGGTGGCGCTCACGCCGCGCTGCGCCATGGAACTGGGCTATGACGTATCGGAAGAAGAGCAGAAGCGCGCCTACATCGAAGTTTCAGGCCGCAAAGGTTTTGGCGTAAAGGCCGATGATCTCATCAATGCTCTGATCACAGCGGCACAGAAAGAAGTGGATGCGCGTCATCCGGAGATGAGCGAAGCTGAGCGGCGCAGCATAGCCGCGCAGATCGCCATCGGCGCGCTGCGCTACTTCATGCTCAAGTTCACCAAAACCTCGGTGATTGCTTTTGACTTCAAAGAAGCGCTGAGCTTTGAAGGCGAGACCGGACCATACGCGCAATATGCCATCGTGCGCGCCACCAATATCTTCCGCAAGGCCAGCCTGAGCGCAGAAGAGATTCTGGCAGGCGAGACCGATCTACGGTTCCTCAAAGAAGATGACGAGTTATGGGAACTCTGGCTGCGCGCCGGACAGCTTTCCAACATGGTGGAGCAGTGCATCAGCACCACTGAGCCGGCTTACGCGGCCAAGTACGCGTTCCAACTGGCGCAGCAATTTAACAACTTCTACCACAAGCACCACATCCTCACTGAAGAAGATGAAGCGCGCAAGCGCTTCCTGCTGGTTACGGCGGCGGTGGTACGGCGCGCACTGATTCAGGGCCTGGCGCTCATGGGGATCGACGCCCCGCCAGTGATGTGAAAAAAGCTTAAGTCTTAGCTGTTTGTTTGCCGATTGCTCAAATCGCCTCGAAACCTATTACCAAAAAAGAAGGCGGGAGCGCATCTCCCGCCTCTAATCTTAAAATTGTCCGTTGCTCAAGCCTCTACAGCTTAGTGTCTGGTGATCTCTATGCTCGAGCTGTGGTTTACCCCCACCGTAGCCAATGAGCTGGATACCGGCACTCCAAATATCGAACCCTGCACGTTGGCAGAGCCGCTGTCTGAACTGGAGTGGATGAGCGTGGTAACCGGGCCAAGAATGTCTTCTTCCACATGGTTCAGAATTTTGGTCGCCTGGGCGCCGTTCTCGTGGAATTCCAGATGAATCATGCCAAGCGTAACCGGGTTGCAGGTGATTGAGAGCACATTCAAGTCGATGGTGCAGGTTTCACTGGATGTGACTGACGGATCCAAGGTGCTGGTATCAAGATCAAGCGTCAGGTCCCGCGTCTTGTCACCGGTAAATGCGCTGTTGGGAATTTCACCGAAAATGATGGTGACTGTTTCGGTGACGTTGTCATCGGCAACGGTGATGAAATCAAAATTGAGGAAGGTGCTGGCCGGCGAAGTTGAGCTTGAGCCGCGCGATACGTTTACGCTGAAATTGGATTGAGGGTTGGTGTTGGCGGAGACGCTGGCGAACGCGCCTTCCTGGGTAAATTTCATGTTTTTACGGCCATGCTCATCCTGGTCCCTATCATGGTCGTGCTTGTCATTGGCCACAGCTGCCAGAGCGAAGAAAAAGATTAACGCGCTTACAAATAACCGTTTCATTGACTTCTCCTTACCTTGTTTTCCGGAAGTTGGGAAAGTAAGGACGAGGGCTGGCTGGATGCGAGGGGTTAGGAGGGCAAGGCGGATTCTCTTCCAGACCAGCGGGTATTGCAATCACAAACGGGCAAAACACAGCGGGAAATGATTACCACGGTAATTGCTTCTTCCTCATCTGTGGGCTGCCGCAAGGGGCCATATAAGCTGGTTTTTCTTGCAGATAGCCGGGGCAAACGCTTAAAGGCCTGCGGTTTTATAATCATCGGCGTGGCCAGCTTCTCCCTAGCAGCCGGTTTTGCCGATCAGGGCATGGAACGGCAAAGCCCGCACCTGCGTGTGCACACGGTGAATATCTTTGTCCGCGATCAGGAGCGGAGCCTTCGCTTTTTTCTTGATCAGCTTGGGTTCGCTCTGGCCTTTGACGTTCGCCTGCAAACCGGCCAGCGATGGCTGGCGGTTGCTCCGCCTGATGGCACAGCGGTGTTGACCCTGATTGCGCCCGAACCGGAATCTGAGCTGGCCAAGCTCATTGGCCGTCCCACAGGGATAGTTTTTGTAACTGAAGATGTTGCCGCCAAATACGTTGAGTGGAGAAAAAACGGAGTTCGCTTTCACCATACGCCGCGGCTCCGGCGGGTAAAGTATGTGCCGCATGAAAGCCCGTCACCCACGCTGCTGGGCAAGCAGGCGCCGATCTGGGGCGGCGTTTTCACGCGCTTTGAAGATATTGACGGCAACACATTTTCCCTGGTCAGCTTTGATGAGATGAACCAGGCAGTGGCAGAGCAACGGCGCGCCGCCGCGGAAAAACTGGAGTCGGAACGCCGCGCCGCGCATGAGATGGAAATCGCCCGGCAAGTGCAGGCCCGGCTTTTTCCGCAGAGTTTGCCGCCAATGAAGACGCTTGATTATGCGGGGACCTGCATACAGGCGCATCAGGTAGGCGGCGACTATTACGACTTTCTTCATCTGGGCGACGGCCGGCTGGGTCTGGTGCTGGGCGATATTGCCGGCAAAGGAATTGCCGGCGCGCTGCTGATGGCCAATCTCCAGGCCAACCTGCGCAGCCAGTGCGCGATGGCGCTGGATGAGCCGCAGCGGCTCCTGCGCTCCGTGAATCAGCTCTTTTATGACAACACCGCCGACAACGCTTACGCCACGCTCTTCTTTGCCGAATATGATGATGGCACCGAGCGTCTGCGCTACATCAATTGCGGACACCTGCCCGCTCTGCTGCTTCGCCGCGATGGCACTCTGGTAACGCTCGACTCTACCTGCACCGTGCTCGGTTTGTTCAACGAGTGGGACTGCGCGGTCCGCGAGTGCACGCTCAGCGCCGGAGACGTGCTGGCCATTTATACAGACGGCATCACGGAAGCCTTTGCCGGAACTGGCGAGGAATTTGGGGAAGAACGGTTGGTCGCGGGGTTACGCCGCTATCGCGAGATGCAGGCTCGGGATCTGCTGGATGCCGTTGTGGCCGAGGTGCGGCAGTTCAGTCCGGGTGAGCAGTATGACGACATTACGCTGATCGTGGCTCGTGCGCGCTGATCGGCCGGGCTTACTAGAGCAATCCCAGGTGATCGGGATACTTGGCCTGCAGCGAGCTGATGAGAAGTTCAAACTCAGGCAGGCCGCGCAGACTCTCAAGACAAAGGTCTTTCAGGAAGAAAGGCCAGCATGCGAATCCTGTGCCAACGCTGCGTTCCAGCCATTCAAAGGCTGGCTGGGGCTGCCCCGTCAGGGCGAGAATGCACGCGACCTGATAGTGGGTGTGGTGGGCGTGTCCAAATGATTTCGGATTCGCACACGCACGGGTCATGCAATCGAGCGCCGGTTTTACTTTCCCCATCAATGCGTAGAGGGCGCCCTGCGTGCTGATCACGAGCGGGTCTTCCGGCGCAAGCCTGAGAGCTTCATCCACCAGCGCCTGAGCCGTCTTCCAGTCGCCCACCATCATCGGCGGCTGCACGGCAAAATGAAGCGCATATTTGTTGCTGGGGCTTTCTTTGCGCCAGGCGGCGATCGTCTCCCGCGCCAACTCGTATTCCCCCTTCCACAAGTAGACCTGGGCAATGCTATGGCTAACGGCCTTCTGGGGATGGAAAGGCCGTCCTCGCTCAAACATTTCCGCTGCATGATCCAGCAAGCCGACATGCGCCAGGATGGTGCCGAGACGGCTGTACGCATGCGGCAGGTTGGCCTGCAGAGTAATGGCGCGCTTGAGTGCTGTGATCGCTTCCAGGTGCTGGAAGTTTTTTGACGGTCCCCAGACCAGAAACGCGCGTGCAACATACCCCTCGGGCAGTTCAGGTTCAAGTTCAAGGGCGCGCTGGCAATGAAACTCAGCCTTTTCCAGCCACACGCTGGCCGGATCGTATTCGAAATGGCGCTTGGCGCAGGCCAACGAGAGCGTGGCGTGGGCCAGGGCAAAAGCAGGATCGCGAGTCACAGCGTTGGTGAGGTGATGAATCGCTTTCTCCATCTCGGCCGCGTCGCCGGATGCGCTGAGGCGGTAGCCGCTCATGAACTCCGCATAAGCCAGGGCGTTGCGGCTATAGCGTGGGCGCTGCTGCACGGTCTCTTGAACCAGCGGCCGGTTTAGCGCGCCGGCAATCTGTTTCGCGATCTCAGTTTCCAGCTCGAAGAGCCGGCTTTCGTCGAGCTCGCTTTTCCTCTTCCAGCGAGCACCCTGCAGATAGGTGTCAAACAATTCCAGTGAGAGATGCCATTGTCCCTTTGACGCCTGAATTCCGCCGCGGACGACAAAGCGGATGCCCAGGCGCGCGGCGATGTCGGAGGGAGGAGAGTCTGGTGGCAGATTCAGCACGGCTGAAGTTGGAAGCACGTCGATGTCCCGCAGATTGCCCAGCCGTGAAACCAGCGCATCGGCAAAGCCAAGACACAACCCGCGATCGCCGGTGGCCTTGCCCCAGAGCGCCAGCGGCATCACGGCCAGCGAGGAGCGCTCACCTCGTTCAATCGCGTGCTCCGGCCTGGTTGAACCCGCAGCGGACGGCGCGAGATCGGCACGGGGATATTGCGCGTCAATCACGCGCAATGGACCGATGAAACGGTAGCCTTTGCCCACTACGGTTTCAACGAAGCGCGGTTTATCGGAATTGTCGCCGAGCGCCGTACGGATTTTCCGCACGATATTGTTGAGGTTGCGCTCGGTGTCGATGAAGGGGTTGGAGCGCCAAAGTTTCCTGACAATGTCTTCGCGAGAGACCATCTGCTCGCGCCGCCCAACCAGGAAGATCAGCAGCTCCATGGGCTTTTTCTCGAGCTTTACCCGATGTCCGGAGCGGCGCAGCTCGTAACGCCCCAGGTCAAGTTCAACGCCGAGATTGTGTGGCTTTGTGCGCGGCATCCAGTCTTCTGCCAAGTCCCATTATGCCACTAATTTTCTATCACTTACAGCGATACATAAAAGATACAAAAGCATTACCCCCGCTCGATTGTAAAAGCCGCCCCGGAGAACGATGATGCGTTAGACAAAGATTGGAGAGAGATAGAAGGAGAACACCAATGAAAAAAGCTTTACTTCTCACAATTGTGCTAGCTGCCCTGGTTGTTTGGGCAGGACAAGCTGTCAGCGCGGTCGCTCATCCAGCGTCGCACGCAAACAATGCATTTACCCCGGAGACCACCAAATGGGGCCCTCCGCCACCCTTCGTAGCGAAGGGCGCGCAGTTCGCGGTGCTTGAAGGCGACCCGACGGCTTCCACCGGCGAGTACACCATACGGCTCAAGCTGCCCGACGGATATCGCATCGCGCCGCACTGGCATCCTCTGCGGGAGAATGTGACCGTGATTTCGGGAACGTTCAAAGTCGGGATGGGGGATACGTTTGACACCAGCAAGATGGCAAGCTTCCCCGCGGGCAGCTTTGCCTATCTCGATCCTGATATGCATCACTACGCAATGGCCTCGGGCGAGGTTGTTGTGCAGGTCCATGGGCAGTCGCCTGTGCAGTTCAATTATGTAAACCCGAACGATGATCCGAGCCGGGCGAAGTAAGCTGGCGGACGAAGGTGAATCTGATAACAAGGCGCGACCCCATGCGGGGCCGCGCTTTGTTTCTGTTAATGGCTATTCTCAAAGCTACGCACAAACTCCACCAAACTTCTTACGGCGATTCCTGACGGGCCTTTGGCGATCCAGCTCTTGTTCTCGTCGATCCAGGCGGTGCCTGCGATATCGAGATGGACCCAGGGTGTTTCCTCCGCAAATTCTTTCAGGAAGACGGCTGCTGTGCTGGCGCCGCCCCAGCGTCCGCCGGTATTCATAATGTCGGCAATGTTGGAGCGGATCATGTCGAGATATTCCTGATCGAGCGGCAGACGCCAGAACTTTTCTCCTGACCGCTGCAAGGCATTGGTAAAGTGCTGATACACGCCTTCATCGTTGGCAAAGACGCCGGCATTCACGCCGCCCAGCGCCACCACGCAAGCGCCGGTGAGAGTGGCAGCGTCAATCAGGTGCGTGCAGCCGAGAGTTCTTGCATAGTGCAGGCCATCAGCCAGCACCAGGCGGCCTTCCGCATCAGTATTAATGATCTCAATTGATTTGCCGGACATGGCAATCTGAACATCGCCCGGCTTCTGGGCTTTGCCGCTGGGCATGTTTTCCGTGGCGCAGACAATGCCGATGACCCTTACATTCGGCTTCAGCAATGCAATCGCGCGCATCGCGCCAATCATGGCAGCGCCACCGGCCATGTCATATTTCATTTTCTCCATGCCGTCAGCGGGCTTAATGGAGATGCCGCCGGTATCAAAAGTGATCCCTTTGCCCACCAGTCCTAGCATCGGTTTTTGCGGCGCACCTTGTGGTTCGTACTTCATCACGATGAGCCGTGGTTCCTCATCTGAACCCTGGGCCACGCTCCAGAAAGCGCCCATCTTCATTTCTTTGATCTTTTCCGGCCCCATCAGCTCGCATTTCAGGCCAACGCTCTCGCACATTTTTTTGGCGCGGTCGGCAAGAATGGTCGGCGTAAGGCGGTTGCTGGGTTCGTTGACTAGTTCGCGGGTAAAGTTCTGCGATTCGCCGATGATCCGCGCCTGCTCCAGGGCACGTTGCAGCCGCGCCTGATCTGATCCGGCTGGCGCGACAACCGTGACTTCTTTCATGCTGTAGTCTTTGCGATCGCTGCGGTAAATGTCCGGGTCGTAGTCGGCCACCACTGCGCCTTCAACAATGGAGCGCAGGGAATCTTCAGGGCCGGCGGAGAGTTCAGGCAGAACAAAGGCGCAGCTTTTGATCATTTTGGGCTTCAGCGTACGCAATGCCGACCCGGCTGCCTTACGCACTTCAAGATGGCTGAAATTCTTGGCCTTGCCTGCGCCAACAATGAGGAGCCTCTTGGCCTTAAGCCCTTGCGGACGATGCAACAAGATGGCTTCATAAGCCTTGCCGGTAAGTTCGCCGCTGGAGATCAGATCGGCTGCAGCCTTTTCCAGCGCAGGATCTTTCACGGTGAGGTGCGGCTCGCTCTTTTGCTTGTTTCCATGGTCCAAAGCAATGGTGACCAGGCATTCGGTTTCAACTTCGGCGAAATTTGCGGCGATCAGGCGTATATCCATAAGCGGCGTGCGTGCTCCTAGTTCTTTTGAATAAAGGCTGCTAACTTATCCTTTTCTTGAGCGGGCAATGGCCTCGCGGGCTTCTTTATCGGCGGTGCGACGCCGTTCGGTTTCACGTTTGTCCCAGCTTTGTTTGCCTTTGGCCAGGGCAATCTCACACTTGATCTTACCTTTCTTAAAGTACATGCGCGTGGGGACCAGCGTATAGCCTTTCTGCTGGGTCTTTCCATGCAGTTTGTGCAGCTCTTCCGCGTGGACCAGCAGTTTGCGCGTGCGTTCAGGAGTATGGGCGGCATAGCCGGCGTTTTCATACGCGCCAATATGGGCGTTCAGGAGCCACAATTCACCATCTTTTAATAAGGCATAGCCGTCTTTCAGATTGGCGCGTCCCGCGCGGACAGATTTCACCTCAGAGCCGGTAAGAACAATGCCTGCTTCCAGCCTGTCTTCAAGAAAATAATTGTGGCTGGCCGCGCGATTGACCGAGGCATCGCGCTCGCCGGAGGCAATGGGGTCGCGCTTGACGTTCTTCGGCTTATTCGGCTCGGTCTGATGCGTGGTTTGGCGGGCCATGGCAACATTTGCACAGGACGGCAAACTTTTTATGCTAACACAGCGCAAATCTTGTTACGAAAGTCGTTCTAGGAATGCACCTGATTTGGGTGTATAATCTGGCTTCCAAAAAGGTCTCAATTTAGGGTAAGAAGACGGGTCGTGCCCCCACCATTTCCCCTGAAAAAGAAGGACTTAAATCAAAGCCAAAAGTGAGCCATAGGAGCGTATGAGGAAGGTAACGGCAAGCCTCACAGTTTTGCTAGTGTTTGCGGCTATTTTGTCTGCCGCGGAGTCAGCCAGATCCCTTTACAACAAAGGGGTGAAGGCGGAGGCACGCGAGGATTACGAGGCTGCTTTCGAGTACTATAAAGCCGCCTATCAGGCCAAACCCCAGGAGCTGAAATACCGCGTTCCTTTTGAGCGCATGCGCTTCCTGGCCGCGGCTTCCAAAGTCAAACGCGGACAGAAGCTCCGCGACCAGGGCAATCTTCAGGATGCGCTCACGCTCTTCCAGCAAGCGATTGAAGTGGATCCCAGCAATGACCTGGCGGCACAGGAAATCCGGCGCACGCAGGAGATGATGAAGAAGCCGCATGCGGGCGGGCAGCCTGGAGCCAACCAGCCCCCTCCAAAAGCTGAAGCGGAAGACCCGCTGATGCAGCGCCTGGAAAACTCTGGTGGGCCGGTAGCGCTGGCCCAAATCCCATCCGTGCCATTGAATGCGCTGGAAATGGTGAATGAAGACTCCAAGACGGAATACGAGACCATTGGCAAGCTGGCTGGCATCAACGTTCTCTTTGATCCTGACTACACTTCTCGCCCCCTCACTCTCAAGCTGCAAAACGTTAGTCTCCAGGAAGGGCTTGACATTCTGGCGCTCGAATCTCGTACCTTTTGGCGGCCGGTTACGCCCAACACAATTTTTGTCGCCGCAGATACGCAGGCCAAGCGCCGCGAACTGGAGCAGAACGTAGTTAAAACTTTTTATCTGGGCAACGTCTCCACCCCGACCGATCTTCAGGACATTGTCAACGCCATCCGCACGGTGCTTGAAGTACAGCGCATTCAGCAGATTCCTTCGCAAAACGCCATTGTCATCAAAGGCACGCCAGACCAGCTGGCGCTGGCCTCAAAGATGATCGATGACATTGATAAGTCCAAGCCGGAAGTGATTGTCGACGTAATAGTGGCGCAGGTGCGGCGAGACAAACTGCATAACCTGGGGATTACGCCTCCGCAGAACGCCAGCGTGGCCTTGCAGAGCGCGAATACCACTACCACTACTCCGGGCACCGGCACCACCACGACAACATCTTCCGGCCCCAACCTGAACTTCAATGACCTGCAGCACCTGAATTCAACGAACTACGCAGTGACCATTGATCCGATAAAGGCGGTTGCGCTGTTCTCTGATGCCGATACCAAGATCATGCAGAGCCCGCGCATCCGCGCCACCGACAATGAGAAAGCAACACTCACCATCGCAGACAAGATCCCGATTGCCACTGGTTCGTTCGGAACTCCGCTGGGCGTAGGCACGGCCGTAGGTGCGGTGGGTGTGAACACGCAGTTCACCTACACTGACGTCGGCGTAAAAATGGAGATCACGCCGCGCGTGCATCCTGACGGGCAGGTGACGCTGAAGCTCTCCATGGAAATTTCAAACCTGAACGGATCAGAGACCATTGGCGGCATTACCCAGCCCATTATCAGCACGCGCAAGGCGGAGCAGACCATCCGCCTGGCCGATGGCGAGATGAACCTTCTGGGCGGCATTTTGGAAGAGCAGGACACCAGGACGACTGGCGGCACTCCGATACTGGGTGAAATACCGATTCTGAAGTACCTGTTTTCTTCAACCCAAAAAGAGCACATCACCAATGAACTCGTCTTCCTGCTGGTGCCGCACATCGTCCGCGGCCAGGAGCTTAACGACCTGAACAAACGCGCTTATGACGTTGGCACAGGCAGCGGCATTGATCTTCGTATTGCCGCCAAGCCGGCAGAGCCCAACCCAACTGCGCCAGCGGTAGCTTCTGCAGGGGCAGCGCAACCGCCGGCCACTCCGGCAGCACCAACCCGTCAGCCGGCGCAAGCTCAAACTCCACCTCAGGCTGTTCAACCGCAACCAGCAGCACCCACGCAGCAGCCTGCACAGCAACAGCAGACTGTGGCTCCGGCGGTGCAGCCTTCGGTTCCGCAAACCGGCAAGCCCGGCCAGGTGAGCTTGACGCTTGATCCGGAAAGCCTGACGCTACAGCAGGGAAGCAACTTCAACGTGACCGTGAAGCTGGCGCATGGGCAGGACATTTCTGCTGTACCCATCCAGATCACCTACGATCCCAAGACGGTACAGTTCAACAGCGTGACCAATGGAGACTTTCTGGCCAAAGACGGCCAGCAGGTGATTCTGGTGCATCGCGACGATCCTTCAGCAGGCAAGCTGCAAATTACGGCGCAGCGGCCTCCGGGAACGCATGGAATTTCCGGTGACGGTGCGGTCTTCAACCTGGTATTCACCGCCAAGGCCAAAGGCAGCAGCAACATTGCCATCTCGTTCCCTGGCGCGCGTAACAGCCAGAACCAGCAGCTTGAGGTTCTGGGATCGCAAGCCTCGGTTACGGTAAACTAGGTTTTAGATGAAGTTGAGAGCTGATCTTCGGAGCGCATTGGCCCAGCGGCGGATCGCTGGAGAGCGCGGCGTTACGCTGCTGGAGATGATTGTGGTGATCACCATCCTGCTGATCCTGATGGGAGCGGCAGTTCCGGTGATGAAAGTCACGGTCAGGCGCCAGCGGGAAGTGGATTTACATCGCGCTCTCTGGGAGATGCGCACCGCCATTGATCGCTACAAGGATGCGGCGGACAGAAACGCGTTCCAAGTGAAATTAGGCACGGAAGGCTATCCGCCAGACCTGGATACGCTGGTGAATGGAGTAGAAATCGCAGGTGGCAAAAAGCTGCGTTTTTTGCGCCATATCCCCGTTGACCCCATGACGGGCAACACAGACTGGGGGCTCCGCTCCATGCAGGATGATCCAGATTCCGACTCCTGGGGCGGCCAAAACGTCTTTGATGTTTACACCAAATCAACGGGGACCGGGCTGAACGGCACAAAATATAAGGACTGGTAAAGCGTATGAAACGTCCATTGAAAATCCGGCGGCAAGGCGGCTTTACGTTGATTGAGCTGATCATTGTGTGCGCGATGATCTCAATTTTGCTGGGTGTGATGGTGCCGATCTACAAAATTCACGTGCTTCATGCCAATGAAGCGGTCTTGAAAGAAGACCTGTACAACATGCGCACGGCCATTGATCAATACACCCAGGATAAGAGCAAAGCGCCGCAGGCCCTGAGCGATCTTGTAAGCGCGGGCTATCTCCATGCCATCCCCAAAGACCCGTTTACTCACTCAGCGGATACCTGGCAGACTGTGCAGGAAGATGTCTTGGAAAGCGTGGACCAGACCGAGCCCGGAATCAGTGACGTGAAAAGCGGATCAAGCCTCACCAGCACTGAAGGCAATGCTTATAGCGACTGGTAGGCATCCTCTACTCTTGTCGTCGTTCCATTCCCGGCAAATTTTCATCTGCATTGCCGTCATCTGGCCATTTAAGTGAAATGGGATCACGCGCTTTACGGAGCTCAGATGAGCAATCAACGATCGAACCCTGAACTCGCTTGGAAATGTGAAACTTGTGGCACGCTGCTCAGCAACCCACGCGAGCAATGTGCCTGTACGCCGATCAAAACATCGGAAGGCGGTCTGGTCTTCCCGCCGCGCGAGAATACAGGCACTGAAGCAAGAGTGGAAGCCTGAGGCCAGGCGATTTGACGGCATCATCAGCAAGCGGGGATCGCGTTGTACAGCCCCACCGATCTGCTACCATTTCTTTATGCCGGTTGATATTGAAGTTCAAGCCACGCACCTTCCGCCGCTGAAAGCTCCTCGTGGAACCAATCTGACCTGCAAAGCATGGCCGCAGGAAGCAGCCATGCGCATGCTCATGAACAACCTTGATGATGAGGTAGGCGAGCGGCCGCGCGATCTGGTGGTGTATGGCGGTACGGGCAAAGCTGCGCGCAACCAGCAATGCCTGGAAGCGATTCTGGCTTCCTTGAAATCCCTGGATAACGACGAGACGCTGCTGGTGCAGTCAGGCAAGCCGGTTGGGATCTTCAAGACGCATGATTACGCGCCGCGCGTGCTGATCGCCAACTCCAACCTGGTTGGGCATTGGTCAAACTGGGAGAAGTTCAACGAACTGGAGCGGGCTGGCCTGATGATGTATGGCCAGATGACCGCTGGCTCATGGATTTATATTGGATCGCAGGGAATCATTGAGGGAACGTTTGAGACGTTTTCTGCAGCGGCAGAAAAGCATTTTGGCGGCGATCTGGCGGGCAAACTGGTAGTGAGCGGCGGTATGGGTGGCATGGGCGGCGCGCAGCCTTTGGCGGCGACCATGACTGGCGCATCATTCTTAGGGATTGACGTTGACGCGGAGCGCATCAAGAAGCGCCTGAAGACCGGCTATTGCGACTTCATGGTCAACAATCTGGACGAAGCGCTGCGCATTCTGAAGAATGCTGTGCGCAAGAAAGAGGCGGTCTCGGTCGGGCTGGTGGGCAATTGCGCTGATGTTATTCCTGAATTGGTCGAGCGCGGCGTGCTGCCAGACATTCTTACCGACCAGACTTCTGCGCACGATCCACTGAACGGCTATGTGCCCAACGGCATGACCTTGGAGCAGGCGCTGGAGCTGCGCAAGAACGATCCTAAGGTATATCTGGAGAAGTCACTTGACGCGATGGCGCGGCACGTGGAAGGCATGTTGCGGCTGCAGAAGATGGGCAGCGTTACCTTCGACTACGGCAACAACATCCGCACCTTTGCTCATCAGCGTGGCGTGAAGGATGCCTATGATTTTCCCGGCTTTGTGCCTGCGTATATTCGCCCGCTGTTCTGCGAAGGGCGGGGGCCGTTCCGCTGGGTGGCGCTCTCCGGCGATCCCGCTGACATTGCTGTGACTGATGATCTGGTGCTGGAGTTATTCCCGCAGAACCGCATCCTGAGCCGCTGGATTAACCTGGCGCGCAAGCGCATCAAGTTCCAGGGATTGCCGGCGCGCATCTGCTGGCTTGGCTATGGTGAGCGAGCGCAGTTCGGGCTGGCCATGAATGATCTGGTGAAAAAGGGCAAAATCAAAGCGCCAATCGTGATCGGCCGCGACCATCTGGATTGTGGCTCAGTGGCTTCGCCTTATCGTGAAACCGAGAGCATGAAAGATGGCAGTGATGCTGTTGCCGACTGGCCGCTGCTCAATGCTCTGCTCAACACCGCCAGCGGAGCAAGCTGGGTTTCGATTCACAACGGCGGCGGCGTGGGGATTGGCTATTCACTACACGCCGGGCAAGTCACAGTCGCTGACGGCACGGAGGCGATGGCGAAGCGGATTGAGCGCGTATTGACCAATGATCCGGGCATCGGCGTGGCAAGGCATGTGGACGCCGGATATGAAGAAGCTGAGCGGTTCGCGGAGAAGAAGGGCGTGAAGGTGCCGATGAAGTCTTAACATCCCGAGCGCAGCGAGGGAACTCTATTATCACGAAGAACAAAAGGAACACAAAATTGAATCTGTTGATGTTCGCGAAATGCGTGACGCCAATGTCCTGAGCCGTGTAACCTGAACTTTGCCTAAAACAAAAAAATCTCCCTACCTCCTTCTGGCCAATATCGGCCAGTTGCTGACCTTGCATGGTGACTCAGTGCCACGGCGCGGCCGCGCACTCAATGAAATTGGCGTTGTGGAAGACGCTGCCGTGCTTTGTGGTGGCGGAAAGATCTTGGCCGCAGGGCCGCAGCGCGATCTCTTGCGCGATCCGTGGCTTAGAACCAGCCGGCGCAAAATTCAGGAGTTCGATTGCAAGAGCAAGGTGGTTCTTCCTGGATTGATTGATTGCCACACGCATCCGGCATTTGCTGGGCCGCGATTGGTGGATTTTGAGAAGCGGATTTCTGGCGCAACGTATGAAGAGATCGCTGCTGCCGGCGGCGGCATTCGGTCAAGCGTGGCTGCGGTGCGGGAGTCGTCGCGCGGCCAACTGAGCGAGAAAGTTCTTGCTTCGCTCAATGCCATGCTGAAGCAGGGGACCAGCGTGGCGGAAGCGAAATCCGGCTATGGGCTGACGACTGAAGATGAGATCAAGTCACTGGAGGCGATTCGTGAGGCGGCACGGCGTTGGCCGGGTACGGTAGTGGCAACGCTGCTGGCGGCGCATGTGGTTCCGGCAGAGTTCAAAGGCAGGGAAGAAGATTATGTTCTGAAGATCTGCGACGAGATTATTCCGCTCATTGCGAAGAAGAAGCTGGCACAGTACGTTGACGTTTTCTGTGAGCGGGGAGCGTTCACGCTGGAGCAGACAGAGAGGATATTTGCTGCGGCGCGAGCGCATGGTTTTGGCGCGCGTGCCCACGTCGGTCAGTTTACTGAGACGCGCATCGCCAGTCTGCTGGCCCACAAGCCGGCCTCGCTCGATCACATGGATTGTGTTCATCCTGAAGACATCGCGCTGCTGGCGCAAGGAGAGACGGTTGCGGTCTTGCTGCCGGGAGCAAATTATTTTCTGGAGCACAAGGATTTTCCTGACGCGCGAAAACTGATCGATGCCGGAGTTCCGGTGGCTCTGGCTACCGACTACAACCCCGGCAGTTCACCGACCCCAAGCTTGCCTTTTGTGATGTCTTTAGCGTGCACACACATGAAGCTGACTCCGGGTGAGGCGATTGCTGCCACGACCATCAACGCCGCATGTGCTTTGGGGGTGCAAGGGCAAAAAGGAAGCATTGAAGCGGGGAAAGACGCGGATTTAGCGGTCTTTGATGTGGATGATTACAGGGAAATTGCTTATTGGTTCGCATGGAACCGCTGTGCTGAAATGGTAGTAGCAGGACAGGTGGTGGACGTTAGAGCATGATTTTTCCGGAGCTAAAGCCCAAGTGTTTTAGAGCACTTTCCGGCGCTTTTTCACTTCGCTCACTCATGCCTGGAGGCATGGGGTGGGCCAGTGTCCGGATACGAACCTGGGCAACGTTTGATCCAATGAGACCGGGCTGTGCTGCGCTTGTTCTCTTCTTGTCACTTTTTACATTGAGTGTTTACGGGGCGAGTCAGCCCCAGGAAACGATTCAGCAAACGACCCAACAAACGACGCAAACCCCACAACTATCTATGCCGGCTGCACCGCAGGCGACTCCAGCGACGGTGCCAAGCTCTGGAGCCGAGGCCGCGAAACCCCCGTCTGACGCCGGAGCACCTGTTTCATCGGCAAATGCCTATGACGACATCGTTATTACCGCTGTGGGCGACGTGATGCTTGGCACAACTTTCCCAGATGAATCGACTCTGCCGCCGAATGACGGCGCTGGTTTGCTGGCCGAGGTTACGCCGCTCTTGAAACGTGGTGATGTTGTTTACGGAAATCTTGAAGGGCCGCTAACGGATGGCGGCGACTCGGCCAAATGTCGCGGCAAGAAAGAGGGGACGTGCTTCGCCTTCCGCGTGCCTACGCGCTACAACAAATATTTGAAAGACGCCGGGTTCACCGTGATGGGGCTGGCCAACAATCATGCCATGGACTTTGGCCAGGATGGACGCACAAGCTCACGTCAGGCGCTGGATGCGGTGCAGATCGCGCATACGGGTGAAGTTGGCGATATCGCCCGGCTCACGGTGAAAGGCAGGAAGATCGACGTAATCGCGTTTGCCACATATCCCGGCGCATACAACTTTCTTGATCTGGATGCGGCATTACAAACCATTAGTGCGGCGCGTGCTGAAGCTGACCTGGTGATTGTGGGATTTCACGGCGGAGCGGAAGGAGCAACACATCAGCACGTTCTGGAAGGCGACGAGATGTTCTTGGGTGAAGATCGCGGCGACCTGCGCAAATTTGCTCACGCGGCAATCGACGCCGGCGCTGACCTGGTGCTGGGATCAGGGCCGCACGTGGTGCGCGCGATGGAGGTTTATAAGGGAAAATTGATTGCTTATTCGCTGGGCAACTTTGCCACGTACGGGCCGTTCAATCTGAACGCGGAAAACGGATTGTCACTGGTGCTGGAAGCGCATCTGTCGCCGGACGGAACGTTTCTAGGCGGCAGGGTGTATCCGGTGAAGCAGGAAAAGCCGGGCGGGCCAAAGCTGGATCCTGCAGGGCAAATCCTTCCGGTATTGCGCGGGCTTTCAATCGCTGACTTTGGACCAAGCGCGGTGGTTGTGGGGCCGCAGGGCAAATTGTGGCTGCCGGGCACGGTAATTCCGCCCTGCAACAATGCCCCGGACCTTTTAGAACAACGTCTGGACCAAAGCCCGTGTGGTATCTTCCCTTAATAGTTCATTGATAATCAGGAAACCAATGCAGATCAGGAAAATTATCGTATTTCTTATCGTTATTCTTGCAACCGGGGCCATAAGCGCAATGCAGCAACAAGACGAGGTCCCGGCGGACTTAAAGGACAAAGCGCTCCAAGATGCCGCATGCAACAAGCCAGAAAACGCGCAAAATACCGATGCGCCGACGCTCTCAGCATTGGCAATCCGGGTTGGCGGACGGGAGACGGGGACAATTGTTCAGGTGCAGGGATCATGCCATTGCCAGGGCAGCAATTGTGACACGCTGGTGTACCTGCGCACCGGCGATCAATACCGCCTGTCACTGAAAGAAAAATACGCCTCACTTCATCCCATGAAGATCGTCAAACAAGGTATGCCGTCTCTTACCGGAGAGTTTAAGGTGGATGAGGCCAGGATGGAGACCACGGTGTATGACTGGAACGGCAAGGAGTACAAGCCGAGTCTCTGCGCCACCATTATCAAGCGAAAAAAGCTTCCAAAGATCACACGGCACGCGTGCAAAGAGCCGATGTAATGAGGTGCAAAGGTCAGGGCAAGACCATAACACCGAATGAGTATAAGGAGAGAAATGGCGCTACTTAAAAAAATCTTGTGCATATCCATGGCGCTCATGCCAATGTTGGCAACGGCCCAACGCCTGCCTGAAGGAGTGACTCCTGAGCACTATGCGCTGACCTTTACGCCAGACCTGCAGAAGGCCGTGTTCGAAGGCGAGGAGACAATTGACGTGCAGGTGCAGAAGGCCACCAGCGCCATCACGCTCAATGCGGCTGAGTTGCAGTTCCAGGAAGCAACGGTCACGCAGGGAGAAAAGACGCAGACAGCGCAAAGCAGCTTCGCAACAGAAAAAGAGCAGGTAACGCTGACGGTGGCGGATGCATTGCTGCCTGGGCCGGCGAGCATCCACATTAAGTTCACGGGGATTTTGAATGACAAGCTGCGGGGATTCTATCTGGCGCACAGCAAGGAGCGGAACTACGCGACCACGCAGTTTGAATCGACTGACGCCCGCAGGGCTTTCCCTTCTTTTGATGAACCCGCTTTCAAGGCTAAGTTCGACATCAGCTTAGTTGTTGATAAAGGTGACACAGCGATTTCCAATGGCAGCATTTCTTCTGACACGCCGGGTCCCGGCGAAGGCAAGCACACACTTAAGTTCACCACCACACCCAAAATGTCTACCTACCTGGTAGCGATGGCTGTGGGAGATTTTGTGTGCAATGAGGGATCGGCAGACAACATTCCCATTCGCGTTTGCGGAACACCGGACAAAAAGCCGCTGGGCACAGCGGCGCTGCGCTACGCCAGCGAGATCCTGAAATTTTATAACCAGTATTACGGTATACCTTATCCGTTTGGGAAGCTCGATATTGTGGGCGTGCCGGATTTTGAAGCCGGAGCGATGGAGAATACGGCAGCGATTTTTTATCGCGAATCGCTGCTCTTTATCGACGACAAAAATTCTTCTGTGGATTCACACCAGGCAGTTTTTGAGGTGCTGGCGCATGAAATGGCCCACCAGTGGTTTGGCGATCTGGTGACCATGAAGTGGTGGGACAACATCTGGCTGAATGAAGGTTTTGCCACCTGGATGGCGTTGAAGCCTTCACAGGCGCTGCATCCGGAATGGAATGCCGTTCTGGATGCGGTGAAGGAGACGGACAGAGCACTCACACTGGACGCATTGGTGAACACGCATCCCATCCGGGCCAAAGCTGAGACACCGGAAGAAATCAACGAGCTGTTTGATCCAATCTCATATGAGAAAGCTGCCGCAGTGCTGCGCATGATTGAGTCTTATGTCAGTCCGGATGTATTTCGGCGCGGCGTGAACGCTTATCTGCGCAAGTTTTCCTATAGTAACGCCACGGCTGAAGATTTCTGGACTGCGCTGACGGCGGCTTCCGGCAGGCCCGTAGACAAGATTATGCCCACGTTTGTGGAGCAGGCAGGTGAACCGCTGGTCACGGTAAAAGCATCGTGCGTGAATCCGGCACCGGTCAAAGTGCCGGTAAAAAAATCCAGGCGGCGCAGACGCGTAATAAAACCTGAGCCGAAGACCGAGGTCACCGTTACGCAAGGGCGCTTCTGGGCTGATCCAAGCGCCGTACCCAAGAAGGACCAGGAATGGATGGCGCCTCTGTGCGTAAAAACACAGGACGCGAAACCTTTTTGCCAGATCCTGAGCCAAAAGGAACAAACGCTGCCGGTAGCTGGATGCTCACCATGGGTATTTGTGAATGGCAATGCCGCGGGCTATTACCGCACGCAATATGACAAGGCTGATCTGGAAAAATTGACTGCGATTGTCAGCACTGGATTAACCACGGCAGAGCGCATGTCACTGGTGAACGACGAGATCGCATTGGTGCAATCTGGCCAGGAGAGAATGGCCACGCTGTTGGATTTGGTGGCCGCGCTAAACCAGGATGCGGAACGAACAGTGGTAGAAAGCTATTTACCCGCGCTGGATTACACCAATAATTACCTGCTTTCCGGTGGTGAAGCGGAGCCGTTCCGCGCATGGGTGCGTTCAAACTTTCAGCCTCTCATGGCCAAGATCGGGTGGACTCCGAGCGCAAATGAGACGGAAGACACACATACGCTGCGCAGCGACCTGATTCATATCCTGGGCGTGGTGGGAGAAGATCCGGAGACGATCCAGCAATCCACAAAGCTGGCCGAGCAATATGTGAAGGATCCGGACTCAGTGGATGCAAGCATAGCCAGAAATGTGCTGGCGGTGGCGGCACGCTATGGCAACGGACCGCTGTTTGAACAATACATCGCCGCGCTTGGGAAAATGCAATCGCCGGAACAGTATTACAACGTTGGCCGCGCACTGGCCGCGTTCCGCGATCCTAAAATTGTGCAGCAGGTACTGGGGCTCAGCGTTTCAGAAAAGGTCAGGAACCAGGATGCGGCGGCATTGATATCGGCTGTGCTCTCCAATACCGATGACCAGAAAGTTGCGTGGGAGTGGGTAAAAGCGCATTGGCCTGACGTGGAGAAGAAAACCACTATGTCGAGCGGGCCGGAGATTGTGCATGCAACCAGCAACTTCTGCAGCGATGAGCTGCGCGATGACGTGCAGAATTTTTTTGGCGATCATCAAGTGCCGGCAGCGGAGCGCATGCTGAAACAATCTCTTGAGAGCATCAGTGCCTGCTCCAGGATGCACAGCCATTTCCAGACAGAGCTGGCAGCGTGGTTGCAGCAACATTCGAGTGGAAGCAGGGCCGGCAACCAGTAAATCTGTAATTTCAAGATCGAGAGGTAAACGCCTATTTGCTGCCGCTTCTCTCCTAAAAGCAGACTTTTAGGCAGGGATTACTAAGCGCTGAAACTTCTATATCGATTGCTACAAACGCGTTGCTTTAAGGCGTTGCATAATTGACAATCACGCTTCCCCAGCGCTGATCTTTTTCCCTTTGCAGATCAGGGCTGCAATGCGGGCAATGGATGGTGAGTGCGCCCGCTGCGTTCCATTGCAGAGTGATGCCGGTGCTGGCGGCATCTTGTTCCACCAGGAAAACCTCGCCTTCAGCCACTGAGCCAGAGAAAAAGCCGCGCTGAAGATCGTTGCCAGCGGGACGGAGATTCACGTGGGTTAAGAAAGGCGCGTCTTCACCGCAGCGCCGCTCCATGACACTTGCAGTCCATTGATTACCGGAGCTGGTGGCTTCCGCCACAACGCGGTCAGAGCAGCGCGGCCGCGTATGTAGATAGGCCCCTGTGAGCACAGCAAACATTACAAGCATTACGCTGCCATAGACAAAGGTGCCCTGGATCATCTTGCGGGCAAAAGGGTCCATCGGTTTCTTTGCCATTACTTGCCCGCCCGTGATCTGATCTCACGCCAGAGCTCAGCGCGACCATCGCCGGTTTTGGCAGAATAGGGAAGAAGCGCATCAAGCGCATGCTCGCGGGCCAGCGTGCCCAGCGCGTTGCGCAGCTTGTTGCCGGAGAGTTTGTCTGCCTTGGTGGCGACGGCGAGAAAATCGCGCCGCATGCAGCGAAGGAAATGAATGAGTTGGCGGTCAGGCTCCTGCGCGGGAATGTTGGAGTCAATCAATACGATAGAAAGCTGAAGCGGCTCGCGATCTTTGAGATAAGGTTCGATGAATTTCGGCCACTCAGCAGAGATCTCGCGTGAGATTTTGGCGTAACCATAGCCCGGCAGATCGACAAGCATCAGCTCAGGATTTGGCTGGCCGAGCTTGCCATAAATGCCGATGAAGTTGATGGTCTGCGTGCGTCCTGGCGTGGAACTGACGTGCGCCAGCTTTTGCCCAAGCAGAGAGTTGATCAAACTCGACTTTCCGACATTGGAGCGGCCCAGAAAGGCGAATTCCGGCGGGCCCTCCGCGGGAAAAAATTTGGGATCGGCAGCGGAGATGAGAAATTTGGCGAGAATGGGCTTCATGCAGGGTAACAAACAGTTTAACAATTGCAGGAGTTCGTTGCAGATTTCCGAAGATGAGGCAGATACCTGAGGCACGTCCACATGCGCTGCGACAAAATTTTGTCGCAGGAAATCTCAGTCTTCGGTCATAACCGGAACATCCATGGGCTCATCGCCGTTCTCACTTTCGCCTGGAATGGTGACAAGTGATTTTTGGTTGATTCAGGTTGTGCATCAGCTCTTCAATTTCTCCAGGCTTCATCGGTACTCCGCTTAATGCACCAAACATCAGGGGAATACACACTACAAGCGTCGCAACAAGTGCTTTATCGACACACGATTTCTCCCATGGCAGTGCATCACCTCACGCAGCTCAAATGGCTGCGAAATGAAACACCGCGATCCAGCAGTTGAGATCAAGAGGCGCATACGCGCCTAAAATCTAGCGGCTAGAAATTTGAAGGAGCGCGGGAGGAAAGGTTGGAGAGGAATGGAGAAGTGGGAAGAAGAGGCCCGCGTTGTTTTGCGGGCCTGATCACTTCGGTTTACTGTTTCAATCCATAAACATCCAGCTCGCCTTGCGGCGAGGCTGTGCTCAACGAGTCGTGAGCCGTAGCCATGAACACCTTTCCATTAGCGACGATAGGTTCGGTGAACTTAATACCAAAGCCAGGCGTATCCGCTGCGTTTTGAGCACTGGAATAAAGCAGGCGGCTGATGTTGGTTGCATCGTAAGCGCGCAAGGTCGCCGAGGCAGGGGTTGAGGAATGGGGATCCTGGATAGGCTTGCCGTGATCAAGCACCCACACAATACCGTTGTCGGTGCCGTTTGCTGAAACAAAAGGAGTGGTTCCATAGCTAAAAGCCGCAATGCTCTGCGGTGTAGCGCCAGCAGCGGTTATTTGGGAAGAATTGTAAGTAAAAGCTTTGACCGGGCCAGGGTCGTTGCCGACAAAGAACGAGCCATTAAACCAAGCTGGCGTGCCATAAAAGCTGCTGGTGCCGGCCTGTCCGGTAACGGTGTTGCCGTGGTTATCGACGCAGCTTTCAGTAGCGCTGCCGGGGCTGAAGAAGAGAGTTTGCAGGGCGCCAGCATCATTGGGCTGAAGCTGGCCGAGATTGGCTGTGTTGATCAGATACATTTTGCCCGCTTTGCCGCCGGCGACCAACTGCGATTCGCCAGGGACAAGCATGATTCCGCCGGCCGAGACGTCAAGATCGCGGCATTGCAGGAACGCCCAATCAGACGGCGTGAAGTGGTCAATGATGTGCAAATGTGAGTCGAGTTTGAGAATGGAATCGCCCCACTCAGGCCCATCGTCAAACGGGCCGTTGCCGGTGGAGACGTAAACGTTTCCCGCATCGTCCGCCGCAGGTCCGCCGCCGCCCAGCCATACGCCGCCAGCGCCGCCAAATTCGCCATAACCGTCAACATCAGGACTCATGTTGAGCACGGCAATCTGGCTCAGTGAAGCTGCGTCATAGCTGAGCAGCCACCCCGTTGGGCACGCGGAGAAGCCGATGAACAGTGTGCCTTGTGACAACAAGAGCGATGCCCGTTGCAAGCAAGCCACAGTCAGATTGATAACGCCGTTTACCGATTCCGAGTTGGTTCCGGGTACGGAAGCGTGGATCACAACCGGGCTGCCCGCTCGCTCTTTGCCTGTAGTGATGTCAATGGCGTGCAGCCGGAAGAACGGCGCACCCGTGGATTTCTGCGACGAAACCAGATACATGGTGTTGGAACCGGTATCGATCACCGGAGTAGAAGTAAGCCCCTGGAAGGGTTGCGGATTACCGCCGGGCTGCGGGCTTTCACCGCTTTGCAGTAGTGACGTTTTCCATAGTGGGCTTCCATCGCCAAAATTGTCTGCGTCAAAGGCGTAAACCGTGGCCATTTCCGTGGCGACGAAGACCACATTATGCGAGCTGCCGTTGATGCTTAAGTTGGAAATATAAAGCGGCTGGGCGTAAACGTAGCCATCCACCGCGTAAGAAAACAGCTTGCCAAACGAGCCGCCGCTCACGTTGGCCGGGGTAAGCAGTGTTTCCTGGTCGTTCAAACCTGTGCGCGCATTGTTCATGTGCCAGGTGGGAATGTTGACGGTACTTGGAGCGGGAGTGGGCGTGGTAACCGGGGTTGCCGTGGGAGTGGGCGAAGGTGGCGGAGTTGAATTGGCGTTTACGCCGCCGCATCCGGCAAGGATTAGCAGGGCAGCCGCAGTTGCAAGAGTGAAGGGAAATTTCTGATGGGAGAAGAAAGTTAATGTGTTTTTTACGCTGGAATGCAAATGACTATGACGATAGGCGATTACAGCAAATTTCATAGGTAAACAACTCATCCTTTTACGAAAGAGGGCGGGGTCAGACACACTGCTTTCGCTTCGCATGCGCCAAACCTGTCCAGGGGTTTCACAGTGGAGCGCTATTTAAACAAAAAGATGCGGCAGCTCTGGTCAGAGATGCACATGGGGAAGGGTTAGGTAAAGAATCTATCGAGTTACGATCTTTAACAAATCGTTAACCTTGAATACGCAAAGAAGTGATTTGCGTGGGGCGTGGAACTTACGTTTGCCGGCCCCCTGCCGAGAGGGAGTTAATAGTTCCGGCTAATCTAACGATTGGAGCGCCACAGAAAGGCAAACCCGGCAGGCCTTCTCTAGGAAGAAGATGGGATCGGCGGGGGAAGTAGGAAAATTTTGCAAGTGTTCGTAAGCCGGCATTAATCAGCCAGCCTTAATGGACCGTTTGCGGGCCGCGTGGCGTGATGTTGATTCGAACCAGTTTGCCCAAGCCGTGCTGTTTGGCAATCGCTTTCTGGGCTTGCTGCAACCCTTCACTAAATTCTCCAAAGGAGAGCGTCCCAAGCTCGCCGTGCTGGCCGCAGCGGAAGCGGACTGTCGCCCGGTCTTTGGCCATCTCCAATTCTTGCCGGCAATCCGGGCACAACAATAGCACCCGAACTTTCGTGCCTTCTTTTGAGATCTTCGCTGAAAATAGGATTTCCATACCCACCTTCTTCGCCAACTTAAAGATAGAATTTACCATATATTCGCCTACAAATAAATAGCGAAATAACACATGGTCCTTTTTCACGCTGTTCTTATTGGGCTGGTTTGGGTGGTTTTTTGCGGCTAGATCCGTGCCGTAGGGGCAAGAGCGCGAAGATGCCATTCTCGCCGGCTTGAATTTAAGTACCTTGCGTGTGCAGGCGCGTGCCTCAAGCACAGAAAAAACCGCCAAGTGGATAGAAATCCGCTGGCGGTTTAGAGCGAAGCGACAGAACTAGCGAAGCGACAAAACTTAAAGATATCGTTCTCTCGAAATTTCCGGTTGTACTGCCGGAGCAGGGATAGGCTGGGCGGTTTCTTCTGAGAACTCAGGCAGCGGCTTTTCCAGCGCAATCTTCAGCACCTGGTCCATATTTTCGACCAGATGAATCTTCATCTGACCGCGAATGTTTTCCGGCACCTCAGGCAGGTCTTTTTCATTTTCTTTGGGAATGAGCGCTTCTTTGATTCCCGCACGCAGGGCAGCCAGAAGCTTTTCTTTTAACCCGCCAATGGGCAGCACCTTACCGCGCAAAGTGATTTCGCCGGTCATGGCGATGTCACGACGCACGGGAATTTTGCTGAGAGCGCTGGAAATCGCAGTGGCCATGGTGATTCCTGCAGAAGGGCCGTCTTTGGGGATGGCGCCCTCAGGCACGTGAATGTGGATATCCACGTTGCGGTAGAAATCCTTGGGCATGCCCAGGCGAGCAGCGCGGGAACGCACGTAAGACATGGCCGCGTGGGCCGATTCCTGCATCACCTCGCCAAGCTGACCGGTGATGGTGAGCTTGCCTTTGCCATCAACGATAGCGACTTCAGTGCTCAGAATGGAGCCGCCAACTTCAGTCCAAGCCAGGCCGGTAACCAGACCGACTTCACTCTTTTCATTGGCCAGCGTGTCACGGAATTTGGTGACGCCAAGAAATTCACCAACGTTTTCCGCGCCGAGCGAGACAGTGTAATTCTGTTCCTTTACTACGCGCCTTGCTACTTTACGGCAGATGTTTCCAATTTCTCTTTCCAGGTTGCGCACGCCGGCTTCACGGGTGTAAGAGCGAATAATTTCGCGCAGAGCATCGTCAGTAAACTGAAGCTGCGTTTCCGTAAGGCCGGTAGCTTCGCGCTGTTTGCGCACCAGAAACTGCCGCGCGATCTCAATTTTTTCCAGCTCGGTGTAGCCGTGCAGGCGCAGGACCTCCATGCGGTCTTGCAGCGCCGGAGGAATGGTGTGCAGCACGTTGGCTGTGGCGACGAAGAAGACCTGGCTCAGGTCGTATTCCACGTCAAGATAGTGGTCCTGGAACATCCAGTTCTGCTCAGGATCCAGCACCTCCAGCAGCGCCGACGACGGGTCGCCGCGAAAGTCAGAAGCCATCTTGTCAACTTCATCGAGCATGAAGACCGGGTTTTTGGTGCCGGCCTTTTTCATCATCTGGATGATCTGTCCCGGCAGAGCGCCAATGTATGTTCGCCGGTGGCCGCGAATCTCAGCTTCATCGCGCACGCCGCCCAGCGACAGCCGAACAAATTTTCTTCCGGTAGCCTTCGCAATCGACATACCAAGTGAAGTCTTGCCCACGCCCGGAGGGCCGACGAAGCAGAGGATCGATCCCTTAGGATTCTTCACCAGCTGGCGTACAGCCAGAAATTCCAGAATGCGGTCTTTGATCTTCTCCAGGCCGTAGTGGTCCTGGTTCAGGATTTTTTCCGCGTGCTCAATGTTGCGAATCTCTTTCGACTTCTTCTTCCACGGCACAGCCAGCAACCAGTCAAGATAATTGCGCGAAACCGTTGACTCAGCCGACATCGGCGGCATGGCTTCCAGCTTTTTCAGCTCCTGGATTGCCTTCTCATGCACGTCCTTGGGCATGCCGGCGGTATCAATCTTCTTTTTCAGCTCGTCAAACTCGCTTTTTTCGCCGCGGCCAAGCTCTTTCTGGATCGCCTTGATCTTCTCGTTCAGGTAATACTCTTTCTGTGCGCGCTCCATCTGGCGCTTCACGCGCGTCTGGATGGTGCGGTCCATGTTCAGCTTTTCAATTTCAATATCCAGCACATCGGCAATGCGGTTCAGGCGCTCAGCGGGATCAAAAATCTCCAGCAGCTCCTGCTTTTCTTCAATTGAAAGCTGCAGGTTCTGCGCGATAGTGTCACTCAGCTTGGCCGGATCGTTCATCCCGGTGATGATCACAGGCTCCAGGTTCAGTGACTGGCAAAGCTTCACATACTGATCAAACAGCGTGTGCACCCGCTGCATGGCCGATTCCAGCGCCTTGCTGGGCTCAGCCGGATACTTCACCGTGCGGACTTCGGCCTCAAAATAGCCATCGTTGTTGGTCAGCTTCAGAATTCGTCCGCGCTCCACGCCTTCCACCAGCACCTTGATATTGCCGTCAGGCAGCTTGAGGTTCTGGACAATGTTGGCAATGGTGCCGACCTGGTAAATTTCGTGCGGCTTAGGTTCGTCAATGGAGGCGTCATGCTGGGTGGCGAGAAAAATCTTGCGGTCGGCGGCCAGGGCTTCTTCCAGGGCGCGCACGCTGGATTCTCGACCCACAATAAACGGGGTCATCATATAGGGAAAGATGACCACGTCACGGATGGGCATCATGGGAAGCTTGCGGGTCTCGAATTTTTCCTTCGTCTGGGTCACTGATTCGCCTTTTCTCTCATCTGGCCCGTGCTTAAAATCCCAAGCACTTGCTGTATTTAAGATTATCATGCTGCGCAAGCCCGCGGGGCGAATGCATGGCGTGTGGAAATCCAGAACGGAGTAGTGGAATCAATGGCTTAAAGAAAAACGCATGACGGGCGATGGATGGGGATTGACGGTTTCATTCTCGCGCTTCGCCAACGTCGGGCGAAGAACGGCACAGCCGTGGAGACTTGGATGCAGGGTTTACGATCCTCATTACGCGGAGCAGTGCGATAATAGCTCGGAGAATTTGCTCTGAGCGCAAAGTAATGAGCGCATTTTTCATAAAGGATGGGTAAGGGTATTAACTGCGACCTGCTGCGATCTGCTCTAGTGTATTGAGTAAAGAAGCATCGTGAGGAATGAAGCTGTTTTCCTGAGGAATATAGAGACCAGCGCAGTTATCATCTAACATTCTTGAAGCCAGTCGTGCGAGTACAGAATACTCCAGCTCTGGATCAATATTCCCCTTTAGATAATCGAGCGAGATCCAAGCGTGATGTTCCCTCCAAGCCTGTTGCTGGCTAGGCTGTGGGAGCGTTCTTGCGTGTTTGTTTGGGTCAACGTTCAGATATGGTTTGGGTGAATTTAATAGGCCGATAAAGTGCGGTTTGATATATATGAGCCCCTTATCTCCTGATTGTGTGACAAAATTATCTGAGTCTGGATCCGCCAATGAGATATTCCATGCCTTTTCGACCGCAACAGAAAGTTTCACTTTGCTCAACGATATTGATCTTCGCAACAGCAATACCATAGAAACAGGCTGAGGAGTGCGCCCTAACCTTGCCCGTAGTTTTTTTACGATTGAATCTGAAAACAAATTCCTAAGGCTCACCTTACTTTACCCTTGGCTCTGCCCACCACACCCACCAGTCTTGCAAAGAATATCTTGCATTAATATCTTTGGAACTGGCGGCACAATGTTAATCTCAATTTTGTTTATTAATTCTTCCAAAGCACTTGTTGCAGGCGCTCCTAAACGTTCAAAGAAGGTACGGACCCCAGGCGAGCGGGAATCCATTATCTTTTGGGCGAGTTGTTTGATCTCTTCCTTGGTAAGTTGCTTCACTTCAGTTTTGCCCGATTGCTTTAGTAGGCATTGTCTTTCTCATAGATGTGAAACGTGCCATAGATTATCGCGTTAGGATTACCCTCAGCTCGCGAAACCATGTCTTCAATCGAGTCCGTAAGACTACCTTCGTGTGCGCGTCGAGCGTCAACGGGTTCTGCATTTTCAACACCCACAACGTCTAGATGCAGCTCGTCCAAAACCAGCCGCGCTTTACGCTCGTATTCATCTGCATTGGCAGCCCAAGTCACGATATTTACAAATGCTCCTTTTCCACCATCGAGAATGTCGCAATTTGGGCCTGGTCTGACCTCTACCAGCCCAATCCACAGTTGATGTAAGTTTGTTTCAGTAACCATTTCAGAATTCATGATGTGTTTTGACCTTTTTGGTTCCATTTGCACGGGTACCATGGAAGTGACGTTTCCCACGTCTCGGAGTCCTGTGTAGGACGGCTCCTGAACCTTCACTTAGAGCTTTATTTCTCGCTCCTTCCCGTGTTGTACTCTTTGTTTTGTCGATCTGGATTTCACCACTCCCCGATTTCTTGTTTCCGTGCTCGTCTGTTGCCTGGCCATTAGAAGTCACGCCAGGAGCATCTTCCGCTTTAGGGCCGCCGCTTTGACTCGCATCTTTGGCAAGGTGTACACCACCTACAACCGTGGTTGTCACTCCATGTGCAATCAGTCCCGCCGAGGCTACATTTATGGGAACACCCGCAAGTGCTCCAACGCCGGTTGCGTCAAGAGCAACACCTAAGACTTCTCCTCCGCTGCCAATGATGGTTTCTCCGACTCCTTGCACGGTGGCAGCGCCATCTCCAAAAGCAGCACCCAGTTTACCAGCCCAGGTATTTGATTCGACCCTGCCCGCCCCGAATGCGTTGTCGCTAGCCCAAGCGCTTGCGGCACTTCCAGCAAATTCCAGTGCCGTCTTCCACCATTCATGTCCATCAAGATCAACCCTCGTTGTGGGTAAACCACGGACATAGTTATACAAGTTTAGCGACTGCGGATCACCGAAATCCGCGTACGGCACCGGAACTGACGTAGCACTCCAGTCCGCACTCACCCAGCGTCCTATTGAGTCTTGCATAATATAGTTACAATGGAAACAGGTTCGCCTGCTCCCAGAAGGCGCAGACCAGAGTGGGCCGGCGGCGCATCCGGCGCAGGGCATTGCGGGCGTGGCAACTGAGCTGGCCAAAGTTCGCGGGACAGAAGTTGGGTAGCTCGTGCTGTTTCCAGTGTGACCACAGGTACTCCACCGGGTTCAGTTCCGGGGCGTAGGCGGGAAGAAACTCCAGCCAGAGCCGACCTTTCTGCTGGCGGACAAAGTCCCACACGGCCCGGCTGCGATGTCCTGGCAACCCGTCCCAAACGATCAGCAGCTTGCCGCGTATGTGTCGCAGCAGATGGGAGAGAAAC
>DATEHN010000029.1:0-38984 GCA_035279585.1 Candidatus Angelobacter sp. | reverse complement strand
GTTTCTCTCCCATCTGCTGCGACACATACGCGGCAAGCTGCTGATCGTTTGGGACGGGTTGCCAGGACATCGCAGCCGGGCCGTGTGGGACTTTGTCCGCCAGCAGAAAGGTCGGCTCTGGCTGGAGTTTCTTCCCGCCTATGCCCCGGAACTGAACCCGGTGGAGTATCTGTGGTCACACTGGAAACAGCACGAGCTACCCAACTTCTGTCCCGCGAACTTTGGCCAGCTCAGTTGCCATGCGCGGAATGCCCTGCGCCGGATGCGCCGCCGGCCCACTCTGGTCTGCGCCTTCTGGGAGCAGGCGAACCTGTTTCCATTGTAACTATATTATGCAAGACTCAATAAGAACAACAAATTTCAATAAGGTTCAGCAAGGCTTTGAATGTGGTTTCGGGACCAGGTGGTCTATCGTCACATGACGGGCATCAGGCACCCGGCTTGGCCGACCGCTCGGAGGCCGCGACATCAACCTGGCCCGCGCCCGCAAGCTGCAAGCCGAAGGTCTGAGCATCACGGAGATTGCGAAGCGGATGAAGCTGACGCGGTCTATGGTCTGGTCGAGATTAAGGATGCCTGCATAACGGAAGCTGCGCCAGCAATTCGCCTCTGGACACGTGCACCAGAAACAGGGCACAATAGGTACACTATGAGAGATTCATTTCTTCTCTTGTATGGCGATGCACTTCCCAAGCCTCTGACGAGCAGGCAAGACTCAGAGGAATCGCTTTGGGCTGTATCGATCAACTGATATTTCGCGGTACGTCGCCTGCTATCGCGAGAAACGCTGTCTGTGATGTGTTGGAACCGTCTCTTCGCGGCTTCGCGAAGTGGCAATACGGTGATGCGCTGATCAGATAGAAGCGGGCCTCCCCAAATCCCCCGGCCCGTTCCCCTGCCCAAAAACACAATCTTTGTGGCCTACACCGTAACAAATACTGTTGTGGCAAATTGAAGTGGCCTTGTTAGAATTGGCGCGGCTATGCCCGTTCTGATCGCATTTGTGCTCGGCTTGCTGACCGGCATCAAAAACCATTCCAAGACAAAGTCCATATCCACTCCCTCGCCCGCTGTGCAGCCGGGGATGAGTGAAGAAGAGATTGCCGCCAGGAAAGAGGAAACGCAGCGCAGGAAGATTGAGCTTAGGCTTCAAAAAGCCAGTCTGGCAGTCCTTGCGCTATATACATTGTTCACAGGATGGCTGCTCTACGAAACCAGAATATCCACCATTGCCGTTACTAAATCCACGGAGAATACTGCGCAATTCTTCCGCACCGATGAGCGGGCTTGGATTGAGCTGGAGCCAATAAAACCAATACTCTTCGCGCCTAAGAGTCGAGAGGTGCCACGAACGGTATACACGTACGAGCTTTATCCGCGCAATTTTGGAAAGACCCCGGCTCGGGATGTTGCGATGAAAGCCATTACGACAGGCGCGGGCGAGACCTTTGGTAATGACGAAACGTCAATCACGAACATGCAAGACAAATTTCTTCAATCTAGATTTGTCGATTCGGAAACCGGCAAGCCGATACCAGTCACAGGGAGTCCGATTCCACTAGTGCTTGCACCGAATACCGCTGCGCCCATTCCATTTCTTTTGCATGGTCAAGACCCGCAAATCTTCCGAGACGGGCATGGATTTTATGATTATTTGCTTGGGCGTATTGACTATGTTGACGAGTTCAATGTTTCGCACTGGATGAAGTTTTGTTTCCTTGTCGTCAATCCGAGAGGCGAGCTTCGATATTGCAGGTTCGGAAATGAGGAAGATCGGAATGCGGAGAAGCCGATGAGTCCGGGGCCAATAAGACCGCCAACGAAATAAGGGACAACAACTTCCCCGTTTTTAAGCCTCTGCAGTGAGGCTGGAAGGCCCATCCTATGCGAATTTTCTTCGGGCCTCGCTCAGGCCAACCTCGCTTCGCCGTCACACGCTCTCGTGTGGCCCTTTTTCGAGTTGCATCCGGTGCAACGCGGCAACTTGCTCCTCCGGCTCCATCAAGGCCGATGCATAGGCCGACAATTCGGCGCGGGCGCGGCTGAGATCGTCGCACAACTTCTCGATCAGAGCTTGGGCGCGTTGGAGGGAGGAGACAGCAGTCTCCAGAGATTCGTTGGCAGACTTGAAACTCTCCAAGGCTTGCACAGCCATCGGGTCAGCCATCTTTACCGGGCCAACGATGCGGACTTGCAGCTTGGGCATTCTGCGCCACAGTGCCAAAAATCGTTTCATATCGTTCGACTCCTCCGGGCGAGAGAGAAAAATGTTGAGGCAAACTTCAGCTCCCGCGATTTTGCGCGTTGGGTTCCGTTTGGGTTCCGATAAAACGGTTCCGTTGCGCTCATTGAGGTTGAGAACCGGAGCGGGTAAATCACTGAAAAGGTTGGAGATGATTTGGTGGAGCTAGTCGGGATCGAACCGACGACCTCATCGTTGCGAACGATGCGCTCTCCCAGCTGAGCTATAGCCCCACGAGTGGAAGAAAGCCTGAATAGATTTTACCAGCGCCCACCACTTGGGCCAAAATTGTTATGGGGAAGTGTTCAAAAATTAGGCAATTCCTGCGGTCGATCAAGGATAGTTGTCCCAACACCTTTCAATCAATGTGCCGGCGGGGGATCTCGTTCCACCAGCAGCATCCGCTTGATCTTGTTGCGGTCCATGTGCTGCAAGTCGCCGCCTACTCGCAAAACCACCTCGGTCGCAGACATTGATTCAATATCGCACACCAGAACAGTGCCGTCGCGAAGTTCCACAGTGTCGTGTGACAGCGTGCCCAGTTCATAGCTCACGCTGCCACCGTTGGCGTCGTCCTGGCCAATTTCCAGCGGGAATTTGCCAGGATTGAACCCTTCTTTGTTGAACTCCAGAGAATGCTTGCCGGGCGTAATGCGGACGATCTTCGGCGTAGTTCCCGCGTCTTCGCCATCCACCTTGAGCGTGGCGCCCTGCGGCACTGAATTAATGGTGATGCTGATGGTCTTGGGCGGGGCCAGCGGGCGCAGTTCAGCCGGCACGGTCTGCGCCACCAATTTCAGCGTTACAGGATTTCCTTCAGCATGAAATGTAGTCTGGAACTTGATTGTTTCGCCAGGCCCTACGTTGCTCACCTGAACAAAGCCCTCGCCAATGCGCACGTTGCTTTTGTCGAACAAGTACAGAGAAAACACCGCATCGGAAATCTTTTTGCCCCAGAGGTTCTGCGCTGTGGTTTCACACATGTAATTGCGTTCGCGGCCGTATGACGGCCCTTCTTTAAATTTTCCAAACACAAAGCGCAAAACCGGTTGGCCGCTTTCAGGCCACACAACCGTCTGCCCAGTCTCTTTGGCTTGCATCATGGGTACAAGAAGACCAAGCACGCACACCAGTAGAAATTTGCGTCGCATCATGAAGATACCCTCAAAAAAGTTATAAGAACCTTACTTCAATTTTGTCGATTTCTAGTCCAGGTAATTTAAATTACCCTGGCCTGCCGACCATGCGTGTCAGCAGATCAGGGAGAAAGCGCTTGAGATAGACCAGCGCTTTTTCCCGCGCAGCCGCGACTACGATCTCATTCTTCTTCCGCGCCACTCCGTGAAGGATCTGCCGGGCGCATTCCTCTGCAGGCATGCCGCGGGCAAGTTCGGAATCCATCTTGGCGTGCTTGCGCCCATCGCCCCGAAGCGCAGAAAGGCTGATATCGGTACGAATATAGCCGGGGCAGACCATGGTGACGTGGATGCCGTTGCGCTCTTCTTCCGCGCGTAGCGCTTCAAAAAAACCGTGCAGAGCAAACTTGGTAGCTGAATAACCGGAGCGCATGGGCACGCCAAATTTTCCGGCCACGCTTGAGATCACAACAATATGTCCGCTCTTCTGCGCCAGCATTGCTGGCAGCACGGCGCGCGCCATTGCCTCCGGCGCAAAGAAGTTAACTTCCATCAGGCGGCGATAGACGCTCTCATCGGTTTCACGCGTGCGCGAACGCTGAGTGATTCCGGCGTTGAGTACCAGGATATCGAGGCCGCCAAACATGGCCAGCGCGTGGGCGATCTTTTCCCCAAGCTGCTCTGCGTTTGTTACGTCGAGCGGAAGCACGCGCGTGTTGGGCTCGCCGCCGCACGTCTGTTGCACGCGTTTAAGCTCATCTTCACGCCGTGCAGAAAGGATCAACCTCGCCCCAGAACCGTGGAACGCCACAGCCAGCGCTTCGCCAATGCCGGATGATGCGCCGGTAATCCAGACCCGCCGATCTTTGAAGTCCATAAGAATTATTTTCTTTTCGTAGCTTTTACGGTTGGTTGTAGCCAAAAGAGTTTACTGGTTTCCAGGCATTTTCTTGGGTGTATTCACAAAAATAGGCTGGGATATTTACGGATTTATTCTTTATTTAATGCATATATTTCCCATTTTAGAACACTCTAGATGAGATAAATGAGCCGTTACTCTGGTAACTTGTAAATAACTCGGTGCCGATCTAATCTTCCTGCAATTTGCCCAGCACGTAGGTTAATAAAATTTAAGGAGAAGTTCTCACGTGAATTCATCCACGTTAGCGGCTACGTACGACCTTCGCCTAGTGGTTCTTTCTGTAGTGATTGCTATCTTTGCTTCCTACGCCGCGCTTGATCTGGCAGGAAGAGTCACTGCGGCTCGCAATAACGCGCGCACTGCCTGGCTTATCGGTGGCGCTGCGGCAATGGGCATAGGCATTTGGTCCATGCACTATACCGGAATGCTTGCCTATCACTTACCAGTCGCAGTTTATTACCACATTCCAACTGTCATTCTGTCATTGGTGGCCGCGATCGGCGCTTCATTCGTGGCGCTGCTTGTAGTGAGCCGCCCGCGTGTAAGCCCGGTCCATGTGGTAACAGGAAGTCTTGCGATGGCCATCGGCATTTCCGGTATGCATTACACGGGCATGGCTTCTATGCGGCTTTCTGCCATGCACCACTGGGATACAACGTTTGTCGTCCTCTCCGTGGTAATCGCGTTGGTTGTGGCTCTTGCCGCTCTGGGGCTGACGTTCCTGTTCCGCGATGAGAAACACGACAAGGTATTGAAGGGTGTCTGCGCCGTCATTATGGGATTTGCTATCCCGGCCATGCACTATACAGGGATGGCAGCGGTAAGCTACATGCCGATGTCTCAAGATCCCGACATGACCAACGCAGTCGATATTTCCGGGTTCGCCAATACCACCATCATTGTGGCAACGTTTGTGGTGCTTGGTGCGGTTCTTCTGATTCCGCGCCTGGTTGCTGCACCGCAGAAGCCGGCACAATCTGAAGCATAAGAAGTCAAAGCGTTAACTTCCGGGAACGCGTTGTTGGCAAAGAGCGCCTCTGATCAAGAGGCGCTCGAGCAAACCCGCAGCCTGTCCAAATGAACGCTCATTGATGAGCGTGTTTTGTCATCATTTGAGACTCGCTGCCACCTGATGCAGACGGGCTTCAACTTCTTCCAGAGTCTGAGTGCCAGTAGCGAGGCCGCCTTGGGCCAGGTCTGCCGAACCGCCTCCACGGCCACCGAGTTGGGCCATTGCATCTTTCATAAGCTGGCCCATATTGAATTTCTGTCCTGGACTTTGCGCAAATACCAGTGTTGGCTGGCCGGCTCCGGAAGCCAATAAAGCGACCACGTCACTCTTCCCTGCTGTCAGCTTTTGTGCCAGCAGTTTGATGAAGCCAGCATCGCGCTCAGCGAATAGTTTTGTAATCACACGCGGTGACCCAGAGGACTGGGCAATCAGACGCTCCGCATATAGCTCGGCAAGTTCTTCCAGCAGCTTGTGTTGTGTCTTGCCCGCAGACTTGGTTTCTGCCAGCGATTTGCGAATCTGCTCCGGCACATCATAGATGTGGCTGGAGTAAACAGCAGCGGCTTCCGTGAGCGTGCTGTAATCACGGCGCGCAGTGGCTACCGCACGCAGCCCACAGGCAAACTCTACGCGCACGCCTTGCTTTACTTTTTCAATCTTGCGCAGCAGGATGCTGCCAATCTGGCCGGTAGCACGCACATGGGTACCGCCGCAGGCGGTGAGGTCAAAACTAGTGATGTTGATGAGGCGCAAATTGCCGGTCTGCCTGGGCGGAAGCTTGCGCAGGCCAAGTTGGCGCGCCTCTTCCAGCGGAACAAAGCGTATGCTCACCGGACGGTCTTCCGCAATTACATGGTTCGCCAGCAGTTCTGCTTTCTCGGCTTGTTCAGGGGTAAGACCGTTGGTTTCCAGATCAATCGTGCAGCTTTCCTCACCCATGTGAAAGCTGACTGTCGGCATATTGAAAAGCTGGATGAATGCCGCTGAAAGCACGTGCTGGCCAGAGTGTTGCTGAATGTGGTCAAGCCGGCGGGCCGAGTCGATTGTGCCATGCACCGCGATCCCTGCAGCAAGCGGTTCCATAGTGAAATGCAGGATGCGCCCGTTTTCCTCGTCGGCCACTTCAGTAACTGCAACCTTTTTTCCTTCCGAGACCAGCAGGCCAAGATCGTGCACCTGCCCTCCGCTGGTGGGATAGAAAGCCGTCCGGTCGAGCACGATGGCATGGCGTCCTTCGCGCGGGATAGACTCCAGCACGTGCGCATCAAAGTCGCAGAGAAAAGAATCGTGATAGTAGAGCCGTTCAGTCATATTGATTCAATATAAACCAGCGGCTCCAGACCACGCGCCACTCACTGCGGAGATGTCTCTTTTCCGGTATCGCACGGATCGTACGATTCAAACACCCACAGCGTCGGCGTAACGGTTGCGCCGTTCACCTGAAAGACAATGTAATGGAAGAACGAGCCTGTGGTGTTCTTCTTGAGCGGCGCACCACCGCCGCCGGAAACAAGATAGAAAGGCGGCTGTACGGGATTCGTGGGATCAGTGCGGTCAGGCGGCAGCATGAGCGCGCCATTGCCCAGCGGGTTGTAATACATGTGCTCATGCCCTGAAACCACATAGGAGACGTTGCTGTAATTAGCAAAAAGCGCCTGCAACTTCTGTACGCTTGCTGGATCGAGGCCGTCTTCGGCCTTATAAGGAACCACGGGATGATGCATGAAGATGAAGACGTGGGCCAGTTTGGTATCTGCGTCCAGGTCTGCTTTCAGCAGATCAAGAGTCTTTTGCGTAATGGCTCCCGGCGCGTCTTGCTTTGTCTTGTTCGCGCCGTTCGCTGCGGCGGTGCTTGCATCTGACTGAGGTTCGTGTTCGCTATCCAGTGCGATGAAGCGCGAGTTGCCATAGGTAAACGCGCCGTATGTTCCAGCCATTGATTTCTCATAAAGCTTTTTCATCGCATCAGAAGGATTATTATCACTATCATCCATCTCATGATTACCGGGTGCGTTAAAGACCGGCACACCGGCGGTCTTTGCGATCGCCAGAAACGCGCTGTACTCAGCGGCAATCTGTTGAGCATCCTTGGGATCTTTCGGATGTTTGGCTTTGCCGGAGATGCTATCGCCGGTCCAAAGCACAAAAGCCGCAGGCGGATTCAACGCCTTCACGGCAGCAAAGATTTTCCCCGGCGTCGGCGGCTGGGGACAGCTCTTGTGGGCCGGGCGGTTATCTCCGGATACGACAAAGGTAAACTGCGTGATATTGTTCGACGACGGCAGGGTGCCGGTCTGTGGCAGCGGAGAGAGTGCGGGCATCTGGCCGAAAGCAGCAATGGAAAATTGAACTGCAAAAACAAGAAGGAGCCCAGAGAACATCGAGGCTTGCTTTTTCACGTACAAATCCTTTCTCTGCTACATTGACTTGCAGAGTTAAAAAGATTGTAGACGCGGATGCGCGCGAATCAATGCGAATCGCGCCGGAGCTGATGGCCTCCTTGATACTCAGTCACCTAGTAAGGCTGAATAATCCCGCCAATATTTCTGCTTGCAGGTGCGGCCAGGTGCGGCGTTGCCGGTTTGTCAGCGCTGATCTTTAAGGCATCAGCAATTACGTCAATGTACTTGAGGCCGGAACCGGTGTTAAAGATCACAACCTTGTCCGTGGCTTTGAGAAAACCCTCGCGCACCAGCCGCTGGTAAGCAGGCAGACATGCTGCCCCTTCCGGCGAGGCAAAAAGCCCTTCCTTGCTTGCCCATTCTTTTACTCCGCCAAAGATTTCATCGTCCGATACAGCAACAGCCGTACCGCCGCTTTGCTTGAGGATGTCGAGGATAATGTAGTCGGCGTACGGCTTTGGCACGCGCAGTCCGGCCGCAGCAGTATGGGCGTTCTGCCAGACTTCCATTACCTGCTTATGCTCACTCCAGGCCTTGACCACGGGAGCGCATCCGGCGGCCTGGACCACAATCATCTTGGGACGTTTCTTGCTGCTGAGCCAGCCAAGCTGCTCCATTTCGTCAAAGGCCTTCCACATGCCAATCAATCCAACGCCTCCGCCGGTGGGATAGAAGATGGCATCGGGCAGTTCCCAGTTGAGTTGCTCGGCCACTTCATATCCCATGGTCTTCTTGCCCTCAACGCGAAATGGTTCTTTCAGCGTGGAGGTATCAAACCATCCTTCCGCCTGCTTGCGCTCATTCACCATTTTGGCGCAGTCAGAAATCAGGCCGTCCACCAGGGTGACGTGCGCTCCGTACGATTTGCATTCCACCAGATTGGCGAGCGGCACATCCTTGGGCATAAAAATATGCGCTTCAATTCCAGCAGCAGCGCAATAGGCAGCCAGCGCACTGGCGGCGTTTCCGGCGGAAGGCACGGCCAGCTTCTTCAGGCCATATTGCCGGGCCATGGTCACGGCGGCGCAAAGGCCGCGGGCCTTGAATGATCCGGTAGGGTTCAGTCCTTCATCCTTTATATATACGTTGGGATTCTCACGGCTCTGCAACATGGGCGTAAAACCTTCTCCCAAGGTCACAGGAGAATCGCCGGGAAGAACTTCGCGGTAGCGCCACATGCTTGCTGTGCGTCCGCGCAGAGAGTCAGGGGTGAATTTGCCTTTTAGAGCAGCGAGATCAAAACGGACATAAAGCGAGCCGCCATCTTTAGGACAGACTGTCTGCGGCTGAGCGGGACTGATATGTTCTTTACATTTTGTGCATTCAAAATATGAAATTTGGGCCATGTATTCCAGTTTAACAAACGCTCTAGTGATACCTCTTTTCACCAACTGGTAATTCCACGTTCAGGCGGTTGCCAGGCGATGGCAGCGGACAGGTGGTATATGGGTTGTATGCGCAAGGCGGGTTATACGCTTTGTTGAAGTCGAGTTCCACGGTGCCCTCTTTTGGCGCATCTGTATCAAGAAAGCGCGCAGCCGGATAGGTATCTTTCTTGCTTGTGAGATCGCGAAAGACGATGAAAAGCTCTTTGCTCTTGTCATCCTGCTCCGCATCAAGCCGGTATTCTTTCCCATTGAGCGAAAAAGTCGCATAGCCCGCTATCTCGGTTTTATCGTGGTCGCCGAGAACATTTTCAATATCAATTTCGCGAGGCGAACTATACGGCGTAAACTTCGCGCTGACGCGATAAGCCTCGTTAATGGGGAACCAATGCAGACCCGCAAATTCTCTGCGCAGCTTGCTGTTCTTATCTTTCAGGCGGATGCCAAAACGCGGTCCGCTGGCATGAACAAAAAAAGTTAAATCGCCAATCACAAGGCGGTCTGTTCTGGAGTCAGGCTTCAGTTCAGCGCTGGTTACGGGATTTCCACCCATGGTGATGGGCACGCCGGGCTTTACATGCACCGTTGTCTTGCCATCGTGTAGCTCAAAATATCCTGCGGTGGCAGGAACCGGCGCAGGAAGCACAACATCATTGTTAGCCGCGGAGCCAAAGGTGTTCTTGCCTTCATGAATCCAGAAGAGGCCGGAGACCGTGAGCCAGCCATCGTCAGCACGGAGCTTGGTTTCATATTGCTGCCGCCAATCTTCCACCGATTTTTCATAAGGAGAGATGGCTGCCGATCCAAAACCAGCGGAAACCACAGTGGCAGCCAGTATCAGTCCTGCACGGGAAAACAATTCAGCGTAAGTCATAGTTGCCTACTTTTTTCCTTCAGCGCCCGCTTCCTGCAGGGACTTGGGATCGGAGGTGTTATGTGGCGATGCTTTTTGCAAGGCGCTGACCAATAGCTGTCCGGCCTTGGGCGTACTTACTTTGTGTTCCAGCACAACATCACGCGCGGAAACTTTCTTGCCATAAACCTTCTCGGTGGCGCTGTTATCAGGACGCAGAGTCGAACCATCCAGCGAGATTCCGGCAAAGAGTCCGCGTGAGCGCGAGTAAGTAAGGATCTCAGCGTGCATAAGCACATCCGTGGCAGCCTGGGCATCGCGACCTTTGGGGCCGGCTGCGGCAGCCGCATCAGCTCCCAATTTGACCTTGCTTCGCAAAATGGAATCAATTCCCTTGGGATTGACCACTAGCAATACAAAGTCAGTCGCCTGGCCACCGAGTTGGAAGCCAACATTGGCGCCTTCCAGTGCCACCATCGCAGGCGGGCCCCAGGGGCCGGTAAAGGTCTTTCCGCTGCGGCAGGTCATGGCGCCGCGGCCGTAGTTTCCTCCTACACCAATAGCAAATTTTTTCACTGAAGGAATTACGATCACGCATTCAGACTTATCCAGAACGCTTTTGGGAAGATTGTCTGGAATGTTGAGGATCTCCATAAGGACTTCTCCGGCGTGGCGAAGTCGATCATCTTCATGTTCCTGGGCCAGGACCACAGTCGAAGTTATGCAGGCGGAGAGTAGAAGCGCAAAAAACTTTTTCATCGTCAGTCCCCTTTTGCGTTTGCCCGCGCCGGACAGCGATTAAGCCAGAAGGTACTGAAATGTCACCATTTTTGACGTGCCGGGGGCGGCAAAGCAATCACCTAAACTGTATCATTTCCGGGCTTTGGCGTGCTCATCAGCAGTTTGCGCCAGCATAGCTGCTTGAAGCGTAGAATCCCTGCGCTAATCGCCTCAGGACCATCAGGCGGACTTGTACAATCGCCCTGCATTTGCGGTATGATTCGCGTTCACCTTCCTACTACTCGCGGGAGCACATCCTATGAAAACACTGCATAAAATGATCGTGATTCTGGCGCTCGTGCTGGGTCTCACCGGCATGTTGATGGCGCAGACCAGAACGGGAAGTCGCGCCAAGAAGAACGCAGGCGCCAACGAAGCTTCGGCCAGCGCAGACAAGAAGACTGCAGCCGAGAACAAAGAAGCTAAGCCTGTAGCAGAACCGTCGGAAGAGACAAAGGCCAAAGATCCTCTGGAGAACATCCACTTCCGCAACCTTGGTCCGGCTGTGGGCGGCGGCCGTGTGACCGTGGTGGTGGGAATTCCCGGCAAGCCCAACGTGTACTACGTGGGCGCGGCCGCCGGCGGCGTTTTCATGACCCAGGATGGAGGACTCTCATGGAAGCCGATCTTTGAAAAAGAGTCCACGGCTTCCATCGGCGCAATTGCGCTGGCGCCTTCAAACCCAAACCTGATCTGGGTGGGAACAGGCGAAAAGAATATTCGTAATGACGTGGTAACGGGCAAAGGCGTTTACTTCTCTTCTGACGCCGGCGCTACGTGGAAGTTCATGGGGCTGCGCGATGCTGGGCAAATTTCAAACATCGTCATTGATCCAAATGATCCGAACACCGTCCTTGTTGGCGTGCTGGGGCATGCTTGGGGGCCGAACTCTGAACGCGGCGTCTTCCGCACCACTGATGGTGGTAAGAGCTGGCAGAAGGTTTTGTTCATCGACGAAGACACCGGCGTGAGCTCGCTGGTGATGGATCCCGGCAATCCCATGGTGCTGTTTGCCGGTATGTGGCGAGTGCGGCGCTATCCCTGGGCGCTTGATAATGGCGGCACCAGCGGCGGCATTTTCCGCTCCACCGACGGCGGCACTAGCTGGAAGAAGCTGACCGAAGGCTTGCCCACGGATGCGACGGGACGCATCGGACTGAGCGCAGCGCCAAGCAATCCACATCACATTTATGCGCTGGTGGAAAACAAAAAGGGCACGCTCTATGGCTCAGTTGACCTGGGCGACCACTGGAAGATGGTGAGCAACAATCACAATCTGGCGGCGCGCGGATTTTATTTCAGTGAACTGGAAGTTGCGCCGAACGATGAAAACAAGATCTATTTCCTCTCCTTCAACATCATGGTCTCAGAGGATGGCGGAAAAACGGCGCGCAGCACTTCACCACGGGTGCACGTTGACAATCATGCTATGTGGATTGATCCTGAAAACCCGAATCGGATGATCAACGGCAATGACGGTGGCGTTTACGTCAGCTCTGATGCAGGGCGCACGTGGCGCTATCTGGACAACCTGCCGATTGAACAGTTCTACTCTGTTGCGCAAGACGATGAGACTCCATATAACCTCTGCGGCGGACTACAGGATAACAACGGTTGGTGTGGCCCATCCGACAGCTTGAGCCGTGGCGGCATTACCGGCTTTGACTGGTACACCGTGACCGGCGGAGATGGTGAATATGCTGTGCCGGCGCGGGGTAAAGGTACGCACATCGTCTATACCGATTCGCAAAACGGATCGATTCAGCGCCTGGACAATGAAAACGGGATGTCGCACTTTGTCCGTCCTTATCTCGAGGGCGTGCAATCCATGAAACCGTCAGATTTAAAGTATCGCTTCAATTGGACCTCGCCCATTGCTGTGTCACTGACCAATCCAAACGAGGTTTATCTGGGCGGCAACGTGCTTTTCCGCTCCACCGATGGCGGCAAGAGTTGGACTCCGATCAGCCCGGACCTGACGCGCAACGACAAAACCAAGCAGCAGACCAGCGGCGGGCCAATCTGGTGGGACATCAGCGGCGCGGAAACCTTCGGCTGCATTCTTTCGATTTCCATTTCTCCAGTTGATCCCAAGACCATCTGGGTTGGAACCGATGACGGCGTCGTTCAGGTAACGCACGATGGCGGCGAGCACTGGAGCAACGTCACCGGCAACATCCCTAACCTGCCGCAGTGGGGACGGCTGCAGCAGATTGAAGCTGCGCCCAGCGATGCAAACACAGCTTACATCGCTGTGGACTTCCATGAAGTAGAGAACAACAAGCCCTACGTCTTTAGGACGCATGACAGCGGCAAGACCTGGACATCAATTTCCGCGGGGCTGCCGCAGGATGATCCGGCACGAGTGATACGCGAAGACCCGAATCATAAGGGCTTCCTGGCGCTGGGCACTGACACGAGCTTGTTCTACTCCAGTGACGACGGCGCGCATTGGATGCAGATCAAGAGCAACTTCCCCACCGTGCCGATTTATGACCTGCAGTTCATCAAGAAGACGCACGACCTGGTGGTAGCTACGCACGGACGCGGTCTTTTTGTGCTGGATGACATTACACCGCTGGAAGAAAGCGGAGCAGAGTTGGCCAAGAGCGACTTCCATCTGTTCCCCACCCCTCCGGCCACAAACTGGCACAACTGGAACAAGCATGGCTTTGCCAGCGGTGGTTACGTTGCGCCGAATCCGCTGAGCGGAGCAGTGATTACCTATTGGCTGCCCAATGAGATCAAGCAGAACAATGAGCGTGGAGGCGGCCGTCGCCGTCAGGGTGAGACGCCGGTGAAGATCACTGTTAGCGACAGCAGCGGGCAGGTGATCCGCACAATGTACGGAACTACCAAGTATGGTCTGAATCGCGTGGCATGGAACCTGCGTTATGACGGGCCAAAGCGCCTCAATTTCCTGCCGCCGCGTGAAGGCGATGAAGAAGAATTCTTCTTTGATCCCAACAGCGGGCCGAACGCTCTCCCCGGCACTTACAAGGTTGCAGTGACTTTGCACGGAAAAACCGAGTCACAAAACGTGGAAGTGGAAACCGATCCTCGCTTCAAGCTTGATCCCAACGCCATGCAGACGCAGTTGAAGCTGGCTCTGGAACTGAGAGATGAAGTTTCAGCGTTGCATGAAGCGTTGAACCGGCTCAACAGCCTGCATAAACAAATCACCAACCTGCAAGAGCTGCTGACCTCAGAAGAAGGTACGGAAGGCGCGGCCAATGCATCTTATAAGCCGGTGCTGGAGGAAGCGCGGGCGCTGGACAAGAAGATCACGGCCATGGAAGAACCGCTGTACAACAGTGAAATCCAGGCTGGGAGCCAGGATGATATCCATTACCTGCAACGCTTCCAAAACCGGCTGCAAGGCGTAATGCGTGGCGTAATGGGTGGCTACTATAACGCCCCAAGCCAGCTCCTGGTGGATGAAGCGGGTGAAGTCCACAAGGAACTGGAGTCACAACTGGCGCAGGTAAACACGTTCCTGAACACTGAAGTAGTCAACTTCAATAAGAATGCCGCGGAACACGGTTCAAGCACCTTGTTTGCCGGCGGACCTATCACCATCAAGTCCGGCGCGGGTGCGGCATCCAGCGCAAGCACGGGCAATGATGAGGAACAGGACGACGATCAAGACTAGGAAAGCGTTTGCAAAATAAAAGGGCGTACCTGCTCTGGGTACGCCCTTTTCCACATTTATATGCAATATGAACGAAGGGGATCGAGTTATTTCTTCGTTTTATTGTTTTTGGAAATGCTGGTTATCAAAAGGAGGCATCATGGCACGCACGCGATCATCATCAACAACCAGAAATGATCTGGCTGCCGCTAAAGCTGAGTGGTCACAGCGGCTTTTTCACGCGCCTCGGCTAAAAGCAGTGCGTCTCACTGCCACGCCCAGGGTCGAGGCCGCACGAGCATTAACGGCGGCCACCAGCCCTGATCCGCAACACAATGTCGTTGGCGTTGGAGTGGGCTGGAAAATAAGCGATGGTAAAGACACTGGCGTCATGGCGGTTAAGTTTTTCGTGCGCATGAAATACCCGGAGTCAGAGATCACAAACAAACACTTGTTGCCGAAGTCGATCCACGGGCTCCCTGTGGACGTGGAAGAAAGCGGTCTGTTCCGCCGGTTTGCGACTGTACCCAATCCGCGAGAAAAAATCAGGCCGGCGCAACCAGGCGGCTCTGTGGGATTTCAAGACCCGCAGAATCAATTCGTGATGGCAGGAACTTTTGGGGCACTCGTAAAAGACAGGGCGGGCAGTTATGTCCTAAGCAACAACCATGTACTGGCAGATGAGAACCGCCTTCCGGTGGGATCACCGATCTTTCAACCTGGACTGCTGGACAATGGAAATCCAGCTACTGACAGCATTGCGAGCTTTACCCGTACCGTGCCGCTGCAACTAAATGCGCCCAATCAGGTGGACTGCGCGATTGCCAAGCTGCTTAGGCCTTCATTAGCAAAGAAAGATGTCCTGTTCATTGGGCCGCCGCAGGGCACGGCGACTGCCGCAATCGATATGAGCGTACACAAGTTTGGCCGCACCACAAGCTACACTGCAGGAAGAGTAACCAGCATAGACACAGACGTTACAGTGCAGTATGAAACCGGAAACTTTACTTTTGCCGGCCAGATCATCATTGTGGGAACCGCAGGCGGGGCCTTCAGCGGCTCTGGTGATTCGGGTTCCCTGATAATGGAACGGCCATCCAACGCAGCCGTGGGGCTCTTGTTTGCAGGGTCCGCGAGCCATACAATTGCAAATCATATAGGCGACGTGCTGAAAGCTCTAAACGTTACGCTTGCCTAAGACGGACTGGTGTTTTGCAATGGCGACCGAAGAGGAAGCCCGGGCTGTTAAACAAAGGCATTCATTTGATCTGCTAAAGCGCCCCGGCGTATGCGGAGTGGGAGTTGAAAAGGACGATAGCGGGGACTATATCATCGCACTGCACCTTGAGAGCGATGATCCAAAACTCCGGGAGCAACTGCCGCAACAACTGGAAGGCGTTCGGGTAAAACAACTTCACAGCGGCCCCTTCCGGCCGCTTTAATTTCAGGCTTTAACTTTATTGCTTCTGTACCGAGCAATAATCGGAAAAGTTGCGATATCGGAACGCGCCGGCGCGATATGCGAGCTTGCGCGAGGGATACACAACAAGAGGAGTTCCGCACAGGAACTCCTCTCTTAGTATTTCTGGTTGACTTTTCAGCGGTTGCAGCGAAGGCGTCCGTCGTCATTGACAATGCCACGGCGGCAATCGTCCCAATCGTTCAACTGGCTCCATCTCCAGTCGCCACCCCGGTCCTGGCATTGAGCGCGAAGGAAATCACCACGGACGTAAACGTAGCGGCAGGTCTGTGAATAGGAACCCACAGGCACAACTCGCCCGCCTCTCCGTGTGCATTGGAGCTGGCCATCGTCATTTACAATTTCGCCCGCGCAGCGGTCGTAATGGTCAAGCGTGCTTTCCACCCACTGCCCGTTCACGGTCTGGCAAACGGCGGTAAGATCATCGCCGCGCGTCCGGACCTCACGGCAGGTCTGAGAGTAAGATCCACCGGGCGCATAACCACGGCCTCTATCACGATCTCCGTCTCTATCGCGGTCATAATCATGGTCGCGGCCATAGCCACCGCAGCGGAGTTGTCCGTTCTCATTGCTGATGTCGCTGTTGCATCGCGCATACTGCTCCAGCGAGGTATTAACCCATTGACCGTTGCGCGTCTGGCAGCGAGCCCGTAGCACGCCCCAGCGCACGCTGATGTCTCTGCAGGTTTGTGTGAACGAGCCATTGGCTCTGTCACTTTGATTGCACGTCAGATTGCCGTTGTTGTTGCTGATGTCGCCCCAGCAACGGTCAGCATGATCGAGTACCGTGTCATGGTAGCGCCCGTAATTATCTTTGCATCGGGCGCGCAGGTCATCGCCGCGCACGCTAATGTTTTTACAGCTTTGTTGGTATGTTCCCGGAGGATTGTCCAGCGCACCAGCGCTGGGCACAGCAGGCCTCCAAAGGATGATCGTCACTATAACTACCCCCACGAGCGTCAGATATCGCATCTTCGTCTCCTCTGGGCCGGTATATTCCGGCAAATTTGTGTTCCTAGTCTACGCTAGGGCGGCCACTCTGCAATGGAGCGCCTTGAGCGATACCGCCTTTGCCCATACCAAGCCGATTTGTGGGCTTTGCATGCGCTCAAAGACTATGCGACTTAAGCGAATTTCTGTTATGTTCAGAGTTCGCAGCAACAGGAGCGCCAAGCCATGTCCATTCCTCCGCAGCCCAATATCCGCCTGACAAATGCCGCAGATTACCGGGACGGCTACGCTAATTCCGTGCAGATCCGCGTGAGCGTGTGGGACTTTCTGCTTGTCTTCGGGCGCTTGCAGCCCGTGAACACACAGGAGGTGGAAGTACAGAATTTTCAGGGAATTTATCTTAGCCCGCAACAGGCAAAAGCCCTTCTCACCATCCTGGAACAGAACGTGCGCCAGTATGAAGGCACGTTTGGAGAAATCAAACTTGATCCTGGATTCACCGCTCAGCAGGGACAGATTAACTGAAGCAGAAACTCTTCGGTTTCACGCTCGCATAAGAGAACCAGAGAATTTTGATGGAGCCAAAGTCCAGACGCTTGCCACGACTTTCTGCGTGGTGGATCTTTCCGCTGATCTTTGTTGCGATCTTAATAATGCACGCACCACTGCTGCACCTGCCTTTTTTCTGGGATGAAGCCGGCTTCTACGTTCCTGCAGCTTATGATCTGGCGCACGCGCATACGCTGATTGCCCGCACAACTATCGATACAGGGCATCCACCGCTTTCTGCCGCCTACCTGGCATTGTGGTTCACGCTGATTGGATGGAAACCTATAGTTGCACGCATTGCCATGCTGTTGCTGGCCGCATTTGCGCTGACCAATGTGTTTTTGCTGGCCAAAAAACTCACACGCACCAGTGTTGCTGTGGCCACAACCATTGCAACTGCGGTCTATCCAATCTTTTTTGCACAAAGCTCGCTTACTCATGCTGACCTGGCAGCCGCCGCATTCACGCTCTGGGGCATTAGGCTCTATTTGGAAAAGCGTGCGTGGCCCAGTCAGTTGGCTTTTTGCCTGGCTGTGTTGAGCAAGGAAACGGCGATCATCACACCTATGGCGATAGCGTTGTGGGAATTATTACAGCCACGAACAGAAGCGGGCAGAAGCCGTTTTGCGCGCGCGGCAATGAACCTCACTCCCGTTGTGCCTTTGCTGTTGTGGCTGTTTTATCACCACCATGTTACGGGCAGGATATTTGGCGGCGCTGAGTTTTACCAGTACAACGTTACCGGTGCATTAAGCCCGCTGCGATTTGTGCTGGCTTTGGCGCAGCGCATCTGGCATCTCTTTGGCGCGATGAACATGCTGGCACTCACCGCCGCTACTGGCGCTGCTATGTTCTTCCCGCCGGTGAAAGACCCGGAGGGCGAGCGCCCGCGCATCGCCATTCCAATACAGCTCATGTTTGCGCTGATCATGCTGGCGCATATTGTCGCTTTTTCCCTGGTCGGCGGCGCATTGCTCACGCGTTATCTTCTGCCTGCTTATCCGCTGGTGATCCTGATTGGGATGTCAACTTTGTACCGCCGTATTGCCCGATGGGAGTGGCCCGCGGCGTTGATGGTAATTTTCTTTGTGCTTGGGTTGTTTTTCGATCCGCCGTACAGAATCGCGCCGGAAGACAATCTTTCATATAAAGATTTTGTTGAACTCCACGCTCAGGCGGCAAAATTTCTTGAGCAGCACGAGCAGAACAACATAATCCTTTCCACCTGGCCGGTGACCGACGAGATTACCCGGCCGTACCTTGGCTATGTTCACCAACCTTTTCAGGTTTTGCCCGTCAGCAACTTTGACGTGGAAGAGTTGTTCAAAGCGCGCCAGATGCGCTCACAGTATCAGGTGGCTTACCTGTTCTCCACCAAGTATGAATCTCAACCCTGGATTCACTCCAACGTGTGGGACAAGCTCAACCGGCGGTTCTTTGGTTATCATCGCGACGTCTCACCTGAGCTTGCGGCTGAGTTTTTGCGCGGCAGGATTGTTTTTCTGGCGCGCAGTAAAGGCGAGTGGGTTGCAATCGTTGAGATGGAGCAGCCGTCGCGGGTGGCTGAAGCAAGTTCAAGTTCGAAGCCTGCGCAGCCTTGATATTTCTTCCCGGAATCAAGAGATCGCAGGACGAGGGCCTTGCGATCCAAGGGAAGAATCAAAAAAGCACAGCCAAGTTTGCGGCTGTGCCGTTTCTTAAAAGACAGTCAGCGGAAGATGGCTGTCCCTGTGTATCAGGTTAAGAAAGCATTCTGGTCAAAACCCAATGTATTCTCACGTTATACCAAAGATACCCGGCAAGCAGGACCGCCGACTCAACTGCTTTGGCCCATACAGCGCGTTTCATGGCCCGTTACCTCTCCCATTTCTTTAGCCGTTTGCCTCAACTTCCACACGTGCATGGGCAAAAGGCCGCGTCTCACTGGGGGAGAGAATGCGCATCTTCTTCCAGTCGTAAGCGAACTCGGTACCGCAATCTAGGCACACCACATACGTTCCCGTCTGCGCTGCAGCTTCACAACGGCGCTGTCCCCGTTTGCTGGTCTGGGGGAAGCTAATGCGTTTGTGCCAGCATCCGAACAAAGCGTCAAAAATCTTCACAATCTCCTCCCGTGGTTGCTTTTGATTTTGAAAACCAGCAACCTTCGGAACAACCTGGGCCCTTTTCGTCGATCACTAAAACCACAAGGCTCCGCACCTTCGTACCTGTTAGATAGTGCCGGCAACCCCTTTTTCGTTTCACTGGATTTTCTTTAACGCATGACAAAAAATGTCATGTATTTATGATCCAGTTTCTTGCTTTCAGTACGTTTAACGCAGGAACTCTGGATTTGTTGCATTAAGAATCGTTATTTCTGGCCGGAACCAGCAGGTACACTAATTCATAGAATTTAAAGATGAACGAGATGGATGCCAAGAACGCCGCGCCCGAAAGGAGTTCTTCCCATTCTGAAACGCCATGGATCTGGTCGATTGGGGTTTACGCTGGGAAGTCGCCGTTGCAGCTCTCGCCCGCCGCGCATAACCCGGTGCTCTCTGCCGGCGACGTATCCGATGTTCCGGCGCGCTTTGTCGCCGACCCATTCATGCTCAAGGTTGACGGCCTCTGGCACATGTTTTTTGAGGTCCTGAATCATCAAAATGACCACGGCGAAATTGGCCTGGCCACCAGCCGCGATGGATTAACCTGGCGATATCGGCAAATCGTATTGCGTGAGCCGTTCCATCTTTCTTATCCGTATGTCTTCTGCTGGCAAGACGATTACTACATGATTCCTGAAACGTTGGGCGCGAATGCCGTGCGGCTATATCGTGCAGAACGATTTCCCACTGGATGGACACACGTAAAAGATCTATTTCCTGGAACTCACGCTGATCCTTCAATCTTTCGCTGGGATGGCCGATGGTGGCTCTTCACCTGCCCCAAGCCCCATCAACATGACACTCTGGCTCTCTACTCAGCCGCCGACCTCACCGCAGACTGGAGAGAGCACCCCAAAAGTCCCTTGATTACCGGTGACCCGCGCATCGCGCGGCCGGGAGGAAGAGTGTTGCTTCACGATGGGAACCTGATTCGCTTCACCCAGGATTGTTTTCCTATCTATGGCAAGCAGGTCAGGGCTTTTGCCATCACGGAGCTGACTTCCATCGCGTATGCAGAGCATGAAGCGGAGCAATCTCCGGTGCTGGTTCCAGAGGGCGCTGGCTGGAACGCCACTGGCATGCACCATGTTGATGCCCATCGTTTGGAAGACGGAACGTTTCTGGCGTGCGTTGATGGGCTGAAAGATTTTTGAGATCAGCACCAGGCAGCGGGTGAATCATTTGCTGCTTGCAGGCTGGCTGCACGTTGGTTCAAAAGAGTGCGTAAGCAGATCGACGCAGACAAACTCTGCCTTATGCGATCCAATGTGCCGGTCTGGGCCGAACGTGATGGGCGGCAAGAGGCCTGTTCTGAAGTCGTGCAGTTGCTCCAGGGCAAGAAGAAATTTTTCCCGCGTAAGATCTTTGCCCGCGCGCTTTAGTGCGGCTTCCAGAGTTTGCGCGGCGCAATAGGCAGAAATCAAGAGCAGCCTGTGTTCACCGCTGAGATTGTGGCGCTCCAGGAAGTGATCGAATTCAGTCAGGCCTTCAAGATTTGGCTCCAGCGCCGGATACACCGCAAACATCCTGCCCTGCAGCGGCGCCGGTCCGGTCAAGACCGAATCATCAAGCAGCGGCCCCAACATAAAAACTTTCGGATACCACCTGGCCGCACCGGCGGCCTGAATCCACGGAGCCACCGCATCACTTGCGCCGAAAAGAAAAATGGTATCGATTCCCTGCTCTTTTAACTGCGTCACCTGTTGCGCAGGATTTTCCGGGGAGATAAATTCAGCAGGCAAAGCCGCCCCGGACTCCTTCCACATGGCTTCCATGGCAGGACCAAGCTCGTGCTGCAAACCTTTATCACTGAAGATAACAGCGCTTTTTGCCGGGACAACATTCTGGTGCTGCACGGCGAACCGGCCCAGTTCCTGCACTAACTGCTCAAATCCCGGCAGAAGATAGAAGACCTCGCGGTTGGCAGGATCATCGGGCACGGAGAGGGCCAGCAGACCCGTAAGCGGCACCTTCTTTTCATGCGCCAGCCCAGCCAGAGCATTTTCAGCGCCGGGAGCAAACGGCGCGACCAAAGCAAATACAGGTTGACGCAGAAGTTGTGTGGCGTTTTTGACGGTTGCGGTGCGATCCGGCCCGGCATCGGCAAAGCGGACAATGATGCGGCGATTGTAGATTCCTCCGCGCTGGTTCAGTTCTTCAAAATAAGCGGTAAGCACGGCTTTTATCGCCTCTCCTGCGTCAGCATTTGCGCCGCCCGCAGGTTCCAGGCTGCCAAGGGTAAGCGTTGTGGCCGCAACTCCGGGAGCGGTGGCCAATACTTTGCTCTGCAGGCGCGCAACACGTATGCCGCCGTTCATAATAGGCGCGTCAGCACTGGGGATTAACAGTGACGAACTGAAATCGTCAAATGGTCCTGTGAGCGGTGGGTGAGTATTCTGTGCTGTCGCCTTGGGTATCGAAACAAAAAGACAAAAAAAGACTACAGCAAGAACCGCTGCGAGTTTTGGGAGAGATTGAGCCACGTCAAAAGGTCCGGAATCTGGAGGCCCTGGGCGGAGTCGAACCGCCGACCTGCGGTTTAGGAAACCGTCGCTCTATCCATCTGAGCTACAGGGCCGCAAAATCTATTTTAACCTGTGACTCTATTCTGCAGTTTTCTTCGCCAGCGCTTCAACTACCGCGACATTCTGCATCAACTCGGGCGAAATTCCATGACGATTCTGCAGGTATGGCAGGCTGTTATAGCTGACCCAAGTTTTTCCCTGAGCATCCTCCCAGAGCAAAATCTTTAGCGGAAGATCGATGGCGCTGCCGGGAGCTGCCAACATGAGCGGCGTGCCCGCCTTGGGATTTCCAAAAATCAACAGCTTGGTGGGACGCATCTTTATCCCGGCTTTTTCCGCTTCGCCGCTGTGGTCAACCAGCGCGAACAGAGTAACGCCTTTCGTTTGCAGAATCCCCTTCAGTTTTTCGACCATTGTATCCACGGAGTTGTTGCCGGGTATGTTGATGATTCCGGCGCCTGTGCTGGGCGGCATACGATAAGCTCCTCAATAACCTTTTATCTGGGAAAAGGCGGGAACCCCTCTACCGGCGCAGTTGCATACCAACGTGTTTTGCCCCAAATCTGTGCCGGTCAATCTTAAAGAATACAAGCCGACAAATTTGGTAGTGTCCTAGCTAACCGGATACTGCCGAAAAATTAAAAAGTTTAATCTTTTCTCAAGTGTCTGCTAATATTAGGGTGCCATCTTGGGACGTTGCTACCAGTGTAGCTACTCCCCAGGCGATACCACAAAATGAGAATTGCTCATAGGATCGGACGCGCCACGGTTCTCGGCTTGATGTTTTTTCTAGCCGTCGCCGCCGTCTGCACATCTGACTCCTATGATCCTAATCCGTATGATGATGTTCCGCCTGTGGTCACGGTTCATTACAATTACGTTCTACCCAGGTTAGAGGACGTACGCAGTCTTAAGTCACAAGGCACAAACCCCACAGACGTTTCCCGCAGCGTGATTGAGCAGCAACAAGCGCCTGCATTGGCGCTGGCGCTGCTGGAAGCGCAGGCAATTCCTGCTTCACTCCTTTCTCCGCAAATGATCATACCTCTCCGGCGCTAAAAGCCAATTTAACCCTGTAAAACTGCGGCTCTGCAGCTGTGTTCTTGTTTTTTCAGGACCGGCATTTTTGATTAAGCAGAGCAATCCATGCAGGCGATTCAGGGACCGGCTCCAGTTCACATCGCAACCGTTTTTCTCATCGCGCCTCGGGCGAAATGTCCGCGCCATTTCTCCTCTAGCGCAAGCAGGCGCGATGAGATAAGCGATTGCGATAGAAATTTCAAAAAATCCATCACCGGGATTGATTTCTTTACCGTCCTCACCAGGACGGTGAGGAAGCCGGAATCGGGCTTCCGGCGTAAAACCGGGCTCCGGGGTATTTGGCGCTTGCTGGGCACCGCGCATCAGCACAGAGTCACGCTTCGGCGCCCGGTTTTTTATTTCAGGTTTTCACCGTAGCTCAATATTAGAAAAATTAATGTGTGCATTTAATAAAAAGCTTAGTATCATTCCGATTCGAAACTGTTCGTCGTAGGCGCCAATTTGGTATGGCGCTTAAAACCAGGTAGCCCAAAAAACCGCGGGTGCATCGGGACCAGCCGCGCTTATTTGGCTTCGGGGGTTTTCCTCCGTGCCACTGCAATAAGCGATTTCATGAGCGGCCCGATTCTAAGCTCCAGGCAAGCGAAAGAAAATTCTATGCGAGATACGGCCCATCTGGCTGAGGAGCGGAACCATACTCGTCTGCCTGCTGCCATTAAGAGTTATTGGCCTCTACGAAAATGCTTTGCTGACCGAAGGACCGCTTTTTTGCTGACCTGAGGAAACAACTCGTACAGATTCCGTTCAACGGTTTCACTGGAACGCTTCCGGGGGAAAGGCATGCTAAGGCACGCCCATGAGAAGTTTGAAGCAGACCACCACAACGAAACGGAGATATTCCTGCCGCTGCTGGCCCACAAATAAATATTTCCTGAGCGTAATGGGAAGCATTTTGGCCCTGTTTTTCGGGCTTTCGAACGCTGTGGCGCAAGGTGCTCCGCCCACAGCCAACAACACTCTGCTGGATACGGGCTTCACGCTGCCCTATGGAGCACAAGTGTTGGCTGGCACAGCCATCAATCCTGCTACCGGCAGGCCGTTCCGCCATTTGTGGAGCGGCGATACCGGCGGACTTTGCCGCTTGGATCCAGACCTGGATACCGGCGCACCATTGACGGTCAACCCGGCCACTTGTGTCGGTACGACTTTAGGGGGTGTGGCGTTTAGTCCGGGAAGAATGGTCTTTGACCCGTTGACGAACAGCATCTATTCCGTGGATGACGGGGGCAACGCTAATGTCGCGCGCTTCCATTTTCAACCAGACGGAGACTCAGGACAGGGACTGGTGAGCGCGACCGTGGATGTTCTGGGCGACGTCGGAGGTTGTGGCCTCGGCGGCAACTTCCCTTGGGCGGTGGCTTTGGGACCCGACGGCAATCTGTACGTCTCGTTCAAACTGAATGGCAACCTGGTGCGCGTGATCTCGCCTTCCAGCGCGAGCGTTCCTTGCTCCAATGTACAGGTCATGGGTTCCACGCCCGATGCCCGACGAGGATTGGCGATAGCCTTTGTTGGCCATGACATCTGGGGCGCGGATATAAGAGGCTTGTTCAATATTCCCAATGCCGATCAGTGTTTTACGCCCGCCAATAACTTCACTCCGTGCAAGGGTACTACCAGAATCAAGACTTTGATTCCTGGTGTCTTCACCTTGGTCAGCGACCAGGTTTACCCCGCAGTTGACGGGGACAGCCTATACATCGCGGAAACGCAAAACGCTATTGTCAAGCTTTCCGGCCTGACGAGTCCAACCGGGAACATCACAATCGATAACAACTGGGCCGAGAACTTTCTGTTCCTGATCGCCGTCGCATTCGACGACTCCCCAACCGGTCCTGTCATCTATGTGGGCGATGATCCGGGCCAAGAAGCAGGGGTTGGTGGTGGCGGACGCTACTATGCAGTCTCAACCACGCCGCCGCCTCTATCGATTCCAGGAACGCCGGTCGGAGTAACAGCATCAAGCGGAGATACTCTAGCCTTCCTGGTCTGGCTCTCCGGTGGAGGCAGTCCGGCCACCAGCTTCACGATACGTAATTCATCGGCCTCGAACGGGATCCTGGTACCTGACGTGGTTGTTCCTAACAACGGTAGCTCTACCCAGACCTCAACAGCTACTGTCACCGGCTTGACCAATGGAGCAACATATCAATTTGAAGTTTCGGCAACCAACGCTCAGGGCAGCAGCCCATTCTCGGCGCCCAGCAATGCAGTTACGCCACTCGCTATCACCGTCCCCGGTGCGCCCACTGGGGTGAGTGCCGTGGCGGCTGATTCCCAGGCCACAGTGTCATGGATACCGCCGACCAGCAATGGCAATGCCACCATCACCAGCTACACGGTAACCGCCCGCATCAATGGTGTTGCTACCGGCAGCACGGCTAGAACCCCGAATGGCAACACAACCTCGGCTGTGGTAACCGGCCTGACAAACGGAACAATCTATAGGTTCACCGTGCACGCAACGAACAGCAAAGGCAATGGTCCTGAGTCTGCGCCTTCCAACGCGGTTACGCCCACGCGGCCTTTGGGCGCCACGGATATGTCCATCGGAATCACAGGTCCGGCGAGCATTACCGTTGGCGGCAATGCCGTTTACACTCTGACGGCCAGCAACCTGGGACCGAGCTTTGCCCCACAGGTAACCGTGGTTGATTTCATTCCTGCTGGAGCAACGTTTGTTTCCGGAACGCCGAGCCAGGGCGCATGCGCGCTGCTGGGATCGCAATTCCAGTGCAACCTGGGTTCAATCGTCTCAGGTGGAAATGCCACGGTAACGGTAACGCTGAATGTAACCGCGGCCATCACCAATACGGCGACGGTGAATGCCAATGACGCAGCCGGGAATCCCGTTCTCGATCCTTCGCCGGCGAATAATACGTTCAACTTAAACACTGCTCTCGCACAGCCGCCAACCACCACTGATTTGCAGGTCACCGGATCACCACAGAACGGAGGCCCAACGTCAGGACCTAATACTACTGACACCATTACCTGGCAGATCAAGAACGCGCAAAACCAGCCCGCCAATGCCGTAGTCTTTACAGCTACGTTGCCGGCCGGTCTGCCGTTTAATTCCGTCTCCACCAACATCGGCACGTGCTCCGCGCCGGCGGTTGGAAGCGGAGGGACTATCGCCTGTAATGCATCCACAATCGCCGCAGGAACCACCATGCTTGTGACTGTGAGCTTCAGCGTGCCAGGACCAGGCACTTTGAGCTCGGTAGGTCATGTTGACTTCAACGGCACTGACACCAACAGCCAGAATGACTCGTTTACCGTAACATTGAACGCAAGGTAACTTTGACGGAAGAGCTAGCCTGCCGGGAAGCAGTTCAGCTTCCCGGCATTTTTATTTTTGAGTGAGGCAGGTTACTTAGACTGTTCGGGTTTGTTCGACGCTTTGGAGCTTTCGCCATTTCCACTTTTGGCTTTGAGCTGGTTGGCCGGCATCCAGCCGCCAGTCTCGGGCCCGCCCACGTACTTGGAGTTGTATTCAATCTTCAGTGAACTGCTTCTGGCCTGTTCCTGTTTTTCCAGATTCTGTTTTGTCAGAGTCTGCTTGATTTCATCCTTTGCCTGGTCCAGGGTCAGCGTTTCACGGCTCTCCAGCTTGAAAATGATGATCGCCGACGCCTGCTCAATGACTCCAGTGACCTGGCCGGGCTTCAGCGCAAACAACTGCTTCTCCTGCTCCGGAGCATAGATGCCGCGACGCACCGGGCCCATCTTGGTAGTCGGCGGGTTGGGAACGCCCAGTTCTTCAAAAGCTTCCTTCTGAAGTTTGTCCAGGTCTTCACCTTTGACCATGCGATCGTGAACATCATTGGCTACTTTGGCCGCTTTGGCTGCGAACTTTTCATCTTTCAAGTTCGCGATGTTAAAGCGCGGCAGGGTCACACGACGCAAGGTGAGCTGTTCAAACTTGTCAGGATTGTTTTTGTAGTAGGCCTGAATCTGCTGGGGACTGACCTTCATGGCCTTTTCCATCTGCAGCTCGCGATACATATCACCCATGGCGCGCATGCGGGCCAGGCGCATGACCTCAGCAAAGCGCGGGTCGCGCTCCACGCCGGCCTTCTTCGCGGCTTCATAGTTGATTAGTGCAGCGGCATATCCTTCCGCAACGGCCCTGCGCTGCATTGGCAGCAACTGAGGACCAATAGAATTCAAACTGTTTACAACAGCGTCAAACTGCTGCCTTGTAACCACAGCAGTGCAATCGGCACTCTTCGTTTTAGCGCCCTTGGCCCCTGTACACAATCCATGAATCGTAATCACCGGATCTGAGGGCGCAAGTGCGGCCTCGGGGGTTGTAGTTGCCGAGGACACATCCTTGTGTGTAGCCATAGGCGAATCTGCCGCACTTGATGCAGCCGACGCTGTAGTTTGGGTTGTTGAAGGACCCTGCATTGGAGCCATAGACATGGCCAGCAGTGCAGCCATAAGAACAGAAGACATACTTTGACACCTTTCCGCGCAAAAGTGCTGATGAATTTTCGGCCATCGTACCACAGGTAGGAGCTGCGAAAGATTGGAACAATTCTTAAGATCAAGCCAGCGAATGCAGACGCTGTAGCGGAGAAAGACCTATAAAAACCGGCGAAAACACAGGAAAAAGTAAAAATTGGATGCCGGGAAATATTAGAAATTTTAATGTGCGCTTAATGTTGCTTTAACCCCCCAAGTCCATTTTCATAGTGCACCAATTGACCGTTCGTACGTGTTGCTTGGTGCCACTAGGACAGTGGTTGAATTTGCGGGCTGCTGCTCTGGTTGGGTTCAAGGGTTACTTTCCTACCAAATCGACGGTAATCGGGCACGGCGCTAGTTGGTAGCTGAACGAAGAGGCTGGCGTGGAGTGTCTCGTTTTCTGTCTCCTGACTCCAGTCTCAAACGAAACTCGGCACCACAAAGGCTAAGGCTGGCAACGGTCCCTGCTCATCAATCATTTTTCTGGCCCGTCTTCCTTTCCTTTGTTTGAGAACTGGCACATGGTTGCGCCACATTCGCTCAACCGTGCGTCCCTGAGAACGCCCATGAGAAAGCATGCGCGGATGCTTGGCCTCGACGCGGCTCCTGCAGCTGACTCCATCGCAAATCGTTCTGAAGCCCCAGGCTTCTGGACGGGAAAGACGGATATCTATGAGAAACACCACAAACACACAATCGCAGCCTACAGCCCGCAAGCTGTCCATGTGCCTCGGTTTGCTGTGTGTCACGCTCCTTCTTGCGTTCGCCACGACAGCGAATGCGCAGAACGTAACCCAACTCAACGTCCCAACCACCACGACACTGTGGGCCGGAACCCAGGACTATGTAACCTTTGGCCTGTCCTCGTTGACGTTCCCGGCCTCAGGCCTAATTCTATCTGGCACGGCCATCAGTCAGTTCACAGGCAAGCCGGAACGTCACCTGTGGTACGGTGACGCTAGCAACGGCTTCTGCCGCATTGATCCTGAGATCGACGATCCGAATCTCACGCAGCCCGTGCCCGGCATAGGACGCTTCAACAACATCATCACCACTTGCGTGGGTGCCATTCAAGCCGGCGCTTTCGCTCCCATGCAGGCTACGTTTGATGCCACCACCAACACGATCTATGCAGCCGACATCCCGCGCACTGCGAATGGCGTGATCCGCCTGCATTACATTCCGAGCGGTGATAATGGGCATGGAACTATCGATCCTATTCACGTCGAATCGCTCATGGGCAATCAAGGCACCAGGAATGCTGCCGGCGGCTGCCCGGTGGTGACAGATCCGCGCAACGGGGCGATTCCAGAAACAATGTCTTCAGCTGCGTTGGGACCTGACGGCAATCTGTACATCGGATGGATGCGCGACGGCGAGATCGCACGTATTCCTCACCCGGCTACATTTGATCCAAGCAACGATGCCGATTGCGCAAGTATCGATGTGCCCATCTTTGCGGCCGACGCAAGGCTCGGCAATGGTGGCGCCGCAGGACACACTTTTGGTCTGGCCTGGATCGGGCATACCCTGTTCGGCGCTGACAACATCAGCCCCTGGATCAAGGAAAACGCTGACCAGTGCTTGACCCCAGCCAACGGAGAGAAGCGTTGCGGCCCCACATCGGCTGAAGGCATCGGAACGGAAATCCTCGGTGCGTTTGTTCCGGGACCTCAGGCTGGAATCGTCAGCGACTTCACCTACAACGGTCCGAACACAACCTTCCCTGGAAACGCGCTTTACGCGTCCACCCTCAGTGGAATGGCCCGGATCATCAACGCCACGGACGTGAACAACATCGCCATTACACCGCAGTTTGGCGGCACGTTCTGTTTCCTTGTAGGTTCCACAATTGACACTACGGACCTAGCCAATGAAACCGTCTATGCTGGGGTTGACTGCACTCAGGGCGCAATCAATGGTGCGGCGGCAATCTACAAGATTGTTCCGCAACCTCCAGCAGGCGCTCCTCCGGCAGTACCATCGAGCGTTACGGCATCCAATGCTACACCGCCGGGCGCAACCAGTGGTGCGGCGAATGTGGCATGGATCCCAGGCTCAAACGGCCAGCAGCTTAGCGGTTTCGTCGTGCGCACAGTGCTCGCTTCCGATGGCACTACGCTCGCCGTTCCTGATACAGCGGTTGGCCCAGCAGCGAATGGCGTTCCTCCAAACGTAGTCCAGATCGCTAATCTACCACTCGGCGTCCAACTCCAGTTCCTGGTAGCATCCACAAATACGTTCGGAACCAGCCAGTTCTCCATCGCCAGCGCGGCATTCACCGCGTTCGTTCCCACTCCCCCCACAGCGCCGCAGTTGGCCGTTGCCACCGCGGGTAACGCATCAGCGCAGGTTGCGTGGTCAGCTCCGTCCAGCAATGGCGGCCTGCCCATCACCAGCTACACGGTTACCGCTCTGTTGAATGGCACAACTAACGTTGGAAACGTAACGGTTCCGGCCAGCCAGACTGGTTTGAACTTCACCGGCCTGACCAATGGCTCGCTCTATAGCTTCCAGATCGTGGCCACCAACGCGGCGGGTAACTCCGGTCCGTCGGCTCTATCCAATCAGGTGAAACCGACTGCCCCGACCGTTACCGACATCGCGATCTCCATGAGTTCGCCATCGTCTGTAAACCCAGGTTCGTTCGTGACCTTTACTATGACCGTCAGTAACCTTGGTCCTGGCAATGCTGCGAACATCATGCTGGCCGACACACTGCCGGCTCCTCTGATCTCGTTCTCTACGACTCAGGGCGCCTGCTCTTCAGTGGGCAACAGCTTTAGCTGCACACTGGGCGGCATGCTTGCCGGCAACAGCGCCACGGTGAAAGTGACCGTAGCGGCTGGCACCTCGGCAATCACGAATACCGCGACCGAGACTTTGAGCGATCCGGTTGTAACCGACACCAACACTGCGAACAACAGCGCCAGCTCAACCACCAGCATTAACTCTGGCGGTGGCAGCCAAGTCAGCGCTGATATCCAGACCGTCGGCTCCTCCAACAATGGCGGACCAGCGGTAGGCAGCAGCGTTCTCTTCACCTGGCAGACCAAGAACAACACCGGCAACGTGAACGCCCCGAACGTTACGTTCGAAGTCACTCTGCCGTCATCGTTCAACCTTGTACCTGGCAGCTTGAGCACGAGCCAGGGTGGTTGCTCGATCAATGGTCAGACCTTGGATTGCACGACTGCGACCCTGAACGGCGGCACGACGATGATCGTGACCTACAGCGTCACGCCCACGCAGGCCGGCTCATTTACAACCACCGGAACGAACACCTCTGGTGCGAAAGTACTCAACCAGCAGCACACTTCGTTCCCAGTAACGATTCAACCTAAGTAACCACGAACCAGACTGCCGGGGTGTCAACCAGCACCCCGGCAGTTCTTAAACCTAAGAGTTTTTGCCAGTAGCTTTATTACTGCGTCTTCATATAAGTTTCATGGGTTTTTAAGTAAGACAGAAATCGGGACGGCGCCTGAGACCGAGCAGGTTCTGTTTCCTGGTCTTCCTGCAAGTGAGTGGCGGTTTCCCTGTGCGACGGACAGGAATTTTCGAAGCTGCCCTAGGCTTGCCGGAGTGTGAAGGTTGGGTAACTCTCCCGCTTGATTTACCCAACCTGTCCTTTTTCTAAGAGAATCCAGCCCCTTTCCTAAGAGAACCCCCCTCCAGCTCCCCCGCATCCAAAACAGCCCTAATCTCCAGTTCATGGGATATCCCTGTGTTTGCAAACAGTTGCAAGCACCACGACAGCCGATGAAACCCGACAATTATTAAAATCTTTAATATTATTTTAATTAGCTCCCTAACCTCACAGGTTCATAGTTTCTCTCCATACACGGATGAGATCTTCCGGGAGTCGCTTCATTGTTGGCTGTTCCCCTGCATCACTCGGTTTGGTTTCAAAAAAATAGAAGCATCTGTGTAGGACTGTTGAAACATTTTTTTTGAAAACGCCTGCGGGCGTTTGCCGGTGATTACATGTCCCATTGGATGAGCACCGAATTTGCTTCTATCGCCTGGCTCGGCGCGAGCGAATCTCTTTGTTCCAGCATTCAGCGGGACTCCGTTTCCGATCGTACTCACACTCTTTCTTTTTCTGTCATCTTCGATTTCTTTTGTAGAGCAAGTTCCTGGAGCGCGGCCAGGATGTTTCGCAATAACCTGTCTGTAAAGACTGCGAGACTTTGGGGTTGGGTAATTCGCTTATAAAATGCGATTACCCAACTCCATCTTTTACCTGCACCAATCCAGCAAACCATCAGCAAAACAAGCAAAACATCGGTTAAGGGCCGATGTTTTGCTGCGTGCATTCATTAGCTCAAATTGATTGGCTTTCTTAAGAAATTTAATACGGGTCTAATGGTTTTCTAATTACGAAAGTCCATGCTCTCTTCTGTCAGACGGATTTGATGTTCTTCCGGGTCATCTCACGCGCTGGTCAGATACCACAGACCGGTTCCCGCTAAAGACATCGAAACTGAAAGCAAGTTTTTCAGACTCCTGGGTGGGACCGTCGTGCAACGCCCTGACTGGCAGAAGAGCGTACCGTTAAGGGGAAGCATATACACCCGGCTCCTAGCGTGAGATTTTTCCACGAATAGACAGGCCGGCTTCCCTTCGGTCAAAAGACACCACTGCCAGGTGGTTGCTTTATATACCCCAGAGCGTGCACACAACTCCACAACCAGGAATGAGATTTTGATGCGGCGGCAATTTTCGCCAAACAAATTGGTTGGACCCAAGGCAGAAAGCTGCGGGGCGCGAGGGGGAAACAACGATGGCTTTTATCACCAATACTGCAAATGGCACTCCTGCAAAATCCGTTATGCCCTGGATCCACGTGCGGGCATTTTTGATCAAGAAATTATGGATGGGCCTGGCAGTTTTTTCGACCGGAAGCATCTGGACAGTGCTTCCCGGTCAGCAACAGTTCTCCTTTGCGGATGCGGCCGGCGCATAACGCAAACCTGAAATCAACAACGGCAATAAGGAAAGGAGGTCTCTAGAGACCTAAAAACTTTAAATCGCTCCTTAGTATCAATCTGCAAGGGGTTGGGTAATTTGAGGGCCGTCCTCTCTGTCCTGCAAATTACCCAGCTTCTGAAAAAGAAAGTTACCTCTCAGGGGGGCACATGTTGAGCAAAGCATGAATCGTCCTGAGTGATAACAAAAAGCGATCACTCAAAATTTCCTGGAGCGCGGCCAGGATGTTGTAAGCAATACCCTAGTATGAAACCTGTTTGACTTTGGAGTTGGATGGTTGTTCTTGAGTAAAACGGCGATCATCCAACTTCCTTTCTTATTCAACTGGTTGCATAGCTGGTCGCGGCCGCAGCAAGAACAGAGTTTGGTTTTTTAAATCAGGAGAACGCATGGTTTTCTAAGCGGTTTTGTAAGTTTGTTCGATTTTGTTCTTTGGCATCGACGGATTTGATGTTGCTTCCGGGTATCTCACGCGCTGGTCAAGACAAGAAACGACCGGTTTCCCGCCAAACATCATGACTGAAAGAAAATTTTCAGACTCCTGGGTGGATCCCGTCAAGAATGCCGCAGCCTGAATGGCAGGTATAGACCAGCAAGGCAAGCGATTTACACCCGGCGCCCAAGCGTGACGATCCTTGAGTAGTTCGGCAGCTTTCCTGGTCAACTCCCATCAGCCCGCGCGGTGACTTCTCCCGCCTCTGCGGCAAGCAAACGTCCTTACCCAGAAGTTGAAGTGTGACGAGTCTTGGCAGCTCGGCACGCTGATGGGGCCATACGCCCTGATAAGCCAACTGGCAGCACGAGGAGCAGGGGAAAGGAAAAATGCTGGATTTCACAAGCACTTCAGACGGAACGTTTACCGCATCAATCAGGCCCTGGATCAACATTTTGGGCGGCCTGGCTTCCAGGCTTTGGATGGGAATCGTGATGCTTGCCACTCTGGCAGCCCCAACTGCCAACGCCCAGGTGCAAACGCCATTTGCCACAGGAGTCACTGAGCCAATCGGCGGCCTGGTTTTGAGCGGCACGGCAATCAATCCTTTCACCGGCAATCCTTATCGCCATCTGTGGACGAGCGACCAGGCAGGATTTGGCATGTGCCGACTTGATCCCGACGTGGACACGCCCGGCCCGCACACCATTAACCCCAACACCTGTATTCCTTTTATAGGAGGAGTGCAATTCAAGCCCGGTCAATTGGCCTTTGATCCGCTGCTCAACAATATCTATGCCGTCGATCTGCAAGCCAAAACGCAGGGTGTTTTCCGGCTGCACTTTGTTCCTGGCGGCGATAGCGGACACGGCTCGCTTGATCTGCTTCACGTAGAGGTACTGGGCGGCACATCAAGCGTTTCCGCTTGTGGCATTCCCGGCAATATTCCCAACTCAGCGGTGCTCGGCCCGGACGGCAATCTATATATAGGATTCAAGCACAGTGGAAACATTCTCCGCATTATTGCGCCGCAAACCGAGCCGCTGCCCTGCGCCAACGTTGAAGTGATTGGAACCACTGCGGACCAGACAAAAGATTTTGGTCTGGGATGGATTGGCCACGATCTGTACGGCGGCGATGGTCTGGCTCTCTGGATCATGACCAGCGCTGATGTTTGTATGACTCCGCAAAACGGGCTGTTGCCCTGCCGCGGCATCAGCATTTTGCAAAGCGAAACTGCCCTCCCCTCATTCGTGATGAGTGATCAGGTTTATCCGGCGACCAACGGCGTGAATCTTTTTATCGGCAACCCCCAGGATGTCACGCTCATAAACACGGTCACTCTGCAGGCGACGCCCAACTATGCCAGCGGCTTCTCTTTTTTGGGCGGCATGACGGTGGATCCAACAAACATGGCTCTTTATGTTGCCGATGATCCTGCAGCCGGAAAGCTGCCGGCGCAAGGACGGTGGTTTTATATTGGCAATGGCCCTGCTAACGGCGGCCGCGCACCGGGAGCGCTCACTCAATTCGCATCTGGAGTAACTTCGCCGATCGGCGGCCTGATCATGGCGGGCTCGGCCATCAATCCCAATACCAACCAGCCGTATCGCCATTTCTGGACCAGTGATTCGGGAGGTCTGGGTCTCTGCCGGCTTGATCCTGATATGGATTCGCCGCCTCCGCATACCATCAATCCCAACACCTGCATGGCGATTGTTGCGGGCACGCTATTCAAGCCTGGTGAGCTGGCTTTTGATCCATTGTTGAACAATCTTTATGCGGTTGATATGCAGGCCAACACGCAGGGAATTTTCCGCCTGCATTACCTGCCCGATGGCGATAGCGGCCATGGCGCGCTCGATCCTCTGCACGCTGAAGTGCTGGGCGGCAATCCTGGCGCAGTACACCAGACGTTGCCCGCGGACTGCGGTATTCCGGGCAATATTCCTAACTCAGCTGTGCTTGGCCCGGACGGAAATTTATATATCGGCTTCAAGGCAAGCGGCGACATTCTGCGCGTAACTTCTCCGCAGACTGAACCGCTGCCCTGCCAAAACGTTCAGGTCATCGGCACCACTCCTGATAATAAAAAAGATTTTGGCCTGGGATGGATTGGACACGATCTTTTTGGCGGTGACGGCACCTCAGCGTGGATCATGGTGGGCGCTGATGTTTGCGTAACTTCATTGAATCCGGAGTCTTGCCAAAGCACCAACGTATTGGCGGGACAGACAGCGGCGCCCACCTATGTAATGACTGACCAGTTTTATCCGGCACAGAACGGGAGAAATTTGTTTGTCGGCCAGCCTGGCGCCATCACGCTGGTGGATACGCTCAATCTGAAAGTCACCATGAATTACGCCACGGGATTCCAGTTCTTGAGCGGCATGGCGCTTGATCCTACAAACCTGTCACTGTATGCGGCTGACGATCCGACCGCAGGAAAGGTCAATGGGCATGGACATTGGTGGGTGGTAGGGCAGCAACAAATCACTCCCACGATTCCCGGCACTCCCACAAGGGTGGGCGCGATCGCCGGTGATGAACAAGCCGCCGTGGACTGGACGCCTGCTTCCGATGGCCAGCAGGTGACCAGCTACACCGTGCGCAATTCATTTGCGTCAAACGGCTTTACCATTCCCGATACTTTCATTGGCCCGATTTCCGGCACCACGGTGGTCCCTAGTACAACCGTCATCACAGGGCTCACGAACGGTGTCGGATATCAATTCACCGTAGCCGCTACCAACTCTCTTGGCACGAGCGCGTTTTCAGCTCCAAGCAATCTGGTTGTACCTCAGGCGCTCACGCCTCCTTCGTCGCCCATAGGCGTTGCAGCAGCCGCAGGCAATGCTTCGGCAACAGTCTCGTGGAATGTTCCAGCATCAAACGGCGGATCAGCAATCCTTAACTACAGAGTGACGGCATTGAGCGCAGGTGCGCCGGTGGGAATCGGCATGACCGTTGCAGCGCCGAATACCAGCGCAACCGTCAGCGGTTTGACCAATGGCACGCCATACACATTCGTGGTTCAGGCCGTTAACTCAACCGGCGATAGCCCGGCTTCAGCGCCGTCAAACACAGTAACGCCACAAGCGCCGCCGACACCTGGAGTTGCCAATCTTCTGGTCACAATCAGCGGCCCGAACTCTTTGCCGCCAAACTCCAGCGCTGGATACCAAATCACCGTGACGAACCTGGGCAGCTCAACTGTCTCCCAGGTAATTGTTGCGGATAGTTTCACAACAAGTGCTGCTTCAGTATTTGCTGCGACTCCGAGCCAGGGAACCTGCGTCACCGCTGCTTTGGTCAGTTGTAACTTCGGAAGCGTTCCTGCTGGAGCCACAGTCGCTTTGGCGATTACTGAGAATTTGACTGACACCACAATCAACGTTGCTGTGGTATCTGCGCTGGATGGAAATGGTCACGCGATGACAATATCCAATCCGGCAAATGGCACTGCGAACATTACAACTACGGTTACGGCCCCTCCCCCACCTCCCCCAACTCCAACACCCACTCCCAGCCCAACTCCGACTCCCACTCCAACTCCCACTCCGACTCCTACGCCCACGCCGACCCCAACTCCCACTCCCACTCCTACACCAGCGCCTGTTGTTACTGATCTTGCGTTGAATGGAGGCTATGTTGACGGTGCAGGCAATGGAACAATCACGTGGCAGGTAACGAATCTGGGAGCAGTAGATGCCAACGGTGTGATATTGATTCAGCATCTGCCCGCAGCGCTAAAAATCCAGTCGATCGTCACTACGCCGGGCGGGTTCTGTGAGCAGAGCCCGGCTTTTGCCAACTCAACGCGACTGGCGTGTGCTTTGAATACGCTTCCAGCGGGCCAAAACTGGTCCATCCATATCTCTGTCGTCAGCAGCGCAAGCGTAGTCAAGACTGCGGCGCTGGTATCGTTCCGAGGCACAGATCCGGTTGAAGCGAACAATTATTCCCTGGTGACCATGCACACCAGCATCAGCAGCAATAGCAGTGGTGGAGGCGCTCAAGTGCCCAAACCTCAACCCTCGATTCAACTGCTGAATCTCAGCTCATTCAGGCAGGCGATTATCCAGGCTGCCCGGATCATCAGCCCATAGTTGGTTAGCGATTTCCGGCCATCGTATCCCCAGGCCAAATTGAAAGACACAAAGCGCTGCCTGTCTTCCGGCTGGCATCGCCAGGATAAAAGTAAGGCAAATTCTTACAGAGTTGTTGCTAAATTTTGCAATTGGATTAGGATGTGCCCTGACGGATGAACGAAGGATCGAAGACTGACAATTTAAAACTTCCGTTAACCGGGTTGCCGGAGGTAAAAGGTCTGTCGGCGCGGCAGATGGACCCGGTTGCCTGTCTGCGTGAACCTGGCACAGGCAGCACGATCCATCGGTTGCGCAAAAAAGATGCGCTCTTTTATCAGGCCATGCCGGCGGATTGTGTCTTTTACGTGCTCAAAGGCCGGGTCAAGCTCACCACCGTCTCTACTGAAGGCAAAGAGGCCACCATCGCGCTCATGCGCGCAGGCGACTTTCTGGGTGAAGAGTGCGTTGCTGAAGGCCGTCCGTTGCGGACCACCACCGCTATTGCCATTTCTGAATGCACCGTTCTCAGGATTGAGCGCCGGGGAATGATTGAAGTGCTTCGCCGCAATCCCCAATTCTTTAATTTCTTTTTGTCCTTCATTGTTTTGCGCAACGTGCGCATGCAGGAAGACCTGGTTGACCGGCTCTTTCATACCAGTGAAAAGCGGCTGGCGCGCGTCTTATTGGCTCTTGCCGGTCTTAATGATGGCGGCCCTGCAGAAGTCATGGTACCCAAGGTAAGCCAGGAAACATTGGCGGAAATTGTTGGCACAACCCGCTCGCGGGTAAGCTTTTTTATGAATGGTTTTCGCAAGCAAGGCTTCATTGATTATGACGGAGATTACAGTGGCAACATTCTTATCCGAAGTTCACTTCGCGGCGTAATTTCCAAGCGCAAATAACCCGCTTCAGCTAACAAAACTACCACTATCGCAATCCTTTACGCGTTAACACAACTTTTCAATAAATGTGGTCAATTTTGAACAGATTTGAGATTAAGGCTCGTTCAGAATGCTGAGCAAGAACATGTAGCACAGAAAGATATTTGTTCGGCGGATTCAAATAAAAATCGCGCTCTATCAGAGGAGCAGCGATGTCCTCACAAAATCTTACTTCGCCTGAACAAATTTTGATCTGCTAACGGTTGCGGGCCGTTGCCGGATCATCTGCTTTCTTTAGTTCCCTTCCGGGCATGGTTCAGCTTGTGCAGCTGTGTTCTGTAACTCCGAACGCAGCGATATCTGAATCGTGCTTTAGGCCCAGACAATGCACCGTCACGCCGCTATGGCGTAGACCAGTTGAAGGTGATTGTCTAAGCCATCATAAAAAAATAAATAGCGGGCTTTATGCCGGTCGCAGTTTAAGTGACGCGGCAGCGGTGGATTATTTGGACTGCTGAACGCCTTTGTGCGTGCAGCCGCCCTCAACATTAACTACGAAGCTGCCGGTCGCTGGCTCCAAGCCCTCGCCTGGTAAGGCTCGTCTTAAATTGCGCGGAAACCTTGTTGCAGGATTGCCGCTTTTGGAGCGCCACCTTATGACCACTGATAGAAATAATGATGGATTCTTTTTATCTGAGAAATCCTCTAAAGCTAGGATCAGAGAAGCTGAAAATGCGCGGAAAAACCGTGCAGAAATTCTCAAGGCCTTCTCCACGGGCAAAGTTTCCCGTCGTGAGTTGGTAAAGTGGGGCTTGATCACCACTGGTGGTCTTTTAGCTCCCATCCATGGCTTGAACCCCTTTGTTAACAGCGCCTATGCCTCCGGCGGCGTTTGCTGCGGTGGCGGTGGAATTCCCACTGGCGCACCGCCCAGCCCGCTGTTCGGCGTTCAGCCATTCTCGACGCCGATGCCGCGTTTTGATCTGATCCATCGCGGCAAC
>DATEHN010000028.1:0-31413 GCA_035279585.1 Candidatus Angelobacter sp. | reverse complement strand
ATCGGAGAGAATGCCCGGCACTCCGGCTTGGGCAAAACGATTCCGCCACAGCAAGACGGTGGGCCGACTGATGTGTAGAGCCTTGGCAATGGCGCTGTTGCCCTCTCCTGCGATTGCTTGGAGCAGGATGCGAGCGCGCAGGGCAATTTTCTGAGGGGTCTTGCCGCTGGATTGCAAGCGTTCCAGCTGGCTTTTTTGACTTGTATTACAGGCCAATGCATCTGCTGCATGGTTTGCCATGGCGATAGGTAACCATAGCAGAAGAGTAATGTAAATCTATTTATGAGACACTACACTAGCCCATGGTGAGGGAACAAATTGAACATGCCAACCCGGCAGCCCGCAAATGAATCTATCTAAACAAGATGCTGCTTTGGGTCATTCTAGGTTTGTGCTGGCTCGTGATACTGTTCGCTGCCGTATCGTTGTTCCGCATTGCGAGCTATGCCGACCGGAAAATGCGCCGCCTCGTCCATCGCCCACGCCATAGCGGGAACCAGGCAGCGTAAAAAATCGCCACGGAGTTTTGTCCATCCTATCTCTTGCGGCTGTTCTCACAGCCGGTGGGCTTCTCTATTGCGTTGTCACAATCCACTGCGGCCCATCCGACTCATTGAATGGTGAATTGATCAGCGGGACTAATGTGCCATCCGGCTTGATGGTAAACACGGAAATATTCCGGGTTCCGGGGTTCGCAACATAGAGGAAGGTGTTGCTGACATCCACGGTCACGAATGCCGGTTGGGGAGTGCCGGAGGCTACCAGCGGAAACGGCGAACCAGCCACTTGAGTCAACACGCCGGAATTGATGGAGAAGACCGTAACCGTAGCCGAGACCTGCCCGGTCGAGAACAGGAAAGCGCCCTTTGCATCTACGGCCAGCGCAAATGGCCCGGCGTTGGTGGAAAAAGGAGATCCCGCTACCGGAGCCAGAGCGCCGCTGGCCTGGATACTGAAGCTGGCAATCGTATTACTGGCGAAATCTGAGGCATACAGGAATTGGCCTTTGGGATCCGTGGCCATTCCAGTCATGTTTGTTCCGGCAGTAAACGGCGAACCGGCAATTTCTGACAGGGTCCCATCAGAGCCAATAGAAAATGCTGAGATTGTGCCGGAAACGCCGTTTGAAACATAGAACACATTCCCACTGGGTAGCATCAGCAAGGCTTGCGGGTTGCCGGCAACCAAAGATGGAGATGCAAAGGGAGAGCCGGCTACGGGAGTCAATAATCCCCTGGTGGTATCAATGCTGAAAACCGAGATTGAAGCAGGCACAACCGTTGCAGGCGCAGGCACGCCCTGGTTAAGGATGACAAGAAACTGGCCTGCCGAATTTATGCCCATGCTTATTGGGTTGGCGCACACTGAGGTACTGGCGCATACCGGCGTTGGTATGGCGGCAGTGCCAATAGGCGTAAGTACTCCGCCTGTGTGATCTATCGCGAAGCCTGAAACCGTATTGGCAGTGAGGCTGGTTGCATAGAGGAAGTTCTTTGATGGATGGATCGCCAAAGATGCCGGCCGAGGGTTGGTGGGAAAGAACGGGATAGCAAGTGACACCAACTGACCCGTGGATTGTTCTCCCAGAGCGTTGATGGAGTTGGAGCCGGACCCCACAGTATAGACAAACGCCAGAGTAGGCGGATTGGAGCTGCTGCTTGATCCCAGGCAGCCGCTGGCAAGAACAATCATGAATAATGACGCTATGGAGATAAATGCCTTCATTCGTTTGCTTCCCTCATCTCAAATACTTATTGGAGCGCAAGCCGGCCACAAAGCCCCGTCTTGACCCTGGCAGTGAATTTCTGTACCGGTAAAAAAATCTGGGAATCAGTCTAGCTGTTTTGCCCATCTTCTATCCAGTAGGAACGTCACAGCCGTCGGCTTTTGCGTGGCCGGGCAGACGCTTTGTGGACTTTTTCCAGCGTATCGACTTCAATAGTGCTCTCGGTTCGGAACCCAGCTTTCGATGCCAATGAGCACCGCGCAAGAATTTAACGATTTTGCCGTCAACCCGCCAGTCTGCGGCTTTCTGCATCAGCCGCCCCAGCCGAATGGCAGTGCACTGGTGCTGACCCATGGCGCAGGGGCTAATTGCAATTCCAAGTTGCTGACTGCACTGGCTGAAGCGTTTGCCGATGCCGGATGGCTGGTCCTGCGTTGCAATTTGCCGTTTCGCCAGGCGCGTCCGTTTGGGCCGCCTTTTCCGGCTTTGGCGGCGCGTGATCGCCAAGGCCTGCTACGCGCGGTGGAGATTGTAAAGCAGAAAGTGGCAGGACGTGTTTTTCTGGGCGGACACTCTTACGGCGGACGTCAGGCATCCATACTGGCGGCTGAACAGCTCGATCTTGTGGCCGGATTGCTGTTGCTCTCTTACCCACTGCATCCGCCGCGCAAACCGGCAGAGTTGCGCACGGCGCATTTTCCCCAGCTCAAAACGCCGTCGCTCTTTGTTCATGGCTCGCGTGATCCTTTCGGATCGCATGAAGAATTGCGTACGGCACTGGCGTTGCTGCCTGGAAAGCACCTGCTGATGGAAATCGAGGGCGCAGGGCATGAGTTGCTGGGGAAGAAAAAGGATGAGGATCTGCCGGAGAGGATTGTGCACGCGTTTCAGGAGTTCTTTGGCGTTAGTTAGTTTTTTTCTGCAATCTCGAAGCGAGGCGAGAATATCTCGGCAGGGCTGCTGGACAGCTCTGCCCCGAACCAGGCCAAGCCTCCCATTAGGGTTGTTTTTAGCAGGTTCCAGGCAGCGGGGTTTCTGCCTCATTTTGCGTTTAAATGTATAGCTGATCTTAGGAATGCAATGAGGATTTTATGCCGGATGAATTCAATAATATCCCCCCTCTTGATCCAGAGGGCCTTCGACAAATCGTCGAGAAAAAAGCGACGTGTCCCTTTGTGGGGAGTGCCGTTGCAATGCAACGTTTGCCTGTACGCTACAGGGCCGACAATCCTCTTGCGAGTATTGAGGATGTGAGGGCACTCGGTAACTCGGGAGGAGGTGATCTCGGAGATGTGCTCGCGATATTTGCCTCTGGAAATCACAATTTTATGCTCGGGGCCGATGGTCAGTTAGATCGAAAGGCGCCTCAAGGTTTGTTCTCATTGGAATTCCCCGGATCACAGGGCTCGCACCCTGGACACAGCGGGATCTTGCAAGCAGACCCGCGCCAGCTGGGCTCAGGACGATTTAGCCAAGCCGATTTTCAGAGACTTGCGGGCCGTGTCAGAGAAGGATTCATTACCCGTTCAGATGTGGCAAAGTTCATCGCTGAGAACTTGCACCGCGACCAAAACTCGAAGGTATTTGGAACGGCCGTTTTGAAAGCCCTGGGGCATGATCTCGCACACTTTGTTGAAAGCTTAGGTCCCTTCCTTCTGGCGGAAGTCCATCGCGCCGGCCCGCTGAGCGATGCACATCGGAGCCTTGAAGAGAAATTTACTAAACTTACTGGCGAAGACAATCTCGCCGGATCATGCGGAGAATTCGGACTGCTCTTTGCTTTTTTGGCCAATAGGCCGGGTGCCAGGGAGATAGACGGAGAACCTGTCCTGCTGCTCGAAGATTTGCAATTGATGTTTGTTGAAAAACGTATACCTGAGGGATGGGAGAGTTGGAAGAAAACGAGAATTGACTGGCTGACTAACAGTACTGCCTTGATGATCAGCGCAGGTAAAGCCTACCTGGCAAGAGGCGCGGCCACATAAATTTTCGTCTTGGGAAACTTCTTCGATCCATCACCCGCAAAGTACGCGGGTTCGGTTTTCAGAAAAAGGCTAGCACGAATGCGTCGCCGATCTGCGAGACTGGAGCTCCAGCTTGGCGATGGCTTCCGTGTGCACCTCATCGGGGCCGTCAGCCAATCGCAGTGTACGTACATTGGCCCAGGCTCCAGCGAGAAAAGTGTCCTGGGAGACACCGGCAGCGCCGTGGGCTTGTATCGCGCGATCGAGCACGCGCAGCGTTACATTGGGCGCAATCACTTTGATCATCGCAATCTCCGCCCGCGCTTCTTTGTTGCCGGTGGTATCCATCATGTAGGCGGCTTTGAGCGTCAGCAGGCGGGCCTGCTCAATCTCCATGCGTGAAAGCGCGATATCCGCGCGGATGGTGCCCTGCTCAGCCAGCGGCTTGCCGAAAGCCACGCGCTTCTGCACGCGTTCGCACATCATAGCCAGCGCGCGCTCCGCCACGCCAATGCACCTCATGCAATGGTGAATTCTTCCCGGTCCCAGCCTCCCTTGGGCAATCTCAAAGCCGCGGCCTTCTCCCAGCAGCATGTTAGAGACGGGAATACGGACGTTGTCGTAGGTTACGTCGCCGTGGCCGTGCGGCGCGTGATCGTAACCAAAAACCGTCAGCAGACGCTCCACTTTTACGCCCGGCGTATTCATGGGCACCAGGACCATGGACTGCTGCAGATGTTTCTTGGCGTTGGGATCGGTCTTGCCCATGAAGATGGCGATCTTGCAGCGCGGATCGCCCGCGCCCGATGACCACCATTTGCGCCCGTTGAGCACGTACTCATTGCCTTCGCGGCGAATGCTGGCTTGAATGTTGGTTGCGTCAGAAGAAGCGACGGCAGGCTCCGTCATGGCAAAGCAGGAACGTATCTCGCCTGCCAGCAGAGGTTTGAGCCAACGGTCTTTTTGCTCTGGGGTGCCGTAACGCGCCAGGACTTCCATGTTTCCGGTATCCGGTGCGGAGCAATTGAATACCTCCGGCGCCATGATGCTGCGGCCCATGATCTCGCAGAGCGGCGCGTATTCCAGGTTGGTGAGCCCTGCGCCATATTCCTTGTCGGGCAGAAAAAGGTTCCATAGCCCCGCCGCGCGCGCCCTGGGCTTAAGCTCTTCAATCACGCGCGAAGGCGCCCAGCGGTCGCGCTCAATCTCCTTATAAAAACGCCCTTCGTTGGGATAAATATGCTCGTCCATAAACGCGCAGAGGCGTTTCTTGAACTCTTTGACTTTGTCGCTGTATTCGAAATTCATGTTGACCTGCCCGGTGGCTCTTGGCTTTGGGTCTTAGTATTTAGTATTTGGTACTGGGCTCTGCATCGCAGATCAAAGGCAATCTCAAGCTCGAAAAAATTGTTTGGGAGCTCGCAGCTAAATACTAAGTACTAAATACTGCATTAGCGTAGTCGATTGTTCTCGATTCATCAAATGAATCAACAGAATAGTGTAAGATTTGTGCCGTGCATCTGAGCCAGGTCGATCTCAACCTCTTCGTGGTGCTGGAGGCCATTTATCGCGAAGGCAACCTGACCCGCGCCGGCCGCCAGCTCAAGCTTACCCAGCCGGCCATGAGCCATGCGCTCAAGCGGCTGCGTGAGCTGCTGAAAGACCCTCTGTTCATCCGTGAAGGCGCCAACATGGTGCCCACGCCCTTCAGCCGCAATATGATTAATGACGTTCGCCAGGCATTGCAAATCCTGGAGGTCAATCTTTACGAGAACCGCAACTTTGATCCAGCACATACGCGGCGGAATTTTCAGCTCGGCTTCTGGGAGCTGATGGAAGCGATGATCCTGCCCAAGCTGACAACTGTGCTGACGGAAGCTGCGCCGGAAATTTCCATTACCACGCTGCGCGTGAAGCGCCGCGAAATCGAGATGGAACTGGCCAGCGGCGCGCTGGACATGGCATTGGACGTCCCCATCAACATGAGTGACAGCATTCGCCACAAACCGCTGTTCTCTGATCGCGTGATAGTGGTGGCGCGCGATGGCCATCCCGTGATTGGCCGCGAGCTTGATCTTGAGACTTATTTATCGCAGGACCATATTCTGGTTTCTTCACGGCGTTTTGGCCCCAGTCTGGTGGATACAGAGCTGAACCGCAAAGGCAAGAAACGCCAGATCAACCTGCGTTGCCAGAATTATTTTGCCGCCTGCCGCGTGGTGAGTGAAACGAACATGCTGCTGACCATGCCGGAGCATTATGCTGAAATGTTGAACAGCCGCTTTGGTAATCGCCTGTATCCATTCCCGCTCAAGAGCCTGCAGACCCTTGATATACACATGTACTGGCATGAGAGCGCGGACAACGATCCGCCCAATCGCTGGCTGCGCGAGCAGATCATCAAGGTGGCGGAAGATGCGATTCAGGCTGTGGCCGCTCCACCGCCAAAAACGCAGAAAAAGCAGGCCGCACGGGCCGCGAGGAGAGGCGCATGAAAGCCGCAGTTTTGCATGAATTAAAAAAGCCGCTGGCGATTGAAGACGTTGAACGCCCCACGCCCGGCGAAAATGAAGTGCTCATCCAGATTGAGGCCTGCGGCGTTTGCCACTCTGACTTGAGCATTATTGATGGCGAATGGAAGCAGTTTGGCGGAATCACGAAGATACCGCTGGTCCCAGGACATGAAGTGGCGGGCCGCGTGGCAGAAGCCGGCAACGGCGTTCGCGATCTTAAGGTGGGTGATCGAGTCGGCGTGCCGTGGATCTACTGGACATGCGGCGAGTGCGAGTTCTGCCGCGAAGGCTATGAGAATCTCTGCTCGCGACAGAAGATCACCGGGCTTACGGTGGATGGCGGCTATGCCGAGTACATCAAGGCGCCGGCCACTCATGCCACCAGAATTCCCAACGCAGTTTCTTCCGCGCAGGCAGCGCCGCTGTTTTGTGCCGGGGTAACGGTCTATCGGGCGATCAAACAATCCCAGCTCCAGCGCGGCCAGCGGCTGGCAGTTTTTGGGGTCGGCGGGTTGGGGCATTTGGCGATTCAGATTGGCAAACACCTGGGCGCTGAGATCACAGCCATTGATGTTGCCGATGACAAACTGGCGCTGGCAGCATCGCTTGGCGCAACAAGAACGTTGAATGCAACTTCCACGAACGTGGTGAAAGAGCTGCGGCGCGCCGGCAGCGCGCACGTGGCAATGGTGACTTCCGGCAGCAAGGCCGCGTATGACACGGCCTTTCCCTGCGTGCGGCCAACTGGAAAGCTGATGGTGGTTGGGCTGCCCGCTGAGATCAGCTTTGCGCCCATCATGATGTCCGCGAAAGAGATTCGCGTGCAGGCTACTGCTGTGGGTACGCGGCAAGATTTAGCAGAAGTTTTGGAAATGGCGGCTGCAGGCAAGCTCCATTGCCAGGTGGCAACGCGTCCGCTGGCCGAAGCGAATACGATCCTGGATGAGATGCGCGCAGGGAAGATTTCCGGGCGCGTGGTGCTGACGACGTGAACATCGAAAAAAGTCACATTTCACCGCGGAGGCGCAGAGAAATGCAAAGCCAACGCAGGGTGCTTTAACGCTAGCCTTAGCGATGACGTTGAGGCACATTTAAAATAGATAGTTCATTCCGATAGAAATCTTTTGAGGAGATTGATGAGAGAAGCAGTCATAGTTACCAGCTCGCGCACGGCGCTGGCAAAGTCTTTTCGCGGATCGTTTAACATCACGCGACCCGACGATCTGGCCGCGCACTGCATTCAGGATGTCCTGCGCAAAACGCCAAAGCTCGATCCTGCTGAGATCGAAGATGTGATCCTGGGTTGCGGGCAGCCGCATGGATCGCAGGGGCACAATGTTGCCCGCGTATCGGCGATGCTTGCGGGGCTTTCGCCTTCGGTGGCCGGCCTTACCGTGAACAGGTTTTGTTCTTCTGGCTTGCAGGCGGTCGCGATTGCCGCGCACCAGATCATGCATGAAGGCGTTGATGCGATGATTGGCGGCGGCGTTGAGAGCATCAGCATGGCGGTGCGAGACGCCAGTCCTAATCCACGGCTGCAGGAGACGATGCCGGGCATTTACATGGTGATGGGCGATACGGCAGAGGTCGTAGCCAAGCGTTATAAAGTCAGCCGCCAGGTACAGGACGAGTACTCCTTGCTCAGCCAGCAGCGCACAGCCCGCGCGCAGAAGGAAGGCTTCTTCCAAAAAGAAATCGCGCCCATCAAAGTAACGCGCGGCATTCTGGACAAAAAAACAAATGAGATCGTTGGCAAGGAAGAAGTCTGCGTGGATAAAGATGAATGCAACCGTCCTGACACCACGCTGGAGGGTTTGCTGGCGCTGAAGCCGCACTTTGATCCGCACAGCGGCCAGGGATCGGTGACGGCGGGCAATTCATCGCAGCTTTCTGATGGCGCTTCCGCCACGCTGGTGATGTCACGCCAGCGTGCAGACCAGCTTGGCATTCGCTATCAGCTTGTCTTTCGCGGTTTTCAGATCGCCGGCTGCAATGCAGACGAAATGGGCATTGGCCCCATCTATGCCGTGCCCAAGCTCTTGAAGCGCACGGGCATGAAAATGTCTGATATCGATCTGTGGGAGCTTAACGAAGCGTTTGCCGTGCAGGTGGTCTATTGCCGCGAGCAATTGGGCATTGATCCGGAAATTTTGAACGTGAATGGCGGCTCCATCTCCATTGGACATCCTTTTGGGATGACCGGTTCGCGCATGGTAGGAACCATTGCCAATGAAATGGAGCGGCGCAAGGCTCGCTATGGCGTGGTGACAATGTGTGTGGGCGGTGGCCAGGGCGCTGCAGGATTGTTTGAACGCGCCTAATTGACTGTCGCTTCGCTCCAAACCGCCTTGGGATTCGAGGACCGTGGCAAAGGTGCTCCGCCCCTGAGGCAAGCAGCTCGCCACGCGAGTGGGGGCTCGCTGCTATATCAAATTGAAGGGAGCGTTCAACATGGCCACCACAACCACTTCTCCCATCGCTAAAAAAGGCGCGGGATTTTTGCTGGAGGAGATCGCGCCGGAAGAAATCTTTACCCGTGAAGATCTGAGCGACGAGCATCGCGCAGTCGGGCAGATGGTGGAAGAGTTCTGGGCCAATGAAGTTGAGCCGAATCTGCCGGCGATCCGCGAGAAGAAGCCCGGCGTTGCGCTGGGAGTTTTGCGGAAGTCAGCCGATCTAGGGTTGCTGGGAATTTCCGTGCCGGAGAAATTCGGCGGCATGGAGATGGACCTGCCTTCAGTGATGGTAGTGGCTGAGGTGATGGGCCGCGATGCATCGTACGCAGGCTGGCACTCTGCGCATACAGGAATTGGGTCTCTGCCGATTCTCTTCTTCGGCACGGAAGCGCAGAAAGAAAAGTATCTGCCCAAGCTGGTGCAGGGAGAATTGCTGGCTGCGTATGCGCTGACTGAACCGCTTGCCGGATCAGACGCGCTGGCGGCGCGCACCCGCGCCGATCTAAGCGCGGATGGTAAACACTACATCCTGAACGGCCAGAAAATGTGGATCACCAACGGCGGCGCCGCAGATGTGTTCATTGTGTTTGCCAAAGTTGGCGGAGAGAAATTTACCGCGTTTATCGTGGAGCGCGCTTTTGGCGGGCTGACCAGCGGCGCGGAAGAGCACAAGATGGGCATCCGGGGCAGCTCCACCACGGCAATCTATTTTGACAACGTGAAAGTGCCGGTTGAGAACGTGCTGGGCGAGATTGGCCGCGGGCACGTGATTGCATTCAACATCCTGAACATTGGCCGCCTCAAGCTGGGGCCGGCGGTGATGGGCGCAGCCAAGAGCATACTTGCCGCGAGCATCAAGTACGCCAAGCAGCGCAAAGCTTTCGGTGCGCCGATCGCAAGCTTTGGCGCTATGCAACACAAGCTGGCGGAGATGGCCATCCGCATCTTTGCCACGGAGTCAATGGCCTGGCGCGTGGTGGGAATGATTGAGGCGCAGCTGAGCAGCGTGGATCACGCAGCTTCTGCCTCTGCCCGCGCGGAGCTCAAGGCCGTGGAAGAATATGCCGCTGAATGCTCCATGGTGAAGGTGTTTGCCGCAGAGATGCTGGACTACGTGGCTGATGAAGGCGTGCAGATCCACGGCGGCTACGGTTTTCATCAGGACTACATGGTGGAGCGGGCGTATCGCGATGCGCGCATCAACCGGCTGTTTGAAGGCACCAGCGAAATCAACCGGCTGGTAATCAGCGGTATGCCGCTCAAGCGTTCGGCGCGGGGAACGCTGCCGCTGCTGGACCGTGCCCGCAAAGTATTGCGAGAAACGCTCGAGTATCCGGACAAGAGCGCAGAGTCACAGGATGACAATGAAGAGATGCGACTGGTTCGGAATGCAAAAACAATCGCGCTGTTTGCCCTGGGAGTGGCCGATGCGCGGTTTGGAGCCGAACTGGAGAAGCAGCAGGAAATCGTAATGGGCCTCTCAGATATTTTTACGGAGACCTTCGCGATGGAATCCACGCTGCTGCGCTGCCAGAAGTTGATGGCCTCAGCGCATAGCGCTGTCGCTTCCGCCATCTGCTCTGTTTTCCTGCGCGATGCCATGTTCCGGATTCAGGCTGCGGCACAAACCATTCTTGGCGGCTGTAGTGCTGATGACGAACTTCACCAGCAAATGAGCGCACTGAGACAGCTCAGCAAGCATGATCCAGTGAACGCAATCGCGCTGCGCCGCACGATAGCCCAATCTTTGCTGGACGCTGAACGATACATTTTTTAATGCGCTCAGCAATTTAGAAATCAAATGGCGGGCACAAAAAGATCAGCCTTACGGCTTAACAGTCACTGCTTCACACCGTCTTTATTCAGTTACTCTCATCCTTGATCAGCTTCTGGCCGCCCAGAGCTGCGTAGAATGCCCAGGCCGCAATCGCCAGCATAGCGACGGGAACGCTGATTGCTGCCGTGGCGTACCAGTGGGAAAAGTCCAGCGTAATTGGAACATTAAACATGAGGTTGACTACAAAAACAGCCACGAACAGCGTGATCAGGCCGAATCGCACAAGGGAGAATGCAGCAATGCCATAGATCAGCACCGCGGTTACTGCATCCAAAGTTGGCTGGGTGCTGCCCAGCATCCTGAGAGCTGTAAAAAACAGCGTGAATCCGGCTGCTGCAGCCCAACGATTGCGCAGAAGAATGCGCAACATGACCAGCATGATGAAAAAGACCAAGGTGCCCTGAATCGCGGTAGGCAACTGGGACAACCACGCGCCCAACGCGCTTCGGCCGCCAATAAGAAAATCCGTGGAGGGCACCTGGGGAGCGCCGCCAAAGCGGACATTTGCCAAGGTCAGGCTAATCCCTAAAATCATTACCCAGGTCAATCCAAGCATCATGCCAAAGAGCACGTCGCGGCCGACCAGCGGGTCACGTATCCGGCCACTCACCAGGCGCGTCCAGGAGATGATGGTCTGAGGCCACAGCCTGCGCACAAACGGCTCTAATGCCATATACAGGACCCAGGTAACGCAGGCGAAAAAAAGTCCCGTACTCACTGCCAGCACAAGAGGCCCAATGCCGCTGAACGCAGGAACAAAGTGCCCATAACACAACCAGATTGCGATCTGCGCCAGGAAGATGGCGACAGCCAGACGAGAAGCGCCTATGCGGTCTCCTTTACCCTTCTTGTACTGCCGCCGCGCCAGCACGGCCGCACCTGTGAGAATAAGAACAATAAGAATGAGCCCAATGGTCTGCGCTATCTTGTTCGCGCTTGTCTGCTCAGGAGGACGCATGCGCGTGGGCCGCGTCCAGGGTCCAATCATTTCAAAAAACACCGGCTTGCCCCGCCATGAAGCTGCTTCAACGCGCAGCGGGCGTCCACTGCCGGGCCATTTTCCCGTCCATGCCGCACGTTCGTCAGAATTGGCCAGTGAGATCCACTGCGGCGTAGTTGCTTGAAATTGCGACTGGTCCAACCCAGCAGCAGCGAACAGCGGACTCCAGTCCATTGGCCTGTCTGAAGCTGCCGTGTCATCAATCTGCGGAGGCAGTGCCTGGAAATACAGCAGTTTTCCGTTTGTGTCGAGCATCAGGTTGATCATGCCTGAAAACACCAGCGGCGGATCGTTGGACGTGACGATTCCCGGAGTCAACTGGCCCTGGAGATCGGTTGGCACCATGTAGCGAGGACTCTGCCGGAAGATAAAGCGCAGAACCGGCGGCCCCTGACCAAGAATCTTGTGCCATTGGGGGCGCGGCTTGTCATTTTGTTCCAGCCAGCGTTGAAGCTCGGAGTCATATGAAAAGTCAGTGGCACTGTCCACGGATTTCGGGTTGTATCCGAGCTGGCTGACAATATCTTTTGCTTTTTGCGTCAGCACGTCGGGAGGCATGTCGAGCGGCATCTGGGAAAATGCATCGTTCTTGCCGATGAGAGCGACCGCCACGATCACACCAAGGACGCACGCCGCAAGGCAGAGCAACGCAGCCTTTGGCTTCATGCCTTCCATCTGTCCTGCTGCGGCCACCATTTGTGGAGAAGGCGTTTCTCCCGCAGCCAGCGCAGCTGCCAGGGGATCGCCGCCAGGAAGAGCACCGGCCACCGCCAATGCGCTTGCCGGACGCTTCACCGGCTCTGATTCAAGACATTGCAGGATCACCCTTTCAACCAGGGGATCGATATCTTTTACAAACGACGAGGGCCGGCTCACTGCATCGGTTGTGCGCGAACGCAACAAGTCTCCCAGGTCTTCAGCGGTGAACGCCTTCTTGCCCGTGAAAACTTCATACAGCACCAGGCCCAGCGAATAGATATCGCTCCTCTCTGTTACTTCTTTTCCGGCAAGCTGCTCTGGCGCCATATAGGCAGGCGTTCCGCTGCGCACCTCAGCGCCTTGCACCTGTCCGCTGAATGAAGCCAGTCCAAAGTCAGTGATTACGGCTTGCCCGCGTCCATCCAGCATGATGTTGGCGGGTTTCAGGTCACGATGCAGCACGCCTTTGGCATGGGCCGCCGCCAAACCGGCGCACAACTGGCGCGCGATATCCACTGCTTTGTCGTGCGGCAACCTTCCAATTCTCCGCAGGAGTGAAGCCAGGTCTTCACCATCAACGTATTCCATGGTGAAGAACGTCTGGCCCTCAACCTCACCAACGTCATACACGCGGCAAACGTTAGGATGGGAAACCTTGCGGGAAATTCGCACTTCACTGCGGAACCGTTCCAGCAGAGCGGTATCCTGGGCCGCCTCTTCCGGCAGGAATTTGAGAGCCACCGGCTGCCCCAGCGTAAGATCGTCCGCGCGATAGACTTCACCCATGCCGCCTCTGCCCAGCAACGCCACAATGCGATATCGCTCTGCCAGCAATGATCCCGGGAAAAACCTGCCCGCATCCAGCAGCACACCAGAAGAGCTAAAGCGACTGGACTTGGTGCTTCGCGCAGACCTCGGTGCGGCCGTAGCCGGAGTATCTCCGCGCGCTGGCGGGTCACTCAGGCTCAGCGCTGTAACCTCGTCAGACGCCAGGGTAGGAGCATCGCTGGACGGCCGCCCAGCACCGGATAACGTGGCGCCGCACGATGAGCAAAAACGGGCGAGGAGTTGAACTTCAGATCCGCAGGACTTGCACCACGCCATGGAATTAAGGCCCTTCAATCAACTTTAAATAGCTTGTGCGGAAGTCTACGTCAACGCAAGGAAAATAGAAATGGCCGATGCAGGCTCGCAGGCTGAAGGAAAAATAATGCTGGCGGTGAGAATGGGACGCTTATCGAACTTTTTGGCTTCGAAACCCTGTGGGCATGGTTCTGGAAGCAAGCACAATCTAAGCCTTCTATTGGATGTTCTCCCGAAGAATGGGATAGCCCAGGCCTAAATAACGCCTGGGTGGTGTTTATTGGTTAACGAGGCGGGCTCAGGAGAGGCGAAAGAGAAGAAAGACCGCAGCAGCCTGTTGTAAAGATTGAGGTCGCAGATCACGGCTGCTGCGGGGACTTGGATGGGGCAGAGTTCAGCTTAGTTAACGGAGTGAGGTTAGTGCCATCAGCGTTCACCATCCAGATGTTTCGATTACTATTGGGATCGACTGCATCGCTTCCATCCAAAGCGCGAGTCGAGTCGAAGATGATCTTGCTGCCGTCCGGCGACCAGATAGCGTTGAGGCCGGAGAAGCCGCCCGCCGTGAGCTTGGTCAAGGGAACAGGGTCGGAGCCATCAGCATTTTCAAGTTCTTTTCCTCTTGGATTCATGATTGGATGCCGCTCGGACGCCTGAATGATGTTGCCGCAGCCCGTGCCAAGCCCCGAGGACGCGTCTTGTGGTCCTCGCGCTTATTCAAAGTGTGGCCCTTCAGTATCAGCTTGTTTTACAGTCCGTCGTACTTCCATCAGCCCTATCCCCCGTTGACTGAACTACTTCATTTGATCAGTTACGGATTGAAAGCTTCGGTGTATCGAATATCTATAGCTGCGTGAAAGATTAAAGATATCTTAACTACGCAAACATACTTCGAAATTTTTTCGAACAAGAAGTGCTCGGTGAAATTTTCGTAATTTTTATTTGCTAGCCGGCGTTTGAGCGGAGTATACTCCTTCCGCTTTTCAGAGACCCTCATTTAGAAGTGAAGCCGAGAAGGCGAGAAGCATTTTGTGGTCCAGCGCGGAGGATCATTTTATGGGTTGCTCGTTCCCAGTCAGTGTCTCTACCGGTCGACTCCTTCCCACCATTCGCTCAGCCAGGGCAAGGCATGTATCACGCTTGTCGAGCATTCTTTGGGCTGTTGCGATATTGATATGTGGAATGGCTTCGGCCAATGCCGGGACCTTTACTGTTTTTGGTCCGCAGAACTATACGCGCAGCACAGGCGCTCCGGTCACGGTGACGAGCAACTTTTCCGTGCTCAATCCGAATATTCAGTACACCCTAAAGGCGTTCAACGGCGGTCTCCAGGACGCCCAGACAGAGTTAGTATCCAGCGGCTTCGTGACAGTCAATGGAGTTCAGGTTCTTGGACCGAGCAATTTCAATCAAAACGTTTCTGAAGTCGACGTCCCAGTCACCCTGCTGGGGACCAACACGATTGATGTCCAGGTTCGGGGAAAACCAGGTGGCCTTCTTACGGTTGAGATTGTCGGTGTAGATAACGATCCTGCCGTCATCAGTATTACTTCGCCGGCAAATGGAGCCACCGTCAGCACATCTTCTGTTTCTGTGACCGGCAACGTGACAGATGCGCTGTCAGGTGTGGCAACGGTCACTTGCAACGGTGCGCCTGCTATCGTGCAAGCCAGCTCTTTTAGCTGTTCAGTCGCTCTCACGTCCGGCGCAAATACGATTACCGTTAGTGCCACTGACGTTGCTGGAAATACGTCTTCAGCCAGCGAGACTGTCACGTTCTCAAATGCTGCTGCACCGACGATTACTTCTTTCAGTCCCACCTCTGGTCCTATCGGGACAGAGATTACGCTGACCGGCAGCAACTTCACAGCGAGCGGCACAGTCACGCCCCAGATAACTTTGAGCCAGCAGGGCGGCGGCAGCATCGTGGCGCCAGTTGCCAGCTTCACGGATACCAGTATCAGTTTTGTAATACCAACAGGTGCAATTTCAGGAGTGGTAACGGTAACGGCCAATGGTCAGTCTGCAACATCTACGGTGAACTTGAGCGTCGTGGCATCAAGCAATTTCACGGTCGTTGCCGGTCCATCTTCAGCAAGCGTGCAACAAGGAACAAGCACGGCATATTCTGTAACTTTGAGCAGCAACAACGGCTTTAGCCAGCTTGCCAGCTTGAGCGTGACAGGGGTTCCCACTGGTGTAAGCACGAAATTCACACCGTCCCAGATCACAGCCGGACAAAGTTCTATCCTCACCGTTACTGCGCCTGCAGGCCAAGCAGTTGGCAACGCTAGTTTGACTATCTCAGCCTCAGCCACGGTGGATGGTATTCCAACAACACAATCGGCAAGCGTAAGCCTCGCGGTGCAAACTGCCACCACCTCTTTGATTGGGCGCACAGTTGAAAGCGACAGCAATGAAACATCCATTTCTGGAATCGTCATCACTATGCTCGGTGTTGACGATGCCGGCAATGCTACGGGGTGTTCAGGCCAGACCCGATCCGATGCAGCTGGTAACTTCACTTTTACGAACCTGGGCACATCCTGCCTGGGGCGGCAATTGGTTGGCTTCGATGGCAATTCAGCGACAGACGGCGAGAAGTACGCGGGCATAAACCTGGCCTACACACTGGTCGCCGGCCAGGTAACGGGTCCGGAATTGGTGCACATGCCGGATATCAGTGATGCCGAAACCATCATGGTGCAACAGAATGCCTCGGTGGACCAGACCTTTTCCTATTCAACCATCCCTGGAGTAACTGTTACCGTTTACGCCGGCACTACGCTGACCATGCCTGATGGCACGCAGCCTAATCCTTTTCCCATGGCTGCAGTCCTGGTTCCGGTTGACCGTTTACCCGACGCACCCTCTCCTACGGCGGGAACGCTTCGAGCATCGATCGTCGCGTTTCAGCCGGCGAACACCACCAGCAGTTTGCCGGTATCGGTTACTTTCCCCAACATTGTCAATAATCCGCCCGGCGTGAACATGGAATTGGATACGCTGGATCCGATCGTCGGCGAGTTAGTGAAGTACGGCACGGGCACAGTTTCTGCCGACGCATCAGAGATCGTTCCCGATCCTGATCCAGCCCATCCCGGGCACCGTTTTGGCATCTCGCATTTTGACTGGCACGGCCCGATGGCGCCGGCACCGAATGGAAATAATCCCAGCCCGGATCCGAATGCGCCAAAGAACGGAGACCCGGTCGATACCGCAACCGGACTTCTGAACTTTACTAAGACCGACATCGCATTCGGAGGGGCGCGCGGACAGGTAGCGATCCAGCGCACTTATCGCACGTTGTCAGGGACCGCGGGCCCCTTCGGCGTGGGGACTAACCACAACTATGGATATCTTCTGGACACGTCGAACATCATTCGCGGAACGGGAACGTTTGTAAACTTGGTCATGCCGGACGGGAACCAGTTCCAGTTTGTACAGCAGGGCACAAATACGTTTGTCAATTCAACAGTGCCGAGCATGCTCGGCGCAATCATCACCAGTTCATCCACAACCACGTATAACCTGCGCTGGAAAAATGGCACTGTATTCAGATTCGATACTTCATCCCAGGGCGTTCTGCTGGCTTTTCTAAGCTCGATTACCGATGCGAATGGCAACACGACCACTCTCGTCAGGGGAAACCCAGCCCAGCCCCTCCAAATTACGCAAATTATCGATCCGGTGGGACGGGCACTAAATCTGACGTACGACAATTTCAACCGTATCCTCTCGATCACCGACCCGATCGGCAGGACGGTGCAATACGCATACAACCCGCAAGGGACCCTGGCTACCGTAACCGATGCGGGAAAGGGCATTACCACCTACACCTATGATCCTCAGAACAGGATGAGCTCGATCACGGATGCTCGCGGCATTACGTTCCTGCAAAACACGTACGACGCTAATGGGCGCGTAATCCAGCAGAAAGCTGCTGATGGCGGGATCACGACCTTCTCCTATACGTTGCTCAACCCTACTTCGGCTACAAGCCCGGTTCTGTTGACTTCAGTCACCGATCCGCTGGGAAATACAACCACCTATCACTTTAATCCGCAGGGATTCCTGCTGGACAAAACGGATCCGTTGGGGGAAAAAACCGTCTACACGCTCGATCCACAGAGCAATCAACCTTCGAGCGTTACCGATCCATTGGGCCGGGTCACAACGATCACCTACAACATCAATGGAAACATGATCAGCAATACCCGGATGGCAGGGACTCCAAGTGCCGTTACAACTTCTTTCACCTATGATCCTATTTTTAACAGACTGACCAGTTCAACCGACGGTTTGGGCAATACGACGACCCGCTCGTACGACACGGCTGGCAATCTCGTGAGCATTACTGATCCCCTCGGCCACAAATGGACTTTTCAGCATGATGCCAACGGCGAGCTTACGGGCGTAAGCGATCCTGTGGGCAATACTGCGACCTATGCTTACACCAATGGCTTCGTCACCAGCATTACAGACCCGCTGGGCAATAAATCCCTGCAGACGTTTGACGCCGTTGGCCGCATGACCTCTAGTACCAGTGCTTTGGGTCAAACTACACAATATTCCTACACACCTTTGAATCTGGTACAACAGATCACCGATCCGTCAGGTGGCATTACCAGTTTTGTCTATGATCAGAACGGGAACAAGCTGAGCATGACGGATGCCCGGGGGCATGCCACGAACTATGTCTATGACAACATGGACCGGTTGCTGAGCCGCACTGACGCCCTGCAACGGCAGGAAAGTTATGTCCATGACCTGAATGGGAACTTGCTGAACGTCACCGATCGCAAAGGACAGGTAACGGTGTTTTCCTACGATGTCCTCAATCGTCCGGCTTTCACGGGGTTCAAAGCGACGAATCCAGGTTCCAATCCCAGCTTTGAAAGCACAATTTCATATACCTACGATGTAGCAAGCCGAGTAACTCGGGCAGTCGATAGCGCCGGCGGGACCATCACGGATATCTACGATAATTTGGACCGGCTTGTTAATGAAACCACGCCCCAGGGATCCATCAGTTATACCTACGATACAGCGGGACGTGAAACCAGCATGCAAGTGGCAGGGCAGCCGACGATTTCCTACACGTACGATAACGCGAGCCGGACCACCCAGATTTCGCAGCCCAATTTTAACGTGAACTTCAACTATGACAGTGCTAACCGGCGTATCTCAGCGACCATGTCCAACGGTGTCGCTGTGTCTTATGCCTATGATAATGACTCACGATTGGCGGACTTAACCTACCAGTCCGGCGGATTGCTTTTAGGCAACCTCACGTATGCTTACAACGAATTGGGCCAGCGCATCCGCGTGGGCGGCAGTTTCGCCCGCACCAGTTTGTCGCCAGCGATCGCGTCGGCAACGTACGATGCAACCAATCAGCAGACCAACTGGAACGGCCTGGTTTTGAGTTATGACACGAATGGCAACCTTTTGTCCGATGGCACGAATACCTTCACTTGGAACGCGCGGAACCAGCTGGCCACTGTTAACAACGTTACCCTGCAATATGACGCGTTCGGCAGAAGAACCAGAAATGCGATGGGAACCTCATTTCTGTATGACGGTTCGAACCCCGTTCAGGAACTCTCCGGGGCAACAACCACAACGAATTTCTTGACCGGTGGTATTGATGAAATTTTCAGCTTAACCGGTTCTTCCGGGAGCTTCACGCCGCTCCGAGACGCTTTGGGCAGCACGATTGCTCTGGTTGATTCCAGCGGCACGGTGCAGACTTCATATACCTACGATCCGTTCGGTAACACCTCCATTTCCGGGCCGGTTAACGGCAATGATTTTCAATATGCCGGACGTGAAAATGAAGGAAATGGACTGTACTATCTACGCGCGCGGTATTACTCGCCCGTGTTGCTCCGGTTCATCAACGAGGACCCGCTCGGATTCACGGGCAGCGGCTCTAACCTTTACCGCTACGCTTACAACAATCCCATCAGCATGACCGATCCTTTCGGATTGAGCGGCGGCGGGGGGGGCGGCGGCGGCGGATCCGGCCTGGCCGGACGGAAGAATGACTGTAACTGCAACCTCGATATCGATGCCTTTGTGCAGCAGATGGATGACCAGGCAGAGGACAGCTCTCAGGGGCAATGTGCAAAGTACGTAAGGATGGGCCTGGATGTAGGGTTGGGAGGCGAGGCTAGCGATGAGAATGATCTGGGCTCGCCGGTGCCTGCCAAGGACTGGGGACAATGGCTGATCGACAACCAAGGTTTCACCAACGTAACGGATGAATGGAACGGTCAGCCGGGCTATGGTGCCAATGTTGGCGACATCGCGGTGTTTCAGCCGGACAACGGCTCTAACAAGAATGGCCACATTGAAGTTTGGGATGGCACTCAGTGGGTTTCTGACTACAAACAGGGCGCGCCGGTAGAAAGCGGCAAGTACGAGGGAGCGCATTTCTTCCCCAATTTGGGCAAGTATGGAAGACAGCCATACCAGATTTATCGCTACAACTGCAAGTGCAACTAACTACAGGACGGCCGAGGGACCTATGAAGTTCATCAGGACAAGATTGGTTTGCTGGAATCTGCTGGTTGTGGTGGCGTTCAACGCGTGCGGACGCGCGCAAAGCAAGGACTCCGGCGGCACTCAGGACTCGTGCCGGCTCTTCGCGCAGGAGTTTTATGACTGGTACCTGCCGAATACGCACGTTAAGCAAGTCAAGAGCAACGGTATGCCTGCTTTGGAATTTGCTCTAAAAAGCAGGCGTTACGCGTTCGATTCTGATCTGGCTCGCCAACTGGATGAGGTCCGCGCCCAAGAAAAGCGCGACAAAGAGCCACTCCTCGATTTTGATCCTGTGCTAAACAGCCAGGACCCGGCGTCCCACTACGCTGTGGAGAAAACCGCGTTAAAGGACGGTCGATGCTGGGCTGATGTTTACGGGGAATGGCGGGTTTTCAAGAAGAGCGAAAAACCCAATGTCGTAGCCGAACTGACTTTTAGAAATGGGCAGTGGCTGTTTACCGATTTTTGGTATCCCGACAGCGAGCATCCCGACAACAAGAATTTGTTGCGCATATTGAGATTTCTTTTGAAGAAAGAAAATCCACCTAAATGAAACCTGAAGACAAACAATTTGTCAGCTGACGTAGGTGGTGGGCGCAGTAGGGCGTACCGGCAAGGTGCGATTCGTACAGAGGCTTAAAGAAATGTGGTGAAAGCAAATGAAGAAGAAAGTTATATTCATTGCTCGCGTTGGAGTCTTGGCGACAGCAATCCTAATCCAGGCAGGTTCAGCCCAAAGCAACGCACCAATCCAATATTCGTACGATGACTTGGGCAGGCTCACAAAGGTTGTGGACCAAGCCGGGAACATTGCGACCTATGCATACGACGCCGTCGGCAATATTGTCTCTATTTCGCGGACGACTCTGCCCTCGCTGACCACCCTCGCCATTTTGAACTTCACTCCATTACAAGGAGCCATCGGAAGCGCGGTAACAATTCAGGGCCAAAACTTCAGTACGACACCCGCAAACAACGTCGTCAAATTTAACGGCACTCCCGCGACTGTAGTCGCGGCCACAGCCAACAGCCTGACCGTAGCGGTACCTTCCGGGGCCACCACCGGCCCGATCACAATTACTGTTGGCACATCAACTGCAACCTCATCCGCCAATTTCACCGTGTTGCAAATACCGGTGATTACATCCATTAGTCCAAAATCTGCTTTGCAGGGCGGCAGTGTCAGCAATTTCCAGGCCACCGGCATCAATCTCACTGGAGCGAGTTTCGGGTTCCTGCCTGCTTTTACTCCTGCGGCGATTACGGCTTCGGGAGTGAGCGTAAGTCCTGATGGAACTTCAGCCACCATGTCACTAACGCTGTCCGCATCTGCCATTGGATCTTTTACATTAGTCGCAACCAACACTGCGGGTAGCTCAAGTCCGATTCCAACTCCCAGCAATACTTTGACTGTTCTATCCACCAATCCATCTGCGGATGCCGACGGTGACGGCCTGACCAACATTTACGAAGGAGCCATTGTCTCCGATCCTTTGAATCCCAGCAGCGCAAACGATGGTATTCCTGACGGCTGGGCGCTCTTTTTTGGATTGAATCCATCGAATCCAAACGGCGCCGGCCAAACTGCTCCTGACGGCCTCACTTACCTGCAAGCATTCCAACAAGGGTTGAATCCATCGATTCCAACCCTTGCACCGCCAGATGTCGCCAGGGTGTTCCCGGCTGATGGCACAACCAACTATCCAACCAACGGCGTTGTTGTAGTGCGATTCAACGAACCGCTGCAGGCTCCTGTAACTTTGGCGGCAGCGCAAGCCGCTATCAACGCAGGGCTGCCTTCGGGATCGAGCTTCTCTTCCACAAACGCCGTTACGGCTGCCCAGATATTGCAAGCCTTTTTGCTGCGTACTTGCTGCGGCGGGACTGCGGCTGTGCCCGGCACTGTGCAGCTCCTGCAAAGCGGACGGCCCATCGCAGGAACGGTCACTCTTTCCAACGATGGTTTGTCGCTGGTTTTCGCGCCCACGAAGCCACTTTCTTCGTCGACTACCTACACCGTTCTCGTCCAGGGTGTGAAAGGTGCGTCTGGAATCCAGATGACCGGCACCTTCCAGAGCTCATTCACGACTGGGCTTACAACCAACTTGACGACCGGCAATGCGGTCCTGACCAGCCCAGCCAACGGCGCTACGAATGTGCCGACCAATGCCGCCTTCATGGTGGAATTCACCAAGCAGGTGGACCCATCGTCGTTGACCGCGCAAACTTTCCAGATCTTTGATAGCCAGACTGGTCAGCGAGTGCCGGGCATGCTGCAGGTAGACGCATCGGGATTTACTGCCTCATTCGTGCCACAAGCGCTATATCCTGTCGGCCGCACCATGATCGTAGAGCTGAACGGCGTCCTCGATTTGACTGAAAATCATTTCCCATTCAGCGAATTCTTCTTCACCACCGGCTTTGCTCCAGAAACTCAGGGACCAGCAGTGGTTGCGGTAAGTCCTGCGAATGGCGCAGCCGGGGTTCCCGTAAATTCTCAAGTGGTAGCGCAGTTCAGCGAGCCGCTAAGTGTGATCACCGCCACCACGGGCTTCCAGGTCCTACAGGGAGGCACGCAGGTGCTGGGTGCAATTGCCCTGTCTAATGGCAATACCCAGCTTACGTTTACTCCTGTATCGCCCCTCAGCCCGAATACTCTCTATACGATTTCCGTTACTTCTCAAATTACTGACGTAGCCGAGAACCCGCTCAGCAACCCTGGCACGTTCACTTTCATGACGGGTGCTGTAGCTGACAATACAACGCCGACGGTAACGACAGTGAGTCCGGCGAACGGAGCGACAGGAGTACCGACCAATGCGGTGATCCAGTTGCAGTTCAGCAAGCGCGTGGATGCGCTGACGGTGAGCACGGCAGACTTTGTGGTAGCGCCGTCGGCCACATCGATTCCGGTTCCGGGGACGATCGCTGTATCGGCCGATGGGTTGACGGCGACGTTTACACCGTCTGCTCCGCTCAATCCTTCCACTAATTACTTTATGGAAGCCACTGGCGGGATTCTGGACCTGGAAGGCCATCCGTTGCAGTTTGCCTTTACCAGTTTTTCTACGGGCACACAATGAACTATTGCAACAGGATGTGGAAGTTTAGTTTTCAATCGGCCACGAACGTATTGGGTTTGTTTTTGATTGTATTTGCCGTCGGGAGTCGGCTCCTTGCCCAGGACAAACCGCTGACTCAGTGGAGTAGTCCAGCGGCGCAGGTTCGCGGGCAAAACAATGTTGTTATTCAATGGAACAATGCGATTCTCGAAACAATTCGCTACCGGCGGCCCTGGCCGACGATTGGCGCGCGGGCATTGGCCATTGCACATACCTGTATGTATGATGCCTGGGCAGCTTATGACAATAAGGCCTTGGCGACGCGTCTGGGCGGCCAGTTGAGACGGCCTCAGAGGGAGCGAACAGAGCAAAACAAAGTTACCGCCATCAGTTTTGCCGCCTATCGCTGTCTTTCCGATCTTTTTCCTGACGATGTAGCTAAATATGAAGCCCTCATGAAGGCGTTGAGCCTTAACCCTGCTGATGATTCTCGTGACTCGACAACGCCAGCCGGTATCGGCAATCTGGTCGCTGCATCGGTGTTGGATTTTCGTCACCATGATGGCGCAAACGAGCTTGGCGACCTTCATCCCGGCGCGTATAGCGACTATACGGACTACAAGCCCGTAAATACGTTCGATCACCTGAACGACGTGGATCGCTGGCAGCCACTACGCACACCTATCCCTGATGGCGGACTTTACGGACGATACCTGATCCAGACGTTTGTAACTCCGCAGTGGGCGCACGTTATTCCGTTTGCGATGAAGACTGGCTCGGAATTTCGGCCTCCGCCGCCCGCATCCTATACCAAGAGCAAGGAGCGATACATCCGCCAGGCCCAGGAACTCCTCGATCTGAGCGCAAACCTCACCGACGATGAGAAGATGATGGTTGAATATTGGGCCGATGGGCCTACTGCGGAAACTCCGCCGGGGCACTGGTGTCTTTTCGCCCAGTTTGTTTCCGGGCGGGACCATCATACGCTGGACGATGATGTGAAAATGTTCTTCGCGGTCACCAATGCGCTGTTCGACGCCGGAATTGCTGCTTGGGATGCAAAAGCGGCTTACGATTCGGTACGTCCCATTACTGCCATCCATTTCCTGTTTGCTGGGCAGCAAGTGCACGCCTGGGGTGGACGTTTCAAAGGCACGCAAACAATTCCGGCGGAAATGTGGACGCCGTATCAGCCCCAAACGATGGCCATGACTCCTGCTTTTCCCGAATACGTTTCCGGCCATAGCACTTTCAGCGCCGCAGCTGCAGAAATCTTGAAAAGCTTCACCGGCAGTGACGCTTTTGGAGGTTCCTACAGCTTTGAACGAGGCTCATCGAAATTCGAATATGGTATGACGCCGCGTGCCCGCTTGACGCTTGAGTGGCCCACTTTTACCGCGGCAGCGAATCAGGCAGGCATGTCACGGCGCTATTGTGGTATTCACTTCAAAGATGGAGATTTATTTGGACAGGAAACAGGAAGAAAAGTGGGACGGCTGACGTGGCAAAAAGCGCAAGCGTTATTCAAAGGAGAGCATTTCACCGCGCAGAACTAGACTTTGGGAAGAAAGATCCGATCGAGAGCTACTCCAATCCAAGGGCAAAATAAGCTCCGAAACCAGAATCGGCCCGGCGGATATTGATGGGCAAAATCTCGGGACGAACTTCTGTTTTCTGCAGCTGGACGAAGATCCCGAGTTCTGCGGCCCGAACAGGGAAGACGATTTCAAAGCACTTAGTCTTCGCTTTTTCCTCCACACCAGGGAAAGCTGATGCGTTCGAAATCATCTGGGTTGGAACAGGAAGGTGCCGCTTTTTGGAGCTCTTGGAACCAGCCGAGTACAGACAGGGCTGGGAAGGCGATTTTAGAACAGAATCGCAGGCAAATCGAAGAAACGCAGGGAGCCAAGACCCATGAAACTGCCAGGTTTCGAACTCCATGACATCAATCAAGCAGATAGACCCAGGGCGTTCCGCATTCTGCTTGTTCTTTTGGCTTCTGACAGTGGCAAGGCAGGAGTTCTTTGGTCGAATCTTTCGCAGGATGACCATGCTACCTGCGATCATTTGCAGAACGAGCGTGAGGTCCTGACCAGCCGCAAGCACAGAACAGAAACCTGATTCGACTGGGTTTGTGTGAGAATGTTGCGCTCTCACCCCTATTACAAGTTGCTGATAATAAAAACTGTCTGGCGGGCAGAAAGGGACGACTTCCGAACTTTTCTCGCGAATGTGTGTCAAGCTTGCAACGAAATTCCGTTGCAAGCCACTTTCTCTATGTAACATCTCGCGCTTAAGGTCGTAACCTGTTTGATGACTCATCTCAATTCATCTTCACCATTGCTGATAGGGTATCGACCTTGAAGACGAGAGGATTCGCCTGGTGGTAAGGGACTATAGTCGTGGAATCGCTCCAGAGAAGTGGGCGAGTGTCCACAGATCGGGTTCCGATTTAGGGATTGGGCTCATTGGCATGCGCGAAAGGGTGAATGAACTGGGTGGAAGTCTTCAACCAATGTCGACCGATGTATGAGTGTTCCACTACTGCAAGCCACCTCTTGACGAAGGCGGGCACCGTCGAACTTGCTACAAGGCTTCCTAAATTTTTGATTTGGTAAGCCACACTAATATAAGGCTAGGACGGGACGTTCCGTCTTAGACATTGGACTCTTCTATTCACTCCAAGGAGCGCGGCGATCAGGGGCAGGTCAAAGTCGCAGCATTCATGAATGGCCCGTCCCCCGCAACCGCTATTTGAATCGTCGCCGTCCCAGATTGACCTGATATACATTGCGCTAGCCCGTTTTGATCAATTGTGGCAAGGGTATCGGGAGATACGGACCAGGCTGTGAGACACGCGCCAGTTGCGTTTTTTGCCGAACAGTTCGGCAGAGGCGTCACTCGCGTCGGAGTCTTATTGAAAATTCCGGTCGGAGTGAATTGCACTTTCCCGTTAGGAAAATTTTGCGCATCCGCAGTTGCGGGACTTGCGATAACCGATTCAAGCGTGCGCGGAGTGCCGCTGCCACATCCCGCAGCCGCCGTGACGAGACATAAAACGCTAGTCGAAAGTGCTAATCGCATAAAAAGCCTCCATGCTATCGGACATTACAGCAGCTGAGTAGGAGCCTGTGTCACCAATCAGTAAAATACCAAGCTCATCTTTGTACCTCAAAACATATTTGATGCTGGATGGGACCTTGCTGTATGAGAAGAAAAAGGACTCGTATATTCAAGCGCGGGGCCAACGGCGAAGAACTTCAAGAAAAGAAGACCGATTTATCGGAATTCCGAAAGTGCAACTACTGCTTAGGGCCGGTCGAAGGCACGCCGCTCCCGGAGCGCTGTAGGCCAAATTCCAGCTTGGTTTCGATCCGCTGACGGCTGCCCTGATGTCCGAAGTAACAAAGGGCCACGAAATCCGGGCCACAGACCCTGGCCAAGGAAACAATTTCCCGATTATGGATGAAGTGGACAGGAGAGGCGTTCCCGGTGCGGAACATAAAGCTAGCTTCTGAGTTGGTCGGGTCGGAAGGAAATTCAATCTGTAGGTACCTGGAGCGCCGGCCGAGTTCGAGCAGAAGACAAGGCATGATGATGTTTGCGCAGTAGAAAATATCCTCGATGCTAACTTGGTTTTCTCCGCTAGGATCGCCCTGCAGAGCTGGGGCAAGGTCTGACATGAGACGCGCCCGCAAACGTTCACCCCAGGAATCGGGCTGCACGGCAAGCCGCAAGATGTCGTCGCTCAGCAAGGCAAGGAACGAGGCAAAACCAAACCGTGGAAAATCGGCAAAGATCGGTTTTGATTCTTCAAGCAGCTGCTCGCAACGTTTGAAGATTTCCGCTGCTTTCCTGGCCGGTATACGTTCGATCTCATGCTTGGGGGAACCAGCGAACCGACCTTTGCTGCCCGACATGCGTGAACTCCTTTGGTGAGGAATAAGATCAGGCACAGTAGTCGCTGCATAGTGTGGGAGTCATGAAACCTTGCGAAAATAAATCGTAATGGTGTCACACTTGGCAAAAGGTCGGAAGCCACGGCTATTGCCGGAGTGAGAGTTCTCGGTCATGATCTCCCAGCCGTCGCTTAACATGCTGGCGATGTGCTTATCCATGGTTTGCACACTCGGAAGCAATCTCTGGCGGTAGTATTTTCCCGTCCAGTTTTTCTCGTAGGTAAAAGATTTTACTTTCACGGCCCGCACCCTAATAACTTTGAGACTCGTACTGCTCACTTATGTTAGACGCAAATTGCGATTCATCAAGTGAACAATAATTGAGATTCTCTCCAACAATTTACAAATCAATGAAGGTGCTGACGGCGAATTGTCGTAAGGTATCTTGCATCAACACCCGGAGTCGGAAGCACGAACGAAGCTGGGAGGTGCCTCGGCCCTGGTTTTGTGGTGGGGCTGCGGGTTGAGAAGCAACGAAGCAACGCGCAGCCCTGTTCTAGTCTTAGTAACTCAGGCAAGCGAAAAGCGATTGTTAGAAAAAAGCCGCGCATCTTCCAGTTTGGAACGCGGCCTCTACAGCGAAGAGAGAGAAATGTCCCACAACAATGATACTCCTCGGCTTTTGGCGAAGGACTCGCACTTGGTAGCTCAAATCGCCGCACGGCACACGCCGTGCGGCGATTTTTGTTAACAGGGATATCCCCATTTATCGCGCGGATGGTTTTTGCGATGCCAAAGGACGTTGCTAGAAGTTTAGGGTGCGTCAGAGACGCACCCTAAAGAAGATTCAATGAGTCTGGAATAACCTGCCATCGTCATTGAAGGCTTTCTGCAAGATTCTCCTGGCCGCTGAAATCTGGCAATGCACAAAGGCGGGGCTTACGCCTCTGGCCTTGGCGATAACTTGCGCATTGAGTATGGGCCGGCCCACGTTCTTGCGGCGATCAGGGTCACGCTCCTCTCTCCACTGGTGCTCTTTCAGAACCATATCCGGGCCAAGTTCCCTGATACATTCAAGAGGCTTTGATATGGAGCGTTGCAGCAGGGGGTATGCGCTAATTTTCTCCAGCAGGTCGCGGGTGATTACTTCCTGCTCCGCCGGACTTGAGTGCATTGTCGGTCGCGCAACTCGTTCGATATTTTCAACCGTTTCCATTCGGTAGTTTTCATACCGGGTGAAGTACGCTTCTGTTGCTCCACAGGCGAACCGATAGGCAAGAAAGCGCCGAAAAGCGTCGGGCGTATGGGCCAGCGGAAAGGCTCTCTGAATGGTTTTCAGCAGAGACGAAACTGCCCCGTTGTAAAAGCACTCCAATTGCCAGTCGGTGGGATGCGGAAACAGGCGATAGGCTTTGCGTACAGCCCATTTCTTAGCCAGCGGCACAGCGCAAGACAGAAACAAATCGAACGCATGAGGCTGGTTGTGGTTGCGATAGGCAACCTCGCCAATTGCAAGGCGGAGTGCCGTATTAGCGTACTTAAATAGGTAGTGCGTAACTTCAGAGCATTGCGCGTCGTTGAGTTGCGGAATCGTTTTGCTCACAAGCACATCGTTCAGAATCGGCGGTATCTTGGGAATTGCAAATGCGCTGGCCATCACTGCACCGCCTGAGTGGACTGGGCCGCGTCCTTGGGGCTGAGTGCCCCAAGGATTTGAGCTGCGGTGCGGTGGACGACTTCAAGACTTTCGGTGAGCAGTCGAGCATCGCCGTAATAAAGCTGGCAATCGGCAAAGGTGCTCTTTGCGTCCAGCCCAAGAGCTTCACAAACCACAAAAGCGGCGGCTTGTGTTTCCTGCTGATGGAGTGCGCGGGTTACAAAGGTGCGCCGTGAAGTTTCATAAAGCAACTGGCTGGCGATTTCCCGCAAGAGAACGGGGAAAGCCTCGGCGGCTTCCATGCCGGGTAGAAGGCGAATCAGGCCACGGTAAGAAGTGCCTTTCGCTGGTGCGATCTTCTCCGTGTACTCGATTTTGAACTGGCGCGATTCTGCGTAATCCAGCAGTCGTTGCAATCCGTCTGCGGGATCAAATGAGATGCTGGATTCGGGCTGTGCCTCGCCGCCAGTCTGCGAGATGTCAAACACCCAAACACCGCGAAAACCAAGCAAGTGGGCTACCTGCTCTGGCGGGTTCTGGACGGTTTCAGCAGGCTTCTTGCTCTTGCCGTTCTTCTTGCCGTTGCCGTTTTCTTTACCATTGGCGGGTTCTTCCGGCTTCTGTTCTTTCTTGGTAAAGCCCACAGCGGGGGCAAAAATGAAGATGCCCTTTTCTCCGGGGCGAACAAAGCGTCCAAGCTCGTTCCAACTGCGTACACCCTCAAGATGGGTTGCCGTCGGACACTGCGCGGCGATTAAGAGAACATTTCGTGCGCTGTAGGTGTGGAATCGGGCCATCGTTTCGAGGTAAGAGGAAAAAACCTCGCTGTGGCCGCTCTCGATAGCGGTAATGAGTGAACCGACGCTGGCGCGTGCTAAAGATGCACTGGTGGCTTTGATTTGGCTGTTGCCGTTGCTAGTACCTAACATTTTTTTTCCTTTCGTCCGCCGGGTTGGCGTTTTGTCTTTCACTTCAGGCGGCAGCCAGACAAAACGACCGGCACGGTGACGAAAGGAGCAGCGGAGCGAAGCGCAGGGTGGCAGGGCGCGAGAGTCGGCGCGGTTCGTGCCAAAACGTTTTTGGTGTTGGTTTTGGCGCGCAACCGGCGCTTAGACCAAGCGACCGTCCGAGCCTCGGCCAAGAGGCGTCCACCCAAGCGCAAGCGAAGCGAGAAAAGAGGCGCAGCCAACCGCAGCACAATTGGTTTGGTGTTCAGAGTCCGGTTCCAGCAAAGAATGCGTGGTCGTCCCACGACCACAAAAAAATATTGTTGGCTCCAGACTTCTCTTTCCTGTTTTCAGGTCGGAGGTCGTGGCGTAGGATTTGAAAGCCTTTACCAAGGGGATTCAACTGATGTCCGACGCTGGGCTTGCTCAAGGGCCAAAGATAGCTTGGAACGAACTTCGCGAATCGGACGATAACACTCTCATTCTGCAATTAGGCGCGGGCAATCATGATGCTTTGGCGGTGATCGTTGATCGCTATCAGCAATTGGTGTTGAGTGTCGCGCTACGCATCGTCAGAGATCAGAGCGAAGCGGAAGAAGTGGTACAGACTGTCTTCCTTGAAGTTTTCCGCCATCCGGCACAATTCGATCCCCGGCGCGGGACACTGAAGATGTGGCTCTTGCAGTTCGCTTACAGTCGCAGCCTGAATGCCCGCGCATACCTAGAGCGTAGGAAGTTCTATTCTCGCGTCGATCTCGCAGCGGTCGAGTGCTACGGCCGATATTTCGAAGTTCCCGGCCAGCTATCGGCAAGCGAAACCGCACGGCTGATTCGGCAGGGGTTGGGGTGCCTGAACGAACGACAGAAACGGGCCATCAAATTGATCTTTTTTCAGGGATTGAGTTTGGAAGAGGCGGCACGTGAATGTGGTGAAACACTGGCGGCAACGCGCCATCATTATTATCGCGGGCTAACGAAACTTCGCGAAATCATTCAATTGACGCGACACGTGCGAAGGCAAACGGGGGAGGAGATTCAGAGCACGATTGGCTTGGAGGTGGCGGATGCCGAACCACGGCCCATTTGAGGAGCTTTGCGCGCTGGCTGCTGCGGGCGAGATTTCTGCCGCTGATGCAGAAGCGCTCGAAGCGCACCTGGAGAACTGCGGTAGCTGCCGCGAAGTTCTGGCCGAGATGCAGGAAGTTCACGCTCACTTGCTGCCAATCCACGATGATCCTGGCGATGTGATGGCTGGAACGCAAGATTTGGTGTTACGGCAGACGATCTTGAAGCAGGCACGCAAAGAGGGTGCGACTCTTTCTTCCGATGCTTGGGCATCGGGTTACAGCCGGCCACGATCCAATTCCCTAATTGTTCCGATTGGAATGTTGGCAGCAGCTGTGATCGTCTTGTCGGTGTCTGTCGGAATTGCATTTGAGCATTCGCGCATCCGTGAGGCGAAACCCGTAGAGCAGATAACGAAAAGCAGTATGGCGGAGGAATTGTTGTCCGCTGCTCTTAGAGAGACAAAGAGCAACCTGTTGGAAGTTAGCGATGCCAAGCGCGATCTCGAAGCGCAAGTGCAAAAGGAACGGACCGAGAAGGCGGAGTTAACCCGAAAACTAGATCAAGTGCAGGCGACACTAGCAGGATCGGCAGAACTGGCTGAACAAAAGGAGCAGTTGATTGTTGATCTGAAAGGGCAACTGGAAGTAGCTCGCGCCAAAGAGGGCGAAGCAGAGGCAGCAATCGAACAGCTCAAGCGTGCTGATGAGACGGATGCAGTGGCCACGCGGTACGAGATTCAGGATCTAAAAGAGAAATTGACGGCGAGTTCTGCCAGCCTTGATCGGGAACGCCAGATGTTATCCGCGGGCCGAGAGATCAGAGATTTGATCGCGGCGCGAAATTTGCACATCGTTGATGTGTACGATACGAACGCCCAAGGAAAAACCAGCCGGGCCTTTGGCCGGGTATTTTATACAGAAGGAAAATCGCTTGTGTTTTACGCCTATGACCTT
>DATEHN010000027.1:0-4510 GCA_035279585.1 Candidatus Angelobacter sp. | reverse complement strand
CCACTTGCCTGGACCATGGGCCGCGATCATTAGCAATCCGCCCATGATGCCGATGTTCTTCAAGAACTGTGTCTGCATGCCGCCTGCAGCCATGCCTTGGGCGGCCCAAAAGTTGTGCAGCAGCACGCTCACCACGCCCAGGTAAAGACACATGACGAATGCTGCTGCGCGAGCTTGCCATCCCACGATGAGGCAAAGCACTCCTACGGCCTCAATCACCAATGCAATTCCCAACATCGTAGGTATCAGTGTCTCCGGCAGGTTGTGTGATCGCATGTAAGCGGCCTGGCCGCTCCACCCTAGGATTTTGCCCAGTGCTCCTTGTACAAAGATGGCGCAAATGAACAGGCGTGCGAGCAAAGGGAATACCGCGTCGCCGAAAAGGGGGTTAAACAATGGCTTGTTTGGCATGCACCCTTAGACGGTCCTTCCCGCTGTCGGTAAGCGGGCCCTTCAATTCCGAGAATCAGGAAGCTGAATGCTGGGGATAAAAAGAGGTATCGCCGGGGATGCATTGTGTAAGTCCTTATTTTTAGGGGATGAGGGGATGAGGGGATGGGCTAGGTGGGGAGATCCGGACATTGGAGACATCGGGAAATCGAGACATCGGAAAGCGGAACATCGGGACATCAGGAATCGGCCATCGGCACAAACGGCGGATCGGTTTACCGGCAAAGCTTTGTGATCGGAAAAACCATTTCATCAGCGAAGAGCAGAGATAGGAAAGCACGAAGTTGAACTTAAGCGTATGATGATTCGCTCGTAATACATAGAGGAGTTCGTATCGCATGATCTTCCGGAGTCGGGTTGTTTATTTTCTGCTCATTGTTTTTTCGTCCTTTTCGTTCGCGCAATCTTTGTTCACGCAATCTTTGTTCGCGCAATCCACGCAGACCAAGCCGCAGACCTCAGAAAATAAGCGGGTAAAGACATCGGCAACCGGCAAGCTGGCCAAGCCGCCGGCGGCCAAGTCCACGGCTTTGCCGATACCAGCCACGGCCAACACCCCGATTGATGAAAAGGCCTTTGGCGCGATGCGCTGGCGGCAGGTGGGCCCGTTCCGTGGCGGACGCGTCCTGGCTGTGACCGGCGTACCGGGCGAGCCGAATGTTTTCTACTTTGGCGCCGTAGCGGGAGGAGTGTGGAAGAGCACAGATTCCGGCGTGAACTGGCAGCCGATTTTTGATAAAGAGCCTATCGCCTCAATTGGCGCTATTGCCGTTGCGCCTTCTGACCACAACGTGATCTATGTCGGCACGGGCGAAGCCTGCATTCGCGGCAACATTACTTATGGCGATGGCGTTTACAAGTCAGTGGATGGCGGCAAAACCTGGAAGAACCTTGGCCTGAAAGATACGCGCCACATTGGCGCAGTCATTATCGATTCCAAGGACCCGAACATTGTCATGGTGGCTGCGCTGGGCCACGCTTATGGCCAGAATGAAGAGCGCGGGGTATTCCGAACAACTGACGGCGGCGCCACCTGGCAGAAAGTCCTCTACAAAGACAACAAGACGGGCGCGATTGACGTGGTCTTTGATCCTCATAACCCAAACACGGTGTTTGCGTCGCTGTGGGAGGTTTACCGCACGCCGTGGAGCCTGAATAGCGGCGGGCCTGGCAGCGGTATCTATAAATCAACGGATGAAGGAGCGACGTGGACGCGGATTGAGGGCCACGGCTTGCCGCCGGGCATTATGGGCAGAATTGGCATCTCGGTTTCCGGCGCTGACTCAAGCAAGATTTACGCCATGGTGGAGTCAAAAGAGGGAGGGCTTTATCGCTCTGATGATGGCGGAGAAAACTGGATACGCATGAATGACGATGGCCGCCTGCGCCAGCGCGCCTGGTACTTCAGCCACATCTTTGCCGATCCAAAATCCGCCGACACGGTTTACGTGCTCAATACCGGTATGTTTCGCTCCACTGATGGCGGTCGCACCTTTAACCTGCTGCCCGCGCCGCATGGCGATCATCATGGCCTGTGGATTGACCCCGATAATCCTGACCACATGATCAACGGCAACGATGGCGGCGCTACAGTTTCACTCGATGGCGGACACACCTGGTCAACGCAATATAACCAGCCCACAGCGCAGTTCTACCACGTGATTACAGACAATCGCTTCCCGTATTACATCTACGGCGCGCAGCAGGATAATTCCACCATCGCCATCAAGAGCTATGACGACGATGGCGTGATTGGCCGGCAGGATTGGTATGCCGTGGGCGGCGGTGAGAGCGGATATATTGCGCCATATCCTCCCGATCCTGACATTACCTTTGCCAACGGAGAGGCCTTTGCCAGCCGCTTTGACAAGCGTACAGAGCAGATCGTGGATATCTCCGTGTGGCCGGTTGACTATTCAGGCAACGGGGCAGAGAAGCTGCCCCACCGTTACAACTGGACTTCACCGCTGCTGATTTCGCCGCATGATCCCAACACGCTCTATACGGCCATGGACGAGGTCTTTAAATCCACTGACGCGGGCCAGAGCTGGACAGCCATTAGCGGCGACCTGACGCGAAATGACAAATCCAAGCAAAAACCCTCGGGTGGTCCCATTACGCTTGACATCACCAGCGTTGAGTATTACGACACGATTTTTGCCGTGGCTGAGTCTCCGGTGAAGAAAGATATGATCTGGGTTGGCACCGATGATGGCCTGGTGCAACTGACTACCGATGGCGGCGCTCACTGGAACAACGTTACGCCCAAAGACATGCCGGATTGGAGCCTGGTGAGTATAGTTGAACCATCACATTATGATGCCAATACGGCTTATATTGCGGTGGACCGGCACAAGCTGGATGATGTTCGCCCGATGATCTTCCGCACGCGCGATGCTGGAAAGACCTGGATTCTCATCGCCAACGGCATTCCAGAGGGTTCTTACGTGCGCTCCGTGCGTGAAGATCCTAAGCGCAAAGGCCTGCTCTTTGCCGGGACTGAGACCGGTGTTTATTTCTCGATTGATGATGGCGGCCACTGGCAGCCTTTAAAACTGAACCTGCCCACGGTTCCTATCCATGATTTGGAAGTGCATGGTGACGACCTGATTGCCGCCACGCATGGCCGCTCTTTCTGGGTGTTGGATGACATAACACCGCTGCGCCAGGTTGACACAGCAACTGCCAATACCGAGATGCTGCTGTACAAGCCGGAAACAGAGGTGCGCCTGCATCTGGCGACTGACATTGACCGTCGGGGGCCGGTGGGGGATGATCCACCGCCCGGAGCAATCTTTGACTATTACTTTAAGACTGCGCCAAAAGATGAAGTAAAACTTGAAATTTTTGATTCCAGTGGTAAGCTTGTGCGCTCGCTTTCCAGCAAAGAGAAGAAAGGTGAAGAGCAGCCGCCGGAGTGGCCGGATCAGGTGAAAGAAGTGACTACAATCCCTGCATCGGCAGGCATGAACCGCTATGCCTGGAACCTGCGCTGGGAGCCTCCGGTAAAAATCCCAGGAGCGTTTTACAGTGACCAGGGCCCGCAAGGCCCGCTGGCGCAACCGGGGCAGTACACGGCGAAGCTGACGATCGGACGCCAGAGTCAGACACAACCGTTTGAGATCGTGCTTGATCCCCGGGTGAAGAACGTAAAGGCTGATGATCTGCAAAAGCAGTTTGACCTGGCTGTGCAGGTAAATGATGCCAATATTGATCTGCACCGGGCGGTGAACCAGATTCGCACGCTGCGCGGTGAAATCAAGTCACTGCAGCAGCGGTTTGATAATGACGCCAATATGAAGTCGCTGCTTGACCATGCGGCTGAGCTGGATAAGAAGATGACCCCGGTGGAAGAGCAGCTGATCCAGGTAAACATGAAAGGCTCAGAGGCGAACCTGGCATTCCCGAACATGCTGAACGAGCAATTTGACAGCTTAAGCAGTGTGATACAGGCCGGCGATGGCGCTCCCACGCAGCAGCAGTATGAGGCGTATAAAATGCTGCGCGGCAAACTTGACCAGCAACTGGCGGCCTGGAAGCAGATTATGGCTTCTGATGTGCCTGCCTTTAATGAATTTGTGAAGGGGATGAACGTTCCAGCCCTGTATTTGCCTGAGGAACATGAGTAAGTCATTGCATAAGTGAGGGTTGCAAGGTAAGGTGCGAAGGCGTTTATCCAAAAATACTGACTTCCATAGGCATCTTTTCTGGCCTATGATGAAACAAAGAATTGAGGCTGTAGCCTGTGGTTAAGCGGCTTGCCCACTCCGGCCGCACCGGTTCCCCTTAAGGATACTAGGAGGCATTTCATGCGAGCGATCTTATTCGTCGATGACCATGAGGTGTTGGCAAGACTGAGCTGCGAAATCCTGGAAATGCAGGGCTATCGTGCCGTAAGCGCTTATAGCGGAGCCGATGCTCTTAAGAAATTCGACGAAGAAGATTTCGATATTCTGGTCACAGATTTTCGCATGGACGGAATGAACGGCGTGGAACTGGCGCGCAAGGTCCATGAGCGGAATCCTGAAGTTCCGGTGATTATCGTTACCGGATACGGCCC
>DATEHN010000026.1:0-25210 GCA_035279585.1 Candidatus Angelobacter sp. | reverse complement strand
GGGCCGGAGCGAAGATGCAACATTGTTTATGGTGTTACTTGCCGGGTTGCAGATTCTGCTATGGAGATACTCGGGACAGCAGGACATCAGTATTGGAACACCGATAGCCAACCGGAATCGCGAGGAGACGGAGCCACTGATTGGCTTTTTTGTGAACATGCTGGTGATGAGGACAGAAGTCTCAGCGCAACAAAGTTTTGTTGATTTGCTGAGGGTGGTACGTGAAGTTGCATTAGGCGCTTACGCCAACCAAGATGTGCCCTTCGAAAAACTGGTGGAAGAACTGGAAATCAGGCCTGACATGAGCCGGACGCCTCTGGTTCAGGTGATGTTCGCGTTGCAAAATGCCGAGCTTGGACAACTGGAACTGCCGGGGATTGAAGTTCAGCAACTGGAGGCACCCGGGGATGCTGCAAAATTCGATCTTTCGATTGCAATGGTAGAACGGGAAGGGCGACTTAAGGGACTCTTCGGATATGATCGCGATCTCTTTGCAACTGAAACTATTGAGGCAATGGTGGAGCAGTTCCAGACGGTATTAAAACGGGCCGTAGAGAATCCGGGGCAGTGTGTTGGGGAACTTGCGCGCATCAGTGAACTGGGATATCGGCAGGTGATGAACTGGACCGGCGCCGAGCGGAACTATCCAACAAGCAGATGCTTGGTGGAGTTATTTGAAGAGCAGGCGAGCAAAAGGATGAATGCGCCCGCGGTGATGTTTAAGAACATCACAGTAAGCTATCGGGAACTGAACCAGCGGGCCAATCGCCTGGCCCATTATTTACAGGAGTGTGGAGTATGCCGTGGGGTGCTTGTGGGACTCTGTACGGAGAGATCGGTGGAGATGGTAGTGGGAATGCTTGGGATCATGAAGGCTGGTGGGGCATATTTGCCGCTTGACCCCGACTATCCGCCGGAGCGTCTCGTTTTCATGTTACAGGACAGCGGAGCAGGAGTGGTGCTGGTGGAAGAGAGATTGCTGCATAGGTTGCCGCTTCCAGTTGGCCAGCGAGTGCAAATCGTTGGTCTGGATCAGGAGAGCGAGAAGATAAAGCGACAGAAGGAGCATGATCTGGAAAGGGTAGTCGGAGGTTCCGATCTCGCTTATGTCATGTACACCTCCGGTTCCACCGGGCAGCCCAAAGGAGTAATGATTGAGCACGGTTCGGTCGTGAATTTTTCCTTATGGCATCAGGAAAATTGTGAGATCGCCCCCCCTGACCGTGTCAGCCAGTTGAGCACTTTAAGTTTCGATGCCTCCGTATTTGAAATTTGGCCGCACCTGATTTCAGGTGCGACGCTGGATATTGCAGATGACGAAATTCGCTCCAGCGCCAGCGAACTATGGAATTGGTTTGTAGAGCGGAAAATCAATGTGGCTTTTGTGACCACTGCATTGGCTGAGCTACTCTTGCAGGAGCAATGGCCGCGCTCCAATCAATTGCGGCATCTGCTGACCGGAGGGGACCGCCTTCACCGATATGCTCCCGAAAATGCAGACTTTTCATTGATGAACCACTATGGTCCTACGGAAGCTACTGTTGCAGTAACTGCCGCCAGAGTTCCCACACAGAAGGAACCTCGCTGGCCCTCAATTGGCCGGCCGATCGCCAATGTTCAGGTTTTCCTGGTGGATGAAGAGCTCAGACTGGCACCCTTGGGTGCGCTCGGAGAATTGTGCATCGGCGGAGCGAGTCTGGCCCGCGGCTATCTGAACAGGCCAGGGTTGACTGCAGAGCGATTTGTGCCGAATCCCTGGAGTTCCACCCCCGGAGCGCGGATGTATAGGAGTGGGGACCGGGCACGCTGGAGAGGTGATGGCACCCTTGAATTCTTGGGAAGGGTCGACAGGCAATTGAAGATGCGCGGCTTCCGCATTGAGCCCGGAGAGATAGAAGCCGTGCTCGGCCGCCATCCTTTGGTACGGGAGGCAGTGATAATTGTCCGGACTGATGTCCGGGATGAGAAGCATCTGGTCGGGTATGTAGTGGCAACAAACGGCGAGCGGCTGGATGGCAGGCAGTTGCGAGAATATCTGGCCGGGGAACTTCCTGCGTATATGGTCCCCGCAGCAATTATAGTGCTGGAGCAGTTGCCGAGGACACCCAGCGGCAAAGTAGACCGGCAGCAGTTGCAGGTAATGCAGGGTGATTTCACCACCGTAGAGAATGAATATGTGGCGCCAAGAACATCGGTGGAAGAGATCCTATGTGGAATATGGGGAGAAGCCTTGAAGCTGGAACGGGTCGGAGTGCGAGATAATTTTTTTGAGCGGGGCGGACACTCTCTAGTGGCCACTCAGGTAGTTGCGCGCATACGGAGCTTGTTTGAAACACCATTGCAATTGCGGCAGCTCTTTGCAGCGCCTGTAATTGAAGATCTGGCCGTGATTCTGGAACAACAGGACGAACGATTGCGGGAGAAGGCTGATTTGATCCTGTCGCTCTCCAGAATGTCCGATGAGCAAGCCGAAGGCTTACTGAACGATCCTGAGACTATGCGCAAAGGGGACATTGCTGAATGAGCGATTCGGACGGTTTCCTTGGCTTTTCTCCTCGAAAGCAAGTGGTGCTGCAGGCTTTGCTTCGGGCCCGGGGAATCAGCAAAACGAACAACAGTATTCCGATCCGCCGCGACCTGGGGCCAGCGCCCTTGTCCTTTGCGCAGCGGCGACTGTGGTTCATGGAGCAGATGGAACCTGGCAGGCCTTCATACAACATTTTCACTGTCAGCCGTTTAAGGGGAAATTTGGATGTTATTGCTTTGCATCGTGCGCTCAAGGAGATTGTTCGCCGTCACGAGGTCTTCAGAACCAAAATCGGAATCCAGAATGGACAGCCGGTTCAGATCATCGTGCCCGACTGGGAAACGACTTTGCAGATCGAAGACCTGAGTGCAAATGAAACAGTGGCGGTGGAGGTCGCACATCGGATCGCTGCGGAATCCGGCCAGGGATTCAATCTGGCGGATGGCCCGTTGTTCCGGATGAAATTGTTGCTCATCGATACGGATGAAAACATCCTGCTGGTGACCATGCACCATATGATCGGTGATGGCTGGTCAATGGGCATATTTCAGAAAGAGCTGGTTCTGTTGTATGAAAGCTTTCGGTATGATCGCGAGCCCCAGCTCTCGCCTCTGACGATTCAGTATTCTGATTTCGCAGCATGGCAATGTGAATGGATGCAGGCGAAAGAACTGGATTCCCAAATGGAATACTGGGAGAAGCAGCTCTCAGGTATGCCTGAAGCCCTGGCGCTGCCCACCGATTACATTCGGCCGGCCAGGAAGGGGTGGCGTGGCGCTGCCTGTTCATGTCATCTGGACCGCGGCATTGTCGAAGGCCTGAAGTGCTTAAGTCTTCAGGCAGGTGCAACCTTGTTCATGACGCTTTTGGCAGCAGTGCAGGTACTCTTGTGGCGGGTTACCGGCGAAGATGACGTTGTTGTTGGAACGCCCGTTGCCAACCGGGACCGGGTGGAACTCGAACCGCTTATCGGATTTTTCGTGAACATGCTGGTTTTGCGCACGGAAATCCAGCCCGGCATCTCCTTTGCAGATCTGTTATTGCGCGTCCGCGAGATGGCGTTAGCGGCCTATGCACATCAGGACCTGCCTTTCGAAAAGCTGGTGGAACGGATTGCGCCAGTGCGCGACCAGAGCCGCACGCCTCTGTTTCAAGTTACGTTTGCATTACAGAATGTCTTTGAAATTCGGAACGGGAAAAGCGTTGGTTTGCTTGACGGTGCAGGAATATGTTCCTCGATGGAAAGTCACGGAGATCTGATTTCAAACTTCGATCTTGCCATTGAAGCGGCACAGCACGGAGAAGAACTGACTGTCACTTTCATTTATGATGTAGCGCTTTTCCAGGCACACTCCATCGAACGCATGAGTGGAAGACTGGCCCATCTGCTTCGGAATGCTGTGCAACATCCGGAGAAGCGAATCCATGAACTGCGTTGGGTAGAGCAGCAGGAAATGGCGCAGATAGCAGAATGGAATCAGACCAGGCAGGCGTATGAACAGCAATGGTGCATACACGAACTCATTCAACAGCGAGTTTGTACACAGCCCCAGGCCGTGGCCGTTGCTGATGGTCAGCAGATCCTGGACTATGCCGACTTAAACCGCCGTGCGAACCAGTTGGCTCGCTACTTGCGCGAGCACGCGGTCAGGGAGGAAACGCTGGTAGGCGTATGCCTGGAGCGTGAGGCGGAGCTGGTGGTGGCCTTGCTTGCGGTGATGAAAGCGGGCGCGTCCTATGTCCCGCTGGATCCAGAGTATCCGCAGCAACGGCTTAGCTCCATTCAGCAGGATGCACAATTTGTCTGCCTGATAACCCGGGTTAGATTTCTTGAGCTCTTTCGGGGTGAATGCTCGCGGGCGATTTGCATTGATAGAGATCGCGAGGAAATCGGCCGGCAGAGTGATCAGGATCTTTTGATTGGAGTTCAGCCAGACAATCTCGCGTATGTCATCTATACCTCAGGATCAACTGGCAAGCCCAAAGGAGTTGCACTTTCGCACCATGCATTAGTCAATTTTGTGCAATGGCACCTGCGGAGCAGTGGGATTGCGCCTAAGGACCGCGTCAGCCAGCTCGCTGCGATGACATTTGATGCCTCAGTATTCGAAATTTGGCCGCATCTCTGTGCCGGCAGTTCGTTGCACTTTGTTGATGAAGAAAGCCGTTTGAATCCTGAGGCATTGGCGGACTGGATTGCAGAAGAGAACATTACGATCACATTTGTCCCGACAGCATTGGCAGAGCAGGTTATGCTCGAGCCGGCGCTGTGGAAGAGTTCGTTGCGGCTGATGTTGACCGGTGGAGACCGTTTACGGCAAGGACCTCCGCCTGAAGCAGCGTTTCTACTCTGTAACCACTATGGCCCCACTGAGGCCACTGTGGCTGTAACTGCAGGTCCGGTACCACCAAAAACTCAAGACCCTCGCACGCCACATATAGGCAGACCCATTTGGAATGCCCAGGTTCATCTGTTGGATGATCAGTTCGAAATGGTGGGAGTAGGCACACCGGGAGAGCTCTATATCGCTGGAAAAGGATTGGCTCGAGGGTACATATCCGGCGCCGATCTGACAGCAGAGAGGTTCCTGCCCAATCCATTTAGTGAAATCCCGGGAGACAGGATGTATCGGACCGGAGATCGGGTGCGCTGGCGTGAAGATGGGAACCTGGAATTTCTCGGGCGCATGGATGAGCAGGTGAAGATACGTGGCTTTCGAATTGAGCCACAGGAAATCGAGGTGGTGCTCAACCAGAGGCCGGGCATCAGGGAATCAGCCGTAGTAGCACAAAGTCGGGCCAGCGAAGAAAAGCAACTCGTGGCATATGTTGTGCCCGTTCCAGGTGTGCATCTGGACATCAAAGCGTTAAGGAACGATCTCGGCTTACAGTTGCCGGCTTACATGTTGCCGGCTGCGATCATTGTGCTTGAAGCGTTGCCTTTGACGCCGAATGGCAAGCTTGATCGCCGGGCCCTTCCAACGCCGGAAGAGGCAATGGAACCGGGAGCGGAAAAGGATGGCGGACCCTCAAAAGCAACAGAAGAGATTCTTGCCGGAGTATGGGCAGAGGTATTGGGGTTAGCTGAGGTTGGTGTCAACCAAAACTTTTTTGAATTAGGTGGGCACTCTCTACTGGCCACGCGCGTCATATCGCGCATTCGTGCCATCTTCCAGGTTGACTTGCCGGTGCGGGAACTATTCCAGCATGGAACGGTCCGAACTCTGGCCCATCGCATTGAGGAAGCCCGAAAGAGCGGTTTGGCCGCTGTTCCTCCCATTGTGCACGCTGATCGCCAGAATTATCTGCCACTGTCTTATGCCCAACAGCGCATGTTGTTTGTCAATCAGTTAGACCCTGGGAACAGGGCCTATAACATTGGCGTGGCCCTGAAGCTCATAGGCAAGGTGCAGTTCGATTTGCTGAATCAGGCTGTTGCTGAAATTGTGCGGCGGCATGAGGTGCTGCGAACCAGATACGTATGGATGGAAAAGGCGTCCGTACAGGTAGTTGAGCCTGAGGGCAAAATCGCAATTGAATTGATTGAACTACCGGCACAGCAGGAAGATGAAACTCGTGAGCAAGAGATCAGTCGGATATTGCGGGAACAGATGGAGGGCCCTTTTGATCTGAGTGCGGGGCCGTTGCTGCGGATGACGCTGGTGCAGGCTGGAGGCGAGGAATATGTTTTGGCCTTGAGCATGCATCACATAGTAAGTGACGGATGGTCCCTGGGAGTTTTTCTCCGGGAACTTTCGGTCTTGTATGAAGCCGCACTTCGGCACGAACCGTCGCCATTGCCGGAATTGCAGATTCAATATGGCGACTATGCTGTGTGGCAGAGAGAGTGGTTGGGGGGCGGCGAGTTAGAGCGCCAGATGAGCTATTGGAAAAACCAATTGCAGGGGACTACCGGGGTGCTGGACTTGCCAACCGATGGACGTCGTCCGGCAACTCCCAGTCATCGGGCAGGCTTGGTGGAATTCGCTCTGCCAGCGGAGACTACACAGAAAATCAAACAATTGAGCCGGGCTCAGGGTGTGACGCCATACATGATGCTCCTGGCCACCCTGCAAATTGTGCTTGGCCGCCATGCCGGGCAGGAAGATGTGACCGTTGGTACGGTGATTGCAGGCCGTAACCGTGTTGAAACCGAAAGTTTGATCGGGCTCTTCGTCAATACCCTGGTGATGCGTGCCAGTCTTGAAGGCAATCCATCTTTCCAGGACCTTCTCTGTCAGGTTCGAAAGACTGTGCTTGAGGCCTACGAGCATCAGGACCTGCCCTTCGATAAATTGGTGGAAGAACTCAACCCCGACAGAAGCCTGCTTCGTACCCCGTTGTTCCAGGTAATGTTCACTCTCCAGAATGCGCGTGACCAAGAGATGGCGCTAGGGCCATTGCAGTTAAAAGAATATGCAGCTACTGCTGGCGAGACAGCCAAATTCGAGCTCACGATAGCTTTGAAAGAAGGTCCAAACGGACTGGTGGGTGTGGCGGAATATGAGATCGAATTATTTCATGCTGAACGAATCAGGTCTATGCTGCAACACTGGCGGGTGTTGTTGGAGGCCGCTTTGGAGGAGCCCAACCGGTCAGTATTGGAATTACCTTTATTGGGCCCGCAGGAACGGACACAGTTATTACAGGAATGGAATGACACCGGGAAGGAGTACAAACACGAGGCCAGTGTTCTTGATTTTTTTGAGCAACAAGCATTGGCCAGTCCCGGTGCTGTGGCCGCCTCGGCGGGCGGTCATCACCTGAGCTACGCTGAACTCAACCGTCGTGGCAATCAATTAGCGCACTATCTCAGGAAGCTCGGAGCTAAACCCGAAGTTGTGGTTGGTATTTGTATGGAGCGCAGCCTGGAGATGGTCATTTCCATTCTGGGCGTTTTGAAAGCAGGTGCTGCCTATCTTCCAGTTGATCCTGTTTATCCAGTTGAGCGGATGAGTTACATGTTGACGGACGCTCAGGTACTAGTGCTCCTGACGCAAACTAAGGTCTGCAGCCGCTTGCCCCAAGACTTTGCTCCAGTCATATGCATAGACGATCAGATGGCGGATATTGCCCGCGAAAGCACTGACAACCTGAAACGTACAGGAGGGCCGGAAAACCTCTTCTACGTAATTTATACATCTGGTTCCACTGGCCGCCCCAAAGGCGTATGTGTGACTCAGCGCAACGTCATCAATCATATGATTTGGATGTTGCAAGAGTTTCCGTTTTCCAGCGCCGAGCAGCTTCTGCAAAAGACAGCGCTTGCTTTTGATGCCTCGGTCTGGGAGTTCTTCGGCCCGTGGATGAGCGGCACACGCGTCATTCTCCTGCCCTCCGGCCCGCAGGATGCGGACTTCGTTCTGCGTACGATCGCCACTGAGCAAGTGACCCGGTTGCAGTTTGTCCCTTCGGCATTGAATTCTCTCCTGGTGCTGAAGGAGTTTGACTCACTTGCAAAAAGTCTGCAGACGGTTTTTGCCGGAGGGGAATCGCTGGCCGGCGATGTTCCCGCCCGCTTCTTCCCCCATGTCAGTGCAGATTTCCACAATATCTATGGACCTACTGAGACTACTATTATCTCTACCTTCTATCGAATAAGGCGTGGAGGAGAATTTCCATTCACCGTTCCTATCGGAAAGCCAATCCTGAATACTCAGCTATATGTATTGGACGCGCTGGGCGGCCTTGTGCCTGCCGGAGTGGCGGGAGAGCTGTACATCGCCGGAGACGGTGTGGCACGTGGATATTTGGGACGTCCGGCGCTTACCGCCGAGAAATTTCTGCCCAACCCATTCGGCGGCAAGCCAGGTGATCGGTTCTATCATACCGGAGACCGGGTGAGATGGCGTTTCGATGGAAACATAGAGTTTCTTGGACGCGTAGATCAGCAAGCCAAGATACGCGGCTATCGTATCGAACTTGAAGAAATCGAGGCGATACTCAGAGACCATGAAGCGGTGCATGAAGCGGCGCTTGTAGTTCGCGAAGATGCCCAGGGCGACAATCGGCTGCTGGCTTATGTGGTCAGGAAATCTGGAATCGAGGTAACTGCCAAGGCATTGAAGGATTACCTGCGCCGAAGATTGCCCGAGTACATGGTGCCAGCGGCGATTATGGTCCTTGATAATCTGCCAATGACGGCCACAGGAAAGCTCGATCGCCGGGCATTACCGGATCCCACGCAGGAGGAGATGGTCGCAGAAGAAGAATATCAAAGACCCTGGACGCAGACAGAAGAAATGATGGCCCAGATATGGGCCATCGTGCTCAACCGCCAGCGCGTTGGGCTGCATGATAACTTCTTCGAACTGGGTGGCCATTCTCTTCTTGCAACACAGATCATGGTGCGTGTCCAGGATTCCTTCCATGCGGAATTGTCTTTGCGCGCACTATTTGAGAATCCTACCGTTGCTTCTCTGGCTGCAGCTGTCGAGAATGCACACCACTCCGAGTGGGTGCATGTTGTGCGCGTGCCCCGTGATCAGGATCTTCCTCTGTCATATCTTGAGGAGTTCATGTGGTCTATTGAACAGCAGCGTCCGGGAACCACGCTCTATAACAGTCCTTCAGCAGTTATTTTGCGGGAATCCCTGAATCTTGAGGCGCTTGAAAAAAGCCTCGATACATTGCATCGGCGGCATGAAGCGCTGCGAACCGCATTCCAAATAAAGAACGGTGTGCCTGTGCGTGTGGTTTTTCCGCCTGCGCGTTACGCGCTTCCCGTCGTTGACCTGCAGGGAATTGACAAGAGCAGGCAAAGGGCAGAGGTGCAGCGCCTGTATGTAGAAGAAGCCGGCCGGCCTTTTGAATTGGAGCGCGGGCCGCTTCTGCGCTTCAAAATACTGAAGCTCGCAGAAGAAGAGCATGCATTCCTCATGACGGCCCACCATATTGTTTTTGATGGCTGGTCGGCCAAAGTGTTGGCCCACGAACTGGATTTGCTTTATCAAGCGTACTGCAGCGGTACTGAAGTCAGCTTGGCCGATTTGCCGGTTCAATATGCTGACTTTGCCGTCTGGCAGCGGCAGTTACTGCAGGGAGAACAATTCGACCGCCTGGCCAATCATTGGAAAGCACATCTTGAAGGAATGCCGCCCCTGGTGCAATTGCCCAGAGATAGGCTGAGACCCGCGGTTGTCACATTCGCAGGAGCGAACCTGCGGTTTATTGTTCAGAAAAGTCAGGCCACACAAGTCAGAGAATTCGCCCGGGCGCAGGGTGTTACCCTCTTTATGCTCATGAGCGCCGTGTTCACCTTGTTGATTTCCAGGCACACTGGCCTGCCGGACGTCGTGCTGGCTGTGCCAGATGCTAATCGTGGGCGCTCCGAACTGGAAGGTGTCATCGGCACCTTTAACAATACGCTCCTGATGCGCTTGCGGCCTTCGTGGCAGCTTAGCTTTCGAAAGGTACTGGCTGGTGTTCGTGATGCAGTCCTTAGTACTAATGCCCATCGGGATCTGCCGTTCAAAATGCTCGTGGATGTGCTTCATCCAAAGCTGGAGCCCAGTCATCTTCCTTTATTTCAGGTGATGCTGGACATGTTAAATCTGCCGGACAGGGCTAAAGCATCAGCCGGCCCTTCCGGGTCTAAAGCAGGGGTCGAGGTCCTGCCGCTTCCAGAAAAGACAGATTCCAAATTGGAGCTGACGCTCTACGTTCAGGAAATCGGTGAAGAAATCCAGTTCCACATCATCTATGCGGCCGGGCTTTTCTCCTCAACGCGAATGGCCGAGTTTGCTCAGCAGTTCCAACTCTTGCTGGGACTTGTGGTGCAGTATCCGGAAATGTCTGCCGGCCGATATTCCCTTGTAACAGATGCTGCCAAGTCATGGTTGTCCGACCCCTGTGCTGCACTTTCTTTACGTGTGGATGAAATTTTTCCGTCACGAATCGGCTCCCGCATTGCGGAACAAAAAAAAGCATTACAACAGGGTCATCTCTCGTGGACCTACGCTCAAATCAATGTCGCTTCAAACCAACTGGCACATCAGTTGATTGCTGGTGGTATACGACGTGGTGACGTTGTAGCTCTTTCCGGTCCCTTGGGTGGTGCTTTGGTAATTGCAATAGTCGCCGTGTTGAAAGCCGGCGCTGCGTTCATGGTTCTGGATCCTGATAGCGACAGCGCGCACACATCCGTGGCGCTCCGCAAGGCCGAAGCGAGAGGCCTAATCCATGTCGAAGAGCTTTCTCGATCAGGCAATGTGGTGATGGAATTCTCTGAGACTGAGGGTTTTTGTTGCCGGATTACCACACAGTCGGACCTGGGTCTAAATCCAGATGCGGGGCTAGGCCGATTCCCGGGTGAAGCCCCCGATCTCCAAATTGAAAAAGACGATTGCGCCTTCCTTATCTGCGATTTTGAAGCCGGTGAAGCTCCAATTGGTATCACACATGCCCAAGTTGCTAACTTTATTCATTGGATGACCTCTACTTTCGCATTGCGTAATGATGAGGAGCGGTTCGGCATCTTCCCCAATCGCTTGCAGGAACGCGTGCTCCATGATGTACTGCTTCCTTTATGGCTCGGGGCGACGCTGGTTGTGTCTGGCGAATACGGTGGAAAAACTGAAGAGATCGAGTGGATGGACCGGGAGAAGATCACGGTCACGCTTTGGACCACCCAGATGCTCCGTTGTTTTTGCGGCTCCGGGAATGCCGTGCTGCCTTCTATAAAGCTCGTGTCGTTGAGTGGAGATAGAATCAATGGGCCCGATGTACAGCACCTGCGGCATCTGGTTCCGGCTGCGACTTGTGTATGTTTATACCAGGCCCCGAATTTTGCAGCTCCGGCCGGTTACTGTGTTGCTCAGGATGAGTTCCTGATCCGCAACGTCATGCCCATCGGGAGAGCAGTGCCTGGCATCCAATTGATGGTAATCAATCCACAGAATCAGCTTGCTGGGATCGGCGAATTAGGCGAGATTTACGTCCGCACAGCCGGCTCTCTAGCAGGATATCAGGGCGCGCAAGCTCCCATACCCAATTGGTTCACACAAGCGGGAGAAGATTGGCTGTTGAAAACAGGTGACTACGGACGTTATTTGCCTGACGGAAATATAGAGTATTCTGGCGGGCAAGATCATTGGGGAACTATTGATGGTTATCAGGTGCAGTTTGAAGAAATAGAGTCAATCCTGCTTTCTCATCCATCTGTGCGGCAGGTCGTAGTCAAGATCGAGCAGGATGCAACAGCCGACGACTTGCTGGTCGCCTATGTTGTTCCGTCAGTGCCTGATGTTCACATTGAGGATGTACTGCGAGACCATATGAAAGCCAATGCTCCAGCTTTTATGTCTCCTTCGATCTATGTACAGTTGGTAACACTGCCCTTGCAGCGATGGGGAGCAGCATCTCGTGCTCAACTTAAGCTGGAAACGAGGCCGGCCGCTGGATGTTGTTTTTAACTTCCGTTTTAAATTGTGCCGTGTTGGATTTGATCCGGGCACTGGGCTTTTGAGCCCATATCAGTTGAAAAGTATGGAAGCAACGCTTAAGCGGTGAGGACATTACAATCATGAGCTTAAACCGCATCCTAACCGCTATAGGTTCTGGTGTAAGTGACCCAAGCCTTGCGCTCTCGTCGTTCAACTTCATTCCGGCAACCGGGACAAAGAGAGCTGCTTGATCTGGGATTGCAGTCTGGAAAATGATAGAAACTTTTATCGGGAAGGGCGTTCATGGATTTTAGCTGGAACGAGGAGCAACTTTTACTCCGGAAAACGGTGCTTGAATTTGCTCGCAAGGAACTGAATCGGCCGGACAATCAGGGAATCGCTTCTGACGGCTGGCGTGTGTTGTGGAAGAAGTGCGCTGATTTCGGCATCATGGGCCTGCCCTTTCCCAAACAATATGGCGGTCTTGAAACTGACACTCTCTCGACCGCATTGGCGCTGGAAACATTGGGTTACGGCTTTAAAGATGCCGGATTTTTGTTCGCGGTGAATGCTCAGATGTGGAGTGTACAGATGCCCATTTGGCGGCATGGCAACGAGCAACAAAAGCAGTTTTACTTGCCGCGTTTGCTCGCGGGCGAGTGGATTGGTGGTCATGCCATGTCGGAACCTAGTTCAGGCTCTGATGCCTTTGCCATGGAAACCACAGCAACCCGATGTGGCGAAGAGTATGTGATTCGTGGCTCAAAGACCTTTGTAACCAACGCTCCACATGCCAACTTGTTTCTCGTTTTCGCGCTAACTGACCGCAACACCGGTTGGATGGGCATCAGCGGATTTCTGGTGGACCGTGATTCGCCGGGACTCACAGTTGGAACTAAGATCGCCAAAATGGGATTGTCCAGTGCGCCTATGGCTGAAGTGTTCTTTGATGACTGTCATGTCTCCCTCAGTGCAAGGCTCGGCAAAGAAGGCCAAGGTGCCCGTATCTTCAGCGACTCAATGGAATGGGAGCGCACTCTCATTCTCGCCTCCCAAGTGGGGGCGATGGAGAGACAACTCGAAGAAACCGTTAATTACGCACAACAACGGATGCAATCACACCGTCCGATTGGCAAGTTCCAGGCAGTTTCGCATCGAATCGCCGAAATGAAGTTGCGTCTGGAGACTGCCAGGCTGCTGCTCTATCGAGCAGCTTGGGCGAAAGAAAAAGGGCATTCTACGTTCTCTGAATCTGCCCTGGCTAAGGTACATATCAGTGAGGCGGCCGTACAGAATGCCCTGGATGCCATTCAGATGCATGGTGGATACGGCTACACCTCTGAAGGTGGCGTAGAGGTTGCGCTTCGGGATGCTATTGGGGGCCGTATTTATTCGGGCACTTCTGAGGTGCTGCGTAACGTTATAGCTCATGATCTCGGACTTTAAATTCCGTCATTTCAGCGCCGCCGAGGCTGCTGAGCTTAGTACATTTCTTCACGACTCTTCGAGAACATCACCGGCCCAACGCCTGCGGCGGCCCGATCAGCGGCAAATTATCCGCGCCGAGGACCTTGTCCTGATTGAGTCGCTGTCTTCGGGGCAGATGCAATGGTTTGCGATCGAATCGGAACAGCGCTTACGTGCGGTTGCAGGCCTTCGCGCAATCCCATTTGATACCGGAATATATGGTATGAATATGGCAGAGGTGATGCGACTCACCGCTCATGATCGCACTGCCGCTTTTCATCTGCTTTCACACCTCCAGCAATTTACTGCGGATTCTTCCATCGCACACCTCGCTTGTCGCGTAAGTGCAGACGATGTGATCGGACGCCACGCTCTCGAAAACGCAAAATTCCTGTTGATGGATACTTCCGTCGAGTACTTCTGGAATCCCCAGCTTATCGAGGTGATCGAGCAGCAAAATACCTGGCACGTAATTTCCTCGGGCCAACCTGTTCGAATTCCCAAATTGGGATTGGAATACCGGGTTTCTGTTGCTGAGGATGCGCAGCCACTCGCGGATATTTCCCGCGAAACCTTCACCAGGGACACACTCTCCCGCTATGCGAATGATCCCGCCCTGCCACTTGATCTGACTGGTGAACTCTATGATCGCTGGGCGCGAAATGCCGTGGCCGGGAAATTCGGCGACTTCGTGCTGGTTGTCGAGGCCGCTGGCCGACCTGCAGGCTTTCAGGTCCTTCGGTGTGAGCGCACACTCAGTGCCAGCACTGGCTTTTCCATAGGCACTTTGGGTATTGCGGCGGTCTTGCCTCAGTATCGCGGCCACGGAGTTTTCCCCGGACTTCTTGCAGGGGTATTGAAGTGGGGCCGGGAGCACGGCTTGCAACTGTTGCGCGGAAGGACGCTTGCTAACAATGTTTCGATGCATCAAACCTGTCACGCTCTCGGTGGAGTGCTCTGCGGTGTCTATCACGCATTTCACTTTTCTCATTCTCACGTAACGGCATAACAAAATGATTATTTATTTCATTCCCAACAGCGTTGAAAAGATCTGATTTTGCGCCTCCGTATCACCGCGCACGCACGCTGAAAACTTGATTTGCGCCATGAGGCGCGCTTCAGGATGTAGATCACCCAGGGAGCAATCTTGGTTTCGCTCACGCAGCTTTTCACAGAGAATCATATGGATCGCGACGTCGGCAGGCGTCATATCTACTTGAGCTTTTTGCTGACCGCCAATCATGACAGCCAAGCTTCAGCCGCAGCCAGAATAGCTGGAGGAAAGACGCACGATTTACGAGCCTGCCGGTCCAGATGGACGGCGGTTAACTCCGATGTAGCCGCTACTGTGTTGGTTTCGATATTTCGCATCTCGTGCTTAAAACGTATGACTTTGTCACGGACCTCTAGGACTTGGGAGCGAATTTCGATAACATCTCCTGCCAGCAACTCCTGCTTGTATGAAATAGTTTGCTGTACTGCGACCATGCCGCGCTGCTGCTCCCGCAGGTAAGAAGGCGTAATTCCCAGTTCTGCAAATAGGTTCCACGTGGCTTCATCGAATTTGCCGGTGTACCACATAACATTCATATGCTCCACGTGGTCGCATTGCCACGGATAGACGGTTCCCTTGTAAGTGAGAGTGTCCATTACCGCAACGAGCCTCCTTTAGAGATTTGATGATATGAATGATCAGGACTTTCAATGAGAGTGCTGCTATTGTCCCGCCCCAGATGGGATGATAGCAAAACTGAAGCACGATGATGTAGCTAGTCGACGAGCCTTTAAGGTTGTGTTTTTAAAATGAGCAAATCATCTCCGCGCCTGTGGCCGGATGTACGACCATCCACATAATCGACTTCCATGCCACGGGAGTGGACCCGTCTAATCCGTAATCTCCCACAATGTGAAGCACTTGCCGCGTCACTCTATGCACTAAGCTCCCCTCGTGGTGCTAATGCCTGCCAGCACTAGGTACAACAGCAGAACGTTAGTGTGTTCGCCTGCGTGGAAGACCGACGGCAAATGGTAGTTGATGCCGATTCTGTTCCGCGCCATCCGCTCCTGACGCTGCTCTCTCTCTATCACCAGTCCTGCCCACGCCGCTCTTCCTCGCAAAAAAGTGAGCTTCGCACGGAGGTATCGGGGCACTTCGGTCAAGAGGCCTTAGCCCCTGAGTCAAGAGGGCTTAGCACCCGTGTACTCCTTAGGACGGAGGTATTGACACCGGGCTAGAGAGGGCTTTAGCACCCGTGTACCGTTGTTGCCGCCACCAGCCTGCCCAATACTCGTGAGGTCGAAAACTACTGTTTAAGGCTCCGTGGGAGTACACAGAGATGAAGAGGATAAGGCATATATCGGTTGTGAATGCTCTAGTTCTGGCGTTATCGTTTGCGGCTTTCCCAGTATTAGATGCTGCGCCTATACAGCAGGCGGACAAAAGCACCGAAGGGAAAGACAAAAGCAACGCCGGGAAAAACACCGACGGGAAAGACAAGAGCACCGAGAAGAAAGTTGCACAAGCCACTCCCGACCAACGGCAGATGCGGGACCTCGACGAACAGGTTCAGCAGACCAAATCAGACGTCCTCAGCATTGCGGCAGAGCTGAACCAGCTGGAGGAAAATCTACTGTATCCATCAGGTACACAGGTCGCGGTCTTTGTTGCGTTGGCCAAAGGCGATGAACTACGCCTCGATGCCGTACGGATCCAGATCGACGGCCAGCTCGTTGCGCACTACATCTACAGCGCCAAGGAGCTCGAGGCATTGCGCAAGGGAGGCGTGCAACGGATCTACGTCGGCAATGTAACCACAGGCGCTCACCAGCTCAACGTGCTTGTTGACGGCAAGCTCAAGAGCGGCGCGGACTTCAATCGCACGGAGCACTTTACGTTTACTAAGGAAGTTAAGCCAAAGCTGGTGGAACTGATAGTGGCAGGACCAGACTCCGGCAGCACGCCGATCACGCTTGGGGAGTTGTAATCGATGCGAGCGACCCGCCGCATCATCGGACTTGGTCTGGCCCTGGTCATAGCTTTCGGTCCCGCCTCGGCTGGGAGCCAGACACCGGCTGCGAACGAGAAGCCGGGGACCCAGAAGCCGTCTGGGCACCAGAAGGACGACCTCTTTTTCGATGAAGCGTTTTATCACGCTTACCAGGGGCAGTATTTCGAAGCAATCCAGCGGCTCGACACTGAGCTTGAGCAATACCATCGTCTGGACGAGCCCCAACTCGATACGCTTCACAACAACATCAACGAAGCCGAATTCTCGGTCGGCGATTTCGAACTCGACTACCGCATGCACTACAAAGCTGGGCGCGCCATCAAGAGGGTGCTTGAAGGCGCTGTCGATGAATCCGTACGCAACGAAGCCGCGTTCAGGCTCGCCCGTATTCACTTTCAGAAGGACCAGCTCGACGATGCGCTGCAGGCTCTGGGACGGATCCAGGGTACCGTGCCCGAAAAGATAAAGAACGATGTCGAGTTTCTGCGGGCGAACATTTATATGGCGACAGACAGGCCGAATGATGCCATCGAAGTGCTCAATCACCTGCAGAACGATCCAGGCATGACCGGGTTTGTCGCCTACAACCTTGGTATCGCTTTGTTGCAAGCCGGGAAAAAACAGGAAGCTGTGGAGCAATTGGACAAGGCGGGACAGCTGCCAGCGAATGATCCCGCAGGGCTTGCGATCCGCGACAAGTCCAACCTGGTGCTTGGTTCACTCCTGTTCGAATCGGGCAACTTTGAGCGGGCAACACAGGCACTGGACCGCGTCCGCCTCGAGGGACCGTTCTCAAATGAGGCCCTGCTGCGTTCCGGCTGGGCTGACACCTCGGCCAACCAGTTTGATCGTGCGCTTGTTCCCTGGAATATCCTGGTGAATCGTGAGCCGACAGATGTCGCGGTTCAGGAAGCAATGCTTGCCGTGCCGCATACGTACGCCAGCCTGAAGTTATATGGTCGCGCCGCGCTCACCTATGGTCGCGCGCTCGAGCTGTACAGCAACCAAATCGAAAAAGTAGACGCATCGATCAATAGCATTAAGGAAGGGCGGTTTCTCAAAGCGCTGGTTCGCGAAGAGAGCCGGGAAGACCAAACCTGGGTCATCCGCCTGCGCAACCAGCCCGGTGCGCCGGAAACGTACTACTTGATGGAGCTGATGGCATCTCACGATTTCCAGACCGCGTTGCACAACTACCTCGACCTTGAGGACCTGCGGTCCAAGCTCAATGGCTTCCAGACCAGCCTTGCAGCTTTCGACGATATCATCCGGCTGCGTAAACAGAACTACGATCCGCTGCTCCCTGAGATCGACGCTAAGTTTCGGGAGCTGGATTCCCGGATGCGCGTGCGACTCCAGCAGCGCAAGAACTTCGACGATCGCCTGCACGCCATGCTTACCGCGCCACGGCCGGATTTCCTGGCAACCACGGATGAGCGGATCGCCAGCGAGCGCATCGCACTCATGGAAAAGCAGCTCGGAAACTCTAACAGTCCCCCATCCCTGGCGCTTCGGCGCCGCCTGGCCCGACTGCGCGGTGTACTCACGTGGCGGGTGGAAACCGAATACCCGCAGCGGCTGACCGCGGCATTTGATCACCTAAAAGAATTGAATACGCAGGTCGACGCGCTTAATCAACGGTATGAATCCTTCGTCAGGACGAGGCAGGCGGCAACCCATAGTTATGTCGGCTACGATGCCCAGATTGCACGGCTCCGTGAACGCGTTGGCAGCGCACTGCAGCATGTCGACGTCTTGATGGCCCGGCAGGGAGAAATGATCGAGAACGTCGCCATCAACCAGCTTGAGGCTCGCCGGCAACGCCTGGTGGCTCAGCAGATACAGGCCCGCTTCGGTGTCGCCGATAGCTACGATAGAGCTTCGCGCGCAGAGTCTGGCGCAGGAGGACACTGATGCGCCGCCATACCATTCCAATCTTGCTTGCTTCGGCTTTCCTCGGCGGCTGCGCCGCTCATCATAAGCCGCCCGCCACTCAGGGGACGCTCGCAGACCTGCAAAAGGTGGCTCCGGACGTGAAGGACGCGAATACGAAGGAAAGCGTCGATCAGGCCATGGAGCAATACCGGAAATTTCTTGAGGAATCACCAGAGACCCCGATGACACCGGAGGCAATCCGTCGTCTCGCGGACCTGGAACTCGAGAAGCAATACGGTATACACACAGGTGACAGCAAGCCGAAGCCAATGCCCGCTCCACAGACCGCTAAGGTACCTGCCAGTACCCCGGCCAAAACACCCAACAAGGCCGCTGCGGTTGCGGGCGCCGGCCATGGAGAGTCTGAGCAGGAATTCGAGCGGCGCACGACTGCGGAGAGCCGGGTCCCGGCAAGCGGCGACACTAGCGCTTCGGCGCCGGAAGTGCCAGGCACTGACGCAGCTCCCAAGGGTCCTCTTGAGGCGATCGCTCTCTATAAAAAGCTGCTCAAGGAGTACCCACAATATAAGGATAGCGACCAGGTCCTCTATCAGATGGCGCGAGCATATGACGAACTCGGTCGCACTGAAGAAGCCATGGAAACCATGGAGCGCGTCATACGCGCGAATCCAAATTCCGTGCACTTTGACGAGGTGCAGTTCCGGCGGGGTGAGTACTTCTTCACGCGCAGAAAATTTCGGGACGCAGAGAACGCTTATTCCGCGATCACCAACCTGGGCCCCCGTTCCTCGTACTACGAACTCGCTCTCTACAAGCTCGGCTGGGCGTTCTACAAACAGGAGCTATACGAGGAAGCCGTGCAGAATTATATGGCGCTGCTCGACTATAAGGTGTCAACCGGCTACAACTTCGATGAGAAACATCAGAAAGAGGACGAACGCCGCGTCGCCGATACTTTTCGGGCGGTCAGCCTGAGCTTCAGCAACCTCGGGGGGCCGGAGGCAGTCCAACAGTACTTCTCCACCACCAAGAGCCGGTCCTATGAAGACCGCGTTTACAACAATCTTGGCGAGCACTTCCTGACGAAACTGCGCTACGATGACGCGGCGAAGACCTTCAACGCTTTCATAGCGCTCCATCCTTTCCACCCCGCCGCCCCACGTTTCAGCATGCGCGTGGTAGAGACTTTCACCAAGGGCGGATTCCCCAAGCTCGTTTTGGAATCAAAGCGGGACTTTGCGTCCAAGTATGGACTGCAGGCGGAATACTGGCAGCACAACAAGCCCGAAGAGTCGCCGGAGGCGCTGGCCTACCTGAAGACGGACCTGAAAGACCTGGCGACGCATTATCACGCGGAGTATCAGAGTACGCAGGATGCGAACGAGAAACTCGCAAATTATCACGAGGCTCTCCGATGGTACGTCGACTACCTCAAGTCCTTCCCGAAGGACGCTGAGTCGCCGGCGATCAACTACCGGCTCGCGGACCTTCTATTCGAGAACAAGGATTTCGGCGAGGCTGCCAAACAGTACGAGCGCACGGCCTACGGATACCCGGCAAACGCTCAGTCGCCGGCCGCGGGTTACGCCGCAGTCTATGCGTATCGCGAGCAGATGAAGGTTGTAGCCAAGGAGAATCTGGGGGCCGTCAAGCATGATACGGTCGCAAGCTCGCTGAAATTCGCCGACACGTTCCCGACCCACGCGCAGGCCGCGGCGGTCCTGGGAGCGGCAGCAGATGACCAATATGAGATGAAGGACTTTCGCGCCGCCGTCACCTCCGCCCAACGTGTCATCGATAAATATCCGGGCGCGGGGACGCCCATCAGGCGCTCCGCATGGATTGTTGTTGCGCACGGCTCGTTCGAACTCGCCGACTACCCGCAGGCCGAAAAGGCCTACACGCAGGTGCTGATGGTCACGCCGGAAAGCGACGAGTCGCACGCCAAGTTTGTTGACAACCTCGCGGCTTCCATCTACAAGCAGGGTGAGCTCGCAAGAAACGCGCAGGACTATCGCGCGGCGGCCGATCACTTCCTGAGGATTCGCACGGCAGCGCCTACGTCCACAATCCGTCCGACGGCCGAGTACGACGCAGGCGCGGCGCTGATTGAGCTGAAGGACTGGAAGACCGCCGCAAGCGTGCTCGAAGCTTTTCGCAGCACCTACCCCAAGCACAAAATGGCGGGCGAGGCCACCAGGCTGATCGCACGCGCCTATCGTGAGGGCGGCGAGTTGTCGCACGCCGCCAGTGAGTACGAGCGGCTAGCGTCCGAGTCTACAGATGAGACAGTGCGCCGGGAGTCACTGCTTACGGCAGGCGATCTCTACCAGCAGTCCAATGCAAGTGACAAAGCACTGAATGCGTATGGACACTACATCAGCGATTTTCCAAAGCCGCTTGAGACGGCCGTTGAGACCCATTTCAAGATGGCTGAGATACATAAGGGTATGCACGATGACTCTCTCTATCAGAAAGAGCTGACAGAAATCGTACGTCTCGACGCGGCGGGAGGAGCGGAAAGGACCGGACGGACCCGGACGCTCGCGGCCCGTTCAGCGCTGGTGCTGGCGGAGCAGATCTATCAGGCTTTCGTGGCCGTAAAGCTTCGGCAGCCATTCGAGACCAGCCTTAAAGAGAAAAAGCAGCGCATGGATGACACAATTCAGGCCATGGGTAAGTTGGTGGACTACGAAATCTCCGACGTAACAGCGGCCGCTACGTTTTACATGGCCGAGACTTATTTCGATTTCAGCCGTTCACTCAAGGAGTCCGAGCGCCCCGCCGATATGAAGGGGGCGGACCTGGAAAAGTACGAGGCGGACCTCGATGATGCAGCGTATCCGTTCGAGGAGAAGGCGATAAAGGTACACGAAAAAAATATGGAAATGCTGCACGCCGGCGTCTTCAACAGCTGGACTCAAAAGAGTCTAAGCAGGCTCGCCGAGATGGTGCCGGGCCGCTACGCAAAGAACGAAATGAGCAGCGGCTTCATCGCCACCATTGATCATTATGTGTACGTATCGCCTTTAGCGCAGGCCGCGATCCAGGCAGCGGCAGCGAGCAATGCTGGCACAACGCCAAACACGCCGGATCAGACGACACAACCGACATCGGGCAACGCCGGACCGACGCCAAGCAAGTCGGAACAGACAACGCAACCGACACCGGCGACAAACAAGCCGGAACAAACAACGCATCCGGCACCGATGGCGGTGAATCAAGGAGCGGGGACACATGCCAATCCGCAATAAGACCCGATCACTAAAAACGATTTGCCGCGGGATACCGTGGCTGTGCCTGTTGCTCGTCCTGGGCTGCGTACCGGACGCTGAACGCGCGGTGACCGCTAAGTCGGCGAAGACAAACGTGCCGCCGCCACCGCAAGTCGCCGCGCCCCTGGACTTCGAGCGGGATGCAAGTGGGATCACGATAACGCAGCTGGAGCCTGTGCCGGATGAGGTGCGCACCGAGTACGATGAGGCTGTGCGCATGCTCCAGCAGCAGCAGTACGGGCCGGCCGTCGCCTTGTTGGTGAAGGTGACCGAACAGGCGCCCAAGACAACAGCAGCGCACATCAATCTCGGCATTGCATACGCCCGCACTGGCGATCTGGACCGCGCCGAGGCCAGCTTGAACAAAGCTCTGGAATTAAATCCACACCATGTTGCCGCTTATAACGAGCTTGGGCTGGTACAACGGCGCAAGGGAGAGTTTGCGAAAGCACGCGCCAGTTATGAGGCGGCATTAGCACAGTTCCCTGACTTTCACTATGCGCATAGGAACCTTGCTATTCTTTGCGACTTATATCTCGGGGACTATCCGTGCGCGTTGGAGCATTACGAAGCATACAGCCGGCTCGTTCCGAACGACACCGAGGTCGTCAAATGGATTGCCGACCTTCGCAAACGCACAAGCAAAAAGGAGAAGTCATGAGGAGAGACTTGCTGCTCGTGTTGCTGCTCGTGTTACTGCCGGCGATGGGTGTCGGCCAAGCGGATAAAAAACCCGGGACTGAGAACCCCGCCGGCGCCGCCAAGCCGCAGGTAAAGACGAAAGCGGTGAAGGGAAAGAAGCAAGAAGCGCAGGTGAAAACGAAAGCTCATGAAGGAACAGTAAAAGCCCAGGCAGAGAAGAAAAAAGTCCAGGCGCAGACTGACACGGCGCAGGCAAAGACGGAAGCAGTGCCGGAACAGACCGAAGCAGCGCAGGCACAAACGGAAGAGCCGCAGGCGCAAACGGAAGAACCGCAGGCACAGACGGACCAAGCCCCGAAGTTGACCTCCGTCCCGGGAGGAAAAGCGCTGGGCATGTCCGTGCTGGGCAATCAGGAAGCGCCCACGTCGCTGGTCATCGTTCCATGGAAGAGCTCGGAAGTTGGCCGCGCAACTGGCATCTCGCCGATGCTCGATGACTCCAGGCAGCCTGTGGACAAGGAAGTTTTCATGCGGGAGCTGCGCTACTACGAGATCAGATCGGAAAAGAAGCCGTGATCCGGCCTTCGTGTTTGCTGTGATGGAATTTTGAAAACGAGCGAGAGATTAATTGCTGGAAGCTCGAGCGGATGCATGCCTTGCTGCGAAGGTAAGCTCCTTCATGTGGGTTCCATTCATGGGTCCTGTCCTTATCCGCCGATCTGCGCACGAGAACTCTTAAATGCATTCTTGTGTGGTCTGTTCCTGATTCGCCCCATTCCCGGCGGCGCTATCTTCTGAAACGTCCGCCGGACATCGAAACATCTGTTCCTGCTCTCATTCTCTGCTATTGGTGGCTACCAAAACTGGCTACTCAGTTCGCAGTGAACGCTGGCAGGCCCGCCGCGACTAAGCGCTCATAAGAGCGCGTTACCTTCGGCCATCCCAGGTTCGTAAACAACAACTCATCCATTGCCCTGCTGGGCGAGCTCGTTAGTGATTCATATCACAGACACCATGCACCTCTGGAGGTATTGGCACCCGAACAGAGAGAACCTTAGCACCCGTGTACTGTTGTTGCCTGAGGCAGTCTGTTTAATACTCCACGAAGTGCAAGGGTTCCGCCCAGGAACTGCGTGGGGTATGTGGAGTGAAGTAATGCGGCGCATCGATCGATTGTAATCGTTCTGGTCCTTGCAGAGCCGCTGCTCATCCCGCAGCTTAACAACGCCTTCAACAACTCAAGAGGATTGACGAGTTGAGGTGACCAATTGACAAAAAGGTATTCAAGCGGATGAGTTACTACGAAATCAGGTAGCAAACGGGGCGCACCAGCGGTGCGCCAGCCAAAATGAATGCGGCGCAGCTTGCAACTGCTGCGCACAGGAGGAAGCATGACTTTTACGGAACTGCTGAGAAACGTCGGCGTATTTGGCGCCGCCGTGATTTGTTGCCTTATCTCGTTGTCCTTCTTTTCGGTGGCAGTGATGGTTAACAAGTTCCGCCGATTCCGCTCGACTGCGCGCGATACGCAGGCTTTCAAACCCTTGCTGGCGAAGTTCGCCCACGGGGGAGAGGTCCAGGAACTGATCGAGGCCGCGCGGCAACATCAGAATTCCCACGTGGCGCAGGTGGTCCTGGCGGGCATGCTTGAGTACGACGGCGTGCGCGAAGCTGGAGGCGACCAGTCCGCTTCAGATGACCTTGTCACCAGCGCACTCAGAGATTCGATGTCGGAGACGCTGGTCCAATTGAAACAGGGTCTCGGGTTCCTGGCTACGATCGGCTCCACAGCTCCGTTCGTCGGCCTTTTCGGCACTGTAGCTGGAATCATCAACGCTTTTCGGAACATCGCGGCCACGGGTTCTGGCGGTATGTCCGTAGTTTCGGGCGGCATCGCCGAAGCCCTGGTCACGACGGCGCTGGGCATCTTCGTCGCGATCCCTGCCGTCGCCGCGTTCAACTACTTCACGGGCAGGATTGAAAATTTCCATATCGAGATGAATCGGGCTTCGACCCAGCTCGTGAACCGCCTCTTCAAGGCGCCGCAGATCGACCGGGTAGCCAAGGCGTCAGCAGACATGGAGGAGAACACATATGCGGCTCGGTGAAGGCGCCAAAATGCAGGCGTCCATCAACGTCACGCCGCTCGTCGACGTGGTGCTGGTGCTGCTGATCATTTTCATGGTGATGGCGCCGCAGATGCGAAAAGGGCCGGATGTCCGCTTGCCGAAAACGGAGAAGCCGGCTCAACAGGGCGACGAGAGAGGCCGGATTCTGGTTTCCATCGACGCGGCCGGCAAGTTGTGGGTTAACGATAAGCAGGTCGCAGCCGACCAGTTCGGCGACGCTCTACGCACTGCAGTAGCCGCCGAGACGGATCCCAAGATAGTGATCCGCGGCGACGCGAAGCTTAACTTCCTCCAAGTTCGAGAGGCCATGCAAGCAGTCGACCAGGCTGGTTTCCGGGGCGTGGGGCTGATTGCCAAAGGCCGCAACGCAGGGGCGCAGGGAGAATAAAGTTATGGAGTTCAACAGAGGAGATTCCGGAACCAGTCTGCAGTCTGAGATTAACATCACGCCGCTCGTCGACGTGGTGCTGGTGCTGCTGATCATTTTTATGGTCGTGGTTCCGCTTCTCATGCAGGGCTATGACGTTGACATCCCTAAGTCGACCAATGCCGCACCCGCGCATTCCCAGGAATCGCGGTTAATCCTAAACATCTCGCCTGCAGGCTGCCGCATCCTCGGGCCTTCGGCAGGGGAAGGGCTTCCGGCGGATTGTCACGTGATACTAGGCAATCAACAGATCGCTGCAACCGAGTTGCCCGCGCGCGTGGGAGACATCCTGGGCAGCCGGCCTCCGGAAAAGCGCGTGTTGTTTCTAGCCGTGGACGACCGCTTGAACTACGAGGGAGTTCTGCGCATTCTCGATCTCGCGAAATCGGGAGTCGAGGATTTGAAGGTTGAGTTTATTACGAGCAATTGAGGTGGCTGCTTTGGCGACAACCATGG
>DATEHN010000025.1:0-26912 GCA_035279585.1 Candidatus Angelobacter sp. | reverse complement strand
TCCAGCCTCAACTCATGCGTCTTCGTGCCCTCCACTGCCGCGTCAGAGAACGCCAGCGTAAACGTCTTGTTGTTGTACCAGGCGTCCCATTGGTCCATATAATGCGGGCTAAAAGGCTGGCCGGATTCACCCATGACAATGTTGAACGTTGAAGCGTCAAGGTTGGAGAAGTCCACGGTCATGCGCTCTGATGGGCCAAAGCCGCGGCCAACTTGCTTGACCGTATAACCTCCACCGGACTGCGGATGGCGTCCGGGGCCGGCAATGCTGGCATGACCATGCAATATGGGAAAGCCGCTGAAGATAGGATGCGCGATTACTACGGGATACGCATTACCATATTTCCACGATTTCAGATCAGCCGGAGCATCTTTAAGCGCGCGTTCCACGGCTGCGGTAAGAAAGTCGTTAAAGTTGTTGTATCCGGGCGGCAGCCAGCGTGCGGGCTGGTCGCGGACAATGTTTTCCAGCGCCACCGCCGCTTCAGACCATTCATAGTTATCCGTGTCATTACCCAGCTTCGGCTCCAGCAGCATCTGCCACAAATAGCGGCGTGTGCGGACCTCAATGGTCGGCGCAGCCAGATCGGCCAGCATCTTTCCATCCCAGCCACGCATGATTTCAGCCGCCTGATGTGCGCGGCTGGTCGCTTTGGCGCTGTGGTCGATGGCCTCAACAAACTTCTCCGCAAAAAAGCGGTCGTAGGCTGAGGTGATGTCTGTCTGGATGGCCAGCATATCTGCCGGTGAAAATTTTTTCCCCGACTTCAGCAGCTGATAAATGCGCTCCGTGCGATACGGCGGGAACCACTGCGTAGCCAACAAATACGGATAGCCCTCCGGCGTGATCTTGGCGTTGGCCGTGGCGATAATTCCTGAAGGCGGATTGTAAAGGCTGGGCAGTTTGTCAAAAGGAATGTAGCCGGTCCAATCGTGCTTGCCGTCAGCGCCGGAGACTGGAACCGTGCCATCGCCTGAACCGGGGCCCCCGGCGAGCGCCGCCTTTGCGCTTGCTGGGGTTGAGGAAGCACGAATCGGCACAAAGCCCATCGGTTGATAGCCAATGTTGCCGTCAACATCGGCATAGACGACGTTTTGCGATGGCGTTGCAAACGCAGAGAGTGCTTTGCGGAACTCATCCCAGTTCTGTGCTGAATCCATATCAAAGAGCGGCACGCTGACAGCCTTTGTATCGTAGATCACCCAGCTCAGCGCAATCTGCCGCGTCTCTCCCGGAAACAAGCTGGTGATGATTGGCCCGTGGCGCGTGACTACCACGTCAAAAGGCACATCCGGCTTGCCCTTAACATGAATGGTCTCGTGATCGATCTCCGGTTTTTGCCAGCCCGTGGGCGTCTGGTATTCGCCAGCCGCGTTGAAATTTTCAATAAAGAGGTCTTGCACGTCAGGATTCAGGTTGGTAAATCCCCAGGCAATGCGCTGGTTATGGCCCACCGTGATGAAGGGCAATCCCGGCAGAGAGAAACCTTCCATGTCAAAGTCGCCTGAATGGAGCTGCAGTTCATACCACACGCCGGGGACTTGGTGCGGCAAATGCATATCATTCGAGAGCAGCGGCTTGCCGGAAACCGTGTGCGCCCCGGAGACAACCCAGTTGTTTGAGCCAGGCAAGCAGGATTCGCAGGAGTCTGCATGAGAGTAGGGAACTCCTCCGGGCGAGAACTGGCTGGTTTTTCTAAGGATATTCGGCGGCGGATTTTGTATCGGGAGATCTCTCTCTCCAGCGGTTCCTGCCTCGCTGGCCGGCGGATGATCGCGCGGCGAGTCCGGCGGATACAGATCGGCCATCAACTCCGGTGGCAGCTTTGCCGCCATCTTCTCACGCCAATACTCGGTCTCATACTGCGGGTTGAGCAACTGGCTCATGCCAATCCCAATGAGCAGGGAGTCCGCAGGTGTCCACGTACGCGGCTTGTAGCGGAGAATGCGGAACTCAATGGGAAGATTGTTTTCATGCTGCTGGATGTAAGCGTTCACGCCGTTGGCGTAAGCATCAAAAAATGCGCGATCGCGGGGTGAGAGCTGTTGCGCCACGCGTTCAGCTACTGCACGCAGGCGCATCAACCGCTGTTCCTTGTCATAATCAACCCAGGTCTTGCGCGCTAGCGGAGCACCCGTGAAACGGCCAATCGGCTGCGGCGGCCCACCAGGAAAAATTTCGGCCATCTCTCCGCCCATCGCGCGCCGCGTCAGGTCCATTTGCCATAGACGGTCCTGCGCCGTTACGTAACCCTGGGCAAAAAACAGGTCTGGCAGGTTCGCCGCCGTTAGGTGGGGAACGCCATGCGCGTCACGGTCCATAGAAACCGGCGCCCGCAAACCGTTGAGCGTGATCGTGCCATCCAGTTGGGCCAGCGATCCGTGGGCAGCTCTGTAAAACCAGAAGAAAGCCACAGCGCCGGCAATGATGATTGCGAGCACAAGCCAGAGCACGATCTTCACGATCAAGCCTAAAAAGCTTCGGCGGGCGACGGGTGCAGCAACGGGAGTGGAGGTAGCCATGTGATCAAGATTTTACGGGAAGCCACGGAAAAGCGGAATCAGGATACTTTCAGCGATTTCTGGCAATTTTGCGCGCTCATGGCAATGGTCAATTGCGTATAATGAAAATGAAATTCATTTTCATTTAGCCGGAACTTGAAGCCCGGCAAGGCCCAGATGCTGCAACGTCGGATTGATGATCATGCGCCGCCTTCGCGCGAATCCATGCGCGAGGCGCAGGAAATTTTTTATCGCCACCTTAAACGCGTGGGTCTGAAGCACACTGACCAGCGCGATACCATCCTGCGCACCTTTCTTGAGACCCGCGACCATCTCTCCACGGACGAGCTTTTCCGGCTGGTCAGGAAAAAGGACGCCAAGATCGGCTTTACCACCGTCTATCGCACGCTCAAGCTGCTGGCGGAGTGCGGCCTGGCCAGCACTGTCCCGTTCCCTGATGGCATGGCCCGCTATGAACACCAGTTCAACCGTCGCAGCCACCATCACATGGTCTGCACGGATTGTGGCGCTTCGGTAGAGTTCTTCTCGCCCGAGGTGCTCAAGCTGGAAGAAGAAGTCGGGCGCAAATACCACTTTGACGCCACGCGCCACAATTTCCAGATTTATGGCGTGTGCGAGGATTGCCGCAAGAAAAGCCGCCGCATCAGTTAATCGCTAATCAACCAAGCCGTGCGCGAATGCGGTGCTCTGCGTGCTCTGGGTACAATGCTTGCGTGCTCCAGGCCCGCAAGTATCAACGCGCAGACTTCCAGCGCCTGCTGGAGATTGACCAATCCTGTTTCATTGCAGGCATTGCCTATTCTGAACTTGAGCTGCACTACTTCCTTGGCATGCCATCGGCTATTTCGCTGGTTGGTGAGGATGACGGCCGCATTCTTGGATTCATTATTGCGGACCGTTTCCTGCCCCGCCGCGCCTCGCGCTCAGTAGGCAAGATCATTACGATTGACGTAGTTCCTGAAGCGCAGCATCTAGGGGTAGGTACGCTGCTCATGAATTCCGCCGAGCAGGAATTGAAGCAAGCCGGATGCGATTACATTTCCTTGGAAGTTGCCGTGGATAACGATCCGGCCCTCAGGTTTTATAAAAAGCATGGCTACTCTGTGCTGAAGGTTCTGCCCAGATATTATCTGGATTCAATCGATGGGCTGCTGATGGGGAAAAAGCTGTGACGTTGGCAGCGTGTTAGAATCGCGAGTTTCATGCCTAAACGCTCTCCTCTCAGAATAGCCATTGACAGCGGCGGAACGTTCACCGACTGCGTCTGGCTCGAAGACTCAAACCTTCGCATCCTGAAAGTTTTCTCCACGCCGGCTGATCCCGCTCAGGCCATTTCTGGGGCAGTCCATAAAATTACTGGTCCAGATGAAGACGTCGTACTGTTGCATGGCACCACGGTTGGCACCAACACGCTGCTGCAGCGCAAGGGCGCGCGCGTGGCCTTTGTGACCACAAAAGGATTTGAAGATTCCATTGAGATTGGCCGGCAACAGCGTCCCAAGCTCTACGACTTCTTTTTTGAAAGAGAGCCTGCGCTGGCGCCGGCGGAGCTGCGCTTTGGCGTGGATGAGCGCATCTCAGCCGAAGGCAAGGTGCTACGCGCACCTGATGCGCAGGAGCTTACAACGCTGGCGCAGCAAATCAGCGATCAGAAGCCGCAGGCTGTCGCGCTGTCATTGCTCTTCTCATTTGCCAATCCGCAAAATGAGCAGGCGGTAGCAGAAGCGCTGGCCGCCCTGAAGCTGCCGGTTTCAATTTCTCATCAGATCCTGCCGGAGTTTCGCGAATACGAACGCGCCAGCACGGTCCTGGTAAACGCTTATCTGCAGCCGGTGATGCAGAGCTATTTGCAAAAGCTCCAGCAGCAGACCGCCAGCCGTGCAGGCCAGACAGCTCGGATTTTTGTGATGCAGTCCAGCGGCGGCATCACTGCTCTTGCCACCGCGGCAGAGCAGCCGGTGCGAACGGTGCTTTCCGGCCCGGCAGGCGGCATTGTTGGTGCAGCCGCGGTTGCGGAGCGCAGCGGCTTCAAGCGCATTATCACTTTTGATATGGGTGGCACTTCCACTGACGTTGCGCTCGTGGATGGCCGCCCGTCCACAACGAATGAAGCTGATGTTGCCGGGCTTCCGGTGCGTGTTCCCGTGCTCGATATCCATACGGTCGGCGCGGGCGGGGGATCGCTGGCGCGCTTTGATGCTGGTGGAGCGTTGCGTGTTGGGCCGGAGTCGGCCGGCGCTGATCCGGGGCCAATTTGTTACGGTAAAGGCGAGCGCCCAACCGTCACTGACGCGAACCTGCTGCTCGGGCGTCTGCCTGCTGACCAGTTTCTGGGCGGCGATTTCCAACTCGACCTCCTGCGTACACAGAAGCTGGTGGCGCAGTGGCTGAAAGAGCAGGGCAGCAAGCTCACGCTGGATGAATTTGCCGCTGGAGTTGTGAGCGTGGTGAACGCCAACATGGAAAAAGCCATTCGCGTGGTTTCGATTGAGCGCGGCTACGATCCCCGCCAGTTTTCGCTGGTTGCATTTGGTGGAGCAGGCGCCATGCATGCCTGCGAGTTGGCGCAGGCGCTGCGCATTCCGCGCGTTATTGTTCCCGCTTATCCAGGCGCGCTTTCAGCTCTGGGCATTTTGATTAGTGACGTGGTGAAAGACCATTCCCGCACCGTGTTGCTGCGCGTGCCGCCTGTAAGCCAATCGGGAAAGCTGAGAAAAGAAAATCTTCCTGCGAAGAAGCTGGATGCCATCTTTGCTGAACTTCAGCGTGAAATTGCTGCGGAGCTCAAGCGAGAAGACTGGCAGGGAAGAGCCGTATTTGAAGCCGGCTGTGATCTGCGCTATCGCGGCCAGGGATACGAGCTGAACCTGCCTTATGGGCCAGACATGCTTCAGCGTTTCCATGCCGAGCACAAGCGGCGCTATGGCTACAGCAACCCGGAGAGCGACGTAGAGATTGTGACCGTCCGTATGCGTGGCCGCGTGGCTTCGCCAGAAAAGCTCTCGCGGATGAAAATTCAGGCGGCAGAAGGCAAGCTACAACGGGCAACATCCAACGTGTACTTTGGCGGCAAGCGCTATAAAACCAATGTTCTACCGAGAGAGCAGGTGCGATCGCGGCGCAAGTATCGCGGCCCGGCCATCATTACCGAATATAGCGCAACCACCGTGGTTCCACCCGGACTTTCCTATCATCAGGATGCATCTGGCAATCTTGTGATTGAAGTGTGAGCAGGCCAGAATTCCTCCGTTGCGTTATTAATGACTGAAATACCAGACCTTGCGCGGAAACACGCCCCTTCATTGCCGTTCAAAAAGAAAGGCTTAAGGTGATAAAGCGCTTGCAGCTTATTACGGTCAGGGATCATCCTAATATGAGTAAGTAAGCTGCTGTTTCTGAGTACCTCTTAGACTGCAACGACTCAAGGAGTCTTGTTCGGATGCAATGTGCCTTTTGCGGGACTGAGAACCGTCCTGAATATAAATTTTGCGGCATGTGCGGCGTAAAGCTTGAGCGCCGCCAGGCAGAGCGGCGAGCGCAAAGCGGGGTGAGCATTAAATGCGACTCCTGCGGCCACATGAATGATCCTGGCCTCAAATTCTGCGGCATGTGCGGAACACGCATAGAGCGCCGCCTGCAGGAGCGCCGTGGGGCCGGCGGAGAACAAGCCCGCGCTGCGGCTATTGCCAATGCGCAGTTGCCCCGGCCTGATATAGCGCGAAACCCACCTCCGCGCACAGCGGTTGCAGCGCCGCCGGTTGATCTCCCTGCTCCAGGTGTGCGACGTGGCGATCCGGCTATCTTCCATGATGAATCTGCTAAGACTGCCAACGCCCCACACATTAGCGGACCTTCGTTTTTAGGCCTGAACTCTCAGCCGGAAGAAGGTAGCGGCGAGTATCTGCTGGAAGATGAGCCTTCCGGCGGCGGTTTACGTAAGCTGATCCTGCTGCTTATTCTTGCCGCGATCGTTGGACTGGTCTTTATCCAGTGGCGATCCAGCTTTAAAGCCAGCCCCAAGCCAGTGCCTGCCAAAACTGAGCCGTCTCCTGCAACAGCTCCGCAAGGAAACAATCAGGCGCCGACGACAAACAACACTGATCCGCAAGCTAAAAATGCTGATGTGAAAAATGCTGATGTGAAAGATAACAGCGGCGCCGGCGCGGCTTCTGCGGATGAAGCCAAGACTGAGGCTGATACTCCCATTGCAGCAGTGCCGGCAAACGCAAAGGCGACGGCGGATGATCCTGCCGCGGATTCTGGTAGTAAGGACGCTGAAAGCAAAGACAGCAAAGATGCCGACAACAAAGATGCCGATAGCAAGAAGCCGCCTGAAAGCGATGGCAAACCCGGCCCGAGCGCAAAAGCAATCGATGACTCCCGCATTCCTGACCACAAGCCGAGCGCTGCGCTGGTACGGGCGCAGCAGTTTTTGCAGGGACGCGGCGTTCCCCAAAATTGCGAGCAAGGCATGCTCTACCTGCGCGCCGCCACAGAGAAAAATGATCCTGAAGCGGCCATTCAGATGGCTGCGCTTTATTCCAGCGGTCTTTGCGTCAAGCAGGACCGTGTGATGGCGTATCGCTGGTTCAACTCCGCCCACGAGCTTGAGCCGGCCAATACCTGGATCCAGAGAAACATGGACCAGTTATGGGCGCAGATGACATCGCAAGAGCGGCGTCTGGCAGGCTATTAGCGATTGGCAAGTGGCTTGCCATAAAAGCCGAAACCTCACCACTGATTCACACTGACTACACTGATCGAAAAACAAACGCTCACCACGGAGCAGGTAAGATTTTGCTATTTATCGGGGAGAGATTTTTTGCAAAGCAGTCGGCAATTAGCAAATCAAATCGGCGGATGCCATAATCGAGGCCACAATACATCGAGCAATTCAAAATTACCCAATTACCCGATTATCCATTCTTAGATTCCCAGCTTCTTGACTTCCTCGTTGTAATACTTGCGATAGAGAATGTCCCACTCCTGGGTGCCCTCTGTGATGGTGCGGCGCTGGCTTTCAATCTTCTGCCGCGCAGCCTGATCGATCTTTTCTTCCGCCGCCAGCAGCTCTTCCAGAATGCGCCGTGCTTCCATGCGGATGGAATTCGGGTCTTCAATGAATTCCACCTGGTCCATGGCGGTAAGGGCATCAGCAACGCTGTGCGCCAGCCGGTTCACCTTGTCGCGAGAGAGTCTCACAGCACCGCCTTATATTTGCGCACCAGCTCGCCCTTTACTTTCTTGAACATCTCCTGGTAGCTGGCGCCGGCCCTCTGCATCTCGTCCTGGTACTGCTCCAGGATCAACCGCACTTCGTCATTAATGCGGTCTTCCAGTTGCAGTTCATCCAGCATCGCGGTATTCAGCGCCGCTGAGACCTGGGCCACGTTCTCAGCCTCTATGAATTCGCCAGCAATCAGTTTTTGGGCCACTTGCCGGGCCAGATACCCGACATATTCTTTGGAGAAGAGCATGCTTGTTGTTCTGATGTATGTACTTGAAAAGAATAGTTTAGCATATCGCGTCGCGAAGCAGCCGGGCTGCACACCGTAGCCGGCGCTCGCAGGCCCACTGATTGTTACACGATCATGTAGGTCGAAGGCCATTTGTGAAGGAAGAGGAAATCACTTTGCCTCAAGCACATTTGTGTGCAAGCCATTCTTGAATATGCCGCAAGTTTCCGGTGATATGGTTCGGTCGCCATCTGCAGCTGCAGAATCGTTGGCGATCCGGAAGATGTCCAGAAACGGGCTTCCCTAGATATCGCTTGGAAGAATCCAGAGGTTGAGCGCATAAATTGCGTTTCTTGATAAGCTCAAGAGTGGGAGACCGCAGCCCGTTGCCTCCGATCATCAATGGACAAAACATCTCGAAGGCATTCGGAGCGAAGACGCTTTTTGAGGGCGTTTCTTTTACAGTCTCCGAAGCCGATCGCATTGGGCTGATTGGACCAAACGGCTCGGGAAAATCCACATTGCTGCGGATTCTGGCGGGGCTGGAAGAGCCAGACGGCGGCGATCTTGCAGTGCGCAAAAGACTGCGGCTCAGTTACGTGGAACAGGAGTCGAGGTTCATCGCGGGAGCCAGCGTGCGGTCTGTTCTTGAGAGGGCGCTGGAACTTTCAGCACCGCCTCACGCCGAGCGCGGCGCCCACTTTGCTGAGACGGTAGGCCGGGCGGGTTTCGAGGACCTCGATGTGGACGCGGCCACATTATCCGGAGGCTGGCAGAAGCGGCTGGCGATTGTGAAGGCGCTGGTTCAGTCGCCGGACGTCTTGTTGCTCGATGAGCCTACAAATCATCTGGACCTGGCCGGAATCGAGTGGCTCGAAGATCTACTGGCGCAGGCAGCCTTTGCCTGCGTGGTGGTAAGCCATGACCGCTATTTTCTGGAGAACGTGACCAACGAAGTGGCGGAACTCAACCGCATTTATCCCAATGGGTTGCTGCGCGTGCACGGAAATTACAGCGCTTTCCTGGAGAAGAAAGAAGAGTTCCTCCATGCTCAATCGAAACGCCAGGAGGCCCTGGAAAACCTGGTTCACTCTGAGATCGAGTGGCTTCGGCGAGGAGCGAAAGCTCGTACACGAAAATCCAAGGCACGCATCGATAAGGCCGGCGAACTGATGGGCGAACTTGCCGACCTGAACTCCCGAACTCGCAGCGCCACCGCGCAAATTGATTTCTCAGGGACCGAGCGGAAGACCAAGCGCCTGATCGAACTCAAGGATGTCAGTTGCGAAATTGGGGAGCGTATGCTCTTCGAGCGGCTAAGCTTCGTTGTCACCGCGGGAATGCGGGTGGGGCTGGTGGGACCGAATGGCAGCGGTAAGACCACCCTGCTGCGCATGCTCCGTGGTGAAGTGGCTCCCGTGCGTGGAGAAATTCGGCGTGCCGAGTGGTTGCGCGTCGTATATTTCAACCAGAGTCGCCAGCTGGATATGAACATGCCTTTGCGCAGGGCACTGGCTCCGGAAGGAGACTCAGTTATTTACCAGGACCGCGTCATTCACGTCGCATCCTGGGCCGCGAAATTCCTATTCACGAATGAACAGCTCAGCCAGCCTGTTGAGCGGCTTTCCGGAGGGGAACGGGCTCGTGTGCTGATCGCGCAGCTCATGCTGCAGCCCGCTGACATCCTCCTGCTGGACGAGCCCACGAACGACCTCGACATCCCCACACTGGAAATTCTCGAAGAGAGTCTGCTCGAATTTCGCGGCTCCCTCGTATTGGTCACGCACGACCGCTATCTACTGGATCGCGTGTCCACCGTGGTACTGGGCCTGGATGGTCAAGGATCCGTCCAAAGTTTCGCGGACTATGCACAATGGGAATCCTGGCAGGAGGAACGCAAGCGGGCTACGAACGAGACTGGGCCCTCGACGCGAGTCGTTCCAGGTTTCTCCGAATCTCCAGCGCCGGCTCAAAAGAAACTCTCATATCTGGAAGCACGGGAATATGCCGGCATTGAGCAACGCATCAGCGAGGCTGAGCGGGTGCTGCAAAGTAAGCGGGCTGAGTTCGAAGACCCAGCGATTTCGAGCGACGCGCCCAGGCTCGTTACCGCCCAAGCAGCCATGGACGCAGCACAACGAGATCTGGACGCACTTTACGCACGGTGGGCGGAACTCGAGGAGAAAGCTGACAAATTTTCGACTTCCTAGATATCACTGAAAGCCCAAACCCTTGTGATTTTGCAAGTGACTGGATCTAAAGAAGAATTGGGGTGGGTAGTGGGGGTCGAACCCACGACATCCAGAGCCACAGTCTGGCGTTCTGCCACTGAACTATACCCACCGTGCCGGTAGAACATCATTTTACACGATTTCAAAGAGAGTCCGCGTGCCCTCGCAGCTTCGCAAGACATCGTGCGCTCAATAGGACACCGCCGGACTTTCGATGCCAAGCTGCCAAAATCGCGTCAGCACTGTTGCACTGGCCCGTAACGCCCTTACGCTGGAGCATCGCATTCCTGCCGCGATATACTAACTGTGGGAGGCGAAATGCCATGCTCTCTCCGCAGCCGCCCGCACGTACCTTCCGATTTGCTTATCGATTAGCATTTCTTTTTGTGAGCGTTTTGGTGCTCCTGAACGGATGCAGCATGAGTACCGGCACCACATCCCAGGCCAGCACCGCAGGTTTTGTCTTTATTACGAATTCGGGATCCGGCACTGTCTCCGCCTTTACCATGAGCAGCGTCGGCTCTCTTTCACCAGTAAGCACGCCTTTCCCCGCAGGAACGGGCGCAGAATTCATGGCGTTTGATTCCATGCACAAGCTTTTGTTTGTTAGCAACCAGCAGGCAAACACTGTCTCAGCATTTTCAGTCAATACCGGCACAGGCGCGCTTGCTGCCGTGCCCGGATCTCCATTTGCTACCGGCGCGCGGCCCACGGGAATCGCGGTGGACGCAATGGGAAGGTTTGTTTTTGTTGCCAACCAGGCAGGCAGCAGCATTTCTGTTTTCAGTATCGGGGCCAACGGTTTGTTGTCGCCCGTTCCGGGATCACCTTTTGTGGCCGGCAATCCTTTTGGGCTGGCCGTGAACCCGGCGGGCACGTTATTGTTTGCCAACAATTTTCCTGATTCCATGGTCTCCGATCTCAATACAGTTTCCGCATTTCAAATCGGAGCCAATGGCGCTCTCAATCCAGTTCCTGGTTCGCCCTTTGCCACGGCGAACGCCGCTGGCTTTGCTTCAGCCATTGGGCTTACCGTTGATCCAGCCGGAAAATTTCTGTTTGTGGCCGATCACATGGCGCAGACGGTTGTTCCATTTAGTATTACTTCTACCGGCGCCTTGACTTCAGTGGCTGCACTGCCTGCGCCGGCTCCAAGCTGCTCTGTTTCCTGCCACAACAATCCGTTGCGACTTACAGTCCACCCGAACGACCGATTTGTTTATGCCACCAACGTGCAGGCAGGTACAGTCACTGCTTTCAGCATGGCGAATGGCGTACTCTCACCGATTGGGGATGTTGCTACAGGAACGCATCCATTTGGTGTGGCCCTTGATCCGTCTGGGCAATTCCTGTTTGCGGTGAACAAAGTTGATAATTCAATCTCTGCTTACACGGTAAATTCCTCGACAGGCATGGTTACGCCTATCAGTGGATCACCGTTCTCAGGAAACCTGAATGCGCCTACTGATATTGTGGTGATCACCAAGCAGTAGTGCGACGAACCAAAATCAGGATCAAAGTATCCCGCTGAAGCTGACGCGCTTATGCCGCGATAACTACGTGCAGCGAGATTCGCTGAGAGCACTTACTCATTAATTCATTGAGCAGGCGCCCGGTCCGCGAGGATCGCCACAGGTGCCGCATGGGCCGCTGCTCACGGTTTGCGTTGACTTCTCTCCGCCCACCGCAAAGCTTGAGAGTTGCTGGCTGAGTCGCTTGCTTTCACATTTGGGGCAAGCGGCTTTTTTGTTTCCCATGACGATTGCTTCAAAGCGGTGGTCACATTTCTGGCAGATGTATTCAAAAATCGGCATATTCAATGGCTCAGCTAAAATGGTTATAAACTTTGATTATAGGACGCTGCGACCACATGTTAAAGCATGGCTGAAATTTCCAATTCATCCTCATTTGAGCCTTTTGTTGCGCGTCGGTTCCTGCGCAACCGCCATCTGATGACCCTGGCCGGGAATTTCCTTCCACGAAAGAGCAATCTGCCTGCGGCGGAGGAGTGTTTCTTTCCTGTTGCCGATGGCGTCAAGGTGCTATGCCACTGCCACTGGCAACCAGAGGCTGAACTGAAGCCGGCGGTCATTATTGTCCACGGTCTTGAAGGTTCAAGCGCCTCGCAGTATGTGATTGGGACAGGTTCCAAAGCCTGGGAAGCCGGCATGAACGTGGTGCGGATGAACATGCGCACTTGTGGCGGAACGGAACACCTTGCTCCCACGCTCTACCATTCCGGCCTTTCCGGCGATGTGAACGCCGTGCTTCAGGCCGTGATAGAAAAGAAAAACCTCCGCCGCGTTGGGCTGGTGGGATACTCCATGGGCGGTAATCTTGTCTTGAAGTTGGCAGGTGATTTGGGCGCCAATGCGCCGCCGGAATTACGCGCGGTTGCAGCCGTTTCCCCTGCTGCTGATCTCGCCGCTTCCGCTGATGCCATGCACGATTGGAGCAACCGCATGTATGAATGGAAATTCCTGCGGAGCCTCATGCGGCGATTCAATCGCAAGAGCGCTCTTTTCCCGGACGTCTATAAGAAAGCCTCACGCTGGCCGGCGAGTATCCGCGAATTTGACCACGTAATCACAGCGCCCTATTGCGGCTTCGCCAGCGCCGATGACTACTACGCTCGCGCCGCTGCCGCCCGCGTGATTGACAAAATCGCTGTGCCAACGCTTGTGATCCACGCCGCCGATGATCCTTTTATCCGCCTTCTGCCACAAACGCGAGAGAAGATAAGCGCTAATCCTCACGTTACTTTGCTTGAAACCTCCCATGGCGGCCATTGCGCTTTTCTTGCCTCGCCTAACGGCTATGATGGTCGCTGGGCTGAGCGACAGATCATTCGTTTCTTCCGTGACCGCGGGATGAACTGACTGCCACTTAGCGAGCGAAGAGTTCGTAAGAAAGGTTCGTGGCACCAGATGATATCGCAAGCGGCGGGTAGAGGGCCCGCGGTTGCGGGTGCGTTGCGCGAACTGGACGAAGCGCGGCGCCGATTTGGCTATCGGCGTTTGCGAGTGTTGACGGAGCGGGAGGGTTGGCAGGTGAACCACAAGCGGGTGTAACGGCTGTACGTAGAGGAGATACTGTTGCTGCGGGGCAAGCGCGGGCGGAAGCGGAGCACGGTGGTAAGCCGCTGGCCGAGCCTGTGGCCGCGAACCAGGCGCGGTCGGTAAACATTGGTGGGCGACGCCCTGAGTTTAGGCGAAGGTTCCGCATGTTGAACATCGTGGATGACTATACGCGGGAGTGTCGGGCAATCGAGGAGAACACCTTCGCTGGTGCAGAGCGTGTGGTGCGCGTACTGGAAGGACTGACGACCAAACGCGGACTGCCGGCGCAGATCCGCTCCAACAACGGGCCTGAGTTTGTCAGTCGAGCAGCCGATCAGGGGTATATGAACACGGTCTCCAGTGACCCATATCCGGCGTTGGACGACCGAGGGAGAACGGATATGTGGAGAACTTATATGTGGAGAACTTCAACGGTCGTTTGCGGACGAGTGTCTCAATTGAAAACTAGTTTGCAGTCTAGCCGAAGCACACGCGACGATTGCAGCTTTGGCGCCAGGACTACAACGAATGTCGGCCTTGCTTGGCGCGGCTATGGTGCCCGTGAGAAGTTTGCGGAAAATGCAGCGCCTGGGCTGTTGGAAAGACGGCGACAGGTCCGCCTTGAAAAACGCTTTGCGTTTTCACACTTTCCCACATCCTCGACTGCTGCGTGAATCACCTACGAGTGTTATGCTCGAACCCCAACCCAGAGAATGTCTCATCACGATTGGACTAAAGAGGGGAGCAGGTCGGACCGGTCCTATGGTTCGCTTCAATATTGCTGTAGGCAGCACTTTCTTACCCCATCTCAATGCCTGCTCACCCTTCAAATATGCTGGCAGAAACTCACAGTTGCCCAAGCTGCTAAAATCAATGACAAACGAGCCCGTAGCTCAGTTGGACAGAGCATCTGCCTTCTAAGCAGAGGGTCGCAGGTTCAAATCCTGCCGGGCTCGCCACAGTGCGCATGACCACAATAAGGAGTGTTGGTGATGAGCACTGTGTCGTCTATATCGTTATTTTCTGTTGCGACCCTTCAGCCGAAACGGGTTCGACCCGGTTTTTGTCAGTCTTTTTCCGCTCTACATAAGTACGAACCGCCGACTCATTCTCGCTTCAGCATCTTTTTCACTCGTGCGTATAAGTCTTTCTTTGCCTGGATTAACAAAATCGCCACAGCAACCGCACCAAGCATCTGTAGCACATCTTTCCATGCCAGGTTGCAGGGATGCACCCCATCATCATCTGTTGAGCGCTCCCAAGAGCGCCAAAACATTTTCTCCGTTCACGATATCCAGCCATCTTGCTCCACCTGCGGCTTACCCGCCAGCACATCGTGCCCGCATTGTGAAGACAAGTTTTGTCACAGCCATATTTATCCGTGCCGCGAATGCCAAATCTTGTTTTGCGGCGATTGCCTCGATCTCCACAGCCTTGACGGCCACTGGTCTGACTCTGATACCGCCCGCGCGATGCTCGATTCCATCCATCGCCACTCTTCGCCCAGCCACCCGATGCACACGCAAAGCTCCACGCGCCATCCCCAACGCGGCTTTGCCAGCAACAGCTTTACAAGCAACAAATTCACAAGCAGCCGATTTACAAGCTCTCTGGCTTCCGCTCAGTGCAATTCACGGCCCTGCTCCCGGCGTTTAACGATCCGTGCGCTTCTCTCTCACTCAGCCCGCTCTCTGTTCGCGATATTTGCGCTGTTCTCCCCGGAGGTTGCCCAGTGACCCCACAAAGCAACCCGCATCTGCTTATAACCGTAAAGTGTGCTGGCCCAGGATGCGCCAACATTCGTCGTGCATCGAATCACTGGTTCCTGATCACAATTGGACCCGGCACGTTCCTTTGCCGGCCTTTTTCTTCCGCCATCGATCTGCAGGAAGCTGACAAGCCTGTTTGTGGCCAGGCTTGCGCTCAAAAACTTCTGGAATGTTTCCTGGCGAAAACTGCTTCTCATTCGTCGCATCACCAACCCGGTCAACCTGACCAATCAGTCAGCCGCTCTGCCCCTCATTCGCCGCATCATCAACCCAGTCAGCCTGACCAATCAGCCGGCCGCTCTGCTTCTCGTTCGTCGCATCATCAACCCAGTCACCCTGACCAATCAGCCGGCCGCCGCCAACTCATCTCTGTAATCGACCACTCCGTTTCGGAAGACAACATGGATACTCACGCGCCGCATCATTCGCAGCCCACGCCACTCATCAACCAGCAGTCAGCAGGTCCAATTTCAAATCAATATGTTGCAACCCTGCCTCTCGCGCAGCCGGCGCTGGCTCCCTGCGTTTACATCGGGCTTCAGTGCTCTCAGTGTGGTGACGTGCGTCAGGCCCTCTGTGATCTGCCTGCCGGTGAGACCACTCTTTGTCCTCAATGCGGCACCCTGTGTTGTTTTGCCCGATTAGGCGCCGGCCTCACCAGCCGTGAACTCCCGTTTCATGAGATTACCTCGCCTGCTAAGCAGAACGTAACCCCGTTTCACCCAACAGAAATTGATCTTCGTCCTCGCCCTTGGCAACAGGCATAGATCGTCTTCGCTCACTCCTGCCCGGTAGAGCTGAGTCGGCGTAATCCATCTACCTGCCGGCAGCGGCGCTGGCATTCTCCATCGGTCCGCACTTTTTTAAAAGACATGAGCATACCTCCAACACTCGTACCCGTTTATCGTATGCACCAGTCCGTTCTCAACTCTCCCTGCTCGCTCGGCGATCCCTGCCCAACCTGTGCTAAGCACCAGCGTTGCCAGCAAGGCCATTGTTGTTCCGATTGTCGGCGTCAAAAGCTGTATCAATGTGAGCGCGCCACGCCCGCGCCGCCTGCCTTCGTGGTCAAGTTCCGTGAGGCCATGCGAATGGTGCGGTTTAGTATGGCCAGGTTCGTCCTTCAGAATGAGGCCTTGCAGCTTAACTATGACCAGTTTGCCCACCTCCGTGACCAGAGCTGTCACGTAGATGAGCCTGTGATCTTTCTCTACGCTTCCCGCTCGCATCGCGCCCGCGCCGCCGTCAACATGGCCTGGGGCCTTCCACCGGAAATTGCCAAATTCCACTCTGGATGCTTCGGCCCGTGCGGTCCGGTAAAGTTCCGCTATTTCTGGTGATGACCTTTGCAGCAGGCGGCAGGAGTCCTCCGTTGGTTAAAGTTTGTTGCTGGCGATTTCAGTTGGCGATGGCCTAAAGTGGAACCAGCTTGAAAACTAGCCGTAGTGGTACAGAACTGATTTCCACAGGACAAAGGGTGAATCCCAACAGTAACTCCCTCTGATTTTAAAAGTGGATGACAATACACGACATGAGCAAAGTAATCACATTCGGGGACGAATCTAAACCCGGCTCAGAAGCTCTTCTGAGAAGAGAACAAATCGCGGCCCAAATTGTAGCTGTCATGCAATCTCATTTCAGTAGACCTGGGCCGCGAGAAATGAAGCAGATTTTACAGTGCGCCGAAGGGCAAATTCCTGCCCTTGAGCTTTCACCTTCTCATTCTTCTTGAGTAGATATGAGATTGACTTCCTCCCGATTAAGCCCTGCTCAGTGTTCACTCGAGTGCTCACAGCAGCGCTAAGTGAGTTCATAATGAGAACACTATAAAACAATAATTATGTATTTAAAACATAATTATTATGTGTTACTATCATTATGAAATGAAAGGCGGTTTGATGATTTTTAAAGCTCCAACCCTCCAGCCATCAGAGTTGGAAGTACTCGAAAAAATAAAGGCTATGCGCCAATCCTTGAAGTACTCCATCAGTACTCCTGGACGTTGGTTTGGAGCTCTCCGGCGAGCTACGCTCGCTCGAAACATCCGACATTCAAACAGCATAGAAGGGATTAATGTCACACGGGATGACGCTCTCGCAGCAGTTGATAATGACGAGCCGCTAACGGCTGAAAAAAATTCATGGCAAGCAACGGTTGGATATCGCAACGCAATGACATATGCCCTGCAGCTCGCGGAAGACCCGCATTTTTCCTATAGCGATGGTTTAATTCGCAGCTTACATTTCATGATGCTTCAACACGAACTTGACAAGAGACCGGGAAGGTATAGGTCCGGCATCATTTATGTGCGTGATGAGAGAAAGCAACAAAATGTCTATGAAGGGCCTGACGTTGAGTTGGTTCCAAGGCTAATGAACGAACTTGTGAAATCTCTAAATGAACCTTCAAATTTACCGGTCATGATTAGGGCGGCGATGGGGCATCTCAATTTGGTGATGATTCACCCATTTTCCGATGGTAATGGCAGAATGGCGCGCTGTCTTCAAACCTTGATTTTAGGAAGAGAACAGATTATTGAACCTCCGTTTTGCAGCATTGAGGAATATTTAGGCAGATACACTCAGGAGTATTACAACGTACTCGCGGAAGTAGGGAAGGGCACATACCACCCAGAGAACGATTGCAGGGCGTGGATCAGATTTAACTTGGTAGCTCACTTTCGGGCGGCTTCCTGGCTTATCCAGCGTAGTCGCATGTCTCAACGAGTATGGAATGAAATTGAGTTAATCTTGGCGCGAAAAGGAATAGACGAAAGGTCGCTTCCGACCCTGTTTGATGCCGCGTTTGGATATCGCATTAGAAGAACACATTATCTGACTTCAGCGCAGGTGTCTGAACAGGTTGCTAGCCGTGATCTGAAAATTTTAGTTGACCATGGCCTCTTAGTAGGCGAAGGAGAGACGCGAGGCCGGACATATCGTGCTTCGCCTTCGTTGGCAGAGATTTATTTTCGTTACTACGAGCCACGGAGTGACGTTGATCCATTCACACAGGAAGGCCTTCCATTTCCTGCGGAAGGGATGAAGATTTGAAATCAGTCCTCAGTAGGCTTCCTGAGAATCCCTTGTAGCCGGATGTTGGAATGTGAGCATTTTTTAAATCGATCTTTACCCTGACACACTGCTCCCAACAAGAGGTGTTCTCGGTTCGAAGGCCGCATTTCGGTTTCTACTGCCAGAAAATATTTGAGGGATATCGCTCGCTCTTTTTTGGAGATGGGCAATTTACTTTGTAATCCCCAAACGGGCTTGCGGTTACGCATGCTGCAATTTTCCAGGCGAAATGGACCCCATTATGCCTTCAAATCGAACCAGGAATCCGAGGGTCGTCAACCCCCAAATCCGCTCCGGGCCAACCTTCACTTTGCCCTCGGCTGAAATAGGAGCGTGCTCAATCCGGAAGAAAGCCGCATCGCAGCATTTCAGATTGTCAAGCTATTTTTAATCGAATTTTAATCTGTATTTGTTATTAATAATCAATTTATACAAGAAAAAATTGAGTGATTGACAACCTAATTACAAGTAATTATTGTATGGATGGTGAGTTGAAATCGACTCACATCCTTACGCAGCAAGGAGATCGCCCATGAAAACTTCTAAATTCCAGGCCGATCTTGCTTCAACGGATGAAGTCACACTAAATGTGTTGATGAAGGAACTTGAGGTAAGAAGCAAGGCTGATTTTTTGGCCAAAGCCCTAGCCCTAATGAATTGGGCTGTAAAAGAACGGAAGCGGGGTTACAAGATTGTATCCATGGACCAGCAAGGGGGGATAATCCGCGAACTCGTGACTCCAGAACTCGACCGGGTCGCTCCAGATTTCGATTTACCGTCAGTCGCAACGATTTGGACGGAAAGTGAGATTGAGAGCTTTAGACAGCAGGCATCGGAAGATCAACCTAAACCTACTGCGGCCCTTGTCAGGGCGATGAACAGCAGGCGCTAGAACTCTTTGGATATTTCATTCCGCAAACTCGAAGCATCGGACAGAACAGCCGATTTTGATTGCGGAGATGCCCCATTGAACGACTATTTGCGTCGTTATGCGCTAACCAATCAGGGGCATATGGTAGGTACTACATATGTCTCCGTTTATTTGCCATCATCACAAATCATCGCCTATTACACTATCGCCGGCACCAACATTCCCAGGGCCGCAATTCCTGAAAAACTCCTCAGGGGATTGCCGAAATATCAAGACATGCCAGCCTTGCTTTTAGGCCGCTTTGCTGTTCACCGTACCGCTCAGAGGAAAAAAATAGGCGAGCTATTGCTTGCACACTGCTTTGATACATGCTTGCACATCGCTAAATTTTGCGGTGCGCGTTACCTTCTTACGGATGCATATGCAACCGCAGTTGGCTGGTACGAAAAATTTGGCTTTGCCAAAATACAGGGCAGCTCAAATCCAAATACCACAAAAATGTTCCTCGATCTGGCGGTGGTACGGGCTGCCATCGATCATAAGCGAAAAGACACGCTAATTTAGACAGCTAAACATCGCTTCCGTGGCAATGCGGACTGAAATTGCTTTTAATTTCAACAACACTCTTGACCATTACCGTGATCCGAGCGGTGATCTTCCCGTGCGTCTGGATCAGAAGACCGCGCAAGCTCTTGTCACAAAGCGAGTCAATCCAGAATATCCGCCGATGGCGCGCTTAGGCCACATTACAGGAGCGGTTGAACTACGTGCGATCGTCGGTGAAGACGGCCGTGTCCATGCCCTTCACATCATCACCGGACATCCACTGCTCGCCGTAGCCGCATACAACGCGGTGCGTCAGTGGGAGTTCAAACCCTACGTTGAGAACGGCAAAACCCTTCCTGTGGATACAAACGTGACCGTCACGTTTTCTGTTAGATAATTGCATATAGGTGGCTACACTCGGAGCTTCACATTCCGGGGCAAAAAAAGAAGTTTCCCAGGTCAATACACAAAGTCCGGATTCATTTTCCGGAATCGTGCACACACAATGCGCGCATAAAGGAAGGCGAGTACGGGAAACCGCTTGGCTGGTTGTTCGATCTTCCGTCGTTGAAGTCGAAGTACCACGCATAACCTGTAGGATGTCCGCGATCATCGTTTCTGCGCTCGCTGCTCCATTGATTGCCCGTCAAGAACAGATTGCCCTTCACGTGCCAAGTGGAGGGGCCATTGTTTGGACCAGATAATCCGGGAGCGTTGACACTGTGGTCGTAAATCCCCCTCAACTCAGCGAGCGTTGCTAGCCTCCAGTCAGAATACCCAGCCAACCTGAGATTACGGCAGTATTTCGCAGCATTCGTCCAGTTCACATTTTTACCGTTATCTTTCCCAGCCCACATCAGGCCGGTGGCCGGATCGGTCCAATACCCGCGAACCTGCGTATCCTTCGCATCACTTTGGTCTTCCGGCGTTGATTGAGCACTTGCGCCGATGGCAACAACCGAAAGCAGAATCAGAATAACCTTTGTTGGGCATTTCATGATGTGTACTCCATATTAAAACGGGGATGGGAATGCGCACCATTGGCTCCCCAACTATTTGCGCATCATTGAAATCATTGACTATCCCAAAGTAAGAGTCTCATTTTCACCCCTGTAACCCCAGCATTGCGGATCAGTTCGCTGTCGCTCTGAACTGTGTGTCACTATGCCATCCAATCGAACTAAAAAGCCGAGTGTTGTTCAGCCTCAGGATCCCACGCTTGATCTCCGCTCAAGCGAACTCGCTCCAATCTCCAAGGCTGCGATAGTCGCTGAAAAAGGAGGCCTCTCCAGACTCACTTTGAAAGACTTTGTCCGCGAAGCTTGGTCCATCCTCGAACCCGTCAGCACTCTTCAATGGAACTGGCACTTGGATCTCATCTGTGACTATCTCACGCTTGTCAGAGACAATACTTTCAAAGATACCTGCGGTGAACATCTGGAAGGCATCATCTTCAACGTGCCGCCCCGCACCATGAAGAGTCTTCTCATCACTGTCTTTTTTCCCATCTGGCTCTGGACCACTGATCCTGCGCGCCGTTTCATGTTCGTTTCTTACTCAGAGAAGCTCAGCACGCAGCACAGCGTCTTCCGTCGCAGCGTCATTGAATCCCCTTGGTATCAGCAGTGCTGGGGCCATGTCTTCTCTTTTTCCAAAGACCAGAACCTCAAGAGCCATTATGAGAACTCAAAGCGCGGCGCCATGTTCTCCACCGGTATGCAGGCCACGGCCACCGGCCTCGGCGGTGATGTGCTCATCTTTGACGATCCGCTCAACCCGGAAATGGCCGTCAGCCAGCTTGAAAGGGAAGCGGTCAATCTTCGTTTCGATGCCACGTTTCGCAGCCGCATCAACAATCCTGCAACCGGCGTCAAAATCATCATCATGCAGCGCCTGCATGAATCTGATCTCACCGGCCATGTGCTTGGCCGCGAGAAATCGCGCTGGCTGCACCTGCGTCTGCCCGCGATCGCCGACAACGATGAGAAATGGAAATTTCCTTCCTCCAGAAAGACTCATCGCCGGAAAGCCGGCCAGCTCCTCTGGCCTGAGCGCCTTCCAAAGTCATTTCTCGATAGTCAGCGTATCGGCATGGGTAGCTGGGCCTTCAACGGCCAATATCAGCAAAGCCCTGCGCCGCTCGATGGCGGCATCATCAAGCGCCAGTGGGTGCGCTTCTATCGCCATATGCCGGAGAAGTTCGACTTCATGGTCCAGTCCTGGGATTGCACCTTCTCCGGCGGCACTGACAATGACTTTGTTGCCGGCCAGGTCTGGGCGCGCTCCGGCGGCCGCTATTTCATGCTGCCCTATCGCGCCTATGACCGCCTTGATTTCGGCCCCACCATGGCTGCCATCAAAAGCTGCCATGCCAAATTTCCGCGCGCTCACGCCATCCTGATTGAAGACAAGGCCAACGGCCCCGCCATCATCAGTGAGCTGCAAAAAGAAATTGGTGGCGTCATCGCCGTAAATCCTGAAGGCGGCAAGCTCGCGCGTGCTCAAGCCATGGCGCCGCTCTGGGAAGCAGGCAGCATCGAACTCCCCGATCCCCAGGTTTTTGACGCTCCCTGGATTGAAGATTACCTGCACAACATCTGCGCCTTTCCCAAGGCCGCGCACGATGACGACGTTGACGCCACTTCGCAGGCTCTCATCTATATGCGTACCCGCCTCGGCGGCGGCATTATCGACTTCTACCGCCAACAGGCGGGCGGAGAGCCGGCCCAGGGATCAGTGGGGAGCGGGTTCGCACCCGCGCAAAACGTAATGCCTCATAGACCGCATGCCCCGGGACCAACGCGTACCGGTGCATGTGTTGGGCTAGAGATGCCCTCGCCTGCGAGACAGGATTCAGTTCTGGCGCGCAATGTCATCCGTGCCCTTGAGCAGGGAAGTCAGATTCAGTGCAATCGCAAGCACTATTCAGAGATTCGCGAAGTCCTGCAGCACGTGGCAGATTCCGCAAAGCTCAACTCAACGGAAACAAATCCGCTGCTGCCGTTCGCCATGGCTGAAATCGATCGGCTCGACCGTGCCTTTGGCTTTGATGTGTGACTAAGCCCCTGGGATCACACCGCCTGAAAATCCTTCGCCACCCCATTTGCCACAGCTTTGCTTAGCCCGGCAGTGGTTGCAAACTCCGGCCAACTCTCCAAAGCTGCGCGTACATCGGCCAGAGCATTTTTGCGCCCTGGAATTGAAAACCTGTCAGCCTCCGCCAGCAGGTCTTCACGTGTTATGTTTTCGAATTTCCCGTTGACGCTCATCAGGTGCTGGTAAGTCCATTCGCCCTTGGGATTGTAGGCGTGCGTCACGTCGTAAGCAGGTGACAACTCCCAATCGCCTCCCTGCTTCAGGCGGAAAGCAAAATTCTTCGTGTGGTCGTCACAGTTGCGCGCCATCACGTTGAACACCATGCGGCGGAAAGCCTGTTCCAGCGCTCCATCGCCCAGCCTCAACCGGCCAATCACCTGGAAGAGCTGTGCGTAAGCGTGCGTTCCGCGCTGCTTGTAGTCCAGATGGTCCATCGCGCACAGCGTCTGCATGTGGTGCTTGACGGTTTTGCCGTTCACCACTGCGCGATCAAAACGTCGCGTCATGAAATGTGCCCGGCCGTTTTCTTCCAGCAGTCGGCAGGGGCTCATCTCAATACCGGCCCGCTGTGCCATCAGGTAGTAGGCATATTCAATGCGTCCATAGTCGGCTCCGGTACCCAGCTCTGCGTCTTTGCCCACGCCGTCGAGCTTAAGTAGCCAGTGTTCAAATCCCTCAGGCGCATCGAACTGTCCGCTGCGGAGTTCGTTGGTGGCAGGGTTCCATGCGATCACCGCCTTGGCCCGTGCGCCGCCCGCCGACGTGCCAACATGAATCAGGTTCGCCAGCGCGGCCCTGGCGTGCGCGTCGTGTGAGAGATCGCCCTGAATCAGCTTGCGTGCATCCTCCACCAGTGACCGCAACTCCACTGGCGTCGAGGTTTCGTGTATCGGTCCGCGCGCCGGTCTAAATTCCAGCGCGCCGGTGCCGCGCTTTGCCATGTATGCCAGCCGGTCGATCGGCGTTACCTCGCCCTTGCTCACGCCGTGCTCGGCCATCCATGCATCCACCAGTGCGTTGCCGAACTCGTCAGGCAGCGCATCGGCCAGCATTCCCGGCAGTCGCTGGAACGTAGGTAAAGGAAGGTTTGGGAATACGAACCGCCCACGCGGATCGTCAATCGGCATCGTCAGCGGCGCCAGGTTGATGCTCGTGCGCTGCCACGCTGGCTCAAACGCAAACACGTAGTAGCCGATCTTCGGGTCCAGCGCCACAGCTCCAACGCGTTGCTCCCAGGCTCTGACCTCAATCACATTGACGTGCTTCACCGCTTAAGCCTTTCGCATGCCGCGTTTGCGTCTCACTCTGCGTTGCGGCTTCGGATTGTCCAGCAGCGCCAGCGGATCCACCGTGATCTCCGGTGTGATCGCCTCAATGCCCTGTAGATAATCCAGTGCTTTGAGTGTGCGTAAAAGTGTTTCAACCGTTGACCCGCGACCTGCTTCCAGATTTCCGAGTGCTCTTAGCGAGATACCTGCCTTTTCTGCGGTGCCTCGCTGGTCTAGATTGCGCGAGAGACGAAGCTGTTTCAATCTCTCGCCGAGAGATATCTGCAGGTCCTTGATCGGATCTGATGTCGAATACTTCATATAAGCATTGTTGTGCTTATTATAAGCAAAATATCAAACAAATAGCTAAATAGTGCTTATTAAACATATTTATATAAATAGCACTATCATAACCATTATACCGAGTAATAAATTTAAAAAGCACTATATTGCTATTTATTTTGTATTTATTGCTTATGAACTTGCCATCTGGCTAAACATCTTTAACTGCTTCGCCGGATACGCGCACATCTCTTTGATCGGGCATTCATAGCACTGCGGGCTTTTGTCCTTGCAGATCTCTTTTCCGTGCTGCCGCAGCAGCAAATGCGCCTGTGCCATGGCATCAGCTTTGCCTGGGATCTCGTCCTTAATGGCTTCCTGCACTGACCGGTACATGGCGCTGTAATTTTTCTGGTGCGCCCGGCCGTAGCCGGCGCGAGTCAACACCCGCAGCCCATTCCACTCGAGCGGTAGCCCTGGCGCTGCGCCGCAATACATGAGAATTTTTTCTGCTCCCGGATCTCCGATGTTAGGGAACTGTTTCAACGCCTTCTTCGCCTGCGGATAAGGCAGCTTCAGTATCTGGTCCAGATCGCCATCGAATTGCATAAGCGTGATCCGCGCGACTTCCTGCCAGCGAAACACGCGCACCTGTGGACGCATGCCGCCCAAGGTTGCCAGTTCCAGCAGCGTATCGGGATCGCCCTTAAGAATCGCATTCGGGTTCATGCCCACGCGCTTTTTCAGGCCTTCAAATACCTGGGCTCGGCGCTCGTCGGGCAGCAGATAGCAGGCGTTTTCCCACATCACCAGCTCAAATGGTCCGCTTGCCGGCGGCAATGTTGGCGTTCCATAGAAGCGCTTGAGTGCGCTGATGAGCTTTTTTAACTCAGGCATTGGGAATGCGGAAAAGAATACCTCATCTTGAACAGGATGACTAAAAAACCGAAAGAAGTGCTTTGCTGAGTTTTTACGAAGTTAATTTCAACTGAAACCGTCCATCCTCTGTCTTCTCAAGTTCGCCGCTTTCTACCAGCCGTCGCAGCACGGTATGAATGGATGAAAGCAGGTTCACCTGGTCTTGTCCAATGCCAATCTTCAATAAGTCGGCCCGGACCTCAGGTGGGGTCAAAGGCGTCTTGTGTATGCGAAATAATCGCCGGATGGCATTGGTAAAGCCCATCGGGGAATCGATAACAAATCCTTCCATGAGCAGGATCTTGTCGATCTCCTCCGGATCGGCGCCGCACAGTTCGCCCAGCGGCTTAATGGATTGTCTTAGCTTGCGGATTTTTTGGTCAAGCTGAGATCGTTTCTGCAAGTACTGCAGCAACTCCAGCTTGGCTGTCTCGTAGGCTTGCTTGTATGCGTCTCGCGCCATAAGTGTAGATTAGTCTAATAAACGTCTAACCTATTGTCAATGAAAGAAAAGCGTACAAATGATGCGACATTTAAAAAATTATCTAGGAAATAAAACTTTTTACTTGACAGCCGGTATCGATATGTCGTATACAATGTCTGTACGAAAGAAAGTTTATCGTACAGCCGGGAGCGGCGCCGGCTTGATCAAATTTCCAACGGCCTGCAACTTTTCTTTGGTCCGCGGGTAAGGCCGCCTGCCAAGGAACCCTCGTCCGGGGTACATGTGCTAGCGTGCATGATGCCTGAAATCGGAGCTGAGGGGTTTGTGTCTCCTCCGCTCGCACGCCAGAATGATCTGATTCCAAAAACTGTCTGCTGAACCCGGCACTCGCCACCATGGCCAGTGCCTTTTTCTTTTGCGCTGCTCCGCCGGCGCAATTCGCAAAGAGGAGTATCTATGGCTCACGACCACAATGGCCGTGTCGGCCCGCCACGTTGTGAGGAGTGCAACGCGCCGCTCACGTCTGACGAGCGTCGCCTGGGCGCAACCGGCCAACACTCTTTCTGCCAGGAATGCGACCTCATTCTCAATGCATTTGCTGAACCTGCGCTGTCCATGGATCGCCACAAATCATTTTTAGGAGGTAACTCGTGAAGAAGAGTTTATGGTTGGGCGCGGCAGCTTCTCTGCTTGCCGCTACTCTAATGTTGTTTGCTCAAACCTCCAGCCAGATGCCTGAGCTGGATAAAAACGGCAAGCCGGTTCTGCCCCGGCCTATGCCGCATCTGGTGTACTCACCCGCCGACCTGGCGCACAGCGGAGTAGCCTTGCCCGCTTCTGTCGGCGGAGCTACGCCCAACACAGCTATCATCCGCCTCGGCAATGCCACCAAGATGACTGTCTTCGCCAATTGCACTCAGAATTTTGATCTGGTCATGAGCGTTTACATCGCTGATGATCAAGGCCAACCCAGCCCCAATTTCACGCTTTACAACAATTACACCATCGCCACGGCGATGGCGGCTGGGTCGCAGCAGGCTTTCATCGCCAGCGAGCTTGCTCCCACTGTCACCAGCGGGACCTTGGCCGCTCCCGTTCGCCTTCCCCAGTTGGCTGTCTCATTTTTTGAAAAGAATGACGTCGCTACTGCGGGCACCTGCACTGATCGCGTGATCATCGGTTACTAACCTGAGAGCTGGTCTGCTGTCACCAGCGCGGCTCAATCTCGCGGTGTGGAGCGAAGCGACAAGATGGTATTCCAGGACATAAAGCGGCGAGGCCGATCACGCGCCGAGCCGCCTGCAACAAGGCTGAATACACACAACAGCACAAACACCGCAACAGCGATCTGGAGCGAAGCGACATGATATTCCAG
>DATEHN010000024.1:0-9875 GCA_035279585.1 Candidatus Angelobacter sp. | reverse complement strand
CTGTGGAAGAAGTTACGAACCACCAACATCATCGAGCGCTGCTTCGTGGAAGTCCGGCGCCGCACCCGGCCCATGGTTTGCTTTGTGAACGTGCAAAGCGTGGATCGAATCATTTACTCCATTTTCCAAAGATTCAACCTGGAATGGAAAAATCGCACCCTCAAGCTTTTTACACAGGCAGCTTGACATCACCACTGCTAATAAGCGATTGACTGTACCGGAACACAGCCGTATACTTCGCCGCCATAATGCCATTTATCAAAAGAGCTAGAAGGCCAATGCGGCGGCAAATTGGAGAAGCTTGCATATTTCTGGCTTCTTTGATTCTCGTCTTGTGGGGGTGGCTTTTTATCGAGTTGCATCCTCAGCTAAAAAGAGTGAGCGACTTTGAAAGTAAATATTCTGGAGGCGGTTCCTTGTTCGGAACGATGGACTTGCCAACTCAAGAAAAAGAGTTGCAAGCCATCATCAATGTAGCGGTCACAAAGAAGTGCCAAGAGATACATAACTGTTCCCTGGAGAGTACTCGGTTGATAGGAATGAATTACGATCTCATGCGCGATGACTTTAGGGGAATTGTCGCAGAAACGAGATTTGACTGGAAAGAGGATGATAGCCTTTCGCCTGGCCCGCTAGGTCGCGCAGTCCTTTCGCCTTTCTGCAAGGTAAGCACCGGTTACTGGCCTGAAGAGATAGGCCACCCGATCGCTCTTCTTCCGGCTCCTCTAATCGCCTTTCTCCTAGTGGTTGGAGGGGTTATAGCCATTAATACTGGCAAGAAAGGTGAAACCAGCACAACTGCCAAGGCCGTCGGTTCCGGGCCACAGTAGCAGTCCTCATTTGTCATAGTGCAGCAACGAGAACACTTCCGTCCCATCAAACTTCTTCCGCCCATCCAGGAAATCCAGCTCCACCACAAAGCCTAGCCCTTCCACTTTCGCTCCCAGAGACTTAGCCAATTGCAGGCAAGCATTCGCGGTGCCGCCTGTTGCCAGTAGATCATCCACGATAATCACCCGCTGCCCGGGTTGGATCGCATCTTTGTGGACCTCCAGCGTGTCCGTTCCATATTCAAGGTCGTAAGTCCATTTGACAGTCTCTGCCGGAAGCTTCTTGGGCTTGCGGATGGGCACAAAACCGGCGTTCAGCCGATACGCCAGCGCCGGTCCAAAAATAAATCCTCGCGCTTCAATGCCCAGCACCAAATCAACACTGCGGCCCAGATAATGCTCTGAGAGCGCGTCAATCAGCGTGGCAAAACCCAGCTTGTCCTTGAGCAGCGTTGTGATGTCGTAAAAAAGAATCCCCGGCTTGGGGAAATCGGGCACTTCACGCACCAGTTTTTTGAGGTGCTCGCAACTCGCTTCCTGCTTTGGCGCCATCTACCATGCTCCTTCAATACGAAAAGTTTTCAGGTCTTCCACCGGCTCTGCCGGTAGCTCGTTTACCTCGTCAACACGCGCTGCTCTAGGCCCTTGCCGCAGCTTGTTGCTGAAAGCGCTTAACTGCGCGTCTGATCCCATGGCCAGCGCTTCCACAGTGCCATCAATATTGTTGCGCACCCACCCGGCCAGCCCCAGCGAACGCGCTTCATGGTCCACAAACCAGCGGAAGCCGACTCCCTGCACTCGCCCGCGAACTATATAACGCCTGGCAATCATAGAATTTACAGCACTGGAAGAACCCTGCGGCAAAATCGCAGTTGTGTTCGCGGCGATTTACGCGCGTGACATGTACGCGCCTTCAGCCGTATCCACACGGATCTTTTCGCCTTCATTGATGAACGGGGGCACCTGCACAATCAGTCCGGTTTCCATCTTGGCCGGCTTGGTAACGCTGGAAGCCGTGGCTGATTTCAATCCCGGCTCGGTCTCAACCACGGTCAGCTCCACAAATTGTGGCAGCTCAATGCCTACCGGTTTGCCATCATAAAACTCCACCCTGATCTGCAGGTTTGGCGTGAGATAGTCAACGGAGTCGCCCAGCACGTCGCGATTCAAATGCACCTGCTCATAGTTCTCCGTGTTCATAAAGCAGTAGCTGTCGCCATCCTGATAGAGAAATTCCATGGGAATCTCATCCACGTTGATCTTTTCAATGGGATCGCTGGAGCGGAAGCGGTGTTCAAACATGGCGCCGGTGCGGATATTCCGCAGCTTGGCCTGGATAAAGGCGCGCAGGTTGCCGGGCGTGCGGTGCTCAACCGTAAAGACCAGATGAAGGTCGTTATTGTGTTTGATGATCATCCCCGGACGCATCTGGGTTGCTGGAATTGCCATGACTTGAACTCTCTCCTTGACGGAACTAGCTGGATTTTTTTGATGAGTCTTGCCTGCCTCATTTGCGGAAAACCGAGCGACAGGCGGCCGGGCTTAAAGCCGGCAGACGAACTTAAAATTTTACCTCAAATGCATGTTTTCATCAGCCCATTCTGGGGCGCGGGATTTGTCCAGTACGCATATTGCAGCGTAAACTGTTATGCGTTATGAGCCCTTCCCAATCCTCAGAGCGCCCGCGCTACAAGGTCGTTTTTGGCCGAGATGCGCAAGACCTTGAGATGAAACTCAACGATCCCATCTTCACGCCCGCCGGCTACGCCGTCACCCATCTCGCCTTCAATTCGGCAAGAGCTGAATACCTGCTGATTCTTGAAGACGAGCGCATCGGTGATCGTTAGCTGTCACTTAACACATTTCAATTATTGAGCCGCAGTGAGACCGTGTACTTGCCGCTCTCTGCCACTGAAATGGAATCGCCGCGCCCAACTACTTTTTTGGCAAAGTCTGGATCATTCACCTGCTCGTCCAGTTCTGGACTCTCCATTGCCACCATTCTGTAGCTGCCAGGCGCAACGCCGCGAAAGATGAATTTGCCGTCACTACCGGCACTTGTTCGACGAAACAACTCCGGTGGCCCAGGATCAGGGAGATCGGGCACCAGCAATATTGATCCGCGTGTTGGCTGATCACGGCTGTCAAGGAGAGTTCCTTCAATATGTCCACCAGCGGGGCTGATCACTAGCTCCAGGTCTCCTCGGTAGCCGTTCACCACCAGATTGTCCGGCGGAACCTCATGCCCTGAAACCAGTACCGATTTCAAGTAGTAATCCTGTGCAAGGCGCAGAGCGTTTACCCGGTAGTGGCGGTCCGGACGAAGCTGCGCATCAAATTTAAATTCCGGCAAGGTTGCACTGGCCCGCACGCGCGGCATAAGCCCTTCGCCCACAAACTCCACAGGAACACTCTTCACCACGGTCCGCCCATCGCTTACTATCGTCACATGGCCTGAAGCGGCAAAATACGGCATCGCCGGAACATCAACGTTCTGCGCTCCCTGGATTCCCACTTCCACGGTCTGCTCGCCTTCATACGTCTGCCCGTCTTCCGTAAAGCTGGCCCGCAATTTATACAAGCCAGGCGCCACGTCATTGATCTCAAACGAGCCGTCCTTTGGAGACATCTTGGCCTGCAACCCTTCACCTTGTATGTAATCAGTCCAGTAAGCCGCTGCAGTAGCGCCTTTCGCTGGCTCGCCGGTCATTCCATTAACAACTCTGCCCTTGATTGAAACCACCGGAGCGCTGATGAAGATAAAATTCGCGGCTATGTCGTCGCCCGGCTTCACCTGCAACTGCTGCGCCTGCTGAAAGTCTCCGCTGCCGGGATAAAATAATGGCGGATAGGTAAATGATTGGTTGGAGGTATCCGGCATCCGGAGTTGGAACGGCTCAGTCTGTCCCTCACTGCGCGGTGTGCGATCCATTATTCTTCCAGCCAGTTCCAGCTTAAATGCTTGCATGGCAGCTTCATTGGCCTTGTACTCTGCAACCAGGTAATACTTCCCCGGCCGCAGCCCGCTAATACGATACTGCCCGCGATCATCCGTGAGCGTGTGGCCCGCATCCCGCAAATACATTTGGCCAAGCCGCACTTCTCTGGCCAGCAGCTTCACTTCCACGCTCTGCAGTGTGTCGTTGAATTCGTCAACAATCTCGCCGCTTATCACCGCAGTAGGCATCAGCCTGACCGCCATGTTTTTTACATGCTCGCCGGCGGCCACTTCAAAGATGGGCTGGTATTCACGCTTGTGCTGGTCAGAAAAAAAGCCCTGGCGCGCCGCTATCAGCTTGTAATGGCCTGGCTCAACCTGCTGGAAAATAAAATGCCCGCTGCCGTCTGCTCGGGTTGATTTGCTCCCACCTTCAGTCCCCACAAGGTTTACGCTGGCCCCGGGGATGGTACGGCTGTTTTGGGCATTGATCACAGTGCCTTCAACAACAGCGGGCTCCGGGGCTTGATCCTGAGGATCTTGTGCCGGAGAATCCTGGGCCTGCGGGTTCTGGGCCGCAGATGCCAGTGCTGCGGCCAGCATGAATGCGATAAGACTTGTTTTGTGAGCAATTGTCATTCTTGCGTGCTCAAATCTTTCTTGCCGCGATGCAGCCTACCGCAATCTTCGCCTTAAACACCAGACCCGCAGATCAAATTCCGGTTAATTTCGGCTATAGCGGTTCTTCTTCTTCTCCTCGTAACGCTCCAGCGCCAGTTGGATTAGCCGGTCTATCAGTTCGGAATACTTAAGCCCTGACGCCTCCCACATCTTGGGATACATGCTGATAGACGTAAACCCAGGCATGGTGTTGATCTCATTCAGATAAATTTTTTCTGATTTTGGCTCCATCAGAAAGTCAACTCGTGCCAGCCCGGAACAATCCACTGACTTGAACGCCCGGACGGCCATTTCTTGCACCTGCTTCATTTGTTTTTTGCTGATCTTCGCGGGAATTACCGGCCGCGAACCTTCGTCAATATATTTGGCGTTGTAATCGTAAAACTCTGCTCCGGGAATGATTTCACCCACCACCGAAGCCACTGGCTCATCATTGCCCAGCACAGAGCACTCCAGTTCGCGCGCTTTTTGTTTTCCGCCCACGCCTTGCTCGATCACGATCTTTCGATCGAACCCCACCGCTGTCTCAATCGCCGGGCCAAGCTCTTTGCGATTGTGCGCCTTGCTGATCCCCACTGACGATCCCAGGTTCGCGGGCTTCACAAACAGCGGATACTTCAGCTTGCTCTCCACCAGCTTGGTAACCTTCTTCGGCTCTTTTTCCCACTGGCTGCGCAGGATGGTTACATGCTTCACAATCGTCAGCCCGGCGCCCACAAAAAGCTGCTTCATCACGTCTTTATCCATGCCCGCGGCAGAGCCGAGCACGCCCGCGCCCACGTAAGGAATGTCTGCCAGTTCAAATAGCCCCTGGATCGTGCCGTCCTCGCCAAACGTTCCGTGCAGCACAGGAAAAATCACATCCACGTCAATGCTTTTTTGGCCGGAAGATGCTGCACTCTCAAACGGAATCAACCCATGCGACTGTGGCACCGGCGGCACGATGACTGCCTCTCCCCTGGCCAGCACGGCCGCGCCTGGCGTAGCTTGCGGGTCGCCCGCCCGAAGATGGCGGCCGCTCTCTGCTTCTCCGCGCAACAGCCGCTCCGCATGAGCATCCGTAAGCCAACGGCCTTCCTTGGTGATGCCTATCGGCACCACCTCGTATTTATCTTTGTTAATTGCCTTGAGAACTGAGGCTGCGGAAAGAAGTGAAACTTCATGTTCGCCGCTGCGCCCGCCAAACAGTATGCCAACCCTGAGCTTGTTCATCAGGAATACTCTAAAACAGCAATCAGCAGTCAGCAATCAACGTTCAACCTGACTGTCCTTTTTGTGTCTCTTCGCTCCATTACGGTAAAAGATTTTGGCTGATTGGATCATTGCCGGCTCAGCACGCCATTGGATCTGCCCAGGGGGCAGCCGCTATCGCCAGCGCCAGCGCTGGTACTGCCGGCGGAGGATCGACTTTCAGCGTCGCTTCACGTCCACAAAGCGGACAAATTTTAGTGGCATCTGGAATCTGCTGGCCGCATCGTGCACAGAACACAAGTTTGCCTCCGCTCTAAGCAAAGGGTGATGGGTTCAACGATTCCTCTTATAAATTTGCTCCGTAAGTATTTTTTACCCTTACTGACCTACGGAAATAAATAAACCACAGCAACGTGATACCCGCGCTTGTCATCAGCGACGAGAAGCGTGAACTCAGGAAGACCGACGAGTGGATCCGCAATGACAGGTTCACCGCCTCAAGCATAAGGAGCAATGTTTCAGCAGCTATCACAATGAAATAAATTCTAAGCAAGGCCAGAGCGACTGGACGCCGCATCCAAAGGAAAATCCCAACCACCATTCCATATAGGACGCGCGCTATACCGAGGGAGATTTCGGAATTGATGCCACGTAGCCTGATCGCAAAGTAAAAACCAAGCAACACCAAGGCTGGCCCCAGAACTGTGAGCGATATGCAATAAAAAAGCAACCAACCCCCTGCACCGCTCGGCCCGTGGACGATAGGCAATGATGGAAGAGTGAACTGAGGTTGGGCCAAAGCAACAGGGACCGGATGCGAAATAAGCGCCAAGTTTGCTTCACGCCCGCATAGCGGACAAAGCTCGCTGGCATCCGGAATCTGCTGACCGCATCGCGCGCAAAACATGTGTTTAGCTGTAGAGAGCGTTACAATACAACATCTCTCAGCCACCCACCAAGAACTTATAAGCCTTCTTTTCTGTCCTCGCAGGCCTTGCTGGAGTCGCGCACAAAGTCAGCCAGCTTGCCTTGCTTCTGTTTTTCCAGCAGGTCATCCAGCGCCTTGGATTTGCCGCCTGGATCGCTCTTTACAATAGCGCTATACGCTTTTAAAGCGCTCTCTACGCCGGCAATGTACTGGGCCGTGGTATCGGCGGCTTTGTCTGGATGCTCAATGATGTAAACCGCTTCTCCAAAGGTCGCCTGATAGGAAAGCTGGGGCGTGTACTTGTTCTGCTCTCGTAAAAAATCCGTCCCAAACAGCACTGGAGCACAAATGTTGACGTTGATATCTGGAACGTCTTGCAGCCACTCTATGGCCCACTTTTTTTCTTCATACAGGCTCTTGTCCAGCGGGTCCTGCTCCAGCTTGTGCGTAAGCGCCGCAAAGCGCTGGCGCTCTTGTGCCGTCGATGGATTGCGTTTGGGCTCATCCTGACTGAAGGAGGCAACGCATAACAGGATTATCGTAAAGAGTGCAGAACGAAGACGCATGGGTTCCTCCTGGTGCTTATTTCGTGGCCTTGCTGGTGGCTTCTTGCACATGCTCAGCCAGTTTGCCAGTGCGCTGTTTATCCAGTAATTCATCCAATGCCTTGGAATGTGCATCTGGCTTGACTTTAAGGATCGACTGGTACGCCTTAAGCGCTCCCTCGACTCCCGCTAGACATTGTGCGTATTCATCTTTGGCCTTTTCCGGATGTTCAATGATGAAAGCGCCGCTTGAAAAAGTTAGTTGAATCGTAATTTCTGGCGAATACTTATACTTCTTTTTCATGTAGTCGCCGAGCGGGGCAGTGCAGACATTCACAGTAATGTCAGGTATTTGAACCAGCCAAACAAGCGCCCACTCGCGCTCTGAGCGCAAGCTTTCGTCCAGTGGAGCGTCTTCCATTTTGTGCGTGAGGGTTACAAACCGCTGGCGTTCTTCAGGCGTTGAGGGTCCGCGCAGCGCCTGCTGCTGCACTAATGCTGCCGAACATATGCTTAAAAGCAGCGGGACAAGAAACGTTGCTTTTTTCAATTGTGCCTCCAGGCAATAGTTGTTAGCAGCATCACAGAATCTTCTTCCCAAACGCTGAAAGCGCCAGCTCTACCGCCAGATCAGCCGTGCGGTTGTGCTCGTCGATCACCGGATTGACCTCTACAATTTCAAAACTGGTCATTCGTCCATGGTCGGCGATGATCTCCATGGCCAGGTGCGCCTCACGATAGCTGGCGCCGCCGCGTACCGGCGTTCCCACGCCCGGAGCATCTTCCGGATCGATCCAGTCCATGTCCAGCGAAACGTGATAACCGGCAGTTCCCCGCCCGGCCACGCGCAGCGCTTCTTCAATTACCGTGCGCATGCCGCGCTCGTCGATATCGCGCATCGTATAGACCTCAATGCCGGTCTCTTTGATATTTTCTTTTTCACGGGCGTCAACGTCGCGCACGCCTACCAGCACGCAATTTTCCGCGTGGACTTTCGGCTTGAATCCATAGATATCAGCCAGCTCCGGCGGCCCCAGCCCCATAATGGCGGCCAGCGGCATACCATGAACGTTGCCGCTGGGTGAAGTTTCCGGCGTGTTGATATCGGCGTGGGCATCAATCCAGATCAGCCCGATTTTTTGCTCCTGCACGCGTCTTTGCTGGCGGAAAAACTCTGCCACACCGGCAACCGTGCCTGCCGCGACCGAATGGTCTCCGCCCAGCACCAGCGGAAACTTGCCTGCTTCCAGGGTCTTAAAGACAGTCTCTGCATGCTTGGTACAGGTGGCGGTAATTTCCTTCAGATACTTGGCATGCGGATCGCCTGATTTCTTTTGTTCCGCGATAGCTACGGCAATATTGCCGCCATCTTCCACCACGTGTCCCAGCTCTTCCAGACGCGCTTCAAGCCCCGCCACACGCACCGCTGAAGGGCCCATGTCTACCCCGCGTCGCGACTGCCCCAGGTCCAGTGGCACGCCAAGGAGTCTGATGCGCTTGGCAACAATGTTGTCCGCTACCACAGGCGGGTTGGCCGGCTCATTTCTGGTCGTTGTTGCTACAGGCGTTGCTATTGGATCAGGAGTCATAGCTTCGAATCTTCAGTCCTATGGATAAATACGAGTCAACGTCCGCGCAAATGGAATGGTTTCACGCACGTGCTCCAGGCCGCAGATCCATGCCACGGCGCGTTCAATTCCCATGCCAAATCCCGCATGAGGTACGCCGCCAAACTTGCGCAGGTCGAGATACCACTTGAACGCCTCTTCCGGCAGCCCGTGATCGTGAATGCGTTTCAGCAACAGTTTGTAATCGCCAATGCGCTGCGATCCGCCAATGATCTCGCCGTAGCCTTCAGGCGCCAGGACGTCCACGCAGAGCGCCAGTTCAGGACGCTGCGGATCAGGCTCCATATAAAACGCCTTCACCTGTGCCGGATAACGATGGATCATTACCGGCCTGTCAAACTGTGACGAAATATAAGTTTCGTCGGGCGAGCCAAAATCGCCGCCCCACTCGAATTTTGTTTCCACCTGCCCTTTGGCGTGACCTTCTTGCAACATCTTGACCGCGTCGTCATAAGTGATCCTCGGAAAGGGCGGCTTGATGTTGGCCAGCTTGGTTACATCACGCCCAATCATTTCAAGATCGGCCTTGCGATTGGCCAGCGCGCTCTGCACCAGGTGGCTGATGAACTCCTCCGCCAGCACCATGATGTCATCAAGCTGCGCGTACGCAACCTCAGGCTCTACCATCCAGAACTCGGTCAGGTGGCGGCGCGTTTTTGATTTCTCAGCGCGGAAGGTTGGGCCAAATGAATAGACCTTGCCCAGCGCCATGGCCATAGCTTCGATATAAAGCTGGCCGCTCTGCGTGAGAAATGCCTGATCGTCAAAGTAATCAACTTCAAACAGCGTCGTAGTGCCTTCACAGGCGGCGGGCGTAAGGATCGGCGGATCTGTCAGGGTGAACCCGCGCTCATCAAAGAAGTTGCGCGCTGCGCGGATAATCTCCGCCCGCACACGCAGGATCGCTGTCTGCCGTGGTGTCCGCACCCAGAGATGGCGGTTTTCCATCAGAAAATCGATGCCATGCTCTTTGCGGGCAATAGGGAATGGATCGTCTTCCGGCACGCGCTGCACTACCTTCACGTCGGTTACGTCAAGCTCGTAGCCGCCGGGTGCGCGTTTGTCTGCGCGGACCTTGCCCATTACCACTACGCTCGATTCGTCCGTAAGCGTGTGCAGCGTCTCAAAAACTTC
>DATEHN010000023.1:0-39437 GCA_035279585.1 Candidatus Angelobacter sp. | reverse complement strand
ATCACGTTTCCGCGAATCTCGTTCTGAAAAGTTTCAGCAGATTCAGACGTAATCTTGCCGCTGCAGTAAACAATGGTCTCTTGAGGCCGTTCGTCCAAGTCAAGCTGGAGCCCGGGAGCAGTAAAGGTTCGAGTTGACATTGATGTTCTCCAAAGATTTTCTGGATCAATTGCGATTCGGGCAAAACAACCCGGTCCCAAAGAATTGCGGCAATGCATTCTATACTGCTTCGGGCAGATATTCCATGCCAGATTAATCCTGAAGCAGGGCTTAAGCCAGCGGAAATCATGCTCAATCCAGGAGCTTTAGATCCGCGCCCGCTTCCAGCTCCTTCGCCTTAAATCGTCCCTGCTCTCCCATCCGCTGAACAGGTTCCGCAATCCCAGACCTCGCTGGCTGAGATCGAGGTAGTAGGCCAGCGTGGTGTAAGGAATAAGCCTCTGCGGGAAGACCCGAATCCACGAGTTGCCGCCGCACTCAGCGTCTCAGTTCCAATTTGGCACACACGTCTGCCCTTGCCCATCCGTACACTTGCGCTTGCTGTCCTTTTAATAAACTTTATTAAAACGATTTTACGAATATAATTTGTTACCCCGTGGAGAACGCCCTTTCTGTTCGAAGAGCGAAAGGAGAACTCCTGATGATGCGGAAATCCCTAATTGTGCTGAGCCTCAGCATTGCGCTGTGCTTGGCCTCGCTTCCATCCTTCGCCCAAGCTATCCCCAACTGGCAGCCGAATACGGCTTACGCGGTTGGCGCATTGGTCATGTTCAATAATGTGGAATACAAGTGTATTCAGGCACACACTTCGCAGGTAGGCTGGGAGCCGCCCAATGTCCCGGCCCTGTGGCAGCCGGTAAGCGGCTCGCCTACTCCAACTCCCACGCCATCCGCCACGCCTACTCCCACGCCACAGCCTACTCCAACTCCCACTCCCCCGCCGGGCGGTGGAGGCTCATGCGCTCCGGCATGGAATTCCACTCTTGCTTATTGCAATACATCCACCACCACTTGTAATGGCGGAAGCATGGCCAGCAAGAACGGTTTGAACTTTACTGCGCAATTCTGGAACCAGGGTCAGGACCCGACCATTGCCGGTCACGCCGGTCCAGCAGGCTCCGGCGATCCATGGTTTACCGGCGTTTCCTGCTCCACGGGCGCGCCTACTCCAACTCCAACTCCCACTCCCACACCTAAGCCCACTCCTACGCCAACTCCGCCTCCGCCAGGCAGCGTGATCTTTGCTGCGTATAAAGACGTAACGCTCAATGCCGATTTCAACACCGGACTGCAGCGGTCGGCCGTTACCGGCACTGTTCAGCCAGTGACCAGCGCCATGCCGAACTCAACGCTGATCTGGTCCTTTGCCACCGGCACCTGCGATGCGGAATCCTGGGCCGGCATTACGCCCGCGCAGGAAGCCACCAACGTTCAGGCCTTTGTCAGCGCCGGCAAGAAATACATCATCAGCACCGGCGGCGCCAATGGCTCGTTTGATTGCTCCAGCGGTCAGGGGCTCATTAACTTCATCAATCGTTACAACTCGGCAAACCTGGTCGGCATTGATTACGACATCGAATTGGGCCAATCGCAAGCGCTCATTGATGATCTGATCAACGCCACCAAGACGGCGATGGGCACATTCCCCAATCTGCAATTCAGCTTTACCATTCAGTCGCTCGGCTCCATGTCCGCCAATCCCATTACCGGAGGCAGCGCCGGTACAACCGTGGTGAATGAGATCAAGCGTCTGGGGCTGACCGGCAATTACGTTGTCAATCTCATGACCTTTGACTACGGCTCAACCACAACCAGCAACTGTGTGGTGGTAAACAATGCATGCGACATGGGCAATTCCGCGATTGCCGCAGCGCAGGCGCTCAACGCGCAATCCGGCATACCCTTCAATCACATCGGGCTCACCATGATGATCGGCAAGGCCGATACTCAGGACGAGATCACAAGCCTGCACGATATAGACACGGTGAATGCCTTTGTGATCTCCAACCACCTGCCCACCTCGCGCTTCTGGGCGTTCGATCGTGACACGCCCGGCGCCGGTGGCAGCTCCAGTAGCGGCACCACCAATCCTGCTCTCGCCTATACGCATGAGTACATGAACAGCCTGGGCGTGCCATAAACCGTTGACACTCGAACTACGTCCGCGGAAAACCAGCCTCTGATGCAATACAAAAAGGCCGATCTGGATAAACTCCGGATCGGCACTTTTTTGCCCGTGGATATTAGGTTGAAAAGACGCCAGGAATATGGCGCAGTCGTAGCACGTCAGAGGGTGATATGCTAGGGCAGTATGACGGCCAAACAGGAAGTTGAATCCTTGCTCCAAAGGCTGCCGGACAACTGTTCTCTGGAAGACATTCAATATCACCTGTACGTCCTGGAGAAAGTACGCAGTGGCCTTGAAGACGCGCGCGCGAACGGCGCAATTTCACAGGATGAAGTCGAGTCGCGCTTAAGCAGATGGCTAAGCGAGTAGTCTGGTCGGGTCGCGCTCTTGCAGACGTGGAGTCTAGTGCCGCCTATATAGCTTCCGATTCTCCTGCTTACGCCCGGATTGTAGTAAAGAAGATTGTCAAATTAGCGCGCCAGCTTGAGAGCTTTCCAAATTCAGGCCGCATAGTACCTGAATTTCAAGATAAGATGCTCCGTGAACTTTTGGCGTATAGCTATCGCATCATCTACTAAGTTGAAAAGGAAGAGATCCTTATAACCAGTGTGATCCATGGCAAACGCGATCTAGGATAGTTTCATAGCTGTGCGTACTCAAATTTTAGATTGAAGCCGCTTCCAGCTCCTTCGCTTTGATCTGGGCTTTTCTTCCGCCGAACAGTTTCTTCAAACCCGGGCCGAGCTTGTCGAGATAGATGTAATAGATGGGTGTGATGTAGAGCGTGAGCGTCTGCGAGAAGATCAGCCCACCGACTACGGCCAGGCCCAGAGGACGGCGTGATTCAGCGCCTGCGCCAAAGCCCAGCGCGATTGGCAAGGTGCCCATCAGCGCGGCCATGGTTGTCATCATGATGGGGCGAAAGCGGACAAGTGCGCCCTGATAGATGGCTTCTTCGGCAGATTTGCCTTCTTCACGCTGCGCGTCCAGCGCGAAGTCGATCATCATGATGGCGTTTTTCTTTACCAGCCCCACCAGCATGATTACGCCTACAAACGCGTAGAGGCTCAGATCAGAGTGGAAGATCATGAGCGTGGCCAGCGCGCCCACTCCTGCAGAGGGCAGTCCGGAAAGAATGGTGATGGGATGAATGAAGCTCTCATAAAGAATGCCCAGCACAATATAGATGACCAGGATGGCCATGATGAGCAGCAGGCCAAGGCCTTTGAAAGAAGATTCAAACGCCTGCGCTGTTCCCTGCAGTGTGGAAGTGATGGTGCCCGGCAGGATTTGCTTGGCTTCACGATTGACGGCGGTGATGGCATCGCCCAGTGAGACACCCGACTTCAGGTTGAAGCTGATGGTGACGGACGGCGACTGGCCCAGATGGTTCACCGTGAGCGGTCCAACTTCTTTTTTAAAGCTGGCCAGCGCGCCCAGGGGAACAAGCTGTCCGGTCTTGGAGTGCACATACAACATGCCCAGCGCTGAAGGATCAAGCTGGTACTGCGGCTCCAGCTCCATGATGACTTTGTACTGGTTGTTGGGCGCGTAGATGGTGGAGATCTGGCGCGATCCGTAAGCGCTATAGAGCGCATCTTCCAGAGCGCGCGGATCAACGTTGAGCGCAGCAGCTTTATCGCGGTCAATGTTCACGGTGACCTGCGGGTTCTTGATCTGCAGATCGCTGGTTACGTCCTGCAGTTGCGGCAGCCCGCGCAGGCGCTGCTCCAACTGCGGCGCATACTGGTAAAGCTCATTGGTGTTGGGGCTTTGCAGCGTGAACTGGTATTGGCTCTTGGTGAGCTGGCCGCCAATTCGTATCGGCGGCAGGTTTTGCAGAAAGACATTGATGCCGGGAATCTGCGCCAGCTTGGGCCGCAGCTCCTGGATGATCAGGTCAACGTGCGGACGGGTTTTGCGGTCGCCCAGGCGGGCGAAGATGCGTCCGGAGTTGAGCGCTGCGTTCACGCCGCCGCCTCCGACGGTCGACATGTAGTTCACCACATAGGGGCTGGAGCCGATCACGGCTGCCGCCTGCTGCTGGTGCCGCGCCATGTCTTCAAACGAGATGCCCTGAATGCCTTCAGTAAAGGCGAACAGATTGCCCTGGTCTTCACTGGGCAAAAACCCTTTGGGGATCGTTATGAAGAGAGTGGCTGTCAATCCTACAATCACGAATGAGAGCATGAGCGTGGCCAAAGGATGGGCCATTACTTTTTTCAGGCTCCATTGATAGCCGTGCAACATGCCGTCAAAAACTGCTTCGCTCTTTTTATAAAGATAGCCATGCTCTTTGTGTGTGCCGGTTTTTAAAAAACGGCTGCAGAGCATGGGCGTGAGCGTGAGCGAGACGAACCCTGAGACCAGAATGGATACGCCGATGGTTACAGCAAACTCATGCAGCAATCGCCCTACGATTCCGCCCATGAACAGCACGGGAATAAACACCGCGGCCAGCGAGATGGTCATGGAGACAATGGTGAAGCCGATTTCCTTGGCGCCTTCCACAGCGGCTTGATATGGCGGCTTGCCCATCTCCATGTGCCGCACAATGTTTTCCAGCATCACAATGGCATCATCCACAACAAATCCCACGGTGAGTGTAAGGGCCATCAGCGACAAATTGTCCAGGCTGTAGCCCAGCAGATACATTGCGGAGAAAGTGCCCACAATCGACATGGGCAACGCAAGGCTCGGAATAATGGTGGCAGAAACGTTGCGCAGGAAAAGAAAGATCACCAGCACCACCAGGCCAATGGTGAGCATGAGCGTGAACTTCACGTCATTCACTGAATCGCGGATGGAAAGAGATCGGTCATACAGCGTGCCCAGCTTGATTCCGGCAGGCATCTGCTCCTGCATCTGCGGCAGCAGCTTCTTGATGTTATCCACAACTTCTACCGTGTTGGTGCCGGGCTGGCGCTGGATGGCCAGCACAATCGCGCGGTCGCCGCTGTACCAGCTTGCGGTCTTGTCATTTTCCACGCTGTCAAAAACGTTGCCCACCTCATCCAGCCGCACCGGCGATCCATTGCGGTACGCCACAATCAGCGGACGGTATGCGCTGGCTTCAAGAAGCTGTCCCGTGGCCTGCACGGTGTAAGCCGTCGAGTGGCCAAAGAGCGTGCCGGTGGGCAGATTGACGTTGGCATTGTTAATCGCGTTGTAAACATCGTCTATGCCGATCTGATGGATGGCCAGTTTGCGTGGGTCCACTTGCGCGCGCACAGCGTATTTCTGTGTGCCAAAAACCTGCACCTGCGCCACGCCGCTCACCATGGAGATGCGCTGCGCCACGTTGGTTTCAGCGTATTCATCCACGTCAGAGAGCCGCATGGTGGTGGAGCTGAGCGCAAGGTAGAGCACCGGCGAATCCGCCGGATTCACTTTTTGATAGGACGGCGGTGAAGGCAGCTCCGGCGGAAGCTGTGAGAGCGTCTTGGCGATCATCGCCTGCACGTCTTGCGCCGCAGCGTCGATATTGCGTTCCAGCGTGAACTGCAGCGTGATGCTGGTGGATCCCAGCGCGCTCGATGAGGTCATGGAGTCAACGCCGGCGATGGTGGAAAACTGTTTTTCCAGCGGCAGGGCCACGGCGGAGGCCATAGTGTCTGGGCTGGCTCCGGGCAGTGTTGCGTTGACCTGGATCGTGGGGAAATCAACGTTAGGCAGATCGCTGACCGGCAGCAGTCGATAGGCAAAGACGCCAAAGATCAGGATCGCCGCCATGATCAGCGTGGTAGTAATGGGCCGCCGTATAAAAAGCTGTGTCATGGTTAGGACCCGCCCTTGATCTCGACTTTGGTTCCCGGCGTTAGCCGCAACTGCCCGTCTGTCACCACGCGCTGGCCTGGCTGCACGCCGGAGGCAATCACGGTCTCATCGCCAACGTTCCAGCCGATCTTCACCGGCTGCGGCTGCGCGGTCAGGTCCTGGTTGATCACGTAAACAAACGTGCCGCTCTGGCTGGTCTGCAGCGCCGCTGTCGGAATCACAATGGCGTTCGGCTGCGATTTCAGCGTCAGGTCTACGTCAACAAACTGTCCCGGCCAGAGCATGTGTGACGCATTGTCAAACGTCGCCATCAGCTTGATGGTTCCCGTGGTGAGATCAACTGCGTTGTCGATGAACGTCAGCCGCCCTTGAAAGTGCTGGCTGCTGCCTTGCGGCGCTGCATCCACTTTCAGCGACCGCGAAGCTGAGTACTGCTTAAGCTCTGCCAGTTGCTGCTCAGGAATGGAGAATGCAACATAGATCGGCTCAATCTGGTTGATCGTGACCAGGATCGGCACATCATTGGCTTTTACCAGGTTTCCTATCTTCACTCCAATGGTGCCCGTGCGTCCGTCGATCGGAGAGTAAATGGATGTGTATTCCAAATTGATTTTCGCAGTCTCCACCGCCGCTTTGTCGGCGGCGACGGTTGCAGACATCGCGTTCGCAGCGGCTGCTGCGGCATCAACCTGCTGCTTGGAAACGACGCCCTGCTTGCCCAGTCCGTCATAACGCTCGGCGTCAAGTTTGGCGTTCAGCGCCTGCGCTTCATCCTTGGCCAATGTGCCTTCAGCCTGGCGTAGCGCAGCTTCAAACGGCGGGCGTTCAATCGTGAACAAGAGCTGCCCCTTCTTCACAAAGTCGCCTTCCTTAAAGTGCACGCCCACAAGCTGGCCGGAAATCTGCGCCTTGATGGTGACCGTGGAGATGGCCTCAACGTTCCCGATGGCCTGCAATGAAACCGGCATAGTGCGTGAAGACACAGTCGCCACTTTCACCGGCGCGCTGGGCATTTGCGGCTTGGCCGCCTGCACCGCATCTTTATTGTTGCAGCCCAGCATGAGCAGCAACAGCGCCACTGACGAAGTATGAATGATTGCGTTTCTAGTTTTCATGGTTTTGATCTTTTGCCATTGTTTAAAGATGAACGGTTTAAAGTTGGACGGTTTAAAAGTGAGCGCCCTGTTCTTTCTGCATTCTTTGCTGAAAAGACGGGATTGCCGTTGTGTCCGTTCAAACTCGCACGCACTGCTCCGTTTGGGCCTGCGTGAGCCGTGCCATTCTGCATGCCATCCAGCCAGATTCCGGCCAGAGTCTCCGCTACTGTTGCGGGATTGAATTTCTGATATTTCGCGCCGCCAAAAAGTTCCTGCACCAGAAAGTGGTAAACCACCATTCCCAGGAATCCACGCGCGGAGACCAGCGGATCAACCTTGCGAAACGCTCCTTCACTGGCGCGGCTGCGAATGTAGTCCGCCAGCGCCTCGTAATAGACGGCCACATAGGTGCGAAAGAAGCGGCGCGAGAGCGTGTGGTTCTCCAGCGCAGTGAACCAGAGCAGCCGCGTCAACTCGGTATCGCGGGCCGTACGGGTCAGAAATTCGCGCGCGATGGCCGCAAAGATTTCGTAGTCGCTTCCGCCCGCTTCCAGTATCTCCTTGATCTTGTGCCGCCGTCGGCAGGCGCCGCACTGCTCTTCAATAATGGTCCAGTAGAGCTTTTCTTTGCTGGGAAAATGGCGGAACAGCAGCGCCTCATTGATGCCGGCGCGCTCGGCGATCTCCCGCGTAGTGGTCCCGCGAAAGCCCCGGCGTGCAAACAGGCCTGAGGCCGTGCGAATGATCTGCCGGCGGCGGTCCAGGGCTGAAAGACGGACAGGCATGTGGGGAACCACTGAAGTAAGTGAGTACTTACTTTATCAGTTTGGGCGAACGACTCTCAAGATGGAGTTCAGAGAAGGCGTAAAGAAGTGTAAAGGTTCCGTAGCCCGGCAATCCACCACTCAGCTACAATCGACTGCCATGCATATCTTCACTCGCTTACGTTTGGTTTTGTTTCTTGCAGCAGCAACAGCCGCAGGGTTCCTCATCTCTACTTTGCATGCCACAACTCCTGAAGAACAGGCGGTGCTGGCTCCCATCAACGCGATGTTTGACGGCATGACGAAACGCGACGCCGCCGCGATCAGGCAGCCTCTGCTCACCGGCGGCTCCATGGTGCTGATGCGCAACGGCAAGCCGGTGCAGATGACCTTTGATGCTTTTGCCGACCTTGTCGCCAAGCCCGGAAAGACGCACATTGAAGAGCGGATTCACGATCCGCTGGTGCGGATTGACAACGATCTGGCCGTGGTCTGGGCGCCCTTCGACTTTCTTGAAGACGGCAAGGTAGTCCACTGTGGGACAGACCTGTTCAATCTTGTTCGCACCGATGGAAAGTGGCTCATCGCCGGCATCGCGGACACAGGGCGGAAAGATTGCTCAGCCAAATAGCCTGATTGCCTCGACTATGACCCCACATCTGCTCCAGTCCTGGCCGTACGCAACCGTGTACTGGTTGGTGTTTCTCTGGGCTTATGTTCCAGAATTTATTCTCAACCAGCGTTCCCGTCCGCTGCTCGGCCCGCAGGATGCAGGTTCATTTCGTATCGTCATGGCCGTACAGGGAGCGGCCATGGGGGCCGGTTTCGCCATCGCTTTTAAAAGCCACTTCGGCGCGCTTGCGCACCAGCGGCTTTGGTTTGCTGCGGGCGTGGCGGCCATGATCGCCGGACGTCTTCTCCGCCGCCATTGCTGGCAAATGCTCGGCAAGTCTTTTACTGCTGTGGTGGTGGTTAAGCCGGAGCAGCAGATCATTGAGCGCGGCGCCTACCGCTGGGTGCGGCATCCGTCTTACACCGCGGGAATGATTTTGTTTGGCGGAAGCATGCTTGCCCTGGGGAACTGGTTGAGCGTGGTCGTAGTTCTGTGCGCCGGAATTCTCGCTTACTCATACCGCGTCCGCGTAGAAGAACGCGCCTTGCTCGAAACGCTGGGCGAGCCTTACCGCGCCTACATGCAGCGGACCAAGAGATTTGTTCCTAAACTGATCTGACATCCAAACGCAAATAAAATCGCGGACCATCGCCGATTCACGCTCTTATCAGCGTAAATCCACATTGACCCGCGATTGATTTTCAATCGCAAGAGATGCGATCTTAGGCGGTGGCTTCTTCTCCGCCTTCTTTTTCCACCGTGACCTTCACCTTGCTGATCACGTCGCGATGCAGGCGGATTGGCACTTCAAACTCGCCCAGGTTCTTGAGCGACTCATTGAGCTGGATCTTGCGCCGGTCGATATTGAAGCCTTTGCGCTCCAGCGCCTCAGCAATATCAGACGAGGTGACTGAGCCAAACAGGTGGTCTTTCTCGCCCGCTTTGCGCTGGAAGCTGAGCGCGGTGCCGTCCAGTTGCTTGGCCAGGCCTTCAGCGTCGGCTTTTTCGACAGCCGATTTGCGGATGGCAGACTGCTTCATCTGCTCAATCACAGCGCGATTGGCCGCCGTGGCTTCAATGGCCAGCTTCTTGGGCAGCAGATAATTCCGACCGTAGCCCTCTGCCACCTTTACCACCTCACCGCGGTGGCCCAGCTTGGGAACATCTTCTTTTAGGATGACTTCCATCTCAAATCTCCAATTAGATTCTTACTTGATCTTTATCCATTCTTCTGTCCAGCCACGGAGTAGAACAAGCAACTCCAACTGTGGGTAGCTTCAGCCACTGAGGTTTGCTTTTCTCCGTGCCTCCCGTGTCTACGCGGTGAAAATCTGTTCTCTATCGCGCGGCAAAGGGCAGCAGGGCGATGTTGCGCGCCCGCTTGATGGCCGTGGTTAGACGGCGCTGATGCGGCGTGCACACACCGGTCAACCGGCGCGGGACAATCTTGCCCCGCTCAGCCACAAACTGCCCCAGCAGGCGCACGTCCTTGTAATTGATGTCGTCAATCTTCTCGACGCAAAACTTGCAGACCTTCTTGCGGCGAAAGAATTTGCGTCCCCCGCCATCGCGTCCGCCGGGACCGCGCTCGCCGCGCGGACCATCAGGCCTTCCGCCTTCTCTGCCGCCTTGCGGCCGTGGCGCTGGCGTTGGTGTTGAACTTTCCTGGATTGTTTCGTCAGCCATAAATCTCCTTCAATCTTTTTCTTCTATCGACAACTGTTTCGCTTGCCGTAGAAGCGCACGGCTTCAGCCGTACGTTAAACGATATAAAGACCATGAGGGCTTTCGCCCTGAAAAACTACGCGTTCACCGCCGGACTCTCCGCCTCGGCTGGCGCGCTGCCTGCCGGTGGACGCTTTACCCGCGACTCGCGGATCTTGCGCACTTTATCCAGCCGCTGCTGTTCTTCATCCGTGCGCACGGTAATGAACTTGATCACCGGTTCTGAAACGCGCATACGGCGCTCCAGCTCGTGAATCGCCTTGCCATCGGCCTTCATCACAAACAGCACGTACTGGCCGTCAGAAAATTTCTTTACGTCATACGCCAGCCGCCGCTTGCCCATCTTTTCCGCCTTTTCCACCGTTGCGCCCGCAGTGGTGGCATGGTTCTGCAAAGTGGCAATCAACTTGTCCACATCTTCTTCCAGCAGGTCTGGCCGTACTATAAACATCACTTCATAGCTTCGTTGCATTAGTTGTTTCTCCAAACTTTTAAGTACTTAGAATTTAGTACTTAGTATTTAGCAAACCCAATTTGGCCCTTTGCCCAACCGATTCGCCGCATTTCGGGGCTGTTCGCATCTTCGAAACAAAGCCAAGTACTAATTACCAAATACTAAGTGCTGCTCTCATTGTTCTTCTTGTTAAACCTATTCATGGCCACGGTGATGCTCTCATTCACAATCACCGTCACCGCCTGCGCCGCCAGCTCAAGCGCTTCATCCAAAGGCTCAAGCATTGACTTCCTGAACGGCGCCAGAATGTACTTTGCTCCACCCTTGCGCGGATCATCTGGCGCCACTCCGATCCGTATCCGGGCAATTTCCTCGGTCTGCAGCGCGTTAATGATCGATTGCATTCCGTTGTGCCCGGCTGACGATCCCCGCGCTCGCACCCGAATCATTCCCAGCGGCAGGTCAAGCTCGTCATAAATCACCAGCACATCCTGCTGCGGATGAACTTCATACTTCCTGACCAGCTCCAGAACCGACATGCCGCTCAGGTTCATGTACGTTTCCGGCTTGGCCAGCAGAATCTCTTCGTTCCCGATTCTGCTCCGCCCCGTCAGCGCCTTGCAGTGCCGGTTGTCCACCATCACTCCGCACTGCTCAGCGATGCGGTCCACCGCAAGAAAGCCGATGTTGTGGGGCGTGAACTGGTATTCGATGCCAGGATTTCCTAACCCAACAATCAGCTTCACCGCGGTTACTTCTTCTCTTTCTCTTTCGCGGCGGCAGCAGGCTCAGCGCCCTCTTCTTCAGCTTCCTGCTTGCCCTTCTTGATGACCTCTGGCTCCGCCGGGGCCGCAGCCGCAGCCTCCGCAGCCGCTTCCGGAGTCGGCGCAACTTCTTCTTTCACTGACGTGATGTGCGCTACTGCCTGGTCTTCATCGGTAATGAACTTCAGCTTGCTGCCGGTGTTGGGCAGGTCTTTCACGCGCGTAACGGCGCCAAAGACCAGCTCAGAAACATCCACATCAATGTGGGTCGGAATGTCAGCGGGCAGGCACTCCACCTCCACTTCACGCAGCACCTGGTCAAGGATTCCGCCCTGCTGCTTCACGCCCGCAGCTTCGCCTTTCAGATGGATTGGCACCATCACGCGGATCTTTTCGTCCATGGCGATCCGCTTCAGATCAAGGTGCAGCAGCTTGCCTTTGATCGGCTCAAACTGCCAGTCCACGATCATGGCTTTGCTCTGCTCGCCGTTTACCTGGACATCAAAGATGGTGTTGTGCCCGGATTCAGAATTCAAAATCCGCATAATCTGCTTGGGGTCAACGCTTACTGCCAGCGTGTTCTTTTTGGCCCCATAAATCACCGCGGGCACGCGGCCGCTTACGCGCAAACGCCGCGCCTCATTCTTGCCGCGAGAGCTATCCGGCCGGGGTTGCGCTTCAACTAGTTCTACCTGTGCACTCATTTTCAGTTTCCTTCTTTGCTTCCGGGCTTCTGTTGGCTTCTGTTTTAGGCAAACAGTGAGCTGACGGAAGTCTCCTCGTGTATGGATTGGATCGCGCGGCCCAAAAGCCCCGCAATCGACAAAACTTTTATCTTCGGTTCAGCCTTGCCTGCTTCAGTGAGCGGAATGGTGTTGGTTACAATCACCTGCTCCAGCTTCGATTTCGCAATCCTCTCAATGGCCGGCCCGCTCAGCACCGGATGCGAGGCGCACGCAAAAACCTTGGCTGCACCCGCGTTCAGCAACGCCTCGGCGGTCTTTACCAGCGTGCCTGCCGTGTCGATGATGTCATCGATAATCAAGCAGGTGCGGCCCTTCACGTCGCCAATCACGTGCATCACCTCGGCCACGTTCATGTCGGTGCGGCGCTTATCAACAATAGCCAGGGCCGCGTCAATCTTCTTGGCAAAGAAGCGCGCGCGCTCCACGCCGCCGGCATCCGGTGAGACCACGGTCAGGTTCGGCAACTGCATCTTCTTGAAGTAGTCCACCAGCACCGGCGAAGCAAACAGGTGGTCCACCGGGATATTGAAAAAGCCCTGAATCTGCGGCGCGTGCAAATCCACCACCAGCGCGCGATGCGCGCCCGCCGTGGTCAGCAGATCGGCAATCAGCTTTGACGATACTGGAACGCGCGGCTTATCTTTGCGGTCCTGCCGCGCATAACCGTAATAGGGAACTACCGTGGTAATGCGCCGTGCCGACGCGCGCTTGAGCGCATCCACCAGCAAAAGCAGCTCCATCAAATGTTCATCCACCGGGAAGCACGTGGGCTGTACTACAAAAACATCGGCTCCGCGCACGTTTTCCATGATCTGGATGTAAACCTCGCCATCAGAGAAGCGTGTCACCGTCGCCTTGCCGCGCTCCATGCCCAGAAACGCGCAGATCTCGTCGGTCAGGGCTTCATTTGCCGTGCCGCAGAAGATCTTGAACTTTTCATCCGCGCGCGACCGCTGAGGTTTAGGCTCGCTCTTTGGCTGCATCTGCTGTTGTTGTTTCTTCTCCGACTTTTCTGCCGTTGCTGGTGCTATCGTCGCCATGCTGACCTCTCCGTATGAGCTGGTTTGCTACACCCGGATTCCATCTAGCTGCTAGCTTCTAGCTGCTAGCTTCGTACTTCTGTTGCTGTGTCCTAATTTCTAGCCGTTTTGCTTTCCCACCTGCTGAACTTGCTTTTTCCAATCTCGGTTTCTAGAATCCTGCTTCGCGTTGCCGACAGTTTAATTTTTCCGATCGCGGCGATCACGTGCGATGTCGGCGATCTCGGCGATTACAGCGCTCACCATTCGGTTCACCCATTTCCGATTACCCGATTACCCGATTTCCCGATGAACCTGGCTGGGCCGCTAGGATTCGAACTTGAGCCGTTCTGGCGGCGTCTGAGCCGCCAGGCGAAATCCTGAGCGAAGTCGAAGGACCTCTCAAACTCAGCCACACCCTAACTTCCAACCCGGAACTCTTGGCTGGGCCGCTAGGATTCGAACCTAGACAAAGTGCTCCAAAGGCACTTGACCTACCATTAGTCGACGGCCCAGTACTCCTAAAATCTCTCCAACCAACTTCCTGATCCGTGTTATCCGCGTCCATCCGTGGTAAGGTTTCGCTTTTCCGCTCCCGGCGATCACGCGCGATGTCGGCGCTCCCGGCGATCTTCCTGACCTACCATTAGTCGACGGCCCAACACATTGCTATTGCTCTATCTAAACTGCGACCCGGTTTTCCGCTCCCAGCGATCACGCGCGATGACGGCGCTCCCGGCGATCTTCCTTAACTGCCCGTTTTCTGATGTCCCGATGACCGGATGTCCCGATTTCCCGATCCCATTATCTCTTTCCAATATTTTTCCCGCGTCAGTGTTACCGTTGCATGGGCCGCCACGCCCTGGTCGTTCAATTTTTCTGCCGCTAGTGCTGCTGTTTCCTGGCCAGAGAATAACCCGTACACCGCTGAACCGGACCCTGACAGCGAGACATATTTTGCCCCGGATCGCTCAAGCGCACGTTTGACCTCACGTATTGCGGGATACTTAGGCAAAACGACACGTTCAAAGTCGTTTTCAATCCCGGTACGGACAAGGTCGAGAAGCAGTGCCTCGGCCCGGTCCCAGCCTTTATCTGGGACACCGGTTAGGGAAAAACTGCCGTTCAGCCATTCGTAAACGCTTCTGCTGAACGTACTTATTCTATCTGAGCTTTCTTTGTCAGTCAATTTAACGTCTGTAACTTTGCGTTCGGCCAGGACCTCGGCGCATCTTTTGTCCCAGTCCGCAAACGCCGCCGGCGTTGATACCCCAACTTCCGGCGCGGCCACCACGCAATGCCAGCTCGGCAGGTCGTCCAGCGGAAAAACCTGCTCGCCCCGGCCTGTTCCCAGCACCGTGCCGCCCACCAGAAACAGCGGCAAATCAGACCCAACCTCAGAGGCAATCCTGAGCCGCTCTTCCGGCGGCAACTGCTGTTTCAGCTCCTTCTCCAGCGCAATCATTGTGGCCACCGCGTTGGATGAAGCCGCTCCCAGCCCGCCCTGCACCGGCAGGTTCTTTTCAATCGTGATCCTCACCTTGCCGCGCATCTTCAGTTGCTTCAGTACCCGCTCCGCCACGCGCCAGCAGGTATTGCTCTCATCGGCGGGGACGCGCTTGTCTTTGCAGGCGATATCAATCCCCACGCCCTTGCCCACATCCACCTTGACCAAATCAGAAAGCGCGACGGTCTGGTAAATCGTCCGCAACTCGTGAAAGCCCTCTTCACACAGCGGCCCAATTTTCAATCCGATATTGATCTTGGCAAAGGAGCGGATAGAGGTGGACATTGCTTGCTGGAATCATACCCGACTGCAGGCCGGATTGGTAACTGACTCAGTGAACAAACTCAAATCCAGCTACTCTGCTTTCCAGCTACATAGGGTTGTTTCGCAGGCCTTCACGATATCCATTTGCTGGGAAATTTATATATCAGTGCCGTTCGATCTTCGTCCTGAGATCTTTAGGTATCTTCATGTCAAAAACAATCCCTCCGCGATAATTCGCGAGTTCGATGGACCCATGATGGCGGTCTAGAATCATGCGAACCAGATACAACCCGAATCCTGACCCCGATGGTTTGGTGGTAACGCCTTTTTCAAAAATTATCTGTCTAATGTCCCGGGAGGCGTTTGCGTCGGTGCTCTGGTGGAATTGCGCTGGATCTATGCCAGTTGCATTATCAGCATAGCGGATCTTTACATCAGTAGCTGCGTCGCTCATTGGATCGATCGAAATGGTGATAAGCCGGCCGCCCTTGTGTCTCGTGTTCTTAAAGGCGTCAATGCTGTTTAGCAGCAAGTGGAGAAATGCATGCCTCAGCGAATCGGGAAGTATTTCAAGGCGGATGTCTCTTCCAACGCGGGTAATCTTTGTTTGTATGTGTTCCTGTTCCAACCTCGCCGATACCAGAGCCCGTGCCTGTTGCCAAATTTCCACCAGTGACTGCAATTCCAACTTGTCGTCTGGCTCCCGTGATGCGTTCTTTATCCTGTCCATCCCGGTGTTTATAGTGAGAAGGTTTTTTTCAAACCTCTGTATCATTGCTTCAATTTCTGCAGACCTGTTCTGTCTGAGCAGACTCTGGAAAGTAGCGAGGTTGGCGATGCAATCGTCCACTACTCCTCTAACCTCATGACGTGCGGCTTGTGCAACTTCAAGGCCAGAGATGGCCAATCCTATTCGGGTATCAGCTATTGAGAGCTCTCGAAGCACATTGGCATTACGTGCGTTTGCAATTGCCGTACCGATACTACTGGCAATGCTCTCAAAGCCAGCCACTTCTAAAGATGAATAGTCGTATGGCAGACGAGCACCAAAAAAGACTGTTCCAAAAACCTCAATTCCGGCTCTTACAGGAACGACAACAAAACTTTTTATATCGCGAAATTCTCTTCGCTCTCGCATGAGACCTAAATGAGGTGCGTCAATATTTGGTTCAACAACTGTGACAGCTTTATTCAAAGAGTCGAAAAAGGAAACAAAAACCTCTATCGGTTCGAAATCGAAGTCTTCAATTTCAATTCCATCTGGGCCGTAGAGCCCGATGCAGCGTAGTGCTTGTTCGTGGTTCCATTCATGGATCACTATGTATGGTACTCTCGCTGCTTCAGCGATCAATAACAGAATGTCGTCAAGAAACCATCGAGCCGACTGTCTAAAGTCAATTGGCCGTTGAACAGCCTTCAATAAAGAAAGACTGGACTGCTTCTCAAATAGGCTCACAATAAGAGCGCATACAATCTCGATCTCGTCAGTAATGCCTTCTGCATTTCTAACATGCAATGAATCCAGACGAAGAACCCCTAAGCACGACTGACCTCTTGAGATCGGTACTAGGATGGTAAAAACGTTTTCCTCTGACATATAAGGGGGACGTTCTATTAGATTTGACCGAGTTGCAATGATAGAACGTGTCAAGATTGCATTTCCAAGGGCGGATCTGTTTTCTGCTCTCTGCTGCAGTAAATCGTTAGCGTCCAAATTCGACCCTGGCAGATTACAAACAAACGCGTCTTGTTCAAGAAGATATCCGAGCTCTAAAACATATTGGGAACGATCTAAATGAAGCCTATAAATGGCAGCGTGGCTAGCATCAAAAAGCTTGGTTATGCCCTTTAAGAGACTTTCAAGCCCACGAACGAAATCGGGTTCATCGTTAATCTTTCGGGCAATCTGCGCAAGAAATGCCAAATGCGCTGCTGTGAGCATATGCCTAATTCCTAATAGGGTTGTAAGACTTCAAACAAGAACGAGGGCAGCCTCTCGATGATAAACTCCGGCGCTAAAGTCGCAGCTTTCTGATCCACGGGAACCTGAACGAGCATATGTTCTACCAAGTCGCGGCGAATAACATAGAGAAGCGGGCGAAACTCGGCTATTTGAGCCCGGTCAATTGTTGCTTTTATCTCTTCGTATTGATCGATCGTGATATCCCCAGCCTTTCTCCACAATTCCGCACCACGGAGAATGCCAGCGATGTTAGCTTTGATCTTATCGTTGTGTCGATCATTAAAGCGAACCGCCTCTCTGAGAGTTCGATAAATCTCTTTTGGAGAGGAAGATGGAGGTACCGTTGCTGTGTAACCCGGTTTTGCCTCAGCATCGAAGTCGGGAGTACACCATACATAGTGTCGGCCCCCAAAAAAGCGTTGTGCAATGTTGTAGGCCAACCAAGTATTCGCCGAGTAAAGCAAAAGCTCCGGAGCCGGGGGACGCAGAAGATTGAGGGGATCGAAAGAGGGCTTCTTGCGGAGGATGCGGTAAGACGCTGCGAGGACTCTCCAATTAGAAATGTGCTGAGCAATTTCGCGTATACCAACTGCACCCTTGGGAAGATAAGTGTCAAACACTTTCAATTCCGTGGGCGTCAATTCGTTTTCAGCAAAAAAGGCGGAATATCCCACAATCGGAATCCGCTGATTCAAGTGTCTGACCCTGCGGGCAAAATCGATGCCACTTTTATCCGTAGGTTGCTTGGGATCTAGATTGATGTCGGTAACAATAATATCCACCGGTTCTTCGTCTACTGCTCGAAGAGCAGTATCAAAAGTCGTGGCGCCGAAGACTGTAAAGCCGCTCGCTTGTAGCAGTTGCGTCCTCGTTTTCAAAGAAGCTGCGCTATCGTCGACTACCAAAGCAACAATTTGATCGGCATTCTCGTCTCTCTTACTCATTTTCTTGCCCCACCTAGATGGAGAAGTGCAATATTATTGCATGAAGATGCCATCGTGCGAATCTGCGACCGCAAATGGGAAATCAAGGAGCAAATCAAACAGCTTCAGGCCGGTCTGGCCCGCCAGCACCCTAAACGGCGGGAACATATAAAAGCAAAAACGCTCCTGATGCGCAAAAAGAAAAAAAGGCTGGCAACTTTTACTGCCAGCCAAAGCGTTGTACAACTTATTTCCGCGCCTCCACCATCATCCTTTGGAAATCAAACGTAAACGACTTGAAAGCCCCAAACACGTCCTGCCCAAGGTTCCCGAAGAAAAGGTCTCCTACGGAATCGCCACCCAGAGGTTCCGGCAGAACTGTCACCGACTTCAACGTCACGTCCTCCCCGCCGATGTTCATCTTCAGCTCCGGTAGGAGGTAGCTGCGCATTTTGTGCGTTCCACCCGCCCCGCTGAGTTCAGAATGGGCCCGCATCGCCTTGGTAAGCTGCGGCTTCACCACGTTGTAGAAGCGGAAACTGAATGTCGATCCAGCTCCCGTATCCAGCGTAAACAACCGCTCCGCGCCGGCCGCTCGCGCTGCGCCCGCCGGCATCTGCTCCTCCATAAACATCTCTGATCCGCTCTTGCTTGCCGGCTCGGTGTTGAGACCTACGCTGCCATCCGCGTAAAAAGTGATGCGCCCCAGAGCCGATTGCAGCGGGTAGCCGACCAGCCCTGAAATCTGGTAGCCGCCAAAGTTGAACTCCTTATCTTCAGCCACGTCGAGTTCCACATTGTGGAAGATTGTGTTTCCAATCTTCAACTTCGGCAGCACTCCCACATGAAACCGGACAGGCGCTCCCGTATAGCCTCCGGTCTGCGCTGTGCCCGGCAGCAGTTCCAGCCCGATTCGCCGTGCTGTGCTTTCCGTGACCACTGACGTGTTGGCGCCAGTGTCCAGGACCCACATCTCCCGTTTTCCATCAATCTCCACAGGTATTTCTATCAGGCCAAGCTTGTTGCGGGTTGAGGCAAGCATCGCGGGTCCGTTCAACTCAACGGTCTGCTTCGGAGAGGCCCGCAAGATCTGCATAGCGCCTTGCCGTTCGCCCGCAGCCCGGCGCTGTTCCGGCGGAAGGGTCTTGTCGTATCGCTTGAGCAAGGCAGCAAACGTGTCCGCAGACTTGGCATACTCAAAGCTCTTCGCGTAGTCGTCCGCCAGCGTTCGCAAGAGTTCCTGCTCGCGCCATGATGGTGGTTGGGCTGCGAACTTTGAAACCAGCGGCTCAAGGAGCTTGATTGACTCGGCAACGCGGTTCTTCCGATTGGCCATAATCCCGCGAAAGAATCCCGCGTCCTGCGGAGCATGATGCTCATCAAGACGCCGCTCCAATTCCAGGTACTTTCTTTCCTGAATTAAAGTTTCCAGGCGCCGGGCAGAAGCTGGCGTGGCGGCTTGCGCAAACCCGCGCGCCGGCATGCAAAGACCAATGAGCAATAAAAGAGTAAAGGTGCCCGTCTTGTTGACAGAATTGCTTCGGTAACGAAAGCACGCAAGAGAGTACATACGGGGAGAATAGCACTGCGCTCAAATCGGCTCAGAGCCTGAGAAATACAATGCCCATGAACGCCTGCACCATCATGAAATCAGCAAAAAAAAGGGCCGGCAGCTTTTACTGCCAGCCCATTTCACCTGATCACCAATGGCTAACTGCTGCTTCTTATCGACGCCCACCATGATTGCCGCCATGCGAGCTTCCGCCACCATGGTAATTTCCGCCGCCATGCGATTCGCCACCACCGTGGTAATTTCCACCACCACTGTAATGTCCGCCGCCTCTTCCTGCCGGTGCACGATATCCATTACCCGAACCGTGTCCACTCATTCCTCTAGAGCCACGATCGCCGCCGTTAAAGCCTCTAAAGCCGCGATCGTCTCCGCGGAACCCTCGTGCCTCGTTAAACTCGCGGCCTCGATTAAATCCCTGGTTGCGATCAAACCCGCGGCCTCGATCAAATCCCCGATCACGGTCAAAACGCGCGCCGTTGAAACTATGGAAACCGCGATCGCGATCAAACCTATCGCCGTGGAACCTCTCAGGTGGACCGAATCTATCTACGCTGTGGAAATGCTCAAAGCCTCTGAAGCCAAATCCGCGGTTGAAGTAAAACGGACGATAGTACGTGGGGCGAAGGAAATAAAAGTTGTACCAGGGCCCGGCGCCGATAAACACTCCATCCACGAACCAGTTCGGGCCGTAATAGCCATACGGCGCGCAGTCAAACGGATATGTGGGATAAAACCCGTACGGGCACACCGGTGGCGCATTGTAAATCCCGTAAGACGGACCTATCTGTACCCCAATTGCAACCTGGGCCTGGGAAGGCATTGCAGGCAACGCCAGAGCAGCCAGCAAAAGTAGATATTTTAGATACCGCACTTTGGAACCTCCTCGGAAAGGGCTTTGTCTGCCGGGGCTTCCTTGTAATTCTAAATTCTCCCGATCAACGCAGCCTATCACCGTAACCTAACTAAACAAACCCGCTGCTCTCTCTAAAGTTGTGTGTTATGAGCAGCTTCCAGACAATTCTTTGCCGGACATTAACGTTACTTTACTCCAGGGGACGCCGCAGGGGTCGGCGTGCCTGCGGATTGGGGAGGTTGTGGAGGTTGGTAAGGTAATGCTCGAGTTGGTCACGCGATAGAGGTTTCGTAGCAAAATAAGGAAACACCAAAAGTGCAACGAAGGCCAAAAGGAAAATGATACCAATGCAAATCCATACCCATTTGCCGCGTCCGCGTTTCTCGATCGCCACCATCGTTCTCCAGCGTGCAGCGTAACTTGCTTGACCAGTGTACTGATTTTGCGCACACGGAGAAAGCTCGGTTTTGCCAACTGCTATTTGCCAATTACTCTGGCTGATTGCTGATCGCCGATCACTGACAGCTAATACCTGAACAAATATGACAGCTTAATAAACACCTGCCGCCCATCATTCAAAAAGCTGTTTCGTGTGCGCAGCACCCCGTCAAATGTCTCGCCCGGCGCGCAGGCCAATCCGCCGCAAGTGCGGAGCAAAGAAGGATCAATGTTTTGCAGGTCGCTGTTATAGCCCACGTAGATTGCCGTTCCCGGGTTTAGCAGGTATGTGAACAGGACGTCACCGTTGAACTGCTTCGTAGTCTGCAGCGTCGTAAAAGCAGGGTTTGCGATCGTCGTGGTGTACTGGCCAATCAACCGCAGTGAGAACTCTTTGGTGAACTGGTAATTCCACTTGGAGCGCATGATGTGGTTGTTAAAAATGTTTAGCCCCGTGTTCTGGTCCAGCAGCCGCGTCATCAGGTAAGTATTTTCAATCGTCAGCCCCTTCGTCGGACGCACCGTCCCGCGCACGGTGGCCGTATTCTGGTAGCCCAGCACCGGCGGTCCCGTACGCGGAACAAAATTGGTCGCAGTGCCCCAGTCCATCTCTGCATCCAGGTTGAGCCACTTGAAATATTGCGTCTTGAATTCTACGGCCCCAATCACATGGGTATAGTCGCGGTTTGTAGTCAGCGTTGAAAAATCAACCGGACGCAGCCGCTCGTGCTCCCAGTTTGAGGCCACAATGAAAGCGCTGTTGCGCGGGAAATCCCATTCATAGTTGGGATTAAGCTGGTAATCCAGCCGCGTCCCGCTGTGGTCCCACATGGTCAGCTCAAAAAGATGCGGGCCGTGTGAAACCAGGAACTTGCCTTCCGGATGAAAAGTCCAGCTCGCAAAGTTGCTGAACCGCCGGTAGTCCGTGCGATTGATGAATCCTGTCTCAGTCGTAAACCCCGGCGCAATGTCCTGGTACATGGTGTTAAATTCCAGCCGTCGTGAGCTGCGCTCCGCATACACCTGGTAGGCTGGACCGGATTCATGCGTGCCGTCGCTGAATTTGGTTTCGCTGGTTACTGCCTGGGCATTCATCTGCCAGTTCTGGCCAAACTTCAACTGCGTATCAATTCCTCCAACGCGATTGAATCCGGTTTCACAAGCTGTTGCCGTGCAGAATGAGTTGGGATTGGTATGCAATTCGCGATCGGTATAGATCATGCCGATGCTGTCATTCTTTCCCAGCTCGCGATTAATGCGCACCACGCCAAAATACGCATTCTGTCCTGCGAGCGGATCGGTATCAATCACGCTGTCACCCGGTAGGCGATCATTGGCCAGCATCGTGCCAATCGCCCACGGGCCTGTCTTGCCCGTAAGCCGCGCGCCATAGAGCGGATCGCCAATGTTCCGCGTAAATACCAGGGTCAGGGGCGTCTGGAAGAAATTTGAGTTCTCTTGAAAAAACGGCCGTTTTTCCGGAAAGAAAACCGCAAAGCGCTGGTTCACCGTCACCTGCGGATCATCCGATTCAATCTGCCCAAAGTCTGGATTGACCGTCGTGTCCAGGACCAGGCTGTCTTTAATCACGATCTTGGAATCCAACCCGGCTTTGGGGTCAACATGCTTTCCTGTAAACCGATCACCCGCCGGGTCGCGCTCATCCAGAGACCGGAACGCGCCTACTGACGTGTAAGGGATGAACTGCATGTTTCTGCTGGGCGAGATGTTCTCAAACCCACCCATTGTTCCTTCCTGTGACAGCATCCCCTGTATGCGGTTCGTATTCACAGGAAAAAACGAATGCTCTGAATTGCGGGGAATCACCCGGATCAAAATGAATCCCCAATCGTTGCCTGCTTCCGGCCTGAAGCGCAGAGATTTGAATGGGATCTCAATGATCACCATGTAGCCGTTGCTGTTGATCTTGGCGTAGGTATGCCAGACCGTGTCAAAAGTATCATCGAAGCCCTGATTCTCGGCGTACAAACCGTCTTGCTGGATCCCATATGCGTTGCTGTAGAACATGTAAGCGTGGCGGCGATCATGGAACGTATCCAGCCAGAGACCAACCTGGTCGTCATCGTCAATCAACTCACGCCGCAACATGCGTGCCCGAAGCTTCTTGGGCTCCTTATCAAACGCCAGAAAGACCGCGTAAAAATTTTTGTCCGTATAGCCCAGATAAGCCTCAGTCGGCTCGCTCACCGGAACGCCATCATGCGGCTCTTTCTGTGTGAAATTGCCGACCTTTAACATGTGCCGCGCCAGATCGCTGGCCGGCTCCATGCCTTCAAAGTCCGCCAGCTTGGGCGCTGCCTGCAGGCGAGGGATATGCAGCGTGCTGGTTGTCGCGGTCAGATTGGGAACATTCAGTTTGGGGCCGCGCTGCTGGGCCGGCAATGACGCTGCTAAAGCAATAACCATTGCTAATGCGTTGCTTAGGTCCCGTAAATATCGCCGCTTTGCCACAAGAATGATTACCTGGAACGGCCCAACTTGGTTTCGAGGTTTAGACTCGAATTGCAAAGAAAAGTTAACTTGCCAGATTTGAGATCGGTAGTGCGGGGAAAGGTTTGCGGCAATCTTTAACCGGAGCTCAACTGTTTTCCCTTAGAACAGGTCCGGTTGCCGGCCATATTTAATGCCAAAGTGCTCGTAAGCCAGCCGCGTTGCAACTCGTCCCCGCGGTGTGCGGTCAAGAAAGCCAATCTGGATGAGAAACGGCTCATAAATTTCTTCCAGCGCGTCCTGTTCTTCTGCCAGGGCAGCCGCCAAGGTGCTCAAGCCCACTGGCCCTCCATTATATTTCTGGATAATGGTCAGCAGCAGGCGCCGGTCAATTTCGTCAAACCCGTGCTTATCTACTTCCAGCATCTCTAGCGCGGCCTGCGCGGTGGCTTTGTCAATTCGTCCTTCGCTCCGGACCTGGGCAAAATCACGCACGCGGCGCAGCAGCCGGTTGGCGATTCTCGGTGTGCCGCGCGCTCGTCCTGCCAGCTCGGCGGCGCCCTCATCGTCAATCGCCACTCCCAGGATCTCCGCTGAGCGCTCAATAATGAACTTGAGTTCTTCCGTAGTGTAAAACTCCAGCCGCAGCAGGATGCCAAATCGCGACCGTAATGGCGCTGAGAGCAGCCCGGCCCGCGTGGTGGCGGCCACAAAGGTAAACGGCTTTACGTCAATGGTGTGTGTGCGGGCAGACGGCCCCTGCCCAATAATGATGTCGAGCTTGTAGTCCTCCAGCGCCGAGTAAAGAATCTCTTCCAGCGCCGGCTGCAACCGGTGGACCTCATCCAAAAACAGCACCTGCCGGTCGCGCAGGTTCGTCAGGATGGCCGTGAGATCGCCCTTGATCTGTATGGCCGGCCCGGCGCTCTGCTGGTACGCCACTCCCATTTCGTTGGCGATAATCGTGGCCAGCGTCGTCTTGCCCAGCCCCGGCGGCCCATAGAGCAGCACGTGGTCCAGCGGTTCGCCGCGCGACTTGGCCGCTTCCACTGCGACCGAGAGATTTTCTTTTACCTTCTTCTGCCCGATGAACTCGCGCAGATAACGCGGCCTCAGCTTTAGTTCAAATGAGGCATCGTCTTCCGCCTGCACGGCGGAAACCAGGCGCTCTCTATCTTTATATTCGTCGGCGGGTTTTTGCTCTGAAGCTGCCACTCTGGCGATGGTAAAGCGAATTTATAAAAAATGCCAGTCGATGCCAAATACAATCTCTTTACGTCAAACAGAGATGGCGCTGATCAAAAGATTTCTTCCTTGCCTTCTTCTTCTCGTGGCCTGCGTTGCTTCGTCAAACGCCATCGACCCCAACCACTACCGCGACCTCGCCAAGCAGTTTAACGAGCGTGCCAAGGCAAAAGATTGGCCCGCGGCGCGCGCTGTCCTCACTGAAATCGGCCGCGAACTTCCTGCTCCCACCCCGCGCTTCTTGCTGCTCAATGCGACCGTGGAAATGCACCTTGGCCACAAAACAAAAGCAATCAAGTGGCTGGAAAAGTACGCTGCCACCGGCCTCTTCTTCGACCTCACTCAACAGGGCAACATGAAGCCGCTATCAGATGAAGAAGCGGGCAAGAAACTCATCGCCCAGATGAAAGAGAACAGCAGACCAATCGCCAAGGCAGAACTGGTCTGCTCGCTACCCCAGGCCGATACCATGCCGGAGGACATCGCGTACATAAAATCCTCCGGCAGTTTTATCGTCTCCAGCATCCAGCACCACAGCTTGTATCGCGTTACGCTGCCTAAGTCCGGCAGCAAGGAATGTGCCATGCAAGAGCTGCCGCTGCCTGCTGATGCCAGGCACTGGCCCACCTTGGCCGTCTCCTTCGATCCCACGCGCAAAGCACTCTGGGTTAGCGCTTCCGCCATGCCCGGTTTCAGCGGTTTTCCCAAAGAAGATTCAGGCAAAGCCGAATTGCTGGAAGTGGACCCAGACAGCGGCAAGGTCCTTCGTCGCTTTGCCCCCGCAACAAATGGTCCTGCTGTGCTTGGCGATATGTCCGTCACTGCAGATGGCACGGTTTACGTAACAGACAGCATGGGCGGTGGAGTCTATCGTCTGCATGGCGATCTTGAAACTGCCAGGCTGGAGAAAATTGCCGACGGTCTCTTCTCGCCGCAAACGCCGGTGCTGGCGCGTGACGGCAAGCGGCTCTTCATCGCCGACTATTCCATGGGAATCGCCGCCATCACTTTGCCTGCAGCAGGCGCAATGGCCAAGGTGAGTTATCTGCCGCATCCGGAAAACATTGCCGTGGTCGCTCTGGACGGCCTCTATCTCGATGGCTATTCTCTGGTCGGCATTCAGAACGGCACAGATCCAGAGCGGATCATCCGTTTGCAACTAAACCACGCACAAACAGAGATCACCGGAGCAGAAATCATTGAGCAGGCCAACGACCGCATGGGCGATCCTACCCATGCAGTGTTGGTAGATGGCTGGTTTTATGTATCAGCCAATGTAGGCTGGAACAAGGTGGATGACGAAACCGGCAAACTGAAAGACGGCGCGGCCTTCACTCCGCCCGTGCTGTTGCGCTTCCCCGCGCAAGCCCGCTAACGTTGGGAGATAAGTTTGCTTACTGGCTCTTGGCGGAAGCGCTCAGGTCTTCAAATCGCTTGGCTTCCGCTTTAAGCTCCTCGGCGTTGGCTGCGTTGGGCATGACAGCCAGATAGTCGCGTAGCTCGCGCGCCGCTCCGGCGTAATCCTGCTTGTGAGAAAAAATGTAGCTCAGCAAAAGGCGCACATCAGGATGGCTGTTCTGCGCATCCAGGCTCTTGAATTTTTTGGCGCTCTCTTCGGCGGCGTCAAATTTCTGCAGGTTGTAATTGGCGGCAGCATTGAAAAAGTAAGCCATCGGAAATGCCATCGCGTTTAACTTGAGCACCTGGTCGCTGTACTGGCCCACCTCATCCCATTTCTTTTCATGTATGGCAATCACCGCCAAACTGTACGTAGGGTTTACGAACTGAGGATCGGCAGAAATGGCGCGTCCGTAGTCCGTGCGGGCCTGATCGAGCTGTTTGTTCTCGCGATGGATGTCCCCCAGCAAATTCCAGGCGGCCGCGAACTGCGGATAAATTTGCACGGCCTTATTCAGCTCTTTCTCCGCGTCTGCCGGCTTATCTTGCAGCTCCTTCTCCGCCTTCTCATAGGCGTGCATTGCGTTTTTGGGCGCGCCCATGCTGGTCACGCTAATGGTGGTGCCCTGGGCGTTTCCCATCCGCTTCAGAAAAATTGTGCCAATGTCGTACTGCCACGTATCATCGCCGGTGCGAACCAGCGCAACGCTCGATTGATAACCGGCCAAAACTGCTCTGAACTCACACCCGCTCATGCTCATTAGGCGCTGCATTTGGCTAAGTCCAGTATGCGTCTGGGGATTGGAAGTAATACGCCCATCGCTCTCGCTCGCATCCTGGAATGCGGTGTTCGTACCCAGCTGAAATTCAAAGTGTCCTTTTGAATCCGTGTAACCTTCACGCCGGTTCACGTTATTGCAGACCCGCTCAATGGCCACTGGCTCGGGTATGGTCCCTCCGCCTTCAAGCATGACTTTGCCGGAAATAAAGATTGGCTGGATTGAGGCTTCAGTGTTGGACCGGTTAGGGGGAGTGGCTCGGGATGAGTTGTTGCTTGAGCCAGTTGTGCCGCGTTGCGCTATGGCTGCCGATGTAAGCGCCGTAATACTAACCAATACCAAGGCCCTGAAACGAGAGGAGCTTAGAGTCATCGCACCCTCCAACCGGGAATTTTTATGGCAGTGTGAAACGGACGTGCCGGACTATCGGGAAATGTTACCCCTTTTGGGGGTTTCTGTCTGAAAAATTCCATAAAAAAGCCCGGAACCTTAATTGCCCCACTGCGGTATTGATAGATGCGCTAACCCGCGATCGTGCTCACGAGTCAAAAGAGGACGGGGAAAATCCATGCAAACACTGTTTCAAGATCTTCGTTATGGTCTGCGTGTTCTGGCCAGGAACCCGGCTTTTGCCGTCGCCGCCGTTATTTGCCTGGCGCTTGGGATAGGCGCCACTACTGCAATCTTCAGCGTGGTCAATGCGGTCCTGTTGCGGCCCTTGCCTTACGTCCATCCGCAGCGCCTGGTCAAGGTTTATAGCGAATTTGGTAACTTCCCCGGCGGAGGTTTGCGCAGGTTTTGGCTTTCGCCTCCTGAGTATTTTGATTTAAAGCGCGACACTAAATCCTGGGAATCACTCGATGGCTGGGTCAATGGCGGCGCCAATCTCGCAGGCCAGGCCCAGCCGGTGCGTGCGACCGCATCATTCATTACCGGTGGCTTGCTGCAATCGCTCGGTGTTTCGCCAATTATGGGACGAACCATCATTCCCGCAGATGACGATCCCAAAGCAAACGCTGTAGTCGATATTTCTTATGGATTGTGGCAGCGCGTTTTCGGCGGTGATCGTGACATTGTTGGGAAAGAACTTCTGCTCAACGGGCAAAAAGCCACCATCATCGGAATAATGCCCAAAGGGTTTGCTTTTCCTCCGGGTGAAATCGATCCTCCAGAGGTCTGGACTGCACTGCAGCTTGATCCAGCCAGGCCGGGTGGTCGCGGCTCTCACTTTCTTTACCTGCTTGGCCGATTAAAACCGAACGTTACCCCACAGCAGGCGCAGGCCGAGTTTGAATCTCTGGTGAAGTATTGGGGAGAGACCGGCTCTCCCAAGGTACACCACTTCGATCCCAACACCAGCAATCCCTTTACTCATACCATCGTGAGTTATCCGTTTCAGTCTGAGGTTGTCAGCAACGTGCGTCCGGCGCTTCTGGTGCTGCTGGGCGCGGTCTGTTTTGTTTTGCTGATAGCCTGTGTCAACGTGGCCAATCTTTTGCTGGCGCGTGCGGAAGCCCGGCAACGCGAAATTGCCGTGCGCACCGCGATCGGCGCATCGTCATGGCGGCTATTGCGGCAATTTATTGCGGAAGGAATTTTGCTCTCGTTCCTGGGGGCGATCCTCGGTGTAGGGCTGGCGTACGCTGGTTTGTACGTCATCAAGCTCACCAACGCAGGCAGTATTCCGCGCGCGGCTGAAATCGGTATTGATTCAACTGTGCTTCTCGTTGCACTTGTGGTCTCAATCTTTACCGGCATCATCTTCGGCCTGGCTCCTCTGATGCATTTGGCAATCAAGAATGTTCACGGCCTGCTCAAGGATGTGGGCGGCGGCGCCAGCTCAGGCTCAACAGCAGCGCAGAACTTCCGCCGCGTGCTGGTGGCTTTTGAGATCGGCAGCGCCATGCTGTTGCTGATCTGTTGCGGCTTGATGGTGCGGGCATTCTGGAAGCTCCAGGAAGTGAATGTGGGCCTGAATCCTCAAGGTGTAACCACCATGCGCGTTACGCTGCCCAGCGCCGTGTACTCTGACAACCAGAAAATTGAGGGCTTGTGGTCGCGTCTGCAACAGCGTGTAAGCAATCTGCCCGGAGTGCAGTCTGCGGCGCTGGTTTCAGGTTTGCCGCCGCAGCGGCGCGTTAACGCCAATGATGTGACGATTGAAGGCTATACTCCGCGCGCTGGAGAGCCTACTCCGAACGTCGATTTTTTCCAGTCCGTGAGTGAAAGCTATTTTGAAACCATGGGCATCCGGCTGATGGAAGGCCGCTTCTTTAACGCCTCAGATGCGGGGGGAGCGCCCAACGTGGTGATTGTGAACCAGACGATGGCGCGCAGGTTTTGGGGCAATGAAAGCCCGCTGGGCCATCACGTGGGCGTTTACGTGAACACCGGCGCCCTGCCATGCACCGTTGTTGGCGTGGTAGCCGACGTAAAAAACGCCGGTATCGATAAGCCGACTGGCACCGAATTGTATCTTCCCTTCCGCCAACCTCAAGGAGGTGGAAATCCAGGCATGTACGTTGTCATGCGCGGCCAGACCGCCTCTCTTGATCTGGTAAGCTCCGTGCGGCGTGAACTACGCGATCTGGATCCCAGCGTGCCCATTTCCAGTATGCGCAGCATGGATGAAGTTCTTTCCACAGCGCAATCGCGCCCGCGCTTCCTTGCCCTGCTGCTGACAATCTTTTCCGGCATTGCGCTGGCCCTTGCACTGGTAGGCATTTATGGCGTCCTCTCTTATCTGGTGGCGCGGAGAAGCAAAGAGTTTGGTTTACGCATGGCGTTAGGCGCCCCGCGTCACCACGTGCTCGGCCTGGTTCTTAAACAGGGCGCACTGCTGGCGGGTATTGGCGTGATCTTTGGATTGTTGGTCGCGCTGGCCTTCACCCGCGTGATGTCGAGCCTGCTCTATGGAGTTCGCGCGACAGATCCGGTGACGTTTGTCGCAATGCCGCTGGCGTTGGCTGCGGTCGCTCTAATCGCCAGCTACGTGCCCGCGCGCCGTGCAACCAAAGTGGATCCGATGGTCGCTCTGAGATATGAATAAGAAGGAGAGTTTAAAAAGGACTCGCTCGGCTATTCTTTGCGCGTGTTACCCAGTTCGGCGATGATCTCCTGTCCCAGCATCTTGCTTCCGTCATAGAGCACCTCGATCAGGCGCACGCGGGAGGAGCGTGCGTTGGCCATAGCCGTAGCCAATTCCGTGGTAGGAAAGATCCCAATAATCTCCCATTTGCTGTTGCCCGTCTGTACCCAGAGCTCGTATTGTTTCCACTTGGCCATTCCGGTTAGTTTCTCACATCCGGCAGCAGTTTTTATCGACAGCAGATCAGGATGTATCAGATAAGAAAAGGGCGGACCTTTTGGCCCGCTCCCCTTTGTTGTAATTAAAGTCAGCTATCGGCTGGTGTGCCGGGGCGGCGTTTCCGCGGTGTCCATGCCTTCCCAACCGGACTTCTCGCCCTGGTTCTGCTCGTCAAGCCATTTCTTGAGCGGCGCAAAGTAGTCAAGAATCGCAGTAGCATCCATCTGGCGCTGGCCGCTGATGGCTTCCAGTTCGTCCGGCCAGGGCTTGCTCTTGCCCATGCTGAGCATCGTGTTCAGCCGCTCACCAGCAGCTTTGTTCTTATAGATGGAGCAGCGATGCAGCGGGCCTTTCTGTCCCGCGGCCTGGCAGAGCGCGCGATGAAACTGGAACTGCAGGATCCGCGCCAGGAAATAACGGGCATACGGCGTGTTGGAAGCGATGTGATATTTAGCGCCAGGATCAAAATCGGCTTCGCTGCGCTCCACCGGTGGGGCCACTCCCTGATATTTGGCCTTCAGGTCCCACCAGGCTTTGTTGTATTGCGCCGGCGTCACTGCGCCGGAAAACACTTCCCAGCGCCACTTATCGATCATTAACCCAAATGGCAGGAATGCGATTTTGTCCATCGCCTGCTTGAGCAGGTAACCGATATCGGCGCTCTCCGGCGGAACGGTATCCAGCAACCCAACTTCTTTCAAATATTCAGGCGTGACAGAAAGCGCAATGGTATCGCCCACGGCCTCATGAAAGCCGTCATTCGCGCTGTCCTGGAATAGTGGCGGCTGGTCTTTGTACGCGCGCTGATAAAAATTGTGGCCCAGCTCATGATGGATGGTCACAAAATCTACGTCGTTGATCTCAAGACAAACTTTCAACCGCACATCATCTTTAAAATCGATGTCCCATGCACTGGCGTGGCAGACCACATCGCGGTCCTGCGGCTTCACAAACAGCGAACGCTCCCAGAATGTCTCCGGCAAAGGAGCAAAGCCCAGCGAAGTAAAGAAATCCTCGCCGTACTTCACCATCTTCTTGGCGTTGTCCAGAGTCGCGGGCCCTGAGCCAAGACCCTGTTTCTCAAGCTGCTTCGTCAGGTCATATCCCTGGCCGCCATTTTCCGGCGCAACCAGCGGATAAATGTTGCCCCACTCCTGCGCCCACATATTGCCCAGCAAATGTGCAGGGATCATCCCATCCGGCCGGTCAGCGATCTTGCCATACTTCTTGATGAGCTGCTTCCGGACGTAGGTGTGCAGTGAAACGTACAACGGTTCCACCTGCCGCCACAGCCGCTCCATCTCTGCGCTGAACTCTTCCGGCGACATGTCATAGTTGCTGCGCCACATTGCGCCCGTGTCCTTAAAGCCCAGCTCTTTTGCGCCTTTGTTGGAGAGCTCCACAAAGCGCGCATATTTGTCTTTCATCGGCACAGAGATCTTGTGCCAGCCCACCCAGGCATCCAGCAGCTCGTCAGGATTGTTGCTGTGCGCCAAAATGCGCTCAAGATCGTTCAGTGAAAAACATTTTTCTTCGCCATCCACCTGCTTGCAGTACTTGCCCTTGCCATACATGCCATCAAGCTTGCTGGCCAGTTCCGTCAGCTCTTTGCGCTCGGCATCGTTGTTGGGCGCAGGCGCCACAAGAGAAAGCTTAAGCAACTTGAATTTGCGCTCCAGTTCAGCCGGCATCTTCATGCCATCAAAGCGGCGAGCTTCCAGCGCCAGCTTGGTGACTGCGGCGGTCAAGATCTCATTGGCCTGCGCGCCCATGGTTTCCGTATCGTCGGTGATGAAGTTTTCCTGCACCCAACCGGCACGGTTGGCCCGGATGCCCAAGTCCTCAAGCTGGTCTTCAGCCTTCTTCATAAAGGCCTCAGCTTCAGCCACTGTGGGTTTTCCTCCGGCCTGTTTGAGCATCGATCCCCCTCCAGATGGCTTTGCCTTTGCGGCCGGTTTGGCTGTGGTTTGCGCTCCGGCAACAGATAGCGCCAGCAGCATTACAAGGGTCGCCTGCAATATACGATGTGAAACCATTGCTCCTCCGATGCACCAAGAAACTGCTAAGAGTAGCCGTTTGACGGGTGTAGAAGCAAATCATTCTCAGCGTAAAATTATTTTTCTTGACAAAACAAACAACTGTAGTAGATAGTCTTACATCGGTAGTAATAAACTAAAAAATGACACAGCCCAAACTGACAAAGCTGGAAATGCAGATCATGGAAGCCCTTTGGAGTCGCGGCGCCGCTTCTATTCGCGAAATCCAGGAAGGGTTTCCGGAGCGCGACCGCCCTGCCTACACCACGGTCCAGACAATGGTGTATCGCATGGAACGCAAAAAAGTTTTGCGCCGACTCAAGAAGATCAGCAACGCCCACATTTTTGAAGCCACCATCTCACGCAACGCCGCCCAGGGCCGGCTGATTGACGACCTTTTGGGAATCTTCGGCGGCCGGACCCAGCCGGTAATGGCGCACTTGATCGAAACCGGCAAATTGACTCTCGATGACGTACGCGAAGCCGAAAAGACGCTGCGCAAGTTGGCGAAAAAGGAACGATCGGAATGAATATCTCTGCCCTCTCAACAAATCTGCCTTCTTTGTGGACAGCGATGGAGACCCCGCTGGTCAACCATCTCTGGCAATCAACCTTATTTGCCGCTGGGGCAGGCTTGCTCACGCTGGCCGTCAGAACAAATCGTGCTCAAGTTCGATTCTGGTTATGGTTTGCAGCGTCAATAAAATTCCTGATCCCATTTTCTTTGCTTGTCTGGATGGGAAGCCACCTGCGATGGGCGAAGCCAGCGCCTGCTTCGGGTTTCCTCTTCATCATTGAGCAAATCGGTCAGCCGTTTACCCCGGCTCAGCCAAGCCACGCGGCAGCGCCAGTCATAAGCCACCTTCTGCCGGAGTTCTTGCTCATGGCATGGGTCTGCGGATGCCTGGGAGTTCTGTGCTTCTGGGGGCTGCGTTGGCGTCGCGTAACCAAAGCGATTCATGGAGCCGTTCCCACCAGCTCAGGGCGAGAGTTTGAAATGCTCCGCCGTCTTGAGCAAAGCGCAGGCATGCCGGGGCGTGTCAGGCTGATCGTCTCAAAGTCGGCGATGGAGCCAGGCCTGTTGGGAATTATTCGTCCAATTCTTCTTCTGCCGTCGGGCGTTGCAGAACAGCTTTCTGACGCGCAGTTGGAAGCAATCATCACGCATGAACTCTGCCACTTTCGCCGGCGTGACAATCTGGCCGCCGCGATTCACATGCTGGTGGAAGCGCTCTTCTGGTTTCATCCTCTGGTCTGGTGGATGGGATCGCGCCTGATCAACGAGCGCGAACGCGCCTGCGATGAAGCCGTTTTGCATCTGGGAAATGAACCGCAAGTTTATGCCGAAGGTATTTTGAAAGTCTGTGAATTCTACCTGGAGTCCCCTCTGGTCTGTGTAGCCGGGATCACCGGCTCAAATCTCAAAAGAAGAATTGAGGCAATTATGATTCACCGCATTACAAGCAAATTAAATTTTGGAAAGAAGCTCGTCCTGGCTGTTGCGGCATTTTCGGTCCTGGCGATCCCAATTGGGGTTGGCCTGCTGCATCCAACCAAAAGCGCTGCCCAGGCACAAGCGGCGCCTGCAGTTTTTGAATTTACCAGCGTTTCCCTCAAGCCCAAAGGCACTGCAAAAGGTGTTATCTCCACACGGCTGCTGGAACATAAAGGACAGTTTGAGGCAGAAAATCAATCCTTGAAAGGTCTGATCGCTTATGCGTATCACATCAGCGACTTCCAAATTTCTGGTGGACCGGCGTGGATATCCTCAGAGCTGTATGATCTTGATGTCAAAGGGAAACCCACAGCCAGCGGTGAAGAGCTCAGGCAAACGGTGCAGAAGGTTCTTGCGGATCGCTTCAAGCTCGCAATCCATCGCGAATTGAAAGAGCAGCCAATCTACGAACTCGCGGTAGGTGCGAACGGCTCAAAGTTGGCCCAAGCGGCCGATGAGGTAAAGCCCAGGATGGTGATTCAACCCATCGGTCAACTGATAGGCAAGGCGTCCAGGATTTCCTACCTGGTGGACTTTCTTCAAACGCAGACTGGCCGGACTGTGATCGACAAAACAGGCCTTACCGGGTTTTATGACTTCACCTTGGATGTTTCCAGTTTGGCGGGGTCGCCAAAGTCGCCCGAAGCCCTGGCAGCGATTGCTAATAAAGTCTCAGAACAATTGGGGCTGGAGTTAAAGCCGCAAACAGGACTGGTTGATACCCTCGTGATTGACCACGCAGAAAAAGTCACAACCAACGAGTAACCGTACAGGGCGGCGTAAACGCACCGCCCTCTCAAAGCTTATCCATTCCGCTCTGATCTGAACTGGATAATCCTGCGCCGATCGCGCTTTGAAGGCCGTTTGGCCGGCGCAGGAGAGAAACCCATATTGGCTTTGTGCTCTTCTCTTATCTTCTGCCGCATTGCGCGGCTCTCTTCAGTTTCACGATAAAGCGTTTGCGCCACGCTTGCCGGCCCGCGAATCTCACTCAACTGCATGACCTCAACCTGAAAGTCGCCGCTTTCAGTCTTGATCCGCAGCATATCGCCGACTTTAACTTCGCGCGCCGGCTTCACAAACTGGTTGTGCGACTCAACCCTGCCGAGTTCACAAGCCTTCGCCGCCAACGCACGCGTCTTAAAGAACCTTGCCGCCCAGAGCCATTTGTCCATGCGTACGCCGGTCATGACTTTATTTTAATCAGTACTCCGGAGCGGGTTTGGGAGCAGGCCTCTCCAGGTCTTTGGGCAGGTTGGCCAGCGCATACGCCAGCACCGCCATTACGGCTGCGTTCTCCTGCAGCTCGCGCGGCACTACTTTATCCAACGTGTCTGCGGCAGTGTGATGGTAATTAAAGTAGAAGCGTTCATCCTGAATCGGTCCAAAGCAGGGCACTCCCAAAGCTGACAAAGGGCCGATATCGGTTTCAGTGTCTTCCGTCGTCTGTACCATTCCCGCGCCGCTTGACTGTAGAACCTGCGCTGCCGGTTGCAACAATGGGACGTTTGCCGCCGGAGCAGCCATGCGGAAGCCCATTGGATGTCCCGCGCCCAGATCGCTCTCGATTGCAGCAAAGTGCTTGCCTGCTTCTCCTTTGTGGGCGGCGGCATAAGCGCGTCCGCCGGAGTTGCCGAACTCTTCATTCATCCAGGCAATCACGCGAATGGTGCGCCGCGGATGCAAACCAAGCTGTTTCACAAGCTGCGCCGCCTGCATGGCTACAACAACACCTGCTCCGTCATCAATGGCCCCAGTGCCCAGGTCCCATGAATCAAGGTGGCCGGAGACAATCACCACCTCGTCTGGCAGCTCACTTCCTTTCAAATCGGCAACCACGTTGTATGAATCCACGTCAGCCAGCTTTTGCGGCGTAAGCACCAGGTGCATTCGGACCCTGCCCTGTTTCGTAAGGTAGGCAAGCATATCTGCGTCTTCCGCGGTAACGGCTGCCGTGGGAATCTTTGCCGCATTTGGCAGATAGTTCATTCCGCCTGTATGAGGGATCCGATAATCAGCGCCGCCCACGCTGCGCACCAGCGCTGCAACTGCACCCTGTTTGGCCGCCGTGCTGGCGCCAAGCGCGCGATAGATCACAGCCTGCCCGTATGCCGCCCCGCCATGTCCGGTGGCAGCAAGCTCTTTATCAAATTTGTAATTAAAGAGCACGATCTTGCCGTCAACTTTGTCACGGCTGAGCGCTGCAAACTCATCAAAATTGTTTACTACTACTACGTCCGCCGTGATTCCCTGAGCAGGCGTGGCAACACTGCCGCCCAGTGCCGTGAGCACCACCTTTTGCGTTGTGCCAGGCGCCATCCCCGGAAATTCCACCAGCGCTCCGGTTTCTTCTCCACGCACCCAGTGCGGCACAACAACTTTTTCCAGCCGCACATCAAGCCCAAGCTTGCGTAGCTCGCCAGCCACGTATTGCGCGGCAAAATTAGCTTGCACTGATCCTGCCGGACGCGGCCCAATGTTGTTCGTCAGATGGGCAAGCTGGTCCCAGGCATAATCGCTCTTGAGTGCGGCTTCCTGCAATTGCTTTAGCTCAGCGGTAAGCTGCGGTGAATAGGGAGACGTTTGCTCAAAAGTCCGTTGCGCCAGGCCCGCATTACTCAAAAAGAGGCTGCTAAGAAGAAAAATAAGTACGTTGCTGAAAAGTGTTTTCAAACCTGCTCCTTCGGGTAAAGACAATGGAGTTAGTTCACAAAAGCGGCAGCCATTATATAAAGAGAGGATCGGCGAAGTTTCACCCACGCGTGAAGAATTGCACCCGGCAATCTTCGCCATTCCAAACTCTGTTCGCTTCTGAAACCCAGTGTTCGAAATCGAACAACAAAAGCCCGGAACCTGGGACGGGTTGCATGCGTATATCTGGTTGGCGTTTCAATCGCTTGGCCTGCTCTGCTGGATTAGGGCATTGAATTGCCACTCTGCTTTATTTGCCATAAACCAACTGACGGAGGCGCAGGTATGGGGACCTTATTCCAGGATGTCCGTTACGGAATTCGCATGTTGCGGAAGAATCCTGCCATGACGCTGGTGGCCACACTGACGCTGGCCTTGGGCATCGGCGCAAATACTGCGATCTTCAGCGCTGTCAATGGCATCATGTTGCGCCCGCTGCCGGTGGCCAATGCCGACCGCCTGGTGGTTTTTGATGGACAGTCGCACGGCGGCAGTTCGTTCACAGCATTTCCTTTTGCTGACTTCCAGGACATTCGCAGCCAGGCCGACGGATTCTCAGACGTAATTGGCTACACGCTCCACCTCGCCGGCATGGAAAAGGACGGAAAGGTTGAGCCAATCCTCTATTCATATGTAGGCGCCAATTATTTCCAGGCACTGGGGCTGAAACCGGCGGCGGGCCGTCTGATTTACGGCGCGGAAACAGAGAAGCAGGGCGCTGAGAACATTGTGGTCCTCGGCTATGACTACTGGAAGAAGCGCTTCAACGCTGATCCTTCCATCGTGGGCCAGCAGGTGAAGATGAACAGCCATGCCATGACGGTGGTGGGCGTGGCTCCGGAGGGCTTTCACGGAACCTACGCGATGGTAGACATGCAGGCTTACCTGCCCTACGGTACCCGGATGTTATGGGCCCAGACGACAGAAAACAAGAGCAGCTACTGGATTAGTCGCGAAGCTGGCGACGTGAAGGTTCTGGGAATACTCAAGCCAGGCGTCTCCCGGCAGCAGGCCCAGATTTCAGCCAATGTGGTGGCACAACGGCTGAACCAGCAATTTCCTGAGAGCCACAAAGGCGTGAGCTACCGGCTATACCCTGAGAGGCTGGCGCGCCCTGATCCCGATCCTTCTAACGGGCTGCTGATCGTAAGCGTGCTCTTTATTGTGCTGGCCGGCCTGGTGCTGCTGCTGGCCTGCTCCAACGTTGCCAATATCGTGCTGGTTCGCGCCACATCGCGTGAACCCGAGCTGGCGGTGCGCACGGCGCTTGGCGCTGCACGCACGCGGATCGTCCGGCAATTGCTGACGGAGAGCTTTCTGCTGGCGTCCTTCGGCGGTTTGCTGGGCGTAATCGTGGGCATCTGGGCCAGCCGCCTTGTGAGCTCGATCCACCTTGAAGTGGCGAATATTCCCATACAGTTTGATTTCAGCTTTGACTGGCGTGTATTCAGTTCTGGCCTGGTTGCCGCCTTATTAGCCGGGTTGCTGGTGGGCCTTGCACCGGCATGGAGGGCGGCGCGTGCTGACTTTAATCAGGTCCTGCATGAGGGCAGCCGGGGAATCCTGGGTTCAGGCAAATCGCGGTTACGCAATATGCTGGTAGTTGGCCAGGTTGCCGTGTCCCTGATGCTGCTGGTGGTTGCGGGCCTGTTCGTGCGCAGTTCGCAAAATGCCCAGCACGGCTATCTCGGCTTTGATCCGCATAATGTGCTGAACCTCACCATGGAGACGCGTACCATCGGATTTGATCTGCCGCGTTCGCAGCAATTCTTCCGTGAAATGGAAGACCGAGTTCGTGTGCTGCCCGGCGTGCAATCGGTGAGCGTTGCAGCCAGTGTGCCCTTGGGCTACTCCACTGAGAGCAACCCGGTTTATCCTGAAGGCCAATCACTCCAGTCCAAAGAGGCTGCGCCATCGATTCTTTACAACATTGTTGATCCCAGCTACTTCACCACTATGCGCATCCCGCTGCTTCGCGGACGCCCGCTCACGGAGCAGGACACCGGCACTTCGCCTAAAGTGGCCGTGATCAATGAAGCCATGGCCAAAAAATTCTGGCCGAACCAGGACGCACTAGGAAAGCGCTTCAGCACCGACGGGCCGAAAGGGCCATTCTGGGAAGTGGTCGGCATCGCCAAACAGGGAAAGTACAACGATCCGGTTGACGACACCACGCCTTTCTATTATCAAGCGATGGCGCAGGGTCCGACCCCATTCGTGACTTTGCAACTGCGCACCGCAAACGATCCGCGAACGCTGGTTCCCGACGTAGAGCAGCAGATTCACAGTTTGGCGCCAGGACTTCCTCTGACTGATGTGCAGACCATGGAAGAAGCATTGGGTGGAGTGAATGGATTCTTTCTTTATCGTATGGGCAGCCGCTTTACTGCTGTCCTTGGACTGCTGGGGCTTCTGTTGTCACTGGTTGGCGTTTACAGCGTGATCTCCTATGCCGCTGCGCAGAAAACCCATGAAATCGGCGTTCGCATGGCATTGGGCGCCGCCCGCGCTGACATCCTTAAGATGGTGCTGCGCCAGGGCTTTGTGCTCGTCGGCGTTGGATTGCTCGTTGGCTTGGTTCTGACCTTCATTGCCAGCCGTGGCATCAGTTCACTACTGGTTGGAGTGTCGCCCTCTGATCCGTTTACGTTTGTGGTTGTTACCGTGCTTTTGGCGGCAGTTGGCCTGGCGGCATCGTTTATCCCTGCGCGACGCGCCATGAAGATTGAACCGCTGCGGGCGTTGAAGTATGAGTAGCCCCTAAAAGCAAACTTAGCCGCAAACAACACGAATGATGATTCAATGAACAAATTCGAGCCGTTCGCGTTGATTTGCGGCCACATTTTCTCATTGCGGAAATCCTGTGCACGGTCTCTGGAAAACGCGTTCCAAACCTCGCCAAATCTGCGTTGACCCGGGTACCCTGAATCGCTGACAATCGCCTGTCATCATGCTTTTCTATCTTGCAGGCTCCATCGAGTATTCTCCTGACTTGGGCAAGGGCTGGCGCGCAGAGATCATGCCTGCGCTGAAAGCTCTTGGACATGAAGTCTACGATCCTGCCGAAGATGAATTAAAGAACCTGGATGAAAATGAAGCTCGCGATTTTCGCTCCTGGAAGAAGAGTGACCTGCCTCGCTTCCGCCGGACCGTGCAGAAGATCATTGCTTACGATCTTGATCTGATTGAACATCGCTGTGATGCCATTGTCTGCCATTGGGACCAGTACGCCGGTCGTGGTGCAGGCACTCAGGGCGAGTTGACCTTTGCCCATCGGCTGGGAATCCCTGTGTACTTGATCTGCAGCGTACCGATTGAGCAGATCAGCGGCTGGCTTTTAGGCTGCGCGACGGAAGTTTTCACTTCGTTCGATGCGTTTCACAAATTTCTCCGCGCCCGATCCGCTGATAAAACTGTGATGGCGGTT
>DATEHN010000022.1:0-40755 GCA_035279585.1 Candidatus Angelobacter sp. | reverse complement strand
CATTTCCTGATCGTCTCTATGCCTGTTGGAAAAAAATTCGACCAGCTTGGTCTTGAACACCTCATCAGCCTGGGTTGCAATAGCAAATAATTCAACCCCGCGCGGACACAGCTTTGCAGACATTTTGGCAAGCCCCTTGATGGATGGTTGATTGTTGGCTTCAACACCACAAAAGTCCATAGGCTTTACAGAGTTTTTACATACCAACAATCAAAAATTTACCTTAGGCTTGCTGCGATTGGAGCAGCGCTCAGGCCACAAATTTGTAGCCGAGGCCAGGGACCGTGACGATTAATGCCGGTTGTTTGGGATCTTTCTCCAGCTTCTGCCGTAAGCTTCCAACGTGCACGTCAACGGTGCGTGTGAAAGTGTCTTCACTGTAGCCCCACACCTCTTTCAGCAGCACCTCGCGGGAGAGCGTTGTGCCCGGGTTCTGGGCAAAGTAACGCAACAGCCGAAATTCGCGCGCAGAAAGGGGCACAGGTTTTCCCTGGCGCAGCACCGTGGTGCCGCGCAGATCAATGTGGATCGGCCCAAACTTCAGGACGTCAGCTTCTTTGGCCGCGGGCAAGGCAGAGCGCCTGATGTGTGCCTCAATGCGCGCCAGCAACTCCAAAAGCTCAAAGGGCTTGGTCAGGTAGTCATCCGCGCCGATCTTCAGGCCCAGGACTTTATCCACCAGTTGGCCGCGAGCGGTAAGCATGATGATGGGAGTAACAATTCCGGCGTTGCGGATATCGCGGCAGACGTCAAAGCCATTTTTCCTGGGAAGCATCACGTCCAGGATGATGAGGTCATGCGAGTTCTGGACGGCTTTGCGCAAACCCTCTTCGCCATCGGCGGCTGTATCGGCAGAGTATCCTTCCGCCTTCAGGCGATCACTAAGCGTCATGCGCAAATCTTCTTCATCTTCCACCAGCAAAATACGTTCGGTCATGAGGAGAAATCCGGCTCCGCATGATGATCGGCGGCATGTTGCTCTTGCGCTACGCGTTCTCCGGCTACCTGCAAATGGATGCTAAACAAACTTCCTTTTCCCACTTCACTCTCTGCGGTAAGCTGGCCGCCCATGGCTTCCACAATCTTGCGCGCCAGCGGCAGTCCCAGCCCGGTGCCGTGAATTCCTGACTCTGCAACCGATGGACTGCGATAGAACGGCTCAAAGACATGCTTGATCTCGTCTTTGCTTATGCCAATGCCTTTATCTTCCACGGAGAGAATAATCTCCTTGGTTTGCCCGTTTTCTTTAACCGCTTCGGCTGCAATCCGTAACCAGCGGCTTTCACCACCGTATTTCACTGCATTCACGATCAGATTTTGCAGCGACTGAACCAACCCGTTGAAGTCTGCGCTTACCGCGGGTAATCCTGGTTCAATGCGGCGCTCTACGGCAACCCCGGCTGCGGCGACAGTTGTTGCTGTCCCTTCCAGCGCGGCTTCAATGGCGCCGTAAAGATTCACTGGGCCTAGATTATGGTTGCGCGGCGCCTGTTGCGTTGCCGCAAACAACAGTACCTGTTCCACCAACTGCGTGAGCTGCCGCGTTTGCTTTACAATTGAATTTCCATAGCGCATCAACTGCTGCTTGTCTTCCACAACGCCGTGGGCAATGTTCTCCGCCGCTGACGAGATCACTGCCAGCGGGGTACGCAGCTCATGGGAGACTCCGGTCACAAAATCCATCTGCAGCCTGGCTAGTCTGCGCGCACGCTGGCTGGCGATAATGATCAGCGCCATGGTCAAGCCCAGCAGCACCAGCACGCCGAAGCTGGCCATCAGGTTGCGCCGGCGCAAGCCGCTCACTGCCGCTTCTACCGAACCGCTCTTATGCTTGGCCACCACCTGCCACACGCTCTGATCGCCGGAGTGGAAAACCTCAAGGCGGGGCAGCCGCTCCGGTCCCATGGCACGTCTGTCCTCGCCTTGCATAGCACGGTCGCTCGACGATGACCGCATAGGCGCCAAAAACATTTCCGGCCCCATGTTCGGGCCGCCGCGGCCCATGGGCGGGCCAAAGAGATTCAACGATGCATCCATCTGCTGGCTGTCATCTCCGCCAAAACCGGCATCGGATGCGTAGACAACCTGCTCTCCGGTTTTATCGCTTGCGCGCACAGCAACGTGGTAGTTCAGGCCAGACTGGCCGCGAAAATACTTCTGCGCCAGCTCAGGAAAGATTTCTTTTTGCAGGACGCTCTTGTTCAACTGAATAATCAGCCACGTGATCACGTGACCGCTGGAGCGCTGATCGGCCACTGGGTGCTGCCGCACAGGATACGCGAGCGCAGGAATCGACTGGTCGACTGCCAGAGGAACCAAGAATTCACCCCGGCCACGCGCACCGCCTGCACGTCTCCCGCCCATGTGTCCACTTGCTCTGAAATGATCGTGGCCGGCGTGCGGAGAAGATTGTTCATGGCCCGGTCTTACCTCTCTTCCGCTGGCTTGCCGCTCCTGCAAATGCAATGCCGCGAATAAGCTTACTTCCTGTAGATGTTGCCTTAAGGAATCAAACTCCGCGGGCCAGGCTACGAGTTCCAGCTGTTCGCGGCCAGGATCAAATCGCAACGGCTGGTCACTGCCGTGGTCCTGCCAGACGTAAATATGTTCAACCAGGTTCGGATGCGGGGCAGTTTGCTGCCAATGCTGAAATTGCTCGGCAAATTGGGCGGGATTGATAGTCCCTGAAGGATCAAGCGCCGACCTGATTTCCATTCCGGCTGCGCCCAACTCGCGCGCAAAATCCATGCGAAAACCCATCAAGGCCACCTGCAGGTTGGTCTGCATCTGCGCCTTGGTTGCCGCGCTTACACGTCCGCTCCATTGGTATTGCAGCACGGCCAGCAGGGCCAGCACGCCAGCCAATGCCGGTACCGCAACCCATCGAAAAAGCCGTTCTCTGATCTCTGGTTTAAACATCAACTCAAGGATGTCTCCATAGCCTTCTAGCTCTCGGCGCTTTCAGGACCAAAAAGACCCCACCATCATTATAAGTTGTTGCGCTATAAGTACGCTGCTAACGCCTACGCTCTCAGGCCAAACGCCATCCGCGCTTTTTGCAGCGGAGCATTCAGAAAGGTACGCAGCTCGCGCAGGAATTTCGGCTTGTAGATCATCGCCGTTGCGCCGCAGCCGGCGCACGCCGCGCGGAATTGCGCGCTGGTGTCCATCGACATCAGAATGATCTCAATGTGAGGATGCATTTGCGAAATCAACAAAGCTGTTCTCAGCCCGCTCATACCCGGCATGTCTGCATCCAGCAGCACCAGTTCCGGCTGCAGTTCAGACACCAAGTCAATCGTCTCCGGCCCGTTTTCCGCGCGTCCTACCACTTCCACCACCTTGTGATGCTCCAGCAGCGAACAAATTGCGTGCAAAATGGTGGTTGAATCGTCCACTACCAGCGCGCGTTTTTTCGGTAACGGCAGCGGCCGGATAGTGCGTGCGCTCGTATGCAGGCGAACCGTAATAGCTGACATACCAAATCCTTTAAACGTTATTCACTAGGTTAAGCGGGACGAGTTGAGAGCTGGGTAAACACCCCGGCAAGAAAATGTAAAGTTTCTGTAAAGACCAGACCGTTGACATGCAAAAATCAACCAGATCGCAATAAAAAAGGACAGAACGGGCCGTACAACGCAAGGAGAACGGTATTGGCCCGCCTGTCCTCTAACGGCGGCAGGAAGGTCACTTGAATGAAGCGCCTGGAGGGGCCCCTCCTGGCCAGCCGTGTCCGCGCATACCCCGGCGATGGCTCTTTATCTGGACAAACTTGCTCTGTTGATCTGGTGATAGCGTCTGGAAGAGCGCTGCATCCGCCTTGGCGTGCGCCATGGTCATCTGCGCCGTGAGATTGCCAATGTTGTTCGATACCTGCTCAATCGTGCCGGTGTCATTCTTCTGGATGGCTGTTTGCAGGGTTTCATACGCCGTGCGCATCTGGTCATGCAGCGATTTCGCGTTGTTTGCGTCTTCCGTATAAATACTGGTTGCCTGCTGCTGCTGTTGGGCGTTCAATGACAAACGTCGGGTCAGAGAATCCACATGGTGCTGGACCATCTGCGCCGGATCTGGCGGGGTCCTGCGCTGCGCTACTGCAAGCGAGCCGGCCAGGATAACCAGGGTGATTGCTTTTAAGAAGGTTCTTCTCATTGGCTCCATTTCTCCATTTTTTGCGATCAATGCTACGAACTGAATACTGCGCTCAATACTGTTCCTTGCCATTCTTCTCCGCTCATGCGCTCTAGGGCCGCGCGAAACTCATCCCGGAAATTCTCTTTGTGGATGAAATCCATGGCACCGGAATCCTCACAAGCCGTACGCAGCTCAGGAGTGCTCTCGGTTGACATGAGCACTACGCGGGCTGAAGGAAATCTCCACCCAAAAAACCAGGCCAGCGTAAGACCATCAAGATAAGGCATGTGAACGTCCATCAGGATCAAGTCCGGCTGGAGCTTCATGACGGTCTCAATGGCTTCCCCGCCTTTGTCCGCGCGCGCCACCACGTCCATCTGCGGATCGAGTTCCAACAGCGCGCAAACCACTTGCAGGAAGGTTTCAGAGTCATCCACCACCACGGTCCTGATTCTCTTTGTGCCGGTTTGAACAGATGATTGCTCGCTTGTTACGCCGCTAATAACCGGCTCTACTGCAGTAGCCATCAGGCCTCCATCAACGTGATGTTGTTATGGAAACATGTTTCCTCATGCAGGTGGGTAAAATGGCTGGCAATGCACTGTAAAGAGGTTGTAAATGGCGCGCGATTCCAAACAGCCTAAAGCACACGTATGATTGGCCTTTCGTGAATTTGCCCCACCTGAGTTCAGGGTGTTACCATCGCTAGATTGTGGAGGTCGTCTGATGTCCGATAGAGATAGCAGCAATAGCTTTATGTGGTTTCTGGCAGGCCTTGGCTTTGGCGCGCTGCTGGGCGTGCTGTATGCACCCCGTTCCGGGCGCGAAACTCGCGAAGCCATCAAGAACTCAGCGCAGGAAGGCGGCGAGTATCTGAAGACTCGCGGCCGCGAAGCGCGTGACACCATGAATCAGTGGGTCGATCGCGGCAAGGAAGTTGTTGGCCAGCAGAAAGACAAGATCAGTGCGGCCATTGATGCCAGCCGTCAGGCGTACCGCGAGGCAGCCGGCGAAGGCAAAAAAGGCTCCTAAGGAGCTAAGCAACTAGTGGACAACACAATCATCACGGTATTCGTGGTCGTTGCCGCAATAGCCATTGCGCTGCAAACGGTGATCCTGTTTGTGCTTTACAAGGCCATGCGGCAAAGCTCAGAAAAAGTTGAAGGCATAGCCACGCGGCTGGAGCAGCAGGCATCGCCGGTGCTGACCACGGCAGCCGCCATTTTGGATGATGCCAAACCGAAGCTCGCGGAGATAACCACCAACCTGGCAGAAAGTTCTGCCACGATCCGCGCTAACGTGGCCCAGGTGGGCCTGGCCGCCAGCGAAATTACTGAACGGCTGCGCATGCAGGCGGCACGCATGGATGACTTCATCCTCAACGCCGCCCACAAAGTTGAAGCCACTTCAGATCTGCTGCAGGAAAAAGTTTTCACTCCTATGCGGCGCGTTCGCGCCATTGTAACCGCGCTCAATACCGGATTGAGCTTCTTGAAATCCAACCGGTCCCGCCACCGGAGAAATGAGCGCGAGGCGGAAGACGAAGAAATGTTTATTTGATTTTGTCTTGTCCCGAGCGAAGCGAGGGATCGCTATAACCAGATTGACCTGAAGTCAAACCAAGAAACCTAAGAGATAATCAGAAAGAATCATCAGCGCCGCGCTGCGCAAATCAGCGGCAGCTACCTGCCAAACACGACATTTACGTGGCCGCCAGGCGGAACTCTAGAGCCAGCTGCCGGCGATTGCGTTTGTCCGACTCCGCTGCCGCTTACATCGAGCTCGATTCCAATTGCCTCGGATTCCTCTAGCGCCGTCCGCAGTGATTTGCCGTGAAAATCCGGCACCAATACACCGCCGCTCACATCCAGCACTACCGTTCCTTGCGCTTGTTCTGGAGCTTTAAAGCTGGCGGGCTGCACGGTTGCGGTCACAGGCACACTTGCGTGCTGCTGCGGGGCCGGTTGTGGTTCAGGTTTGCCGGCTGTGCCTGCAGTTCTCACCTGGGCATTTTTAGCCGCAGGCAAAGCCGGCGCGGGTGGCGGCCCTGGTGTTGGAGGGTCGGCAGTTTCCATCTCACCGGCAATGTAATCCGGCGCGCCTTCTGAAACATCGCCCTCCTTGACATGCGCCCTGAGCCACATGCGCTTGGGATCTTGTAATTCAACATCGTGCGGCACATTCATATAGGCCAGCACCTGCTGAGCAACGCGCGAAAACACTGGCGCAGCAACTTCACCGCCGCCATCGCGCGGATAACCGCCTGCGGGTGAGTCCAACACAACCAGCACCGTCACTGCTGGGTTGTTGACAGGAGCAAATCCCGCAAAGGAAGCAATGTGCAGATGATGCGAGTAGTGCCCGGTCGCATCAATCTTCTGTGCGGTGCCGGTCTTTCCTGCCGAGCTGTATCCATCCAGAATGGCGCGTTTGCCCGTGCCTTGCAGCACCACGCCTTCCATCATGCGCTTCATCTCCGCGGCCGTCAGCGGAGAAATCACACGGCGTCCCAGCGCTGGATGGAAGGTGATCAACTGCGCCATGCTGCGCGGCGGAGTAGTCCCAGCAACGATTCTGGGCGGAATGTACACGCCGTCGTTAGCGATGGTTGAGATCATTGCCGCCAGTTGCAGCGGCGAAACACCAATCTCCTGGCCCATTGAGATGGCGCCAATGCTCACCTTTGACCAGCGGCTCACCGGCTTGGTAAGGCCGCGCGTCTCTGACGGCAATTCAATTTTGGTCTGGGCGCCGAAGCCAAAAGCGCGAATGTAGCGGTCAAATCTATCTTCACCCAGCCGTAACGCAACCTTAATGGCGCCTACGTCGCTTGAGTGCTCCAATATCTGGGTCACAGTAAGCCCGCCATAAGCGTGGTGATCGTGAATGCGCAAGCCGTTCACCACAATGGACCCCTGCTGGCAATCGATGACCTCGTCTGGATTTGTGATCTTCTCTTCCAGCGCCGCTGCCAGCGTAACCACTTTAAAAGTCGATCCCGGCTCGTATGCGTCGCTCACCGCGTGATTCTCAAGCGCTTCAGGCTTCACGATGCTGGAGTTGGCGTTGAATGTAGGCCAGTTGGCCAGCGCCAACACTTCTCCTGTATGTGGGTTCTCAACGATGATGGTCCCTGAATGGGCTTGAGTATCGGCAATGGCCTTAGCCAGCTCGCGCTCAGCAATGTACTGGATCTTTTCATCGATGGTGAGCACCACATTCTCGCCCGGTTCAGGATTTTTCTCCACCCGGCCAAGCCAGCGACGGCGGTTGTCCATGGTGATCAGCATCTTGCCCGGCCTACCAACTAAAGTGGGTTCGAACTCGCGCTCTATGCCGGCTTTTCCCTGATCATCAAGGTTCACGTAGCCAAGCACTTGCGCGGCCAGCTCGCCCTTCGGGTAGAAGCGCTTGGACTCTTTCTGGAAATAAATGCCTTTCAAATTGAGTGCGCGCACGCGGGCGCTGATTGAGTTATCCACCTTCCGAGCCACCCAGGCAAATGCCTTTGAGTTGCCAAGACGATCTTCGATTTCGGAAGCATCGGCTTTCAACACCTTGCCCAATATGTGAGCGGTGGAATGAATGTCTGGAATCTCAGAGGGGACGGCAAAGATGGAATCCACATTGACCGTCATGGCCAGTTCATTGCCGCCGCGATCATAGATATTCCCGCGAACGGGAGCAACTTCAATACTGCGCTGCTGCTGGCGCGCGGCGCGCTGCGTGTATTCCCCGTAGTCCACCATTTGCAGCCACACCAGCCGTACGCAGATCGCCAAAAACCAGAATGCAAGAAATCCGGCAAGGATAAGAAGGCGTCTATTTTTTCTGTCGCTGCGCTCCAAACCGCTCAACAGCGTTCCCTCCCTTTGATTTGTCAGCGCCTGAAAAGCAGGCTCGGCGCGCAAGCCGGCCTCGCCTTTGCTTCAAAAAAACTAGGCGGCCCCGGCTGGTTCTCCGGAGTCGCCAATCAAAGCCCCGGAAATTCCGGGGCCAAGGTTCACCAACCAAAACTTATTGCGCCGCAATCACCGTTACCGGCGTTGCCTGTGCCATAACCGGGGCACCGGTTTCGTCCGGGTTCATCTGAATCACCTGCCCCGGCTCCGGCGACTCCAAACCCATCTGCCGCGCCAGCGTGTCAATGCGCCCAGGATCACGCAATGACGCCGCTTCCAGCTTGAGCGTGCGGTTCATTTCCACCATCCGATCACGCTCGGCTTTCTGAGCTTCAATCTTGTAGCCGTATTCAATGGAGCGGAAATGCTGCCATGCATAGACCAGCATCATGACAAAGAGAGCGGCCACGCAGGCGGAAAACAGCCTGATCTCGCGCCGGCGCTTTGGATCGCTGATCTTGACCAAGCGGGAATTATCAATGGTTTTCTGGAAATAGAACTCCGGCGTGATCCCGGCCACGCTGCGCCGCGACGACGCGCGTGCATCCACCGGCGTGATCATTCCCGTAATTTGCATTGCCGTTGCGGCCATTTACGCTACCTCAATCAGTTCCCGGCGCCACTCAAATCGGCGCAATGGCTGCTGGCGTTCCCGCTCCACAGCCTGTTTCTCTTCACGCGCATGTTCTTCCGCGCGCTGTACGCTGTTGATCAGCTCTTCAATCGTCGTTCCTTGAAACATCTTCTTGTCCTCTTTTCTCGAGGGAACTTTTATTCCGGGGCGGCACCGTTATATGGAAGTGTGAAGTTTTCGCCCAAGTTTAGAAGGAAGGCAGTGCCTCCCCGGAAACCTGCTGTCTCGCCTGCCTACCACGGCCAGCAAAACAAACTTTATTTACGCTCCGCGGCCCGCAGCTTCGCGCTGCGCGACCTTGGATTGCGATCGATTTCTTCCTCTGTCGCGGTAAGGGGCTTTTTGGTTAAGACGTTGTAAACGCCCTTTTCCCTTCCCTCGCGCAGAAAATCTTTCACGATCCGGTCTTCCAGGGAGTGAAAGCTGATCACCACCAGCCTGCCTCCCTTTTTGAGAACCTGTGGCGCCGCTTCCAGCAGCGCCTTCAGATCGTCCAGTTCGCGGTTTACGAAGATTCGGATTGCCTGGAAAGTGCGTGTCGCGGGATGAATCTTTTCATGTGCTCCGTGTTTCATTGACCGGAGCGCAGCCGATATAACTTGTGCCAGATGAGCGGTTGTTCTTATCGGCCGCGCCCGGACAATGGCTCTGGCGATTCTCCGCGACCTCCTTTCCTCACCGAATTCGTAAATCACATTCGCGAGCTCTTCTTCGCGCATGTGGTTTACCACTTGATCGGCGGTCATTTCACCCTCGGGGTCCATTCTCATATCCAAGGGCCCTTCCGCCTGAAAACTGAATCCGCGCGCTGCATCGCTGAACTGCAGTGAACTTACGCCCAGATCCGCCAGCAGCCCGTCAGCGGAAACCGGCGGGACATGCTGGGGGAGCTCGGCGTAAGAGCTGTGCAGCAAAGTAATCTTTGGATTGCCCCCAGGACGGTTATCACCTCCGACCCCAGAAAGCCTTTGCTGCGCCAGTTCAAGCGCGTTGGTATCTTTATCGAAGCCAATCAAATGACCCTGTGGGCCGAGGCGCTTTGCGATTTCTAAACTGTGCCCGCCCAATCCCAGGGTAGCGTCGATATAAGTTCCGCCGCGCCGGATTGCCAAAAAGTCGATCGCTTCTTTTAAAAGAACTGAAACATGGCCAACTTCCCCACCGCCATGCGCTCCCTGGGGAGCTTTTTCCGAACCAAAGTCCTCGTCTTCTTTCTGCGCCACTAGATGCCCAGTTCGTCGAGAGTCTTTTCATCGTCTTGCGTGAACGGGTTCTCTTCGATGTCCTTCTTGTAAGCCTCGATGCTCTGCACTTCGAGGTAGGTCAAATTGCCCACCACCGCCACTTCACCCTTGATCCCGGCCGAGTCCCGCAGCAACGCCGGTATCAGCAGCCTGCCCTGCCCGTCGATCTCCACCTGCTGGCCGTAATAATTGGTGCGGTTGAGAAACTTCTTTTTGGTCGGGTTGAAATTCGATAACCGCGCCAGCTTCTCTTCGATCCGCTGCCATTCCTCGAAGGGATACACTTGAGCAACCTTCCCATCGAGCGAGGTGATGTAAAATTGTGCGCCGTACTTCTCGTCGATCAGGCGCTTGAATTCCGCGGGGATCTTTAAACGTCCCTTCTCGTCGACGCGAGTTGGATGGTTTCCGCGAAACATTGTTCTTTTTTGCTGCTAGCCCGGCTAAAACTGATATTAAGGAGGCGAAAACGGTAATTTCTAGCTGTTTTTCTGGCTCGGTCACCGCAATTTTGGGGTTTTTCTGGTTCATTTGTCCTTCTGTCCACCGTGGACCACTGACCCCTTGATCGAAGCTATTATTTACCACTTTCAACCACTTTAGACCACATCCTACGCCTAAACGGTTGTGTGTCAAGGGTTATTTTTTAGGTTCTGAGGAAAAAAGTTTCTTGACCGGAATTGAAGGGTAGTCGATCAGCCTCTTGTAGAGATGCTCATCCATCAACACCAGATGTAGTGTTTATGAATCCGGTTCCCGGATTAAGGCGCACCAAAAGAAACACAACTTGTGGGAGATTTGGTCTTATCGCAAAGCGCTTACCTTGCGCATCTCTGATCGAATTTCATCCGCCAACTGCTGCAGCATGATTGTGCCGTTGACGACGATTGCTAAATTGGGATCTAAATGTTTCTTATCTGATGCACCCTGCAGTGCGCTGACCGAGACAGCTTGCTCATTGTCATTGGCAAGATAATTTTCCACAGCTTTCTCAACCTGTGCGGCAACGCTTTTGGCATTACGGGTTTTTCCTTTTAGCAACTGCTCGTGATCAGCAATACCTATCCCAGCCGGTCCGGTTGAGCTGGCGGTGGAACGCGGAGCTTGAGGTTTGGGCAGCTTCCGGCCAGCCATGTTATCCAGGATCTCGTGAGCCAACTTCTGCATTCTTTTAGTTTTATCGATCGTGTCACGTGTAAGCGCCGCATTACCGTTGTTCTCAAGATCGGACTGTAAGCTTGATGTTAGTTGCACCAGCTCTTCTGCATTTTTGCGTATAACCGCGTAGTGGTGCCGGAAGTTTGCCCGCAGAAGCTCCTGATGACGCGCACGCTCTGCCTCGTTCTGCTGCATTTCCGACCCGAATTGTCTTAGCTGATCTGCCTGTAATTCTTGCTGTAGCTGTCGCTGTCGATCGAATTGCTGGTTCCGTTGTGTTTGGGAATTATTGTTGCGGCCCTGTGCCGGCTGCCCGTGTCCCGCTTGTAAAGGCGGCAATGCACAGGCAGGAATTCCTGCGGCAAGAACAGTGAGGATGAAACTGCCAGCTAGAATTCGCCAACCCACACCGAGAGATTTGCTGCAGCGAACCACGGGTTACTTCCTCCATGCCACTGCCATAGAGTGTAGCAATCTGGAGCCCATCAAGAGTACCACTCGGCCCTCAGCGTATTTGTGAAGTTTTGTTTCGATCGGGGAAGAAACGTAGATATTCCGAAGAGATAACGGCTTCAATCAACGCGAACTCAGCTTGAGGCATGGTTAGAGCCGAAACGATAAGAAATGAACTTTCGAGTTTTCCAAAGCTACTTAGGTAAACAAGAACTCTTTCGTCCGCAGATCGCGCACCGTATCGCGCAGCTTGGCAGCTTTTTCAAACTCAAAACGCTTCGCAGCCTCGCGCATATCGTTTTCGAGGTTCGCGATGTATGTATCCAGCTCGTCCTGCGACTTGAAGTCCGGCAAGCCATCAGATCCCTGCGTTATATCCACATAATCGGCTTCGGCAATTCCTGCCAGCGACATGGTCAGCGGCCGGCTGATGGATTCCGGCGTGATGCCATGCTCCTGGTTGTATGCCTGCTGGATGGCGCGACGCCGGTCGGTCTCATCCATGGCACGCTTCATGGAATCGGTCATGCGGTCAGCATAGAGAATGGCGCTGCCGTTCAGGTTGCGGGCGCAGCGGCCAATCGTTTGAATCAGCGATCCGCTGGAACGCAGAAAGCCTTCTTTATCCGCATCAAGGATTGCCACGAGAGAAACCTCAGGCAGATCCAGCCCTTCGCGCAGCAGGTTGATGCCGATCAGCACGTCAAACTCGCCTTTGCGCAGGTCGCGCAGCAGCTTGATGCGCTCAAGCGTCTCAATCTCTGAGTGCATGTAGCGGCAGCGCACGCCGACCTCGGCATAGTACTCAGCCAGATCTTCCGCCATCCGCTTGGTCAGAGTGGTTACCAGCACGCGCTCACCGAGGCTTACTCGGTCGCGAATCTCATGCAGCAAATCGTCAATCTGCCCTTTCACCGGACGCACCTCAACTGGCGGGTCGACCAAGCCGGTGGGACGGATGATCTGCTCCACCACGACGCCTGAAGACTTGGTCAGCTCATACGGACCAGGAGTGGCGGAAACATAAATAAGCTGGTTGGTGCGTTCTTCAAACTCTTCAAACTTGAGCGGACGGTTATCGAGCGCGGATGGCAGACGGAAACCATACTGCACCAGGTTCTCTTTGCGTGAGCGATCACCATGCCACATGCCATGCAGTTGCGGCACTGTCTGGTGCGATTCATCGATAAACATGATGAAGTCGCGCGGAACGTAATCCAGCAGAGTTGGCGGCGGCTCACCGGGCTTGCGTCCGCTAAAGTGGCGGGAGTAGTTCTCAATGCCGTGGCAGTAGCCCACGGACTTGATCATCTCCAGGTCAAAGCGGGTGCGCTGGTGTACGCGCTGTGACTCTACCAGCCGGCCTTCTTTTTCCAGCTCTTTTTCCCACCAAGCCAGCTCTTCCAGAATGGTACCGATGGCCTGGTTGCGCGTGACGTTTGACATCACATAGTGGCTCTTGGGATAAATCGGCAGGCGCGTGTACTTCTGCTTGACCGTGCCGAAGAGCGGGTCGATCTGCGAAAGCGAATCTACCTCGTCGCCGAAAAGTTCAATGCGGTAGGCGTTGTCGTCGTATGTGGGAAAGACCTCAATCACATCGCCGCGCACGCGGAAGGTCCCGCGCTTAAAGTCGACGTCATTGCGCTCGTAAAGAATCTCCACCAATTTGCTGAAGATGTCCTGGCGGCGGATCTTCTGCCCTTTTTCCAGGAAGAGCAGCATGCCGTAATACGCTTCGGGCGATCCCAGACCGTAAATGCAGCTTACTGAAGCGACAATGACGCAATCGCGCCGTTCAAACAATGATCGTGTGGCGGAGAGACGAAGCTTGTCCAGCTCGTCATTGATCGTCGCTTCCTTTTCTATGTAAACGTCGCCGGCGGGGATGTAAGCTTCTGGTTGGTAATAGTCATAGTAAGAGACAAAATACTCGACCGCGTTATTAGGGAAGAACTGCTTGAACTCGTGATAAAGCTGCGCCGCCAGCGTTTTGTTGTGCGCCAGCACCAGCGCCGGGCGATTGAGCTGCTCAATCACCTTGGCCATGGTATAGGTCTTGCCTGAGCCGGTCACACCGAGCAACACCTGATGTTTTTCCCCAGCATAAATGCCACGGGTGAGTTCATCGATGGCGTTGGCCTGATCGCCCTTAGGCTTGTAGTCGCTGATAAGTCTAAAATCCATCTAATCCTTCCAATAGCAGGCCTTTTTCATCATCGAGAGACGTTGGGAGTATACAAAAACGGCCGCAGGCCTCTCCTGTGGCAATGTCGGCCTATGTAAATCTCTTTAGTTTGGCACAGGTGAGTAGAACAGTGCAAACACAGGCCGGGGGATCATTTTTCTCCTTTTCGTTATTCAATATTGTTTGTAACGTTCTGCTTTCTCATACACTACCCTGCGTAGTTTGTTTTGGATGGCCCAAGATTCAGGGTTCCGGGATCTCAATACAAGTAAGTTGCAAGCGAGATCAGCTCCCATTGAAGTCAGGCAGGATCAAAAGCGGCGCGATCTCAAACAGAGCTGAAGTCCGCATGAGGGTAAGACGTCATGAATAGCTTCTTCAAGGGCCTGGCTAAAATCTTTAAAACATATCTGGAATTCTTAAAGCTGCTTCCCGGTCTGGTGACCAAGCTGCTGTTTTTCTTGCGCGGCTTGTGGAAGGCTCTGATGCGGTGCTTTCGCCGCCCGGCAAGAGGCGGCTGCTGCCTAAAGCTTCCTCCCAGCGTTCACGTGCGCGCAGACCCCATGATTTATGACCAATATTACCTGATGTCCCAGGGGCTGGGCGTTACCTGGGACAACCCAGACATTCAGTTGTTTGACACGAGCGGCAACCCTGTTTCTCCCGATGACTTAACGGCAGATACGGACTACAAAGTGGTGGTTCGAGTCTGGAACAACTCTTATGATGGCCCGGCTCCAGGCCTGCCTGTCTATCTTTCTTTTTTGAGCTTCGGAATCGGTATTACCAGCACTCCGGTAGGATTCTCCTCGACCAATTTGGGCGTGAAAGGTTCTGCGCAATGCCCAGCATTCACGAATTTTATCTGGCACACGCCCCCAACGCCCGGCCATTATTGTCTGCAGGCGCTCTTGTTATGGAGCGACGATGCCAATCCCAACAACAATCTGGGGCAAAAGAACACCCAGGTAGGCAGGATGAAATCGCCGGCTACATTCTCCATTCCTGTCCATAACCAGGCAACGGTGACGCGCCGGTTTGAGATTGAAGCTGATATGTATCAACTTCCAAAGCTGGGGCCCTGCCTGGAGCAAGACCAGCCATCGCGCGAAAAAGGACGGTTTGCCGAAAGCCAGGCGCGCTGGGCGCAGGCACTGCGCACGCAAAGTTACGGGAGGTTTCCCGTGACAACGGACTGGAAAATCACGATTACCCCTAGCGCATTTGACCTTGGCCCGGATGCATCCACGGAGATTGCGGTTTCTATTGAGCATACAAGCGGCGTATTCGTCGGCACGCAGGCTTTTAACATCCACGGCTTTGCTTCCCCTCCTACGGGCCCACGCACCCTGGCTGGAGGAGTAAGCCTGTTTGTGCAGGGCAGCTGATCACTATTTAAGGAGCGTTCCAAATGTTTCACCAATTCACCAAGTGCTATAACCACACGCCGGGTGAAAAACCTTTCAATAAGGACGACCTTGTGGCCTTTGCAGCCGGGGCAAGCATCCCTGGCCTGTTGGCAGCTCTTGCCTCTTTTTTGACCGGCAACTTCGTGCTGGGTTTTGTCTTTATTGCGATTCAATATGCTGCCACCATTATTGCCATAGCAAATGAATGGCTTTTCCACCGTTTGGTGTGCGTCTCGGGCGACCAATGCGCCATTGGAACGGTAGAAAGCCTGCCGACCATTACCCCGTTGCTCGGGGCATTCGATAACGACCAGTTCTTCGACATACGCCTGATGCCGCATCGCCATCAGGACCTGTATAAGGCCCCGAATGCCGCCTTTTTCAATCCCTCGGTCAATCCGCCCGGAACCGTACCCTGGTCGCGAGCATTGCCACTGGTTCCCGGCGCTGGTCCTTCTTTGGATGGCAAAACGGAATCAACACCGCAGAATGATATTTTTCTCGACAACTTTCAGGGTAGTTTGCTTCTGCAGCCCATGATCGTGGATCTTCCTTACACGCCGGTTTCAATCAGCGATACAACGATTACTGATGGCTTGCCTGATGCGACAACCATGACGCGATCCAGTCTGCATTGCGAAGCCGAAGGGAATTTCTGGCAGGCCATGAAGGACACTGCCGCACTGCAAGGAACGGCTGTCGGAGTAGGTGCGGGCGCGGGCGCCGCCGCAGGGGCAGCTGCTGGATGTGCACTTGGCGGCCTCTTTGGTCCCATTGGTTGTCTTATCGGCGCAATCATCGGTTTCATCGCCGGTCTATTGGCAGGAGGCGCGGCAGGAGCATATATCGCCGCCAATGCTGCTTTCAATTCTGATCCGGGAGATGTGAACGACGCAAATGTTGGAGATCTGCCGCTGGGGCAACTCAATGACGGCGACCAGGTTGTGGTCTTTGGCACCCACGTTTATGACGGTTTCCATACTGGCTGGCATGAGCTGCATCCGCTAAAGGCCATTGCCCGATTCAGCGACCCAATCTTCAAGAGCGCATCTCCTGACGTGAATCATTACCTGGAATGGAACCCTGATGCTACTGAGGGGATCGGAGCCTTGAGTACGCTTGATGTGCAGATGGGCCTGGCATCAATCCCGTTCCGCAATGCAGCCATCAAGGTCAAAGATGTCTGGTGCCGTCTATTGACTGACCGGTTCACACCCGCAACCATAGCCAATCAGGGCAGGCCAGAAAATCGCTGGACGATTCATCCTGCTGTGGATGGTTGCCAGCCGGATGGGCCGCCACCGCCCCGGTAATCATTCGGTTGGACAGGCCTTGATATTGGTTTTTGAAAATGCTTGGCGAAAGGAATCAGCCATGAACTTCATCGAACAATTGTTTGGTCTTTCACCCGACGCAGGCTCTGGCCTTACTGAAATGCTTTTTCTGCTCGTACTACTCACCATGATAGGAGCATTTGTTCTGCGCCGTTGCGTGTGGCCGAGCAAGCAGAAGAGCCTGAAAAATTGAATATGGCATTTGTCCCGCTCCTCCGTCAGAGCGATTCTGATTTCATTGCTCACCTTTCCTTTTACCCTTGGTCTATTGAACAACTAAATAATTAAGAAAAGGTTTTGATCACATGAAACGTCTGTCGCAGGCTTTCTGCACGGCTGGAATGATCGTCTTCGTATTGACATCGGCTCTGTCTGCCCAGGAAGTTATTGCCAGCGCTCCCCTGGAGTTGCGCGGAAACCTGCCGAACGTCCAGGTAATGGTCAATGGCAGGGGACCGTTTACCTTTGCCATTGATACCGGCGCGGGCGGAGAGGCATTGGCTTCGCCTCGATTGGTGGAGCAGCTTGGGCTGCCCGTGATTGGAGAAGAGCAGGTCGGCGACCCCAGCAGGCTTAACGGCAAAAAAGTGGCTGTCTTGCGCATTGATTCGCTGAAGGTTGCCGGAGTGGAGTTCAAGAACGTCCGCACTGCCGAGTTTCCCAGCGCCGACCGGGACTTTGACGGCATCCTGGGATTTCCTCTGTTTCACGACTACCTGTTTACCCTGGACTACCTGAACGCACAGATGATTCTTGCGCGCGGCAGCCTGCCGAAGGCGGATGGAAACGAAATTGTGCCGTTCACCATGCCAGACAATGTTCCCGTGATTGAGCTCACGGTCGGCCCGCAAAAAATCGATGCGCACGTGGATTCGCGCGGCCGGGCGCTGAGCGTCCCCGCAAAATATGCGGCCGATCTGAAGTTTGTTTCCGAGCCTATCGTGATTGGCCGCGGACGCACCGTCTCAAACGAGTTTGAAATTAAAGGCGCGCAATTGGCGTCTGACGTCAAACTAGGCGGTTACACCTTTACCAAACTATTCCTGACCTTAAACCCAATCTTCCCCATTGGGAATTTTGGCGCCGCGGCGCTGCGCAACTTTGCCGTGACCTTCGACCAGAAAAACAAGCTGGTCCGCTTTGTGGCCAAAGACAAGAACATCGCATTGCCGCCGCCTGCCCGCCCAGTGGGAGGAACTGCGGCAAAGAAATAAAGGGCCGGGTCAGCAAACACAAAATAATCAAAGATCCATTGGTGGCCTTAAGAGGCCGCGTGTATCATGGCTGCTGCTCTACTCTCGTACTGTTTTGCGAGAACCCTGTAACCACTGGAAATGTAACTGAAAGGAACCAGCCATGAACTTTATCGAACAATTCTTTGGCTTTTCTCCAGATGCGGGATCCGGTTTAACGGAAATGGCATTTCTGCTTGTGCCAATCGTCATCATGCTGGCTGCGGCCGTGCGTCAGCGAACGCGCCTGCGGGCCAAGCGCATTTGAAAACTGAAGGTATTCCAAGGATCTAACCTTCATTTGCGGATGCTGCGTGCCAAGAAGTCCATGGACGGCTTTTGCTGTTTGCGGCTTTGCTCCCTCATCGCAAAAAATTCATCCGGACTTATATGATCCAGTTCTTCAGACAATGGAACAGGATTTGAGTTTTGGTAGTGGGTCAGACTGACCCACTACCTGAGTTTTGGCAAGGTTGCCATGGAGAACAAAAAGCGATATAATTTCTTTACGTTATCATGCGCTGCCCAGGCGGTTCAATCGTGGTCTTTGAAAAAATAGCAATCGGCGGTCTTCTTGCAGCTCAACCTTTTCCTGTTGCGGACCCTCTGTCGATTCTTGGGCGAGCTTCCGCCCCAACGCCCCAAAATCGGGCGCGCCGGGGACCCCACCCAGTTGAGAATTTAGGGATGCGGAGTTTGCGACCCTCTGCCGATGTTCTCAGCATTGGGTCGATTTGGGTCGGCTGGGGTCGAATTGGGTCGAAACCGGGGGGAGGGTAGGAGTCGGCGAGTAACGATGGCTATTTCTGAATCGCGTGATTGAAAAGCAAGCAGTTAAGCGGGAACCGGCGGAAAAGGCCGGCCTCAAAAGAGGCATAAAAGCTGCTGAATTTTCGCAAAATCAGCGTGGCTGCCCAAGGATAAGCAGAGGGTCACAAGTCGCAAGAAACCATGCCGGTTCAAAGACCCAAACAGAGGCGGCTGGTGCCACAAGGTCCTACTCTGCCTTAAACTCCAGCCGGCACTGCTCTCTTGGGCCAAGAACTGTGGCCAGCTCTTGCGGCTTGTCAATCAATACATCTGGCGGAGCATCTTCCAGCGTGTGCGGCGCCAGGCCATAGGTTACGCCGACGGAGTAAATTCCGGCGTTGCGCGCGGTTAGCACATCAACGTTGGAGTCGCCAATAAGGATTGTTTCTCCCGGTCTAGCGCCGGACTCCTGCAGCAACGCTTCGACGCCTGCCGGATCTGGCTTTTTGGTGTGAAAGCTGTTGCCGCCATAGACCTGGAAGAAATATGGTCCCAGGCCAAGCGCTTCCACAATGGCGCGTGAAGGGCCGACCGGCTTGTTGCTGAGAACAGCCATTTTCAATGGCTGGCCGTTACGGCTGGCGCGGATGGTATCCAGCGCCTCTTTAACCCCCTCGTAAACGTAGGTGCTATCCAGTTTGTGCTCGCGATACCAGGCCATGAAGTAAAGCATTGCGTCCTGGACAAAGCTTTCGTCGTCAGGGTCGCCCAGCGAACGCCGCACCAGCATGGGAGCGCCATCGCCTATATAGCCGGCAATCACCGCGTGAGGCAGGGCAGGTTTGCCATAGTGGTGGAGCATGGCATTGACAGAATTTGCCAGGTCTTCACGAGAATCGACCAGCGTTCCGTCCAGATCAAAAATGAGCAGTTTGGCGGTATGGCCGGGGATGGGCCGATTTTTGCGAATCATTTCATTTTCAGTATACCCGGTAAAGACCTTACGATTTAGAATGGGAGGTACATCGAAAGTACGCCCGACCACCCACCGAAGCAACCAGAGGAGCACTATGGCAGTAACCAGGACCGACTCCCGTAAGGACACGTCTGCAGTAGCCGAAATCTCCACAAAAACAGAAAAGACTTATGAAGGCCTAACGCGCCAGCAATTGGTGGAGATTTACCGCCTCATGTATCTTTCACGGCGGCTTGACGATCGGGAAAAAGTGCTGAAGAACCAGCAGAAGATTTTCTTTCAAATATCCAGCGCGGGACATGAAGCTTTGACGGTGGCAGCAGCCTTGAACCTGAGACCCAGCTATGACTGGTTCTACCCTTATTATCGCGACCGCGCGCTGTGCCTGGCCCTGGGCATGACTCCGTATGAACAGTTTTTAGAGGGAGTGGGTGCTGCCGATGATCCAAATTCCGGCGGCCGCCAAATGCCTTCTCACTGGGGACACAAGAAATTGAATATCGTGAGCCAATCCTCTCCAACCGGCACTCAGTTCCTGCAGGCCGTGGGCTGCGCTGAAGCGGGCCGCTATTTCAGCCAGCATCCTGAAGCAGCGGAAAAGCATGAGGGCGATTATCGCCAGTTTAAAGATGTGACTTTCCACGGCGATGAGGTGGTTTACTGCTCCGCCGGCGACGGCACCACCAGTGAAGGCGAGTTCTGGGAAGCCATGAACTCCGCCAGCAATCTGAAGCTGCCGGTGCTGTTCATGATTGAAGACAATGGATACGCTATTTCCGTGCCTGTGGAAGTGCAGACCGCAGGCGGCAGCGTTTCCAGGCTTATCAGCAATTTTCCCAACCTTCTGGTGCAAGAATGTGATGGCACAGATGTGGTGGCTTCTTACGCGGCGTGCAAGCGGGCAGTGGATTACATCCGCGCTGGGAATGGCCCTGCATTGGTGCACGGCCACGTCATCCGCCCGTATTCTCATTCACTTTCTGATGATGAAAAGCTGTATCGCCCTGAAGTGGAGCGTGAAAAAGATGCCAAGCGCGATCCAGTAACGCGTTTGCAGATGTTTCTGGTGCGGGAAAATATCCTGAATGAGGCCGGCATTAACAAGCTGGAAAAATCAGTGGATGAAGAAGTGGCCGCTGCCGCTGACGAAGCGTTGAAAGCTACGCTGCCGACCACGGACTCCATCTACACCAATGTTTACTCAGAAGACCTGGACCCGCGCACCATGGCGAGCGCAGCACAATCCCAGGGCGCCGATAAAACCATGGCAGACTTGATCAACGCCTGCCTGAAAGACGAGATGCGCCGCGACGAGCGCATTGTAGTTTTTGGCGAAGACGTTGCCGATTGCAGCCGTGAAGAATATCTGAGGCAGAAGCAGATCAAAGGCAAAGGCGGCGTCTTTAAGCTGACCGCCGGCTTACAACTGGAGTTTGGCAGTGACCGCGTCTTCAACTCTCCGCTGGCGGAGGCCAACATTCTTGGCCGTGCAGTAGGCATGGCTACGCGTGGATTGAAGCCGGTGGTTGAAATCCAGTTCTTCGACTACATCTGGCCAGCGTATCACCAGATCAGGAGTGAATTGTCTGTGATGCGCTGGCGCTCTAATGGAAATTTCTCCTGCCCGGCGGTTGTTCGCGTTGCCATTGGCGGATATCTTACCGGCGGAGCGGCTTATCACTCACAATGCGGTGAGAGCCTGTTCACGCATATTCCTGGTCTGCGAGTTTGCTTCCCTTCCAACGCGCTCGATGCCAACGGACTGCTGCGCACCGCGATCTGCTGTGACGATCCGGTCATGTTCCTGGAGCACAAACGTCTCTACCGTGAAACCTTTGGCCGCGCACCGTATCCCGGCCCCGACCACATGATTCCCTTTGGCAAGGCAAGAATCGTAAAAGAAGGCAAAGACCTTACGGTGATCACGTATGGCGCCGTGGTTCCGCGCGCGCTGCAGGCTGCGCAGAAGATTGAGCGCGAACAGAACGTGAGCGTGGAGCTGATCGACTTGCGAACGCTGAATCCTTACGACTGGGAGGCCATTGCCGCTTCTGTCCGCAAAACCAGCCGCGTGATCGTGGCGCATGAAGATGTGATGAGCTGGGGCTACGGTGCAGAGATTGCAGCGCGCATTGCTGACGAGCTTTTTGAAGACCTTGATGCTCCCGTCAAGCGTGTGGCCGCGACAGATACGTTTGTCGCCTACCAGCCGATTTTGGAAGATGTGATCCTGCCGCAGGCGGATGATCTGTTCAAGGCGATGGAGAGTTTGGCGAAATTTTAAGGTGAGCGTTTAGCGGATCTCAATGATCCGATCACCCGCTTGTAAGGAGGATTCGATCAGTGACCAGAATCGCTCGAAGGCTTCAAGCAAAGCTGCCGTTCTGCAGTTGCCGAGGCGAACCCAAATAAGCTTAATCTCTGTTTCGAGTTGATTGGCGAGATAAAGAAAATCCTGATCTTTGCTGATGATCACACGCTCATCGCCTGCTGCGTATCGGCAAATGTCTGCATCATTTGCTTCGGCTAAACCGATGTCCAAAACGTGCAGGCAATCGAAGCCTCGCTTTCTAAGATACTGTGCCAAAGCTGCAGGCAATTGGTTGTCAACAAGGAACTTCACGAAGTCTGAAGTACAACATGATCAGTTTGATAAGCGGCGTAATCCAAAGCAGCAAGAATGTCTTCGCGTTCCAGGAATGGATAGTCGCGAATGATCTCTTCGAAAGAAGCGCCAGCCGCCAACAACTCCAGAACATCGGTGACGCGCATGCGCTGGCCACGGATGCAGGGGCGCCCTCCACACTTGCCCGCTTCTACAGTGATTCGATTGAGACGTTCTGATTTCATTGACTCGTCTCGCTTAAAGATACGCTGACTTTCGCTCAACAACAAGTACTCAATAATCTTGATTAATAAGTGACGACCACGAGTAGAATGCCGCGGATCGGCGGAAATTTGGATGAAATACTCAAGTATTCGATTCGCTCCTAATTACTGTATTACTTTGCTGCTTCACCCGATCCAGCACAAACCTGTCCAGCGCTAATAGCAGCTCTTCGCGATTGGAATAAGGTCCGGGCTGATAGCCTTTTGAGCTGATGCCTTGCTGCGCCAGGTCGGATAATTCCCAATCCTGCTTGTTGGTGATGTCCCAGAACTCCACAGCATCTTGGGGATTGAAGCCGGGCTTCCTGATCTCGTCAGGATGGAAATGCCACTCGCAGATGATTTCAGTCTGATCAACCGCATGTGGCCACATAGTGAAAGTCAGCATGTAATCAGGATGGAGATTGAGAAAGAAGTTCGGCAGCAGGCAATAATAGTAAACGTGCCGCTGATCGTCGGAGCTGAGTCCAGGCAGCGAACACCGTTGAGTGGTGCCGTCCATGGTCAGACTGCTGGCGCCTTCGCGCAGATCCATGCGGCCGCCCAGATAAGTCGGCTGCGGCGGTTCATTTTCTCCGCTCATGTAATGCGATTGCTTCTGCAGCAACGGATGCACAATCGGACAATGCAGGCATTCGGAATAATTCTGGATGATCAGCTTCCAGTTTGCTTTTAGATGGTAGACGCGGCGCTCGACCATCTGCAGTTCTTCCATGCGCCACGGACGAAACTTCTGATCAAGCCCCGCCAGGTGCTGAGTAAATGGAATCGGATGGGCAGAGAGATTGATAAAGACATGGCCGTCCCACTCCGCTACAGCAACGGCGTTCAGTGGGTAATCCTCTTCGCGAAAGCCCTGGACCATCTCCATGTGCGGAGCGTTGGCCAAGGTGCCGTCAAGCCTGTAAGTCCACGCATGATATTGGCACTGAATTCGTCCGGCAAATTTTCCCTGCTCACCCTTGCACAGCAACGTGCCGCGATGGCGGCAAACGTTGTGAAAGGCGCGAATACTTCCTTGCTCATCGCGCGTGATGATCACGCTGGCATTGGACACGTTGCGAACGAAGTAGTCACCGGGATTCAGTATCTGTTCTGCGCGCCCAGCGCAAAGCCACATCTCAAAATGGATCGCGTCCATTTCGCGCTGGAACCACTCAGCATCGGTGTAGTAGCGCTGGGGAAGCGTCATCGCCTCAGAGACGGCGACTTCGGGGCGCGTGTTGGAATACATGGACGTCATCTCTGTTCGCATCCGTGCTAGAGCCCGCCTGCGCGGTTCCTTGAAAACCGCTTCCACGCCGATGACACTATGACCGCTATGACAAGCAGAACCAGCAAATCCAGCACTAGGTTGACTCCGTGGATCTCACGAATGCCAGCAAATCCTCCCGTCATGAAAAATGCAAAAGGAAAACCGTAAGGATGTATGCAGTCGGCGCATCGGGCGACCCGCCACAGGAAAAAGAGGTTTGTCCCGGTCAACAGGCCTGCGGACAACAGTAAACTCATCCAATATCTGCGGCTGTTTGTCATGCAGCAATTCTAATACGATATCTCAGCGGCTCCGTCCCTTATCGCCGCAACTCTCTAGCGATCTCCCGCGCCGCGTTCGCTCCCGAACCACCCGTCAGCCCCGCGCCCGGATGCGTGCCCGAGCCGCATAAATAAAGGTTCTGGATCGGCGTCTTATACCGCGCCCAGTCAAGCAACGGCCGCATGGTGAAAAACTGATCGAGCGCGAGCTCACCGTGGAAAATATGTCCACCGGTCAAGCCATATTTGTCTTCCAGATCCTTCGGAGTGACGATCTGCGCATCTTCCACCAGGTCCGCGAAATTCGGCGCGTATTGGCTCAGAGCCTTTACTACGGTATCGCCCAGGGCATCGCGCTGGCTGTCCCAATCACCGGATTTGAGTTTGAATGGCGCGAACTGAACGTAAACCGACATCACATGCTTACCCGCTGGTGCCAGTGAGCTATCTGTCAGCGACGGGATCGTCATCTCAAGATAAGGATGCGACGAGAAGCTGCCATACTTCGATTCATCAAACGCGCGCTCCAGGTAGTCGATCTCCGGGCCGATGTGTAGCCTGCTCCGCAGCGCCGCATCATTGTCGCTCCCACTGAAGGCCGTAAACTTTGGTAGAGCGGACAAAGCGAAGTTGACCTTGGCCACAGTCCCGGACATGCGATAGTTCTGCAACTTCATTACGAAATCGGGCGTCAAGTGCGTGGGATCAACCAGGTTAAGCAGCGTGCGCCGCGGATCAGCATTGGAGATGATGGCTTTTGCGCTGATTTCTCCGCCGTCAGATAAAACGACGGCAGTAGCTACTCCGTCTTTCACCCGGACTTCTTTTACGTCCGCGTTTGTGCGAATCTCAGCGCCTGCTCCTTGTGCAGCGGCCGCCATGGCTTGAGTGATCGCGCCAGTTCCGCCAATTGCGAAGAACGCTGAGCCTGCAGGGTGTGAATCGCCTGCCGCCCGGATCAGCAGCACCAAACTGCTGCCGGCCGACCACGGACCCATGGCTGTGCCAAAGATTCCCCGCGCCGCAACCACAGCGCGCAGCAGCTCAGTCTCAAAGAACTCTGCCACCAGGTCAGCCACGGCCATCGGGCCCCAGCGCAGCAGCCGATACATATCTTTCTTGCCCAGCTTGCGCAGGCTTCGTCCTGTCTGAAGCATGGCCCAGAGATCAGCACGGTTCGGATCATCAATGTCAGGCGGAGTAAGCTTGAGGACCTCCGCAATCACGCGCCCAATCTTGCTGAGCGATTCTTGCAGCACCGGGTATTGCGCTGCATCTTTCTGGGAGAACTTGGTGATCTCCTGGGCCGCCAGCTTTGCATCGTTGTATAGGCGCAGAGCGCGGCCATCGGGTGAGAGCGCAGTCACCCCGATATCCGGCGTCACCATCTTCAAACCGTGCCGCTCCAATTGCATGTCGCGGACAATCTCCGGCAGCAGCGGGCCAGCCGAGTGAGCAAGAGTAGAACAACGAAATCCCGGAGAAAATTCCTCCGTAACAGCAGCGCCGCCAACCTGCGAACGCCGTTCCAGCACCAGCGGTTTAAAGCCGGCTTTGGCCAGGTAGAATGCGGTCACAAGCCCATTGTGGCCGCCGCCAATGATGACGACGTCGCGAGTCTCAGCCATCCGCTAGCTGACCTCCTGAGTTTTCGGCATGAACTGCTTTGCGCTGTGGGAGGAGGTTCCAACGTCTTTCAGGATTTCCATTGCTGCCAGGCGGCCGGGTGCTCCCATGATGCCGCCGCCTGGATGCGTCGCAGATCCGCACATATAAAGGTTCTTGATGGGCGTGCGGAACTGCGCATAGCCCGGCACCGGCCGCAGGAAGAAAAGCTGCTCCAGCGAAAGCTCACCCTGGAAGATATTGCCCTCGCTCAGGCCGAACTCGCGCTCCAGATCCAGCGGCGTAAGCACTTGCTTATTGATAATGATGTTCTTCAAATTCGGGGCATATTCTGAGATGGTGTCAATCACGTTGTTGCCGAAAGCTTCGCGCTGTTCGTCCCAGTTCAATCCGGGGCGCAGCTTATAAGGCGCGTATTGCACAAAGCAGGACATCACGTGCTTGCCCGGCGGCGCCACCGAAGGATCTGTGAGCGAGGGAATCACCATATCGATGTAAGGACGCTGGGAGAAGTTGCCGTACTTGGCATCGTCATAAGCCCGCTCCATGTATTCCACGCTGGGCGAGATGGAAAGAGCACCGCGCAGATGCGCGCCGGGGCCGGGCAGGGATTTAAAGTCAGGCAGCGCATCCAGCGCAATGTTGACCTTGCCTGACGAACCGCGAAACTTATAGCGGCGGACGTCTTCCAGAAATTCGCCGGGCAATTGATTCTCTTCGATGAACTTGATGAAAGTGAGGCGCGGGTCAACGCTGGAAGAAATTACATCAGCATAGAATTCGTCGCCGTTCTGTAGCGCAACGCCTATAGCCCGTCCGCTCTTTACGATGATCTTCGCGATCGGCGACTGCGTGCGTATCTCCGCGCCCAGTTCCCGCGCTGCCTCGGCGATAGCATTGGAAATGGCGCCAGTGCCTCCACGCGCAAAGCCCCAGGAGCGAAAAGCGCCGTCGATCTCACCCATGTAGTGGTGCAGCAGTACGTATGCCGTCCCCGGAGAGCGCACGCCAAGAAATGTGCCAATGATCCCGGAGGCCGACATCGTCGCCTTGAGCACGTCGGTTTCAAACCACTGGTCCAGGAAATCGATGGCGCTCATGGTCATCAACTGCACCTGGTTGTATTTGTCCTCGCTGCTCATGCCCTGGAAGCGCCGGCCGATGAACAACAGCTTCATCAGCTCACGCGGATTGAGCGTGCTGGGATCGGGCGGCACCATGCTCAGGATGGGCTTCACAAAGCGGCACATGGCCTGCATCGCCTTGCCGAACTCTTCATAAGCCTCGGCGTCAAGTTTCGAGTGGCGCGCAATTTCGCGTCGCGTCTTGCCATGGTCATTCACGCGCCAGAGATAATCGCCGTTGGGCATGGGCGTGAAAGTGCCGTCCAGGGGCAGAATTTCCAGGCCATGGCGCGGGAGATCGAGATCGCGAATGATTTCTGGCCGGAGAAGTGAGACCACGTACGAGCAAACGGAAAATTTGAAACCGGGAAACACCTCTTCCGTCACGGCGGCGCCGCCCAGCACGTGACGGCGCTCCAGCACCAGGACCTTTTTCCCTGCGCGCGCCAGATAAGCTGCGTTAGTCAGGCCGTTATGCCCGCCGCCGATCACGATCACGTCATATTTGGATTTTGAGCCGTTGGAAGAAGCCATAAAATCACTTACATTCTAATAGACTGTTTCAAGACTCAGCGCAAGTCAGTCGCTAGTGCTCTACAGTTCGAAAATGAGTTTGAGGCCGGCCTCAATTTGGATCATCAGGCGGGCAGGGATCCTGCTTACAGCTTCTGTAAAAAACGATCGATCCAGTGTAAGGACTTGAGAAACATTCACGACTGAATCTCGTGACAGTCCGCTTATGTCCGCAGGCAATAGCACGTTGCCGGGCGCTTCTGCCAGTCGGAGGTTGCTGGTGATAACAGCCACAATAACGGTCCTGATTTCACTTCGATTGAACGAGTCAGCTTGAATAATAAGAACAGGCCGACGATAACCAGGCTCAGAGCCACGCGGCTCCGGCAGGTCAGCCCACCAGATCTCTCCGCGTGTCACTGATTACCAGTCTTCCCTTTCGATTGATTGCATCTGAGCGGATTGTAAGACCGGGTCCAATCCAGACCGTTCGTTGGAATAAATTCTATTCAGATGCTCAGTGATTTTGCTGCTGCGACGTTTCTCCAGGAATTCTCTGAGCGCAGTAGCATAGAGCTGGCTGCGAGACATATGAAGTTTGCGCGCTGCAGTCTCGGCCATGCGGAAAAGATTGTCGGGAAGCGAAATAGCTGTTTTCACCCAAGGAGTATAACACAAGTTATACCCACAACATCTCCGCGTCGGCGTGATTAGCAGTCTGTTCTCTCTGCATGTGGAGCCGTTTCCGTACAATCACCATCAGTCCATTTTGCTTGAGGTCATCCATTTGCCCGTTGAAACTTGACCAGTATTTTATCGGACGGTTTGCTATTCTGTCTCAATAGCAGCCTTGAAAGCCGTAATCAGAACATGCGAACTGCGATAACAATGCTGTTGCTCCGATCACTGTTTTTGCTGCTGGGATGCGACCCCGCTATTAATATTTATCAAGTCAAATTAGTTCATCCTCCAATTCCGATGAATGCAAAGCAGCCAGAGCTGTCTGTAAGCGTCAAGAGATATCACAGCCTCATTGGTGAAGACTGGTACGAACCGGAAGTGACAATCAAGAATTCATCCAGCTCCGCGGTGACGGTTACTGGCATGGAGCTAATCACAACCACGAAAACCAACACTCGCAAAGCGTCGCAGGAAGGAATTTATCCGCTCACCCTTCGGCCCGAAGCCGCTACTGTACTTCATGCTAGATTCGACTTGGACCAAGGCCTGCTGAACACGTTTTCCAAACCAGCCGAACTTCTGGTGCATTATCGAATTGGAAATCAGAACGAGATTGTAAAGACGCGACTAGTCAGCGGCGCGGAGAAAAATTGGATTTTTTAAGAACGGAGAAAATCAGACTGAGAATCCCAGGGACGCTCTTCAGCATGAAATCCGTCCAAAAATCCTAATTTATGTTTCTCAGTGGTATGCTTTTCCAATGCCTGTCGGAACCGCATTTCACGAGCGCACCTTCGCTCTGTGCCACAGCCTCAACTATCGCGAATGGTCGGGCTACTACACGGTCAGCACCTATGAAGTGCACCACGAGCATGAGTACAACGCCATCCGCAACGCGGCTGCGCTCATCGATATCACACCGCTTTACAAGTACATTGTTTCCGGTAAAGACGCTACCAAGCTCGTGAACCGCGTGATCACACGCGACATTAACAAAGTGAAGCCCGGGCAGGTGATCTATTGTTGCTGGTGTGACGAGCAGGGCAAGGTGATTGATGACGGCACTATCACGCGCCTGGAAGAAAATAAATATCGCTGGACCGCCGCCGATCCCAGCCTGCGCTGGTTTCGCCAGAACGGCCTGAACATGGATGTTCAGATTGAAGATATCTCTGAAACAGTTGCGGCGCTGGCGCTGCAAGGCCCAACTTCCGGCAGGCTGCTCAAATCGATTGCCGAAGCCGACATTGCCAATCTTAAATACTTTCGCATGACCAGCGGGAAGATTGCCGGCGTGCCCGTGGATATCTCCCGTACCGGTTATACCGGCGACCTTGGCTATGAAATCTGGATTCCTCTTCGCGATAAAAATGATGCGGTAAAAGTCTGGGACACGCTGATAGAGCGAGGCCGTCAATTCGACATCCATGCAGCGGGAATGCTGGCGCTTGACGTGGCGCGGATTGAGGCAGGACTGCTGCTGATTGAAGTGGACTACATCAGCAGCAAAAAGGCATTGATCCCGGAGCAGAAATATTCTCCGTATGAGCTGGGCTTCAGCAAAATGGTGCACCTGGACAAAGAGAATTTTGTCGGCAAAGCGGCGCTGGCACAGCAACAAAAACACGGCGTAGCGCGGCAACTTGTTGGGCTGGAGATGGATTGGGTCGAGATCGAAGAGCGATATGAGAAGTTTGGCCTCACGCCAGCCGCACCAGCTCAGGCCTCGCGTGTGCATGTGCCGGTTTACCTTGGCGGCAGGCAAGTAGGAAAGGCGACCTCTACCACCTGGTCCCCGCTGTTAAAGAAGATGATCGCGCTGGCCAGCGTGGAAACAGCGCATTCACGGCCCGGGACCAAATTGCAGATGGAGATCACGATTGAAGCGGTGCGGCAGAAGGTGACCGCGACTGTCACCAGGCTGCCATTTTTCAATCCTGCACGGAAAACCAAGACGCCGGTATAAAACCAATCGTGTCTTACCGGATTTATTGATCTCCAAGTTCCTTGAGTTTAGTTGAGCGTTGCCGCCTACCATTTCTTAAATATAAAAAATGCCGCCACCACAATAAAGAAGAACCCGACCGCGTGGTTCCACTTGATGTTCTGCTTCAGATACCAGATGGAAAAAAACGAAAATACAATCAGGGTGATGATCTCTTGAATGGTCTTGAGCTGCGCTGTGTTGAAAACATGGCTGCCGATGCGGTTTGCGGGCACTTGAAAACAGTATTCAAAAAATGCGATGCCCCAGCTTACCAACGTCACTTTCCAAAGCGGCACATCCTGGTACTTGAGATGTCCGTACCAGGCAAAGGTCATAAAGATGTTGGAGATAGTTAATAGGATAATGGTTAGCATTTGCCTTCCCTTGTTTTAATAGATGGGCTTCCATGTCATCCAATGCCTAAATCGGATGAGGATTCTAGCGGCCTTCCGCAGACACGGCAGATCACTGCAGAGCAATCGCCACAGATCAGCGGGTCCGCGACCTCGCGCGCGCAGTTGGGGCAATAGAGCGATTCCGGTGACGGTTGCGCGGGATTGGCGGGCCCTGCCATGGTTATTCAATCCTGATCGCTCAATAGATGAGGTCAAGCTCCTCAATGTAACATAGATGCATGGAACCCAAAGTTGACACACTCCCATCCCCGGCTGATCAGAAGATCCAACAGGAATTTAACCAGTGGGCCGCTGCCGGCCGCGGCGACGAAATGGAAGACCACCACTCTGACATCACTGACCAGACGCTTGCCTTGATGGATCTTCAGGCAACTGACCGCGTCCTTGATCTGGGCTGCGGGACTGGCTGGGCCTCGCGCCGGATGGCCCGCGTGGCTGGCGAGGTGATAGGCCTTGACGTGGCCGACGAGATGCTTCGCCGCGCCGAGCAGGCTTCTTCTGCTTTTAAGAACATTCGCTATCTCTGGGGATCAGCCGAGAGCATTCCCGCTGCAGATAACTGCTTCAGCAAAGTTCTCTCCGTAGAATCGATTTATTACTATGCCGATCAGGGAAAGGCGCTTGACGAATTGCGCCGTGTGATGGCGCCCGGCGGCAAACTGTTTATCCTGATCAACCTTTATAAAGACAATCATTATTCACTGCGCTGGGTTGGCGAGTTAAAGGTCCCGGTGCAGGCTCTTTCAGAAAAGGAATATATCGCCCTGCTTGAAGACCATGGCTTCAGCAATGTTCAAGCTCGCCGGATCCCCGACCGTAGCCCAACGCCGGAAACATATTCCGGAAAATGGTTCAAGAATGCCGGGGAGTTGCGGGAGTTCAAGAGAATCGGGGCACTATTGCTGATCGCAGAAAGAAAATAACCAAGCCTGGACGCTGGGGCCAATCCGGCCCAGCATTCGGCTTTGTGCCGCTGGCCAGAAATGATAATCTTAAGGCTGTCCCACCAAGCGCGCCCGTAGCTCAGCTGGATAGAGCGATTGCCTCCGGAGCAATAGGTCGGGAGTTCGAATCTCTCCGGGCGCGCCATCAAAAATCACTTGAAATTTGGGCAATATTAGTTGCTGACTCTAAAACCCACCAGCAAAATCCGCTTCAGAACACCATCGCACTAATGTGGTCCAACCACCAGACCCCATTTTTCTTCTGGAAGTAAGCCTCCCCCAATTCCACACACATGACTGGATGTTCCCGCGAGTAATTGTTGCAATCAGCGGTGAAAAACAAGAAAGCGCGAGTGTGCCACAGGTTGAATCCGGCACGCGTCACCCCTACGACACGTCTCCTTGTCGGGGTTCCTTCAGACGGTCCCACGATGGGGAATCCCACTTGGTGCCGTGCAGTGGAATTTAATCGCCAGTCAACCAGGTTCTCTTTGACAAACTCCCGGCCACACAGGTAGCCACAGAATTTCACACCATCCGGCGGCGGGGTCATCTTGTCGGTCCGCAATTCCATTGGAATCCAATTTGGAAAGTCGGGTTCTTCCAGTGGAAGCGTTGTATTTGAAAGCTCAACCTCGCCGGGACGCCAGTTGTTTTCTGCTGCCAACCGCGTTAGAAGAATGCCATAGATTCGGTATTCATCAGCAGCTGGACCTCGTCTGGAAAGTTCCCGCAAGTAGAAGACGGTAGCCACTACTGCAAAGACAAGAGCGACCACAACAGCAAGCAGGGCCTTAAGGCCACGAAGCATAAGGCTTATTATGCCTGAGTGTGGGCAATTGTCATTACTGCTGCAAACAGTCGTCGTTTACTTACCACCTGACGAGTGAGTAAACCAAGTCCCAAGGGAAATACTTGATACCGGTCCGATTCGCCAATTCCATGCTGACGGGTGTGATACAGGAACGGTACTCAGCCGGGATCGGTAACAGCGGAGGTTTCGTCATTTATCACCCTTGAGCTCGTTCAAAATCACATACCGCCAACATCGCCGATGCAAGCTCCGCCGTCAAAGAAGGAAGCCAGCTTGGTTATCTTGAACAAATCGCGGATGCGTTGCTTGGGGTTGGCTATTTCCAACATGCATTGCGCCTTGCTCGCGGCCACATAAAGGGTTACCAGCGCACCCAGGCCGGAACTATCCACGTACTCAACCCCGGTCAGGTCAAGGACAATGCGCTTAGCGCCAGGGATCAGGCCGCGGACGGTCGCCTGCAACAAGTCAGCGCTTGCCGCTGAGATTTTGCCTGTTCCGCGGACAATGATTTCCTCTGGTTTCTGTTCTGTAGTCAGTTGTAACTCTGGAATGGGGATTGCATTTGCAGCCATTATTCCTCCTGGGTTTTTTGTCGGCCAATCTGCCCCGGTTGTGTTTGGAAACTACCGGGCGGGCACGGGCGTTGGGACTTCACCTGGGTTCGTAATGCTTAATGCTGCTTCCAATACGAGTACGCTACGATACACCCGCCGGCAGTAAAGTCAAGCACCAAATAAGCAGATTTTAAGCCATATTTTCCGGCTTAGAGCGGGGAATGATTGCCAGAATGTGAGCACCGTTTGGGCTGCATCGGTCTGAACCAAACGCAAACTTCCAAAGGCCAAAAATGCTTGGTGCTGTCATTGGCATCGAATCATCGGCTTAGAAGCCCATGGCCTCGCTGCACGACATTCAGTAAACTTTCTAAAAGAAATACGCAGGAGAGTGCGTGGCTTTCGATCTTGTTCAAATACGCCAGCAGGCAGAGAAAAAAGAGGACGAAAATTTCAGATTCCGTCGCTTTCTTAAGACTCAATGTAATCTGGAGCCAGATGAAATTGATGCCCGCGTTTTCGCCGTCACCCATCGCGTGTGGGCCGGAATCGATTGCACCAAGTGCGCCAACTGCTGCCGGGAAGTGAAGCCAGGGTTTAGCGAAGAGGAAGTGGACCGGCTTGCACGCCATCTTGCCATGACACGGCAACAGTTTATTGAGACCTACCTGGAACACTCAGAGCCTTACAGTGATAAGCCTTGGACGACACGCGCCACTCCCTGTCCTTTCCTGAAAGACAACCTCTGCAGTGTATATGAAGACCGTCCTGCCGATTGTAGTGGGTATCCGTATCTCTACCAACCGGAATTTGTCTCCCGTACCCTTGCAATGATTACGCGAACGTTTACCTGCCCAATTGTTTATGAGGTGATGGAAGAGCTGAAAAAATCTCTGGGATTCCTGCGACGCTGATTGTGCTATGTATACAATCCATGGCCATGAACACAATCAAGTGGTCTCGTGTGCTGAGCTGCGGACTGCTGGCCGGCATGGTTTGGATCATCCTTGGCTCTGTAATCACCGCTCTACTGGGCAGAGACTTCGCTGCTCTTCCCAATAATCATTTGGGCAAGCCCACGCCAGGTTTCATTATCTGCGGCGCGTTCCTGGGGACCCCGGCGCCTCCACCCCAGAACGCGCAAAAGCAGCGCGTTCCTGGGGACCCCGGCGCCTGCGGTCCACAACCGTTAAATTCTGAGATGCCAAGGCCCGTCCTAATGCTCTTCGATCCCATAGCTCATGGGTGCGTCCTGGCCGGGATGCTGGCGCTTCCACCAGTTGAGATAATGCAGGTTGCAGCAGAAGGCCAGCGGAGCACCTTCAACGGAGGGGATGGAAATACCGTCGTGGACCGGGGCGCTGCATTCACTGCATACGCCGGTGGTGACGAAGTCGGGCGGAACGGCGCCATGCCAGGGGATGCGGCGATAGCTCTGGTCGTAGATTCCCGAGCTGTAGATGGGGCCGATGGGATCGCACGTGCGCGTATGCCAGTTCTGGCAGTAGGTCCAGTGGTCGTACGGGACAGGGACGCCGCGAATCTCACAAAAAGGTAGTTGCGTTTCCAATCCCAGATTGCGCAAAACCGGCGCAATCCGGGAGCCCTGCGTTTCCAATCCCAGATTGCGCAAAACCGGCGCAATCCGGGAGCCCTGCGTTTCCAATCCCAGATTGCGCAAAACCGGCGCAATCCGGGAGCCCTGGGTTTCCAATCCCAGATTGCGCAAAACCGGCGCAATCCGGGAGCCCTGGGTTTCCAATCCCAGATTGCGCAAAACCGGCGCAATCCGGGAGCCCTGCGTTTCGTCCGGCGCGGAGTTGCGCCAGCGGCCGGCATTGCGGCGATTGAAGCCGCAGGTGCTGCAGTTGTCCGGCCCGCCGTTGGGCATAAGGGTCCCTTCTGCCGTGCGATTGGAGTCCGAGAGCAATGTAGCAGAAAATTGATGGGCGAGGGGCCTGGTTCGGGGATAGAAAATCGCGTTGCGAACAATGGTTGAAAGATTTGATGGTTTTATTACGGTACCCAGGTCTTCCAGGTTAGGTTAACTTGTGCCGCGCCTGCGACGCTGTGGCAGAGCAACGGCGTGCGTGCTCCTCTACGCTCGAGTGGAAACAGCTTTGTGGGGCGGTCCACAATCATTCATTATTAGGGATTTGCACAACCGAGGAGGCGGCGCCACAAGATTTTTCGAGAGAACTCCCTGAAGCAGCATGGCAACAGATACATTCTCGGGGTTCTTCCACGCGCCCTCAGTCGCATACGCTCCCTCGTGCTCGGTCGGAATGACAGATTTAGAAAACGATTTTTCACTGGCGAAGCAATTTGAAAGCGTGATTCCACTGATTTTTGGCGAAGCCGGGGATGCACCAGAGCATACAGAGCGGTTCGATGGCGCGCGCAGCCTCGGCGGCGCCCATATCTTCTGTTTCCCAGCCGAACTTCTTGAGGATGACGGCGACCTCAGTCTTGGCCTGGTCGTTGTTGCCGCAGATGAACATGGTGGGCGGCCCGCCCTTGAATTCAGGATTGATCATGAGCGCGTTGCCGACGCTGTTGAACGCCTTGACAAAATTGGCCTGCGGAACCAGTTGCTGAAGACGCTCCATGAGGGAGTTATCCATGGCGGTGAAGAATTTCAGGACACCGTTTCGCGGCGGCGCGTCAGCGATGGGGTTGGTGGCGTCGATCACGGTCTTGCCGGAGGCGTGAGGCGCGACGGTTTTGACGACATCCTCTGCGACTCCGCCTTTGACGGCCAGCACGAGAATCTCAGCTTGTTGAGCTGCGGCGGCGAAGGTGGTGACCTGGCCGTTCCAGTCAACCTTCTTTTCCGGATGCTGCGTGCCCATTACGACTGGATATCCGTGTTTTTGAAAACCTTTGGCAAGAGCGATGCCAACAGCACCGGAGCCTAAGACAGCGACTTTCTTCATTGTTCATTCTCCCATTGGAGCTAGATGCTAATAAAAGATGGAGGATGCAAAGATTGGAGAGGAGAGTCGGTAAGAAAAGAAGTGGGACAGCAGGCCCGTCCTAATGCTCTCCGATTCCGTGACTCATGGGGCGCGTCTTCACCGAGATTTGGGCGTGGGTGTGCCTCATGATTTCGATGACGGGATGGAGTGCGATTTCAGCCCATCGCTGGGCTGCTTCCATTATCCAGAATTCGCGGCAATAAATAGATGTTGACTTTCTGGCAGGTTGACAATCCCGTACACGCCAGATCCCGTCCGCCGATAAGACTCTGTCGGGCGCGAACAGTGACAGAAATGACTTAGCATGGTGCGTATCAGGCCCAAATACTACAGCTCTCAACTTCTGATCACGAAGAAGGGCGATAGCCGTATGGTACTTTTCGCCGAACTCCCCATTACCATCAACTCGTATCGGCTTGGTTGGGCCGACTTCATTTCCGTGTATGACACGCATTTCTGATGATTGTCCACAGTATTTCGAGAGAACTCCCTGGATCAGCATGATTAAGGACACATCCTCGGGATTCCTCCGCTCGCCCTCAGTCGTTACACTCCCTCGGGACTCGGTCGGAATGACAAGGGGAAAGGACGTCGCGGCTGGCATACCCGCGGTTTAGCCAGCACAAGGCAAAAAGCGTGGGCCTGGCCTTTTACTGTGCGGCTTTTTCCTGAGGCTGCAATTCGCGGGCGTGGCTGATCAATTTTTTCAACTTGCCTTCGATCGAAGCGTCACCGATGTGTTCGTCCTGAAGCACGCCGTCAGCATCGATGGTGAAGGTGTGCGGTATAGCATCGACACTGAACATGCGGGCGATTGGCCCCTCAAAGTAGCCATCGCGGTACTGCGGCCAGGTCATTCCGTTCTTAGCAATAAAGTCTTTCCATACCGTTTCATTGCGGTCAAGGCTGATGCTGAGCACGACGAGCGGCTGCCCCTCAAAGCTCTTGGCCAGCTTTTTCATATGGGGCAGAGCTTCACGGCAGGGGCCGCACCAGGTGGCCCAAAAGTCGAGCAGCACGACTTTGCCCTGAAGATCGTCGAGCGAGATCTGCCGGCCATCGAGAGTGGTGACAGAAAAGGGCGGCGCCATGCGGGCACGCGCGAGTTCAGGATGGGTGACGTAGCGGAGGGCACGCTGGTGGTCGGGATCGTTTTCGTCCGGCCGCAATTGGATGAAACGTTCAAACTGCGCTTTGGCGGCATCGTCCTGGTTGAGGTGGGCAAGAGCGCGGCCGTCAGTATAGACGGCTTTGGGAAAATTCTCATGCGCTGCGATGGCTTTGGCCATCTCGTCATGCGCCCGTTGAAACAGCTCGGCTTTGTGTTTGGCCATGGCTTCACTCATGAATACAACGCCGAGATCGTAGTGGGCCAGCGCAACGTCATCGCTGATGGCCTGGGCGACCTCTTCCTGGGCAGCCTCTTCAGCGAGTTTCCACTCCTGGAGCTGAATTCCATACTTGATCAAGTTCTGGCGGCAGGCGGCGCAGTGACCGCCATCCTGCTTGTCGGCCTTTTTGAAGGCCTCAAGGGCCCACACGGTCTTTTGCTGCCGCAGGTAGTCCATGGCTTCTTTATAGGTCTTTTTAGCTTTCTCGTCCGCAGGGCCGTTGGGCCCTTCCTGCGCGGAGAAAACTGATGTGAAGGAGACGCATAGTAAGAGGAAGATGGTGGCGAATCGCATGTGATGGGACTCCAGAAGGAGAGCTGCTCAAGTGCAAGAAGTTATCACAGATGTTCGCGGGCAGGCGAGCTTTCCGCAGTGACGGGATCTGTTGTTGAAACTCTTTGATAGTGTCCACCTTCCGGACTCATTAGAATGTCCTTATCAACCAAGTCCTGGTGGCAGGAGTCCTGAGTCTATGGGGACATTTCTAACGAGCTTTGACAAATTATCCCAGCGCCGTTTGACCCTTTTTATAACCTCTCTTAAACTGGAGGTTTAGAGCAAGCCCGGAGAGACCCTCAATTTTGCCGTCCCAGGCAGTGATAAGGAAACCAATTGGACAAAGCCGAGAGCAAAGCAGTGAAAGATAAAGATAAGGATACGACGACAGCAACGGATGATGCCAGCCAGATGCAGGCGGAGGCTGTGGAGAGCCAAGGAGGCGCAGAGCCGGCAGAGGAAGGTCATGATCACTCAGGACATGATCACGCAGGGCATGACCACGCGCATCCGGCTTCAGTGCCGCCGATGGAAGAGGCTTGCAAGCGCGAAGTTGAGGTGGAGATCCCGGCTGCGGTGGTGAGCAAGCAGCAAGAGGCGATTGTGCGGCAGTACACCAAACAGGCGCGGATACCGGGGTTCCGCAAGGGCAAGGTGCCAGCCAATCTGATCAAAAACCGGTTTAATAATGAGGTGACGAGCGACCTGGTGGAATCACTGGTGCCGCAGTATTTTCGCGAAGCGGTGACGAAGGCCGGGTACAGACCGGTTTCACAGCCGCACATCTACAAGCTGGAGTACACGCCGGGCGAGGCGATGAAGTTTAAGGCCGCATTTGAGGTGCTGCCGGAATTTGATCTGGCGGACTATTCGACAATTAAAGTGGATAAGCCGGAGATCAAGGTCACGGATGAAGAAGTGGATGCAGAGATCAAGCAATTGCAGGAGCGGCAGGCAAGCTTTGATCCAGTAAACGATGATCGGGGCGCGGAAACGGGAGAGTTTGTGCAGGTATCATTTGAGGCGAGGCCGAACGGGCTGGAGGCGGAGCCGGGCGCGGCTGAAGGAGAAGAGAAGGAAGGCGCTGGATCGGGGCAGGCTCCGGCCGAGGGCGCGGAAGCAGATGCGACGAAGGCCACGCAGCCGGTGCAGATGGAGGAAGTGCTGGTGGAGATTGGGGGAGCGAACACGATCCCGGAATTTACGGAGCACCTGAGCGGCGCCAAGGCAGGCGATGAGCGCAACTTTGAGGTGAACTATCCGGAAGATTTTTATGACAAACGGCTGGCAGGACAGAGTTTTAGCTACAAGGTGAAGGTCAACGCGATCAAAAAGAAAACCCTGCCCGAGCTGAATGACGATTTTGCCAAAGAGCTAAGCCAGGAATTTAATGGTCTGGATGATTTGAAGCAGCGGATCCGGGAGAACATGGCGCTGGAGCGCAATCATCAGGCGGAACACGATACCAAAGGAAAGCTGCTGGATGAGTTGCTGGCCAAGCATGATTTTGCCGTGCCACGGGCGCTGGTGGAACACCAGATCGATTTGCGGCTGGAGCGTGGATTGCGCGCGCTGGCTGCGCAGGGCATGAAGACGGAAGACATGAGGCGCATGGATTTTGGCAGGCTTCGCGCCGGACAGAGAGAAGCAGCGGTTAAAGAAGTGAAGTCGAATGTGCTGCTGGCGAAGATCGCGATTAAAGAGAATATACAGGTCAGCGATGAGGAGCTGGACCAGGAGATTGCAGGCATGGCGCAGCAGATGCAGCAGCCGGTGGAGGAAGTGAAACGCCGGATCCTGCAGGACGACGGGGCGGCAGACCGGTTGCGCGAACGCATACGGTCAGAAAAAGCGTTAAACTTTTTGTACAGCAAGGCGGAGTAACGCCAGTAAGAAATTTCAGGAACGGAAGGAAAAGCAGCTATGGCACTGGTACCGATGGTAGTAGAGCAAACAAGCCGCGGCGAAAGAGCGTATGACATCTATTCGCGGTTGCTGCGTGACAATATTATTTTTATCGGCACGCCGATTGATGACACGATTGCGAACCTGGTGATCGCACAGCTGCTGTTTCTGGAGGCGGAAGATCCGGAGAAGGACATACAGTTGTACATCAACTCGCCTGGAGGATCGATTACGGCAGGAATGGCGATTTATGACACGATGCAATTTGTGCGTCCTGACGTGATGACGATTTGTTGCGGACAAGCCGCGAGCATGGCTGCCTTGTTACTTTGTGCCGGTGCCGCAGGTAAGCGTTTTGCCTTACCAACTTCTAGGATTCTTATTCATCAACCCTTGATGTCTGGCCTTAGCGGCCAAGCCACAGATATTGATATACATGCTAGAGAGATATTACGGATGCGTGAAATCACGAGCCAGATGATTGCCAAGCACTCTGGCCAGAAGCTGGAAAAAGTGGAAAAAGACGTTGAACGCGACTTTATAATGAATGCACAACAGTCAAAAGAGTACGGAATTATCGACGATATTATCTATAAGCATAAGTAGGGTACTAAAGTTATATCGGCAAGGCCTATTGGCCGGAGAGAAAATAAAGGCTGTCCGATAAAGGAGTTCGCTCGTGAAGCCCAGAACGCCAGAAGAAACGTTGCGTTGTTCGTTTTGCCACAAGTCGCAGGACGCCGTCGCCAAACTCATCTCGTCTCCCAGCGATTATCCCCGGGCTTACATTTGTGACGAGTGCGTTGCCGTCTGCAATTCCATTCTTGAAGATGACCGCAGTGAATCGCACGCGGCGGCCGCTCCCAACCACCTGCCCAAGCCGCAGGAAGTCAAAGCCTTTCTCGATGAATACGTGATCGGCCAGGAGCAGACCAAGAAGAAGCTTTCCGTGGCGGTTTACAACCACTATAAGCGCATTCACATGAACCGCACCAAGACCGGCGAAGTGGAACTCACCAAATCCAACATCATGCTGATCGGCCCCACGGGTACCGGCAAAACGCTGCTGGCGCAAACCCTGGCCCGCATGCTCGATGTTCCTTTTGCCATCGTTGACGCCACCACGCTCACTGAAGCTGGCTACGTTGGTGAAGACGTAGAAAATATCGTGCTCAAGCTGCTGCAGGCCGCCGATGGCGACGTTGGCCGCGCCCAGACCGGCATCATCTATATAGATGAAATCGACAAGATCGGCCGCAAGGATGAAAATCCTTCCATCACCCGCGACGTCAGCGGTGAAGGCGTGCAACAGGCGCTGCTCAAAATCCTTGAAGGCACCATCGCCAACGTACCTCCGCAGGGCGGACGCAAACATCCCCACCAGGAATTTACGCCGGTCGATACTACCAACATCCTCTTTATATGCGGCGGCGCTTTCGTCGGACTGGAAAAGATCGTTGCTCGGCGCATCGGCAAAAAGTCCATGGGCTTCCGCACCAGCGAGCAGAAAGAAAAAGAGTTTACTGAAGCCAGCAAGCGTGACACCGAGTTGCTCGCCAAGGCTGAGCCGCAAGATCTCGTCCGCTTCGGCCTCATCCCTGAATTCGTCGGCCGTCTGCCCGTCGTCGGCATCCTCAATGATCTCGACGAATCCGCGCTCATTGAAATCCTCACCCGCCCGCGCAACGCCATCATCAAGCAGTA
>DATEHN010000021.1:0-16101 GCA_035279585.1 Candidatus Angelobacter sp. | reverse complement strand
CCTACCTCAGACGTGGAGAGAGCAAGCGCGGACGTGGAAGTCTTGGATGAGGCAACGCTGCAAACGATCCGGAAATTCAGCCTGCCCTGGTATCTCTCCTCATGGTCTTTGGGTGAGAATGTGCTGGTCAGTTCCAAGCCGTGGCCTTCCGCCGATCCTGCAACGTTCGGGCTGATGGACTTTCGCGGCAACTGGTCGCCTCTTCTCTTTGCCTGGTACTCGCCCAGCCAGCCCTGTGCTTACCAGGCCAGTGCGCTGGATACTCGCCTCTTTGTTACCTATGGATGCGGCACCTTGTCAGTCTTCCCGCAAAACGGGCGCACTGTTTTTTCATTGAAAAGCCCTTCCAAAGAATATGTTGGTTCAGTGAAAGCAAGCGGCAATGATCTGGCAGTACAGGTGGAGCGGCACCTGGTAAGAATGGATAACGCCGCCAATATCCCGATCCGCGTGGCCAAGCCGCTGCGGATTGATGTTTACGACACCCGCAACCATAAAGCCGTCCTTTCCGCCCCGGTGCATGGTGAGAGGGTTTACTACGCCCTGAGCGCGCAAGGGACGCTCGCCGTTGTGGATGGCACGTCGCTTGTGCTGTACCAGACAGGCCGTCCCTGAACAATGCGCGCCATTCTTCTGCTTGGCGTAAATTTCCTCCGGACCCAATGGATCGCCGTGGCGGTTATGACCGCCTATATTCTTGGCATCGGCGGCGTGTTTGTCTTGCGCGTGCATCCTGCAGATGTGCTCTTCTTTTTGCGCTGGCATGCAGGCTACGCGGTGTTTATTGCCGTTATGCTGGCTATCCCGGCGCTGCAAATGGAGCGCAAGAACCGCCGTATTCTTGCCGTACTTTCAAAAGGCATTCATCGCTGGCAATACATTGGCGGGTTGCTGGTTGGGTGCGCCATGGCGGTTGCGCTTTTTTGTGCGCTGGTAGGCGGAATCGCCGCCTGGCTGTGCCATGAAAGCGGAATCGCGGGCCATGGGATATTCGCGCTCACGCTGGCTCTGTTTTGCAGTTGCATGGCTGCGGCTGCAACCGGATTGTTCTTCTCCACCTTTCTTCATCCATTGCTGGCGATCGCTGCCACATCAGCCGTGCTGGGCGTTCCTTTTGCAGTAGAGACTCTGGGCCGCCATCCGATATGGGGATTCTTTCCGGTTGCCTGGATGTTTCATTTCCTGCTCGCGTTTAAATTGCAGCCGGTCGGGCTTGAGGTTTGGGGAATTATCTTTGCCGCGCTCTGCCAGGTTGCGGTCTTCTGGATTGCAGCCGCGCTAATCTTCGCGCGGCGCGATGTGACTATCTCTCCGGAGTAGCGGGCGCAACAGGCTGGGCAATTCGATAGACAGCCGTGCCCGGACTTTCCACAAGACCCAGGTCTTGCGCGCCGGCTTGAGAAGAGTTCAAGACCCGGCCTGGTATCACTCCAAGATAGATCGTAGCAATCGCAGTCAGCACCAGGGCCAACCGCATGGCCAGCGAAGCGTGTGCAGGAGTCTCTGCGATTACCGGTTCACGCATATACATCACAACGATTAGCCGCAGGTAGTAGTAAGACGCCACTGCCGAATTGATCAGGCCAATTACACCGAGCGCGATCATGGCACCCGAATGGGACGTGGCTGAAAATGCGGCAGCAAAGACGTAGTACTTGGCGAAGAACCCTGCTGTGGCTGGTATGCCGATCAGCGACAACAGGAAGATGGTCAAGGTAAAGGCCAGCAGCGGAGAGCGGCGTCCCAGACCCGCGTAATCATCAACGCTAACGTAGCGTTCGCCCCCGGCGGCAAAGTGGCTGACCACGGCAAACGCGCCTACATTCATCGCCGCATAAGCAGCGGTGTAAAAAATCGCGGCCGTCTCGCCCGCCTCGTTCCCCGCAGCAAAGGCCACCAGGATGTATCCGGCGTGAGCAATGGATGAGTACGCCAGCATGCGCTTTACGTTGTTTTGCATGAGCGCGCCAAAATTCCCCAGCGTCATGGAGAGCGCAGCGGAAACCCAGATAAGCCAGAACCATTCCGTATGTATAGTGGCAAACAGCACGCGGAGCAGCACAGCAAAAGCCGCTGCCTTGGGCCCGGTGGACATCAGGGCCACAATCGGCGCAGGCGCTCCTTCATAGACGTCCGGGGTCCAGACGTGGAACGGAGCAGAGGCTACTTTAAAGCCGAGTCCCACGATCATCAGCGCTGTCGCGGCGATGGCCAGCAAACTTGGATTGCCGGCTGCAAGCGCCGTCCGGATATCAGGAATACTGGTTGATCCGGTAGCGCCGAACATGAGAGCGACCCCGTAAAGGAAAAATGCCGTAGCAAAGGAGCCGAGAAGAAAATACTTGATGGACGATTCCGCGCTGCTGGCATTGCGGCGGCGGTATCCAGCCAGAACGTAAGTGGAGATGGAAGAGATTTCCAGCGCGATAAAGATCAGCACCAGTTCAATAGCTGAAGACATGAGGACCATGCCTACAGTTCCAAAGAGGATCAGAGCGTAATACTCGCCGCTGCGGATGTTTTGCGCGTCAAGGTATTCAAGCGACGCCAGAATGCAGATGGCGGCGATGGCAGGAATCAACAGATGGAAGAAGATGGCGAAGTTGTCCACACGCACCATGCCGAACCAGCCAGGGTTGGTGAAGCTGGGGTCGCGGTGCATCCAGGCAATCTGGCAGAACGTGGCCGCAATACCGGCGCAGGCTCCTACGAGCGAAATAAGGCCCAGGCTCTTGCGGCTCTCGCCCGGTTTGAGCATGGCCTCGGCCATCATCACGATAATGCCGAATGCGCTCAGCACCAGCTCGGGCAGGATGCGAATGTAGTCGACTGTGTGAATCGGGTTCATCTATTGTTTTTCACCTGCCAGGGCGGTGGAAATTTTATGCAGCACTGAGGCTTCAGCAGCAGGAGCGCATTGGCCTGAGCACGTCTTCACTTTCGCGACGTTAGCTTTAGGTATCGTGTTCCCGACTGAAGGATCGATGGATTTCATCCAGAACGGCGAGACGACGCCCATAATGATGGCCATCACCACAAGCGGCACCAGCGAGATGCGCTCACGACGGTCAATATCCCTCAGGCTCTTATTTTCAGCATGATGAATCTGCCCGTAGAAGACCTTCTGGTACATCCAGAGCAGGTAGCATGCTCCCCAGATCACGCCGCTGGCGCCTAGGATGGAAAACAGCATCGCGTGCGGCAACGTGCTCTGGAACGTTCCACTCAACACCAGGAATTCGCCCACAAAGCCGTTCAACAGCGGCAGGCCGACCGACGAGAGAACTGCGAAAAGGAAGAACGTGGCATAGACCGGCATGGGCGTGGCCAGGCCGCCGTACTCTTTGAATTCGTAGGTGTGCTTGCGCTCATAGATCATGCCAGCCAGCATAAAGAGCGCGCCCGTGGAGATGCCGTGGTTCAACATCTGATACACCGCGCCGTCTGTGCCTATCTGCGTCAGCGTGAAAATTCCCAGCACCACAAAGCCCAGATGGCTGACCGAGGAGTAAGCAATCAGCTTTTTCAGATTTGGCTGCACCAGCGCAACCAGCGCGCCATAAATAATGCCGATCACGGCAAGCACGTTGATCCACTCGGCATTGGCCGCTGCCTGGGCAGGGAACATGCCGACGTTAAAGCGCAGCAAACCGTAGGTGCCCATCTTGAGCAGGACGCCCGCCAGCAGGACTGAGCCGGCAGTCGGGGCTTCCACGTGTGCGTCGGGCAGCCATGTGTGCAGCGGGAACAGAGGCACCTTTACGGCAAAGGCGATGAAGAAACCGAGAAAGAGCCACTGTAAAGCTGCCGGCGAGAACCCGCTATGTGCAATGGCGTCACGGAAGGCTGTGTATTCAAAGCTGTGCGTGTGCGTGTACAGCCAGATGATCGCAGCCAGCATAAAGACAGAAGCGACCATCGTATACAGAAAGAATTTGACTGCGGCATAGATCCTGCGCTCATGTCCATACATGCCGATGAGCAGAGCCATTGGAATCAGCGTAGCTTCCCAGAAGACATAGAAGAGGAACATGTCCAACGCCAGGAAGACGCCGATCATCGCCGTCTCCAACAGCAGGATCAGGACAAAAAATTCTTTTACGCGATCGTGAATCGACTTCCACGAAACCAGTATGCTTACCGGGACCAACAAGGTGGTGAGCAGCACCAGCCACATGGAGATGCCATCCACGCCCAGGTGGTAGTGAATGACCTGGAGAATCCACGGATAGTTGATATCCATGTTCGACTGGAAGCCGTGCTCGCTGTAATCAAAAAGCTTGACGATATCCAGCGAGAACAGGAAGGTAACAAGCGAGGTGATCAGGGCCATCCAGCGCAGCGCGCGATCATTGCGCGGCATCAGCATCAAGACTACTGCGCCGGCGGCGGGAAGGAAGGTGACAAGCGAGAGAATTGCGTGGTTCATCTGCCTACCCCCAGCCAGATCATGATAGCCACTACTGCCGCCCCGCCAACGGCCACCCACGCCGCATAAGAGCGTATATTGCCGGATTGCATTCGGCGAAGCTCATTGCCAATGCCTTTTGACATGCTGCCTGCGCCGTTCACCAACCCGTCAATAATTCCCTGGTCCACGCCGCGCCAGAAGACCACGGTTGAGAGCGCTAATAATGGCTTGACGAAGATCGCGCCGTAACCTTCATCAATGTAGTACTTGTGAAGTACCAAAAGATAAATGCCGTGGATCTTCGCGGTGATGCGTCCAGGCAGGTCGCGTCTCTTGTAGTAGAGCAGCCAGGCAAAGAAGAGGCCGATTACCGCTGCGGCAACAGAAGTGCTAGCAAGAAGCCATTCCTGCCCGGCGTTCTCTTCTGAAGGCGGCCCGGCATGGGTGGAGATAGTGTCATTCTCAGTCACGGGTACGGTAGCCTGGCCGCTGGTCGTCGGTCCTGACTCCATCACTGGCGCCAGGAAGTGCTCAAAATGGTTGCTGCTACCCATAAATTGCGGAATGCCTACCCAGCCTCCAACCACAGACAGCACGGCCAGAATCACGAGCGGAGCCAGCATGATCCAAGGTGACTCATGCACAGGTCCGTGGCCATGAGTTTCATCGTCAGCATGGCCGTGGGAGTGGGAAGCCGCGGTATGTGCTGCATGAGCCGGAGCAGAGGCAGCATGCGCCTCTTCACCTTCATCCACAGCGCCGGGTTTGTATTCGCCAAAGAACGTCATGAACCAGAGGCGGAACATGTAGAAGGACGTCAATCCGGCGGTAATCACGCCAATTGTCCAGAGCACCGGGCCACCGAAACGGCTGTGAAATGTCGCGCCAAGAATCTCGTCCTTGCTAAAGAAGCCGGCAAACGGCGGGAAACCGGCAATGGCAAAGGTGGCGGCAGTCATTACCCAGAAGGTGATTGGGATTTTTTTGCGCAGGCCGCCCATGCGGCGCATGTCCTGCTCGCCGCCAATCGCGTGTATCACCGAGCCGGCGCCAAGGAAGAGCAGCGCTTTGAAGAACGCATGCGTCATCAGGTGGAAGATGCCCGCGGCATAAGCCGCTACGCCGCAAGCCAGCACCATGTAGCCAAGCTGCGAGATTGTGGAGTAAGCCAGAACGCGCTTGATATCGGTCTGCGTGATGCCCATGGTGGCGGCAAAAATGGCGGTGAGACAACCGATGATGGCCACGATTTCCAGGGCATGGGGCGCAAGATTAAAGATCGCGTGGGAACGGGCGATCATGTAAATGCCGGCCGTAACCATGGTGGCCGCATGGATCAACGCTGAGACCGGCGTTGGGCCTTCCATGGCGTCAGGCAGCCAGACATAGAGCGGAACCTGGGCTGATTTGCCGGTTGCGCCAAACAACAGGCAGAGGCCGATAGCGGTGAAAAGTCCCCAGCCGAGCTCCGGTGTGTAATGGCCGCTGGCGATTTTGCCGAACACGCCGTCATAATTCAGCGTGCCAAAATGTAGAATGATCAGGAACATCCCAATCAGAAAACCAAAGTCGCCGATACGGTTGACGATGAACGCTTTCTTGCCTGCATCAGCCGCCGATTTTTTCTGAAAAAAGAAGCCGATCAACAGGTATGAGGCCAGTCCCACGCCTTCCCAGCCAACGAACATCAGCAGGTAGTTGTTGGCCAGGACCAGCGTCAGCATGAAGAACATGAAGAGGTTCAGATAAGTGAAAAAGCGGTAGAAGCCGCCTTCATGCGCCATGTAGCCGACAGAATAAACGTGGATGAGAAACCCGACGCCGGTGACCACCAGCACCATGATCATCGAGAGCTGATCGAGATAGAAACCAAAGGGCGCGGAGAACGAGCCGGCAGTGATCCAAGTTGCAACGGTTTCAATGTACGGCTTGTCCCCGCCGGGCCAGAGAGTCCACACTGCGTACACAGCCCACGCGAATGAAGCTGCGGTAAACAGCAGGGCCACGGTGCTGACCACGGCGTTCTTAAAGCGCCGTCCAAACAGCCCGTTGATGGCCGCGCCAATCAGCGGCAGCAGGGGAATCACCCAAAGATTGAGGTTCGGTTGGTTCATAATTTGAGCAGGTTCACCTGGTCAACATTCAAAGTTTCGCGAGTGCGGAAGACGGAGATGATAATTGCCAGCCCAACGGCCGCTTCCGCCGCAGCAACCACCATCACAAAAAACACAAATACGTGGCCGCTCAACGGAACAATGTTGGCGCCGCTCGCCAGCTTGGCCTGATGCGTATTCCAATAGTTGGCAAAGGCCACAAAGCTCAGGTTCACGCCATTCAGCATCAGCTCAATCGCCATAAAGATAGTAATGATGTTGCGCTTAAGCAGAAAGCCGAACACGCCGAGCGAAAACAGGATCGCACTAAGGATCAGATACCAGGAAAGCGGGACCATCAGCTCTCCTTCCTTCCCAGCACCACCGCGCCCATAATGGCGATGAGGATGAGCACTGAAGTGATTTCAAACGGCAGCAAAAAGTCGCGGAAGAGCAGGTGCGCGATGTTGTGAGTATCGCCAAAGGCAATGCTGTTGTTTTGCGGATTGCTGATGACTACGCTGCCTAGCTGCCCACCGCTGTGGATGAGGAGCCAGGCCACGGTTCCGGCCAGCACTACAACCCCGGGTACACCGACAAAAAGAGCAATGTGGCTGCCGCGTGAACGCTCTTCTGCGCCGGCATTCAAAAGCATAATGACAAAGACGAACAGCACCATGATGGCGCCGGCGTAAACAATTACCTGGATGGCGGCAACAAACTCAGCGCCCAGCAGCAGATAGATCAGCGCCAAGGATGCCATCACCACCACCAGCGAAAGCGCGCTGTTAATGGGATGTCGCTGTACCAGCAGGCTCACAGCGCCCGCCACGCAAATGATGCCGAAGATGATGAAGAGTATCTGGTGGATAATCATCCAGCTATCCCCTCCACGCCACGATGAAGCTGGTCACAATAATGTTGGCGATGGCCAGCGGCAGCAGAAATTTCCAGCCAAAAGCCATGAGCTGGTCATAGCGGAAGCGCGGCAGCGTGCCGCGAATCCATATATATAAAAAGATAAAGAAGAAAACCTTGATCGCGAACCACAACACGGGCAGCAACTGCTGCAATATCAATGGCAAGCCTGGGATCGTAGGGCCGTGCCATCCGCCAAAAAAGAGCAGGCTGGCCAGGCAGGCCACGGTAAACATATTCACGTATTCCGCCATGAAAAACATGGCAAACTTCATGGAGCTGTATTCGGTATGGTACCCGGCCACCAGTTCTGTCTCAGCTTCCGGCAGGTCAAAGGGAATACGGTTGGTTTCAGCAAACGCCGCCAGCAGATAAATGAAGAAGCCGATAATCTGGGGAAAGATGAACCAGTGCGGGATGTGGGTGTTCTGTCCGTCCAGAAACCATGTGCCGCTTTGCTTGCCTACGATCTCACGCAGACTTAGTGAGCCGGAGAGCAACAGAATGCCGACCAATGACAGCCCAAGTGCAAGCTCGTAGCTGATCATCTGGGCGCTGGCGCGCAAGGAGCCGAGCAGGGAATACTTGCTGTTCGATGACCATCCTGCAAGCGCAACGCCATAGACGCCGATGGAAGTCACGCCGAGAATAATCAGCAAACCAATGTTAATGTCACTGATCCCGCCGCCTGCATGCGTGATACCGCTGATCTGCAGCGCTGTGGTATGGCCCGCAATTGTAATGTCCCCGCCAAACGGAATTACGGCAATGGAAATCAGAGACATGGTCAGCGCCAGCGCCGGAGCCAGAATAAACAGGCCTTTGTGGACGCTGTCCGGCACCATGTCTTCTTTCAGGATGAACTTGATTCCATCGGCCAGCGGTTGCAGCAGTCCGAACGGGCCAACGCGCGTGGGGCCCCATCGGTTCTGTATCCTTCCCACCAGCTTCCGCTCAAGCCATGTGGTATATGCCACGCCGGTCAGCATAATAAAGACGACAAGCGCAATCTTGATTACAGCAACGATAATGAAGGTTGTTGTGTCCACGATTCCTATACACGGGCTAAACCCGAGTCTTTGTTACGCAATACGACAAGTAAATCAGCTAAGAACTAAATACTAATGACTAAATACTGCCGCTTCTAATCCGCCATTACTTCTTTATTTGCAGGTGAGTGACTCTCAATCACATCGTTTAGCACCTTGGAATAACGCCCCAGTGTTCCTGAAGTAAAGAGCGAATCTTTGGCTGGAGAAATCTGTACCAATCCGCTGCCTGTGCCTGCGTTGCTGTGTTCGGCAGCGTGCATGTGCTGGTCATTGCCTGCAAGCAGGTTCAGCCGTGAAAGATCGTACCCCGGCACCAGCCGCTGGACCTCGTCCAGAATGGCCATCGGATCAAAGGGGCTGAGGCGCGGCTCAAGGCCGTTGGCGGCCAGCCAAACTGAGTGGCGATCTGCTTCACCCGACTGCGCGCCGCGGGTCTGGCCCATGTCTGCGCGCACGCCCTGGCCAAAAGGCACCAGTTTGTGGACATCGGCGCCCATGCGCTCTGCAATGCGGACAATAATTTCAAAATCGCTTTTAATGCCGGTGATGTCGCCTGCTTTTTTCAACAGTTGCAGGTCGCCGCAGGTATTCGTGAACGTGCCGGCTTTTTCATAGGCAGAAGCCGCAGGCAGGACCACTGAGGCCCAGTTCCGCTGGGGCGACGTGTAAGCTCCGTTCGCGGTCTGTTCCTGGAAAAGCTCAAGCGTGACGATGAATGTGTCAGAGGCTTCCAGCAGTTCAAGTCCCAGATCGTCCGGCGCATCCGGGCCAACCACAAGGAGCGCACCTAACTTGCGATCTTTGATTGCCTGCTTCATCTCCGCCAGGCCCAGGCCCTTGGCAGAAGGAAGCTGGCCCCACTCTTCAGCAAAATTTTGGCCTGCGTTCAGTGCGATGTAACCGGGAAGCAGGTCAGGGTAAAGGCCCATGTCCGCCGCACCGCGAGAGTTGGCATAGTCACCCAGGCAGATGAACTTTGCGCCAAGGCCCGAGCCGAACTTGACCAAGGCTGCAATGTCCGCGCCCTGTACTTCTGAGCCGAAGATAATGATGAGGTCCTTCTGGGCCTTTAACTCATCGCGCAGTTGCTTAAGTGCATCATTGGAAGCGCCTGCGCCAGTGAGCGATCCGGCAGAAGCATCATCGCCATTGAGAAAGGAGATAAGTTTGCTTTCGCTGCCTGCTGGGACCTGCACAAAGCGCGCAGCCTGGCGGCGCAGCTTGATGGGCTGAGAATTCACCGCGTAAAGTTTGGCGCGGTTCAGTCGTACATTGTTGCGGATGTTCCAGGCCAGCAGCGGATGGCGCTCTGTGGGATCATTGCCGATCAGCAGAATGGCCGGAGCGCTGGCCACATCGCGCATGGTTGCGGTGATGTTCTCTTTGCCGGCAATCGCGCGGGCAAAGCCGGCGAAGTCGGTTGTGCGCTGATGGTCAATGTTGTTGGTGCCTAGCACCGTGCGGGCAAACTTCTGCAGCAGATAATTTTCTTCGTTAGTGGCTCGGTTAGAGCCAATCACGCCAATCGCCTGTCCGCCCTTGCTGTCGCGTACTTCACGCAGCCGCTTGCCCACGTGCTCAATTGCTTCTTCCCAGGTGGTGGGCGTGAGCTTGCCTTCTTTGCGGATCAGCGGCTGGCGCAGGCGGTCCGGGTGATCAAAGAAATCAAAAGCGTAGCGGCCCTTGATGCAGAGAAAGTCGCCGTTAATGCCGCTCTTGTCGCGGTTGTCGCCCCGAACAATATCCATGCCCGTGTCAGAACGGCGCACGCCTAGCGTGGTCTTGCAGCCATCGCCGCAGTGCGTGCAGATGGTGCCTACGTGCTTCATCTCCCACGGGCGCGTCTTGTAGCGGTAAGCGCCGGAGGTAAGCGCACCGACCGGGCAGATATCGATGCACATGCCGCACTCTTCGCAGTTCAGGTGATCGCCTTCATTGGGGGCGATTACCGAACTCGAGCCGCGTAGCTGAACGCCGAGCGCGGAGACGTCCATGCCTTCGCCGCAGACGCGCACGCAACGGTAGCAAAGAATGCAGCGCGGACGGTCAAAGAAAACTACCGGGGACCACTGCTGCTCTTCTTTGTGCAGCTTGCCTTCCATATAGCGCGACTCAGCAGCGCCGTACTTGAACGTCATGTCCTGCAATTCACATTCGCCGCCGGCGTCGCAAACAGGGCAGTCTAGAGGATGGTTGCCGAGCAGGAGCTCAATCATCGACTTGCGCGCCTGGCGAACTTCATCAGTATCCGTGGCTACGACCATGCCGTCAGTGATCGGAACCGTGCATGCGGTCTGGAGCTTGGGCATTTTTTCAATGCGAACCAGGCACATGCGGCATGCGGCCTGCAGAGCGAGTCCCGGGTAATAGCAGAACGAAGGAACCTCGATGCCAACGGCCTTGCAGGCTTCAATCAGCAGCGTGCCCGCTGGTGCGGTGACCTGCTTGCCGTCAACGGTAATGGTTACGTTTTTGACTTCGGCCATGGCTATTTAAGGTCCAATCTGTTCCTGATTTCCTCGATTTGCGCTGCATGACGCTTGGCATGCATGGCCATTGCAACCAGCATTTCACAAATGCTGACCATCCCTGCCGCAGGATGAGGATGCTTTACTTCACTGGCGCGCAGATCTTCGTTGTACTCCTCCAGGAACCGGATCACACCAGCACGCGTGGTCTTGAATTGCTCTGCTGCCTCTGCCAGCGTAGCAAAGCGTCCCATTGGCTTTGCCGATTCCGGGGCTTCCATTTTGCGCGTTCGGTTCGGAATCATCTGCAGAAACGCGTGCTCACGGTTCGGCGCATCGGCAGGGCGCGGAGCGCGTTGCGTACTGATCAGCTTAAGCTGGATGGTTTCAGCTGTTGTGAGGTGCTCAACCGTATCAAGCACAGACCATTGGTCGGGCGCAGGCTTCAACCGGCATTGTTCTTCAGTCACGCCGGCAAAGCTGTTGAGAAATATCTCGCGTGTTTCCTGCAAGGCGGCCAGCAGGAATTGCTTGTCGATCACAACTGCTGTAGCCGGATTGGGCTGTGCACTCACGATTAGTGTGCCCCCACTACAGGAAGTTCGGTAATCTTTGCCGCCGGATCAAACGGACATGGGCGGCCTTCCAGATGGGCTTCAAATTCGCTGCGCCATTTGTCCACGATCGACATGGTTGGGATAGCTGCGGCGTCTCCGAGCGGGCAGAAGGTCCGGCCCAGCATATTTTGCGCCAGGTACTTGATGTTATCGATGTCTTTGCGTAAACCGCCGCCGTTGTGGAAGCGCGTCAGCGTCTTCTTAAGCCAGTCCGTGCCCTCGCGGCACGGGATGCACCAGCCGCAGCTTTCATGCTGATAGAACTTCATCACGCGCAGAGCGAACTTGACCATGCACGTGGTGTCATCCAGGATGACCACGCCGCCGGAGCCCAGGAATTCACCCCGCTTGCCGAATGAATCAAAATCCATGTTCATCTGTTCGGCTTCTTCCGCGGTCAGCACAAAGGTGGAAGATCCTCCTGGAACGACGGCTTTGAGCTTGCGTCCATTGGGAATGCCGCCGCCCACGTCATAGATCATCTTCTTGAGCGGATATCCAAGTGGAAGCTCATAAACGCCGGGCTTGTTGATGTGTCCGCTGAGGCAGAAAAGGCGCGTACCGCCATTTTTGGGAGGACCGTAGTCGGCAAACTTCTGTCCGCCCATAAGAATAATGTGAGGGACTGAAGCAATCGTCTCGACGTTGTTGATCACCGTCGGGCCGCCCCAGAGGCCAACCACGGCAGGAAAGGGAGGACGAATCCGCGGAATACCGCGTTTGCCTTCCAGCGACTCCATCAGCGCAGATTCTTCGCCCACTTCATAGGCTCCCGCGCCAGTATGCCAATAGCAGTCAAACTGCTTTCCGCTGCCGAAGATATTTTTGCCCAGAAAGCCCTTGGCGTATGCCTGGTCAAGCGCTTTGCGCATGATGTCAACCAGGTAACGATACTCACCGCGGATGTAGATGAAGCCCTGTTTCGCGCCGACGGCTAACCCAGCGATGATGACGCCTTCAATCACTGCATGAGGATCATGTTCCAGGATTGGGCGATCTTTGCAGGTGCCGGGCTCGCTCTCATCACCATTCACCAGGATGTATTTGGGTTTGGCCGATTCCTTCGGCACAAAACCCCATTTCATCCCCGTAGGGAAGCCGGCTCCGCCGCGTCCGCGAAGATTCGAGGCCTTGACCTCATTAATAATGTCGTCCGGCGACATGGTCAGGGCTTTTTGCGCAGCCTTGTAACCGTCGAGCTTCAAATAGGTCTCAATATCGGTCGCGCCCTTGCCGAAGCGCTTGGAGACAACTCTTATTTCGTCGGGATGGGAAGTTAATTCGGCCATTATTTTTTCGGCTACTGCTTCGCGCGTTTTCTGTACTGCTCTAACATCGCGTCCATCTTTTCGTTCGTCAAATTCTCATGAAAATCGTAATTCACCTGAGCCGCCGGAGCCCAACTGCAGCCGCCAATACACTCGACTTCTTCCAACGAAAAAATACCGTCAGGCGTGGTTTGTTTATTGCCGATGCCAAGCTTTTGCTTGCAATGCTCCAGAATCTCTTCTCCACCGCGCAGCATGCAGCTGATATTGGTGCACACCTGGACGTGATATTTACCCATCGGCTTGATGTGCAGCATGGAGTAATAGCTGATCACATTGCGGACTTCCAACTCGGTCAGCTCGGTTTTTCTAGCCAGATGCGCGATTGCGTCGTTGCTTAGATAGCCCAGTTCATCCTGCGTATACAGGAGCATGGGGACGAGGAATCCACGCTTCGTCGGATACTCCTTCATCTTTTCTGTAAAGAACTTGTCGAGTTTTTCGGAAATCACCATAATTTCTGATTTGCGATTTGTGAATTGTGATTTTTAAGTTCGCTTCGTCGTCGTTCGTGATGCGTTAAACAAAGCCGTCAATTCACGTGCTTCCTGAAGCAATCCTTCAAGCTTCTCCTTTTTGAAGGTATTCGTTTCGATCAAGAGTTCCAACCAAAATGCGCTTTCATCTGCTTCTTCAACGACTATTCCCAGTTTGGCTATGAACTCCGCTTTCGAACGCGAACGGCAAACTGCTCTATAATTCGCTCCAACTGACATCCCTGCACGCAATAATTGCTTGCCTATAATCTGAGCTTCGGGTGAACGGGGCAGAGCTCGAAACATTCGAACAATCCGTAATGCAAACTCTTTCGTTCTATTACGCAATTGTTCAGGTGTCGTACTTGCCATCTACCACCTAATCAAATCACCAATCAAAACTCGCAAATCACAAATCCTTACCGGTCTATTTCCCCCAGCACAATATCAATACTGCCGATCGCCGCCACCACGTCAGCAATCAGGCGTCCCTCGCACATCTGAGGTAAAGCTTGAAGGTTGGCGTATGAAGGCGAGCGCATGTGTACGCGCATGGGTTTTGCCGTGCCGTCACTCACAATGTAATAGCCCATCTCGCCGCGCGGCGATTCAATCGCGTGGTAAACCTCACCGGCAGGTACGGTAAAGCCTTCCGTGACAATCTTAAAGTGATAGATGAGGGCTTCCATCTGCGTCTTCATCTTCTCGCGATCGGGAAGCACAACCTTGGGGGCTTCGGCTTTAGTTGGGCCGGAAGGCATGCCTTCCAACGCCTGCTTGGCGATCTCGCGCGATTCGCGCAGCTCAGCTACGCGGCAGAGATAGCGCGCCCACACATCACCATCTTTTTGTACCGGGACTTTGAACTTGAAGTTTTCGTAACCGCAGTACGGCATATCGCGGCGGATATCGAAGTCAATACCGCTGGCGCGGAGCGAAGGACCAGTCAGTCCGATGGCAAGCCCGTCTTCTGCGCTGATCTGCGCCACACCCTTCAAGCGATCAATGAAGATGCGGTTTCCGGTCAGCAGGTTTTCGTACTCATCGACCTTCTCAGGAAAGATGTCGAGGAACTTTTTTACCTTCTCAAAGAAGCCAAGCGGAGGATCGAGCGCCAGTCCGCCAATGCGGAAGTAAGAGGTCATCATGCGCTGGCCGCTGACCATCTCGTAGATGCGCAGCAGGTCTTCACGCTCGCGGAAGCAATAAAGGAAGACCGACATGGCGCCGATGTCCATGGCATGGGTGCCCAGCCAGACCAGGTGTGAGCTGATGCGCTGCAGTTCGGCCAGCATCACGCGCATCCACTGCGCGCGCGGCGGAATTTCCAGGCCCAACAGTTTTTCCACTGCCATCACATAGCAAAGGTTGTTCACCATGGGGCAGAGATAGTCGATGCGATCGGTCAGCGGCACCACCTGCTGGTAAAACTTGGCTTCGCAGGTCTTTTCAATGCCGGTGTGCAGGAAACCGATGTCTGGCATCATGCGAACAATGGTTTCACCATCGATCTCCAGCAGCAGGCGCAACACTCCGTGAGTTGATGGGTGCTGCGGCCCCATGTTGAGGACCATTGTTTTATCTTCAGTCGGGTCCAGTACCGGATTGGGGTTCAAGTGTCCCATTAACGATAGCCCTCCACCGGATAGTCCTTGCGCAGCGGATAGCCTTCCCAGTCTTCCGGCATCATGATGCGCCGCAAATAAGGATGGCCGAGAAAGCGGATACCGAAGAGATCAAAAACCTCGCGCTCAAAGAAGTTTGCTGAAGGCCATACCTGCGTGATGGACTCCACCACTGTGTCATCGCCGGACAAAACCACTTTCAACCGCACGCGCTCTTTGCGTTTAATGGAGAGCAGGTGATAGGCGACCTCAAAGCGCGGTTCACGAGGATAAAAATCAGCGCAGGTCAGATCAGAGAGAAAATCGGTGAGGCCTTGCGACTTGAGCCGGGTGCAAGCTTCACGGATCGATTCGCGAGCAACAAAGATCGTCAGCTCATTACGATCAAAGCGCGCCTTCTGTACAGCGCCGGCTTTCCAGGTGAGCAGATCAGCCAATACGGCCCGGTCCTGCAACTGCTCAAGATCTGTAATGGCGGGCGCCAGCGGCATCAGCGTTTACTCCTCTCTGGTTTGTTCCAGTCCAGAATGCCTTTCTTCCATATATAGAAGAAGCCGACGAGCACCAGGCCGATATAAATCAGCATCTCCCAGAAACCGAACATCTTGAGGTCGCGTGCGATGACTGCCCAGGGATAGAGAAAGATAGCTTCCACATCGAAGAGGATGAACAACATGCCGACGAGATAAAACTTGACGCTAAAGCGTTGCTGAGCGTCTCCCGTAGGGGTAATGCCGCACTCATACGGCATATTTTTCACGCGCGTCCACTTATGTTTGCCCAAAAGATAAGAAAGAGTGACCATGACCGTGGCCAAGCCCATGGCAACGATCACCTGAATCAACAACGGAATATAATGAGCGAAGTAACTGTTCTCCGGCATGCAAGGCCTGTACAGAAAGAGCGACTGCTACGTGCTGAACACTCGAATGTAATTTCCCTGCGCGCGAGTGTCAAGACCTTGACTTTGCATGAAGATGCTCCAAAATAATGTCACCCCTTAACTGCAACGAGAAAATGTCACCCTTAAAGGATGGTGACCTTGAGCCAAAAGGAGTTGCAGAGAATGCGAGTGATTGAAAAGGCAGTGGACGGGCGGCTGAGCGTACGCGA
>DATEHN010000020.1:0-15706 GCA_035279585.1 Candidatus Angelobacter sp. | reverse complement strand
CTGCACAGCCTCCTGCTTTCCAAAGGCCGCATGGAAGCGCTGACGGACGGCATATTCGCCATTGCCATGACGCTGCTGGTATTGGAATTGAAAGCGCCGGACTTGCCGAAATCGACCGGCGCCTGGGAGTTGCTGAACAAGATTGGCGATGAAGCCCCGGCTTTCTTCAGCTTCCTGGTTTCTTTTCTTTACTGCGGCCTGTTGTGGGTGCTGCATCATCTGGCCATGCATTTTGTCCGGCATTTCCAGGTGTTATTGGTGTGGCTGAACCTGCTGTTTCTGATGTCGATCTCGCTCATGCCTTTTTCCTGTGGATTGCTGGGGCACTTTCTGCACAATCGGGCAGCGCAGGAGATCTATTTTGGAAACATGTTTGTGGCCGCGGCGCTGCTGGCCGTGCAATGGCTGGTGGCGAAGAAGAAAGGTCTGATCAATGAAGATGATCCCATTGCCGCGCGCCTGATGGGGCAAAGACTGATGTTTTTTCCGATTGCGCTGCCGGCAGCCATGGTGGCTGCGTATTTCAACCCGCTGGCGGGATCATGGGCCTTTGCCGCTGTGCTTATCCTGCTGCGCATCTGGCAGAAGAGAGCACACCGCGCCCAGGCTACGACTCCCTAGGGCCTTTTTTCCTGATCTCAATATTCAGGCGCTTGATCTTCTGGTTGAGCGTGGAAAGCGGAATGTGGAAGCGCTCCGCGGCGTCCGTCTGGTTCCAGTTGCATTTTTCCAGCATGGAGACGATGAGGCGGCGCTCACAATCTTCAACAATCTCAAACAGTGAGGCGTCCGGGCGATGCTCAAACATCTTGCCGCCTTCAGAGCCGCGGCCCACAATGTGGTCCGGTATAAGCTCAATGCCCACCACAGGGCCATTGCAGAGCACCACAGCGCGCTCAATCACGTTTTCCAGCTCGCGGACGTTGCCTGGCCAGCCATAGTCCATTAAGGGGCGCAAGGCCTCCGGCGAAATGTGCGATACAGTCTTGCCGTTTTCGCGGGAGAACTTTTCCAGGAAGTGCCCCACCAGCAGCGGAACATCTACACTGCGGCTGCGCAGCGGCGGCAGATCAACCGTGATCACGTTCAGGCGATAGAAAAGGTCTTCACGGAACTTGCCTTCACGCACCAGCAGGTGCAAATCAATATTGGTGGCGGCGATGACCCGGACATCGACCTGCAGCTCATGCACGCCGCCCAGGTGCATGAATTTGCGGTCCTGGAGCACGCGCAGGATCTTGGCCTGGGTTTCCAGGCTCATGGTGCCGATTTCATCCAGGAAAATGGTGCCGCTGTCTGCAACCTCAAACAGGCCTTTTTTGGAAGAGATGGCGCTGGTGAACGCTCCCTTGACGTGGCCGAACAACGTTGACTCCAGCAGGTCCGCCGGCATGGAGCCGGTGTTTACAGGAACAAATGGATGGTTCTTGCGCGGCGAGTTGGCGTGGATGGCCTTGGCGATCAGCTCTTTGCCGGTGCCGCTTTCACCCTGGATCAAAACGGTGGAGCGGCTTGCGGCCACCTGGCCGACCAGATCGAAAATCTTGAGCATGGAGTCTGCTTTGCCGACGATGTGCTCAAAGCTATAGCGCTGTTTGAGTGCCCGCTTGAGCTGCTCATTCTCTTCTTCAACGCGGCGGCGGGCCACGGAGGCGCGCACGTCTGCCAGCAGCTTCTCATTGTCCCAGGGCTTCTGGATGAAATTGGTGGCGCCCTTCTGCATGGCGCGCACAGCGTTATCCAAGGTGCCATAAGCGGTGATCATGATCACGGGAAGCTGGGAATCGCGCGCACGGATCTCATTGAGGATTTCCAGGCCGTTGCGATCGGGCAAAGCGAAATCGAGCAGGACGAGATCAAAGTTTTGTTCGCTGAGACGGGCCAGGCCTTCGTCGCCGGTCTCTGCCGATTCAACGCTGTAGCCTTCAAATTCCAGCAGGGTTTCCAGCGACTCGCGGATAGCAGCCTCGTCGTCAATGATAAGGATGGAACCGCTATGAGTGGCTTCGGTATGGGGGCGGGTTAATACCGCAGCTTCAGACATTGACTGCCTTTCTCAGCGGGAACTCAAGTTGGAACCTGGTTCCACGCCCGGGTTGTGAATCCACGCGGATTTTGCCGGCATGCTCCTGGATAATGCCGTAGGTAACTGCCAGCCCCAGGCCTGTGCCGCGCGATTGGCCTTCTCTAGGGCTGCTTTTAGTGGTGAAAAATGGATCGTAGATTTTGTTGATGTGCTCCGGAGCAATGCCGGAGCCGCTGTCGCTGATATCGACCTGGATGGCATCACCATTGCTGGTGCGAATGCTGAGCGTGCCGCCTTTGCCGGCCATGGCATCTTTCGCGTTCAGAAAGAGGTTCAAGAAAACCTGCTGCAGCTTGCCGGCGTTGCCGTGAATCGCGGGCAGTGACTCATAGAGTTGCGCATCGACCTTAATGCGCGAGGTCTTGAGCTGATGGTCGAGCAGCGCCAGCGTTTCTTTGATGATCTTGTTGAGATCGATTTCGCTGAACTCAGTAGCGCCGGTGCGGGAGAAGTTCAGCAGGTTGTTTACGATCTCTGAAGCACGGAAAGTCTGGCGCGTGATCTTTTCCAGAAGATCGCCCAGCTTGGCGTCACCGTTGATTTGCTTGGTGAGCATCTGCGCGTAACTGGAGATCACCGCCAGCGGCGTATTGACTTCATGCGCCACACCCGCGGCCAGCAGGCCGATGGAAGAAAGCTTTTCCGCCTGGCTCAACTGCGATTCCAACTCGATGCGCTCAGTGATGTCGTCAACAATGATCAGCCGGCCGATCACATTGAACTTTCTGGTGACCAGCGGAGCGATGGCGACGTTGGCGATTCGGGTATCACCGGCGCGCGTCTTCAGCCGGAACTTGTACAGGTTATGAATGCCGGGGTTCTGGCGCACGCGGTAAAACTCTTCTACGAACGAAGCGGGAAAGACTTCGCTCAGCCGCTCGCCCAGCACCTGTGAACGCGGCATTGCAAACAGGACCTCCATCTGGGAATTCCAGGATTCAACCCGGTCTTCCAGGTCCACGGCCAGCACGCCCACGCTGATGGATTCCACAATGTTCTCGTTGAAATCCTTCAGCCGCTCGTATTCATTGGCCTTCTGCTCCAGAGAAGCGTAGAGACGGGCGTTTTGGAGTGCGATGCCGATGTACCCCGCCAGTGTCTCCAGCAATTCAACATCTTCGCTGGAAAGGAAATCGCCGGCCATGGTTTTGCCCAGGCCCATCACGGCGATGGTCCGGTTCTGCACCGTGCAGGGGATGTAGTAATTCAGGTTCAGCTTGGCGATCGTTTCTCTTGCCGCCACGCTCTCCTGCAGGGCTTTGCGCGTGTTATCAAAGAAGATGTGGCCGGCATAATGCTCAGGCCGTTCCACCACCAGGAAGCTCAGGTCAAGCGCGCCGTTGTAACTGATGCCGAAAGACTTCTCCATCACAAACTCGTTGGCATCGGGGTCAGTGGCCAGGAAGATAGCAATGCGGTCCACCAGCAATGTGCGTGAGAGGCGGTCGATCACCGAGGAGAGCATGGCGCCCAAGTCCACTTCTGAACTCAGTTCGCGGCCAAACTCAATCAGCGTGCGCCGATAGTCATAACGCTTGCGATAGAAGAAGCGGTCAACGCGGACCTGAAACCAGTTCTTCAGCGGCTCAAAAACCAGGGCCGTGATGATCACGGCCGCGATCAGCCCGGCCATGCCCGTGCTGGGGAATTTGGCGTGAAACACGTCCGCCAAGCCGCCGATGACGCCAAAATACGCCCCCACAATTGCCGCCGTCGCCAGCGTATAAGCCATGCCGCGCTTAAAGATGATGTCCACGTCCATCAACCGGTAGCGAACAATGGCATAGCCCCACGTAACCGGCAGAAACACCAGTGACAGCACTGAAATCTTCATCGCCGTGGTGGGCAGCACGCCAAACAGATACGGTATGACGTAAAAGAGCGTGTATGGGCCAATGGCCAGCACGGTGCCGCGTGAAATCCACTTCATCTGCTGCTGTTGCAGCGGCGTGGTTGCCCTGCGATAGCTGCGCCACAGCACCACGGCAGCAATCACGAAATAAACCGTGGTGTAGAACATCTCCAGGCGATCAAGGTTCCAGCGCAGTGATTCTGTGGCTCGCAGTTCCACCCGGGCAAAAATCCATGCTCCCAGAATGATGGCGCCCGGCAGATAAACCAGGGCCAGCAGTGAGCGCATAATCGCCGGACGCTCACGGCGCTCCGGGAAGGTAAGCGCAAAATGCAGGAACAGTGCCGCCTGCAACACTCCTGCGGTTAGATTGCCCCAAAAGATGATCCAGTCAAATGTGTTCAGCTTGCCGGTGTAATGGAACGAGTACAGAACAAATGACACCAGACAGAAAGCATAAAAGTGGGTGGATTTGGGCGCGGTCCAGCGGCGGAATAGAACATAAAACCCAATTCCCAGGTAGATCAGCGCAATCAGGCGCTGGCCCATCTTCATGGAATTGTCCGCCGGAATGGGAATTACAGGTCCGGCTTCAAAATTCACGCCTTGGCGGTCGACTACGTACGTCACTCTGGAATACACGCCGGCGCGGTACAAAAGATTTTCAAACTCTACAATGTTGTGGATCGCCCGATCGCTTGGCTGGTCGTTGATTCGGAGCAGGCGATCGCCGACTTTGATGCCGGCTTTTGCTCCCGGCCCATCCGGAATCAGACCACTGGCTACAAGGCCATGGGAATCTTCCTTCCACCACACGCCATCCCATGGGGTGGAGTACTGGCTCTCTTTTTGCCAATTGATAACGGCAAAAACCACCAGTGCCGCGGTGGCAACAGCTAACGCGATTGCTGAAAACCGGATTAGAGAATCCTTGCGCATCCGTTGATCTCGTACACTCCCAACCGACCCTTTACCGCTGTAGTCTGGATAGCTTCGCTTGAATTGGAGCAAATCGGATGCCATGAATAGTTGCCGGTTACAATGAATAAGATGCTTATTTTCCTATGTTTACAAAAATTATAGAACGACTGCAAAGCCAAAGCTACTAATATTGGTATTTTTTGTGTGACTTTTTGTAGATAAAAATTGTAGTGGAATATTATTAGCAGAAACCATCAAATAACCTGAAAATTCCATAAATTGGTAATTGGAATCAACAAAACAGTAAGAACAAGCAATAATACTATTAAATTTAACAGCCTGAATCGGGAATTGGATTGCGCTTACGCAAACTGATGAAATGCTATGGAGATCGGGAGACATTGCGCTGAGGTTGGCGACCAAGAGCTGCATTATCTGCAGGCTGGCTCCGGGCCGCCGCTGGTCCTGATCCACGGCCTGCTTGGCGGATATTTCTGCTGGCGGTTCAATGTTCCGGCATTGGCGCAGCAGCACACCGTTTTTGCTCTTGATCTTCCCGGCTTTGGCCTGTCAGTGGTTCCCCGAAAACTGGATTGCAGCATGGAGGCGCAGGCCTTCCGCTTGCTTCTTTGGCTGGAACACCTTGGCCTTGAGTCGGTGGATGTGGTTGCTTCTTCGTGGGGCGGCGGGGTTGCGTTGCTTCTGGCTGCCCTTACTTCAAGAGTACGTTCGCTGGTTTTGGCAGCTCCGGTAAACCCGTGGTCAGATTTTGGCCGGGAGAGAGTGCGTTTCTTCAGCCGCCCGGTCGGAGGAGCGCTCCTTCGGCTGGGAATGCCCCTCTCGCGGCCATTGCACCCTGCCATATTGAAGCGCCTGTACGGCGATCCCTCCCGCATTCCAGCGGGGACCATGGAAGGTTATTCACAAATGATGCTGTGCAAAGGCCGGGTGCATAATCTGCTGAACATCATGCGTTGCTGGAGCAGAGATTTGCAGGCCCTTAGCGAGGCAATTGACCGCGTACGCACGCCTGTCCTGTTAATTTGGGGTGCAAAAGACGGTGCTGTGGACGTTCGCTCATCGAATGTTCTGCTGGAAAAACTCCCGGACAGTGAGCGCGTCATCATTGCCGGCGCCGGGCATATTCCTTTTGAGGAAGCACCGGAAGAGTTCAACGGCCTGGTTCTGGGTTTTCTGGAGCGGATCGCGCAGAAAGCCCGGCCTGCATGATCGAACTCCCCAAACTCTAACGGTACCCTCTCTAAAGGCACTACCGGGATTTTCCCGCCTTGTGCCACACTAAGCATTAGCAATGCGGGATTACCTGAAATCGGCGCTGGCCAATATCGATCGCGAGGCGTGGCAGCGTTTTTTTCTCGCCGTGGCCGGGCTTGCTCTGTCATTCACGGCAGCAGTGTTTTCCTCTGTGGCGCGTGAGCGCGGCAACATGCTGGCGACGGCCATCTTTGCTGCCTCGGCGCTTCTTCTCTCCGGCATTGTTGGCTTGCTGACCGTACCGTTTCTCATGAAGCGCGTTGCCGCCGCGCGCGTGAAAGAGGCCTTTGATTATGACCTCACGCGTGAAGGCATGGCTTATCTAGTTGTCGTCCTGATCATTGGCGTGGCCGCGATTAATACCGCCAACAACCTGCTCTTTATTGTGCTGGCAGCCATGCTGGCCGCGATCTGGGTTTCTGGAATTGCCTCTGCCATGGTGCTGCGGCGGCTTGAGTTGGAAGTGATCATCCCCAGAAACGCGTTTGCCTTGCGCCCGGTGCAGGTCAGGGTGAACCTTATCAACCCGCGGCTGTGGATGCCCGCTTTCTCTGTGAGAGTGGCCACGCCAGAGGGAAAAAAGAAGAAGCGACGCCTGGGCTGGGAGTGGAGAAAGACGGAGTTCGTTTTCCCCAAGCGGCGCCAATGGTTCAAGCTGCCGGATTTGGTTTTGCGCAAGCGGGTCCCGCCGCCCCTGCCGGAAAAGATCCTGACCCGGCCTGTCTATTTCACCTTTGTTGGCGCGGGAAGTTCTGCTGGTGCTGATCTGGAAGTTTCTTTCCCGCACCGCGGACACTACACGCAAGATGGCTTCACTCTGTCCACGCGGTTTCCGTTTTCGTTTTTGATCAAGAGCCGCAAGGTTGCCTTGGAGCGCGACCTGCTGGTCTATCCGGCGCTGCTGGAGTCGGATGATTTTCTGGAATTGCTCCCGATGATCACCGGGGAATTTGTAAGCTTCGTCCGCGGCCGTGGCAGCGAACTCTACCGTATCCGTGAGCACACGCCACAGGACCCCGGGCGCTTTGTGGATTGGAAAGCCACGGCCAAGACCGGGTCGCTCAAGGTCCGCGAGTTCACCCGTGAAGACGAGCGCAGGCTGCGCCTGGTGTTTGATAATCCTGAGCCGGGGCGCATTTCCACTGAAGCCTATGAACACTCGGTCTCTCTGGCGGCTTCACTGGCCTGCCACTTCAATGGTGAACACGTTGACCTCTCTTTTGCCGGCACCTGCTATGACGGCGGCTTGCACCTGCAGGACTTTCTGCGCTATCTGGCAACCGTTGAGCCAGATAGCCGCGATCCGCACTTTCTTGATGCTCTGCCGGTCTCACAGGACTTCAATGTGATCTTCACCTCGCGTCCGCGCGGCACGTTGCCCAGCGCTTTGTGGTTCAGCTCTTACGTCATCTATATGTAAGAAATTTCACAGGGCCATCCAGCGTATGCTTCTGCAGATACTTCCTGCGCAAATTAACCAGCGGCCTTCCTGCCTTGTGCTAAGCTAGCGCCAATTTTCCAGGTCCAGACCTCCGACGGGATGATGCAAACATGGCTGGTCCACAAAATTTCTCTCTGGTTCTGATTAAACCTTCGCACTATGACGATGATGGCTACGTCATTCAGTGGTTTCGCTCCGCCATTCCATCCAACTCGCTTGCAGTTGTGAACGGGCTGGTGCTCGACTGCAAACGCCGGCGCGTGCTCGGTGATGACGTTGACATTTCCATCACCGCCATCGATGAAGACAACACGCGTATTCGTCCTGCGCGCATCGCGCGGCGGCTTTCCGGTAGCCGCGGCCTGGTGGTGCTGGTGGGCGTGCAGTCAAACCAGTTTCCCCGCGCCATGGATATTGCGCGTCCTCTCCGTGCCGCAGGCGTGCAGGTCTGCATCGGGGGATTTCACGTTTCCGGCTGCCTCTCCATGCTTCCCGGTATTACTCCTGAACTTCAGGAAGCCATGGGCCTGGGAATCTCACTCTTTGCCGGTGAAGCGGAAGAACAGCGTCTCGACGAGGTTTTGCGCGATGCCTGGGAGAGCAAGCTCAAACCCCTCTACAACTATCTTTCAGATCTTCCATCACTGCAGGGCGCGCCGGTGCCCATGCTGCCGGCGGAGACCATTCGCGGCACCATCGGCAAGTACACCAGCTTTGACGCCGGTCGCGGTTGCCCATTCCAATGCTCGTTCTGCACCATCATTAACGTGCAGGGAAGAAAATCGCGGCGGCGCAGCGCAGATGAGATTGAGCAGATAGTGCGCGCCAACCTGGCCCAGGGCATTGCAAGATTTTTTATTACCGATGATAACTTTGCGCGCAACACAGACTGGGAGCAGGTTTTTGACCGCCTCATCGCCATGCGCGAGAAAGAAAAAATCAATATAAAGTTCGCCATTCAGGTGGATACCATGTGCCACCGCCTGCCGCACTTCATTGAAAAAGCGGCGCGGGCAGGCGTGCGGCGCGTTTTTATCGGGCTGGAGAGCATCAACCCGGAGAGCCTGCTGGGCGCCCGGAAGAAGCAGAACAAGATCGCCGAATACCGCAAGATGCTGCTGCAGTGGAAGAGCTTTGGCATCATTGTCTTTGCCGGATACATTGTTGGCTTCCCCCAGGACACGCCTCAGTCCGTGCTCCACGATATTGAGATCATCCAGCGCGAACTGCCAATCGACCTGCTGGAGCCACACTGCCTGACTGCGCTGCCGGGATCAGCCGACCATCAAAAGCTTTTCAACGATGGTGCGTGGCTGGACCCGGACTTGAACAAGTACGATCTGGAGCACGTCACGACGCGGCATCAGGAAATGGGTACGCTGGACTGGGAAAAGCTCTACCGCGACACCTGGCGGAATTTTTATTCGCTTGAGCACATGGAGACCGTGTTGCGCCGCGCCGTTGCTACCGGCGTTGATGTGAACAATATGATGGTCCTGCTGCTGTGGTTTCATTTCTGCATTGTGCATGAAAAGATTGATCCACTGCAGGGCGGCTATCTGCGGCGTAAGTACCGTAAAGACCGCCAGCCAACGCTGCCGGTAGAAGCGCCGTGGGTTTTCTATCCCCGGTACATCGGGAATCTCCTGTTCAAGCATTACAAGATGGCGCAGCTGTTCTGGCGCTTCCGGCGTTTCCGCAAAGGGCTGGAACAGGACCCACAGGCCCGGGCATACCGCGATGTCGCGCTTACACCGGTCCAGGAAGAAGAAATTAGTTCGTTGGAAGTGCTGACAGCGCATGCTCACGTTACAGAAGCCGTGTCACCACATGCCTAGGCGAAGAGGAGACCACTGTGTCTCCTTGAGCACCCTTCCGTAAGCAATCATTTGCGTGCAAGAATAGTTCGTATTCTTCGATCTTAGTTAGCTTTGACCGGAAGTATGTATGTGGAACCTTGTTATCAGGCACAAACTCATTGCGGTGTTTCTGGGCATATTGATGCTTGTGGGACTGTCCATGGCATGGGATGCGTCTGCCGCAACCCGAGGCCGCATGCTCGCCCGCTTTGACCTGTCACAGGGACGATACCAGCTTTTGGCGTACGGATCTACGCCACCGGAGCGCGAAGAGTATGCCAGGCTGCTCAAGCAAAGATATGGGATTGAAGTGGAGAAGGTTGCAGACTGCCTGGTTTCACAGCCTCTGGTTGATTACGTGGATGCCTATAATTCAATCACTGTGCCTGCGGCCCAAGCAAAATTCGGCCCTCACATATTCGATCAAACATGGGAAGACGCACAGCGATCATGGGTGCACGGCGTCTTTCGCCAGAACGGCAGGAACCCTGTTGATTGGCTCTTCCAGATTGAAAAGCCCAAAACAAGCGACGCAGCCTGCTTTCACGAATTTACTGCGGGGGCATCGATGCAAAAAATTGTTGAAAAATGCGGCCGCCCTGATGCAGAGACGGGAACGGATAGATACGTTTTTGTGTATAACCTTGAAGCGGGCGCAAAGGTTACGATCAGTGGTCCTTATCTAAGCCACGTTGAGAAGATAAGTTATCAATCGGCTACGGCCCGCTGAAAATCAGAAGCGGCCTTCCAAAAAAAGAAATCTCTTGCGCACCTGGAAGCCCGGCGTTTTTGCGCCTGCAACCGCAAATTTTTCCTGCAAGAAATCCAGCTACTTCGTTCTTAACATAGCGACCACCAGTGGGCCGAAGGCAGGAGAGCCAGTGACCAGGCATTGATTCGCTTTCTCTGACTTTCTGTTCGCTCACACCGAAATAGCCGATCCCCCACCGGCTGCGCGTTGGCACTCCCCATTTTTGAATTTCGAACGAATGCGAGGCGTTCTCTATGAGAAGGTCAAGACTTTTTCCATTACCCATCAGTTGTTTTGTTATGTTGTTGCTTCTATCAACATCCATCGTGTGGGCGCAGACTGGTGCGCCGTCACAGCTCACCGCAGATCTTTCGCACTCACCCGGCTGGGTGGTGATTACCGTGGATGAATATCAGAACCTGCGGGCGCATGCTTATCCGGCAGAGCACGGCCCTGAGCCTCCGCCGGTGGATGCCACGCTGACCCGCGTTGATTACGACCTGCATATTGCCGGTGAGCTGGCGACAGGGCGCGCCAGCCTGACCGTTGACGTGCTGAAAGATGGCTGGGTGCGTGTGCCGATTCCGCCCGGATTGCTGGTGCGCGAGGCCCGGCTTGATGGCAAGCTGGTTTCGCTTGTCCCGGAAATGCCGGGCAAGGGCGGTGCTGAGCCTACTGCGGTTTTGGCCCATGCCGGGCGCGCCGTGTTGCAGCTAGATATCGCTTTGCCGGTAAGCGTTTCCGCCGGCGAGGAGCGGATTGCGCTGCCCTCAACTTCTTCCGGCGTCACGCGCGCACAAGTACAACTCCCGCGCCAGGGCGTTGACGTAAAGCTCACCGGCGGTCTGCTGGCGGAAAACACTGAGATCGGAACAGAGAGCCGCTGGCTGGCTTATGCGCGCGGCAATGAGCCGCTCACCTTCACCTGGCGGCGCAAGATGGAAGACCACCACGTAACGCTGCCGCTGCGCCAGCGCGGATCGCTCGCCCAGCTTACCAGCCTCGGAGAAGATGCCACCTCCATCTATGCCGAGGTAAATCTTGAGGTGACGCAGGGCGCGGCCAAAGAGGCCCGCATCCAGCTTCCAGAAAACATCACCGTCAACCAGGTTTCAGGCGCCATGGTGGCCGACTGGGAAGTGAAAGCCGGCGAACTGGTTGTGACCTTCCTTGAGCCGGTGGAGCAGTCAGCGCGCTTTGTGATTACGGGTGAGAGCAAGACGCCGCGCGACGGCCATATCGATATCGCGCTGATGCGCCTGCTCAACCTTGAGCGCGATACCGGCGGTGGCATTGCGGTAGAAGTGTTGGGCGCAGGTGAGATAAAAGACCTCAAATCGCAAGGACTGGAAAACGCCGACGCCGCTGACCTCGGTGACTATTTTGCCAGTCGGCAGTCGCCCTCCATGGTCTCATTCCGCTTCCGCTCCGGCGATTCGAAGGCTGATCGTTCACTTGCGGTCGATGTAGCGCGTTACGCGCAGCAGGCCGTGCTGATGGCCAATGTGGAAGAGGCGCGATATCACGTGCTGCTCAGCAAGGAAGGCAAGACGCTGGTGGAGGCGCAATACGCCATCCGCAACAACCAGAGAAATTTTCTCAAGGTCACCTTGCCTGCCGGCGCGTCTGTGTGGAGCGCATCGCTGGAGGGGAACCCGGTGCGGCCAGGCCAGTCGCCAGATGGCAGCCTGCTCTTGCCGCTGGAGAAAGCCCGCGCTGGTGAGGAAGCACCCTTATTTACGGTTGAGGTCATTTATCTGGTGCGCGATGCCGCCTGGGTGGAGAAAGGTAAAGCCTCGCTCGCGCTCCCGGCACTGGATCTCCCGGTCTCTCGCACCGGAGTGCTGCTCTATCATCCGCCGCTGTTCAAACTCACGGCCGAGCCGGGCGCGTTTCGTATGGAGAGCTACGAGGCTCCTACATCAACGGCGTTTGCATCTGCAGGAATAGAAAGTATTGCAGGTGGGTTCTTCTACAGCAATGGTGGTGGCTTGTCTGCCAACGGTCGCAACAGCGACCAGGTGATTGACGGCCAAAACAACCACAGCAACCTGCCGCAATCAGCCACGCAAACGCTGGTCGATAACTACAAGACAAAATCGCTTGGTGGACGCAGCGCCAAGGTGCTGCCCATCCGGCCCGCATTTCCGGCGTTTGGGCCGAGCTTGTTTTTTGTCTCTGAGCTTACTGAGGAAAACCACGCGCCATTGCTTGAACTCAGCTATCAGCGCGAAAAGAAGGACGGTTCAAAATGAAGAAGCTGCTTGCAATTCTTATGGCGTTCTCTGTGTATGCAATGGGTGGTGAAAGCGCTTCATTGCCGCTGCCTACCACCGGCAACGTTACGCTGACCCTGGCGGAGTACAACCGGCTGGTGGAGCTTGCCTCAAAATCAACCAAACAGCGTGAGAAGCCCCCGCTGCCTTATGCCATCAAGCGTGCCGATCTTAAATTGAGCGTGACCAATAACAACGTTCTGGGGACCGTGCAAATGGATGGCGAGGTCTTCAGCAGAAACGAAACCAAGGTCCCGCTCACCTCCGGCCTCACCATTCTGAATGCGCGAGAGGAAGGCAAGAGCCTGCCGCTGGAGCAGGAAGGTTCAACCGCAACGGCGATCCTTCCCGGCGCAGCGGAGTTTTCCGTGTCGCTTGATACCGGCTTGCCGCTGGTGATTGAAGCCGGTCGCGCAGCGTTTACTCTGCCCGTTCCTGCGGCGGGAAGCGTGCGTCTCTCGCTGGCAATTCCCGGCGACCACAGCATTGTGCGTATCAGCCCCGGCTTAATCACATCCCGCACAACAGAAAAAGGCCAGACCCTGGTGGAAGCCACGCTGGTGCCGGGTCAGCCTGCTACTGTCTGGTGGATTACGGGAGTGGTACAGACTCCGGTGGTGAAGCATGAAGTGCGTTTTCTTTCCGATGTGAAGACGCTGGTCACCATCAATGACGAGGAGTTGCGCGTTGCCGCGCTGGCTGATATCAACGTGGTCCAGGGCGATCCAACCGAATTCACAGTCGAGTTCCCCGCAGGCTATGAGATTACCGGAGCGTCCGGCGCTACGGCGGAGTCCAGTGAAGTGGAAAACGGGAAGCTGGTTCTGCACCTGAACTCTTCCGCGCCGCGCACGCATGAGTTCCTGATCTCTATGGAGCGGCCGCTCAATGGCAGCAAGGCTGACGCGCCTTTTCTTACTTTCAAAGACACGCAGCGCGAAACCGGCGAGGTGCTGGTGGAAGGCACAGGCGCCATGGAACTTACCGCAACGGAAGGCGGCGGACTGAAACGCATGGATCTGAAAGAGGTAAACCCGTATTTGCGATCACTCTCGCGCTTCCCGCTGCAAGCGGCGTTTCGTTATCATCGCCAGCCGACTGAGATTCCAACGCTTGCCCTGGATTGGACGCGCTTCCCTGACAGCAACGTGCTTGCCGCAGTTGCAGAACATGCCGTGGTTACAACGCTGGTGACGGTGGAAGGCCGCACGCTGACCGAGATCAAGCTGAGCATCAAAAACCAGGCCCAGCCTTTCCTGAAAGTGGGTTTGCCCAAAGGGGCCACCATTGTTTCCGCTGACGTTGCCGGAGAAAGAGTGAAGCCGGTGCAAGGCCCAGACGGTAACCGTGTTCCGCTTCTGCGCGCGGGCTTCCGTCCTGCGGGACCGTATGAGGTTTCATTTGTGTTCATGGATTCGGGCACGCCGTTTGCCAAGAAGGGCGGTTCAGAGCTTGTGCTGCCCAGCATGGATGTCCCTATCAGCCTCTTGGAGTGGGAGCTTTTCCTGCCCGAGCAGTACAAGGTGAAAGACTTCGGCGGAGACGCAATTGCAGCCAATCTTTTGCCTGCAGGGATGGAAGAAGACATGACAACGATTCAGACTAACGGCACCCTTGGCAGTCTGGTGCTAATAAATCCCGGAGTCGTCAACCTTGATTCGCTTCTGCCGGGCCAGATCGGCGGGTTAGTGACCGATACGCAAGGAGCCGTTGTGTCGGGAGTTCATGTCACGGTGACCAGCCTTGAACGCGGAACAAGTCAGACCGCAACCACGGATTCAGAGGGGCACTGGGTTGTTTCAGGAATGCCTTCGGGAACAATCAAGGTTGAAGCCAGGATGCAAGGTTTCAATACTTATATGCAGAAACGCATCCACTATGACGCGGACCGGCCATTCCGGTTGAGCTCACGGTTAAGCGTGGCTGCGGCAAACGAGACAGTTGAGGTAACGGCTGCCGCGTCGCCTGTGATGGCCGATCGCCAATTTGAGAAAGACGATCGCGATGCCAAGAAGGCGGAAATGAAGCAACAGAACGCTGCTTCTTCCAACGTTCTCAATTTGCAAAAACGCGTGGCCGGTGTGCTGCCTGTGCGGATCGACGTGCCGCGGGCGGGAAATTCGTATCGCTTTGCCCGCGCGCTGGTACTGGATGAAGAGACCAAGGTGACGTTCAACTACAAGAGCGAGGTGAAATCACGGTAGAGACCAGGCCGCGAATGAACGAGATAATCACGAAATCAAGATCGGTTCGCGTTTACTCGTGTTGATTCGCGGCCAGCTTTTTTATTTCACATACTTCGGCTGCTCGCCTTTGCTCCACGGATCGTAATTGTGGGCAAAGCGCACGCGGTCGGGGATGGGCGGATGGTCTGCATACCAGAATACGGCCAGCTTGCTAGGGTACGGATATGACAATGACAGCTCGCCCAATATCTGAAAGGCGTGGGCAGCAGCCTCTTGCGGATTGGCATTGATGCCGTGGGTAACTTCCAACCCGTAAACGTCAGCATTGTGCTCAAGCTGGCGGCTAAAGCCGTTGCCAATGGGTTCAGAGACGATGTTCATGATGGTAAAAATCAAAAGTAGCATGACCAGCGCGGCCCAATCGCTTAACTCGCGCATGCGCCAGCGCTGCTGGAAGCGCGGAAAGGCCCAGTTGGCAATGCAGTAGAGCAGATAAAAGCCGATGAACAAGCCAATTCCCGCGGCGGTCATGCCGATGACAACATGGTTCAAAACGTAATGCCCCATCTCATGGCCAAAGACAAAAAGAGTTTCCGGCGTTGTTGCATTCTTGATCGTTGTATCCCATACGACAACGCGCTTTGACGGGCCAAAGCCCGTGACATAAGCGTTGAGCGTGGTGACCTTTTCGCTGGCCTTCATCAGGAACATGCGATCACGGGGGATCTCCAGCCCGCCGCGATGTGTAACCTGCTCAATGGCAGTAACCAGCTGCGGATTGCTTTGGTCGAGCGGCTCGAATTTGTTGAAGAGCGGGTCGATGACGATGGGTGAAATGAAAATGCCGAAAATGACCACTGCGTAGGTGCATATCCAGCTATACAGCCACCAGCGGCGAGGGCTCTTGCGAATAAACGTGGTGATCAGCCAGGCCAGGAAGCTGAGGATGACAAACCCTACCAGCATGCCTTTGCCCACGTCGCCCAGCCACGACCCCCAGCCCTGAACAGACAAGCCGTACTTCAGGCTGATGCTTTGCTGATAGGCGTCGAGTGGAAG
>DATEHN010000019.1:0-42254 GCA_035279585.1 Candidatus Angelobacter sp. | reverse complement strand
GTACCCAGCCTTGACGAGGTCAGGAAGCTGACGCCGGTATCGCATCGCCAGATCGTCAAAAACTTCGGCGGCTACATTAACGCGTTGCAAGACACCGGGCTGGAATTGAAATCGACCATCGGGCGCGGACACGGCGTGCCCATGGAAAAACTCTTTGCCGACTGGGCCGGCATCGTGAAGAAGCTGAAAACGCTCCCCAGCATCAACCAATACCATCTGCTCAGCCAATACTCGCCCGCTCCCCTGATGCGCCGCTTTGGCGCGTGGCGCCAGGTGCCGCACGGCCTCAAGAAATTCGCCGAACGCAACGGCCTTGCCAAAAAATGGAAACGCGAACTCGCGCTGGTGAGCGAAGCGCCCGCGCCAAAGCACGGCAAGGCCCGCCGGACCGTCTCTGCGCACTGGTCTCCCATGCTGTTAGACCGCCCCCTTTATGGCTCGCCCCTCGGTTCCTGGCCCATGGTTTACGCGCCGCTCAACGAGCTTGGGGTCATCTTTCTCTTTGGCGCCATGTCCTGGCAACTCGGCTTTCTCGTGCATCGCGTGCAGGCGGAGTTTCCCGATTGCGAAGCCATGCGTCGCCTTGGAGACGGCAAATGCCAACTCGCCAGGATTGAATTTGAACTTGAAAGCCGCAACTTCCTCAGGCACAGGCACGATCCCGGCAAGTGCGATCTCATCGTCTGCTGGCGGCACAACTGGCCGGACTGCCCGCTGGAGGTGATCGAGCTAAGCAAAGTGCTGGAAGATTTTTATGCCGGGCGCGCTCGATTTCCCATCCCTTGGTTTGCTACGCTGAATCCCGATCATAGAAAGGAGAAACTCCATTGCGGACCCCAAGACAATCTTTAACGCTATTGTTGAGCATCATTTTTTGCGCTGCCTGTGCTTTTGCCGGCTCTCCGAACACCGCCCAGGCGGACCAGAATGTTCAGACCATTGAAGTAACTGCTAAGAAGTATGAATTCAATCCTTCTCCCATCCATGTGAAGCAAGGGACCACGGTGCGATTGAAGATTACAAGCCTTGATCGCGCACACGGCATCAAGATTGCGACGTATCCAGACGGTGCGCCGGCTAAAGGCGATCCCGGCATTACTTTCACCACAAAACAGGACTGCTTTAAGTTTGACAAAAACTCTCCGGTAACCGTGGAGTTCGTGGCCCACACTCCCGGGACCTACACGTTGAAGTGTTGCGTCCGCTGCGGACTCGGGCACGGACACATGAAAGGCAAGCTGATTGTTGAACCTTAGGGTGTGCCAGACAAGCCGATCAGATAACACGGATTAAGATCGGCTGTCTGGTAAGTTTTTATTTTTTTCCGTGCCTCCGTGGTGAGCTTTTGCTTTTCCGATTCGCGCGCGATGTCGGCGATCACGGCGATTCCTAATATTCCACGCTCACCAAAAACAATCCGCTCGCCGGCGCGGTGGCTGCGGCAGCGGAGCGATCGCGCAGGTCCAGAATGCGGCGCACGTCTTCTATCTTCAGGCTGCCTTTGCCCACCATCAGAAACGTGCCTACCAGGTTGCGCACCATGTGGTGAAGAAAGCCGTTGCCGCGCACCGTGTACAGCAGCTCATTGCCCTGGCGCTGCCACGCGGAATGAAAAATAGTACGCACGTTGTTTGCCTCTTCGCCTTCGTGGCCTGGGTCCCCAACAGGCGTGGTTTTTACGTGTTGGGGTGGGCGGTTGCGTTCAGGATCGACAGCGGCAAACGAGGTGAAGTCATGCTCGCCTTCAACCACCGTGGCCGCTTCGGCCATGCGCGCTTCATCCAGCGGGTAAGGATGGTGGCATACATAACGCGCCAGAAATGGCGGGCAGATTTCATCGCGAAAAATTCTGTATTTGTACGTTTTGGCCACAGCCGATTTGCGCGCATGAAATCCCGGCGGCATCTCTTCCACGGCAAGCACGCGGATGCTGCGCGGCAGCAGGTCATTCAGGGCGCGCACCAGGTTGGCTGCCGGAATAGGCGATTCAAGCGCGACGCTGGCGGTCTGCGCCAGCGCATGCACGCCTGCATCGGTCCGGCCGGAGCCTTGCGGAAGCGTCTTTTCGCCGGTGAGGTGTTCGAAAACGGACACTAGCGTTCCCTGGATAGTCACGCGGTCAGGCTGGACTTGCCATCCGGCAAAATCGTGGCCGTCATACGCGAGCGTGAGTTTCACATTGCGCGCCAAAAGTTCTGCACCTAACGTGTGAAGTGTTCGAAATCGAACACCAGAGTATCTTGCACTGCACCTAACATTTTTTAACGCCCTAAAAGCAGGGTGAGCCGATATACTATCGGGTTTCGACACTCATGTGTCCATTTCTGGAACCATACAAGGGATTCCCGCGTATCTTCTTTGCAAGAGGGTGACGGAACAGGGAATTTACAGTCTCTATAAGTTACAAAATTAGTTGCACAAAAAGCTTCGTGAGCGAAATTGGGAGATGAAGAATGTCTGTAGCCTTTATCCGCAGTAATGTTGTAAGAAAGGCCGCCTGTGCAGTGTGCCTGTTCACCTTGCCCATGGCGGCGCAGCAGGCAACTACCGGCACGCAGCCGGCGCAATCCAATACCGCGCAGACGACGCAATCGCAAAAAGCGCCTTTGCCGGAAGCTCCCCAGGTGAAAGCCCTGCCGCAGCCTACCCATGTGGATTATTCGCGGCCCGCTCCACTGTTTCCGAATCCGTTCGCGCGGTACACTCCACGCGACGTCCCGGCGCCATCTTTCACCAACGCGCCCAGGATCGAGCAATTGATCCAGAACGGCAAGCTGATGCTCTCGCTTGATGATGCCATTGCCATCGCGCTGGCAGATAACCTGGATATTGCCGTTGCACGCTACAACTTGCCCATCGCCGATACTGACATTCTGCGCACCAAGGCCGGCGGTTCGTTTCTTGGCGTAAATTCGGGCATTGTTTCAAATACACCCGGTGGAGGTCAGGGTGGTGTCGGCACAGGCGTTGCGGGCGCTGGAGCCGGTGGCACAACCGCCGGTGCTGGCGGCGCCGGCGTAGGCGCCGGAGGTTTTGTCGGCAGCACCAGCGGCGCTGGCCCATCACCGGACAGTTTCGATCCGGTTCTGTCTGCCCGCTTCCAGTTTGAGCGCTCAAAGTCGCCGCAGGTAAACACCATCCTTACTGGCACTTCTGTCGCAGCGCAAAACACGAACTTCGGAGACTTTACCTATTCGCAGGGATTCTCTCCCGGCACTCTTCTCTCCGTTTCTTACAACAACAATCGTACGTCTTCGAACAGCCCGTTCAGTTCTTTGAATCCTGCGTTGCAATCGAGTTTTTCTGCCCAAATTCGGCAGCATTTGCTTCAGGGATTCGGACGCGGCTTGAACCTGCGTTTCTTGCGCACCGCACAAAACAACAAGAAGATCTCGGAAGAAGCTTTCCGGCTGCAGGTCATCTCCACCGTCAGCCAGATTGAGAACATTTACTGGGACCTGGTCAACGCGTATGAAGCATACCAGGTGAATCAGCGTTCACTGGCCCTGGCCCAGAAGACGCTTTCAGATAACCAGAAGCAGGTCGAAATCGGCACTTTGGCGCCACTCGATGTAGTTCGGGCGCAAAGCCAGGTGGCATCCGCTGAGCAAGCGCTCATTGCTTCCAAGACCAACCTCCAACTGCAGCAGTTGACCATCAAGAATGCGTTGACGCGCACCTTGCCCAATGACTCTCCTGTGGTCCAGGCTGAAGTGATCCCCACGGATACCGTCCAGATTCCCGACCAGGAAAACCTGCCGCCGGTGCAGCAGTTGGTGCAAATGGCGCTGGACAATCGTCCTGACTACAAGCAACAAAAGATCACTCTGCTGAATAACGAGATCAATATCAAGGGCGCCAACAATGGCTTACTGCCTGTTGTGGACATCGTCGGCTTTTATGGAGCCTCGGCCCTGGCTGGCGTTCAGAACCCTCTTACCACCTGCCCTCCGGGAGTTACCACGCAGTGCACGCCGGTCGGAGCCATTCCCACCTCCGGGCTTACTGATACCTTCGGTAACCTCTTCAATTCTTCAGCCCCTGACAAGGGCGTAGCCATCAACATCCAGGTTCCGCTCGGCAACCGCATCAACCAGGCTACCCAGGTGCGCGCCATGCTGGAATACCGGCAGTCGCAACTCTCATTGAAGGCGGTGGAGAACGTCATCACCATCGGCATTCGCAATGACGTTTTCACGGTACAAAATAACCGTGCCAGCGTGGTTGCGGCGCAAAAAGCACGCGATCTTGCCGCCCAGACACTGGATGCAGAACAGAAGAAATACAACCTCGGCGCATCCACGTACTTGAATGTGTTGTCTGACGAACGCGATCTGGCCCAGGCGGAGTCCACGCTGGTAAGCGCCATGACCAACTATGCCAAAGCCCGCGTGCAGCTTGACCGTGATACGGCGCAGACCCTGGATCGCTACAACATAAAAATAGATGAGGCGGTCACTGGCGATATCAAGACCGAGCCGAATGTTCCCGGAACTGTCCCCAACAAATCGGCCCTGCAGGAGAGCAACACTCCAAGTCAGCAACAGGAGCAACAACCGCCGCAGCAACAACCACAGTCTCAGCAACCGCCAAGATAAACCCGATTTTTCTGGTAAAAAGACGTTGCCCGGCTTAGTTCCACAGCCGGGCTTTTCTTTTTTTTGATTTTCAGTCACCAACGTTGCTTCAATCGTGCATTAATCTGGCGCGGGTTTGTGATATATAGACAAAGCCCTGCCTGGAGGCCCCTGCGATTTCATGGTTTCTGAATTTAATCCTTTGTTTAGCGCTAAAGCGCATCAGGCAGCGGTCAATAGAACTCACCTGGTGCGTCTTTCCAGAATTTTTTGGGGGCTTTGCCTCTATCTTCTGGTCGCACTGCCGTCTTATGGCCAGAAAAAAGAAGACTGGCTTCCCATCACCCCGCGGGACCTGAGTATTACAGAAGTGCCGGGAGAGCCGAATGCGGCCGCAATCCAGTTGTACTTTGCCGACTATATTGATGATCAGGAGCAAACAGAATTCTTTTACCATCGCATCAAGGTGCTCAGCGATAAAGGCGAAAGCTACGCTGACGTCGAAATTTTGGTCCCGCCGGATTGCTCCATCCGCGGGCTGAAAGCACGCACCATCCATCCTGATGGCAGCATTGTTGAGTTCAGCGGCAAGCCATTTCAAAAGATCGTGATGAAAGGACCCGGACTGAAAGTCATGGCCAGGGCTTTTTCCCTGCCGGATGTAACCGTAGGCAGCATCGTCGAATACAAATATAAGATCGGCTATCCCGGCATTTATCTTGACAACTCCTGGACAGTCCAGCAGGAGCTTTACACCCTGAAAGAAGACTTCAGCATGAAGCCTTTTGGCGGCCTGCTGGAAGGGTTTGAAAAAGGCCATCAGATAGCCATTCTTTCAATGCGCATGCCAAACAACCTGAAGCCAAAACAGCAAGGCGATGCCTACGTGCTGGAAGTAGAAAACATGCCCCCGTTTGCGCCTGAAGGCTATATGCCGCCGGAAGACAATTACAAGCCGCAGATCAGGTTTTTCTATGGCGGCCTGGAGCTTGACAGTTCAGAAAAGTTTTGGCGCGATGCCGGGCGGCAATGGAATGACGAGGCTGAGCCCTTCATGTCCAGGCGCAGTGAAATTACGGAGGAAACCAAACGCCTGATCGCGAATGAACCCGATCCCATGGCCAGGCTGCGCAAGCTATACGACCGCGCACAGCAGATCAGGAACCTGAGCTATGAACGTGATCGCACGGAGCAGGAAGAGCAGAAAGAGAATCTGAAGCCCAACGATAATGTGGGAGAAGTCCTGGCTCATGGTTATGGAGACCAGAGCGATGTAAACCGTCTCTTTGTTTCCCTGGCGCGGGCCGCAGGCTTTGACGCATCCATTCTGCGCGTAGGCGACCGCAGTGAAAAATTCTTTGATCGCGGACTGCTCTCCAAGCGCCAGCTCGATTCTGCAATCGCCATGGTCAATGTGGGCGGCCGCAGTATTTTTCTCGATCCGGGTACGCGCTTCTGCCCATTTGGCTTTGTGCGCTGGATGCGCACCTCAACCCTGGGGCTGAAGCTGGATAAAAAAGGTGGCACATTTATCAAGATTCCTGCCGCCGATTTTGACAGAAGCACGTTGCGCCGCTCCGCGGAAATGGCGCTGGATGCGAGCGGCTCTCTCAAAGGGACCATCACGGTTCACTATGAGGGTGGTGAAGCCTTGGAGCGCCGGCTGGACGCTCTCTCAACGGATGAGGCCGGACGCAGAATTGAACTGGAAGAGGATGCCAAAGAGTGGCTCCCCCGCGAAGCTTCTGTAAAGCTGGTCAACGTCCAGGGTTGGGAAGGAAGCGATGGTCCGCTGGTCGCCATTTTCGCCGTGGACTGGCCGACTTTTGCTACCACTACGGGCAAGCTTCTGCTGGTGCCTACCTATCTCTTCCAGGATCGTGAAAAAGACGTCTTTAAACACGCTGACCGCAAGTATCCGGTCTATTTTCCTTACGCTTTCGGAGAAGAAGATACGGTTGCCATTAAAGTTCCGGCCGGCTATGCGGTTGAAAGCGCTCCGTCGCGGCAATCCGGCAGCCTTGGCTATGCCAATTATCTGAATGAAACGGCATTTGATGGCAAGCAACTGCTGACGCACCGCGTCTTGGACGTAAATGGAATCTTTTTCCGCGTGGAGATCTATCCAGAGGTCAGGGATTTTTTCCAGAAGGTCCAGTCAGGGGACGAGCAGCGAATGGTGTTTCATTCTGCTGGTCTTGCTGAAAGCGAGTCCGTAAACCACTAGAATCGGCTCATCAATAGTTAAGGCGTTAATTGCAGAACTCCATCCCTGCATGTATCGTAGATGGACTCACACAAAGCTTGAGGGAGGATGGAATGAGCTTGCAACGGCGCCGGTTGCTTCAAATCTTGTCCTATGCTTTCGGGTCCAGCTTCATTCTGCCTAAGAACGAATTCGCCATGGCGGCACAGGACTCCGCACAGCCAGCTAGACCTGCTCCGCCGGCAAAGTCAGCTGCTAAACATGAATCAGGAGGAACGGAAATGGAAAAAGTAGCGGGAATCGGAGGATTGTTCTTCCGAGCTCATGATCCCAAGGCATTGGGACAGTGGTACCAGCAACACCTGGGGATCTCGCTCACACCAACGAGCACGGGCGGAACCGTTTGGCAGCAAGAGGCCGGCCCGACCTCCTTCAGTCCCTTTCCCGAGACAACCAAATATTTCGGGGACCCTAACAAGGCCTGGATGATCAACTTTCGCGTGCATGACATCGACAAGATGGTGGCCCAGCTGCGAACGGCGGGCATTGAGGTCAAAGACCCGGAATCGTATCCCAACGTTGGGCGCTTCGCTCATCTGCATGATCCTGAGGGAAATCCCATTGAATTGTGGCAGCCTGCATAATTCGGAGTTCACATCAGGCGTGCTTTGGAGATGCTTCTGAGCAACTCCGTTTCCGCCGATTACTGGATGCCGAGCATTGAACCATTAACAATTGACGATGGCACAACCGCATTTGCGCCCTGCTTGGGGTGCGGATCATCGCTGTCGTCCATGGCACAGGCATTTATGAGACGGCTAGAACCGCCTCTGGTGGAACCAACAAGGTTCATGCGCCTTAGTTTGCATTGTTTTCTCAAGAGGATACAAAAGCAACTCTGGTCAAAACACTATTTTTGTTGTATATATCTACATTCCTGACACCCCCTATGCAATTAGGAATCTCCCCCGGGACTACTTTGTCTGAGGGTGTGCCGATCAGGGCTATAAGGCATTTGCGTTGGTCTTTCCGGAAGTCCAGACCGGCGGTGAACAGCAAGCATTACCGCAGTAAAGGGGTGGTATCAGTGCTCAAAAAAGCGATTAATCCGGCTCTCTTCTTCATTCTTCTTTCACTGTTGGGCGTCTCCCGCGCGGCTTATGCCACGGATGTTCCTGAGTGGCTGCGCAGCCTCTCCCGGCAGCCGGCCAAAACCTACGCGGATGACGTCAATGCGGTGGTCCTGCTGGATGAGCAAACCACCACGGTCAAGGAGGATGGCGAAATCATTGAGCACGGCCGCTGGGCCGCAAAAATCCTGCGGCCAGAAGGTAGAAGTTATGCTGATTATTCAGCCAACTATGACAACGATTCCAAGGTCACCTATCTGCGCGGCTGGAGCATCACCAGCAAAGGTGAGGAGTACGAAACTAAAGATACTCTGGAACACTCCGTAAGCTCTTATGAGGTTTATTCAGACCTGAAGATTAAAGCAGTTCACGTTTCCGGCGCAGACGTGGGCACCGTCGTGGGGTTTGAGTTCGAGAAAAGAATACACCCACATGTTTTCCAGGAGACCTGGTATTTCCAGACAAATCTTCCAGTGGAACAGAGCCGTTATGAATTGCATCTGGCGCCCGGCTGGCGATTCAAATCAGATTGGGCGAACCATGTGGAGGAGAAGCCTGCAGAAGAGAACGGAGCGCTGATATGGCAACTCAGAGATATTCCCCGGATTGAGCATGAACCGCATCGCCCGCCTATCGGCGCGCTGGCCTGGCGCATGGTCATTACTTTTCTGTCAGATAAAAATCCGGGCCTAAGCTACCGCAATTGGAGCGAAATCGGCAGTTGGTACACGCAGCTAACCACTGGGGTTCGTGATGCCAGCCCCGCGCTGCAACAGAAAATTCAGGAACTGGCGCCGGCCAATCTGCCGTTGCTGGAGCGTATTAAAGCTCTAGCCCGCTTTGCCCAGCAGGATGTTCGTTATGTTGCAATCGAAATCGGCATTGGCGGCTATAAGCCGCATCCCGCAGCGGATATCTTCAGCCATCGCTACGGCGATTGCAAAGATAAGGCAACAGTGCTCAGCTCTATGCTGGCCCAGATCGGCGTGAAGTCCTATTACATCATCGTGAATGATGAACGCGGAATGGTCATCAAAGATTCTCCTGCCAGCCCCGAGGAATTTAACCATGTCATCCTGGCCATCTCGCTGCCGGAAGCCAGTTACCCCAAGCCCCTGCCTGCCATGTATCAGCATCCCACGCTGGGACGTTTGCTCATTTTTGATCCCACCAATGATCTGGTTCCCTTTGGGCAAATTCCGCCCTACGAGCAGGACAATTACGGGCTGCTGGTGGGCGATCACGGTGGCGATCTTATTCACATGCCGCTCAGCAATCCTGAAGCAAACGGCATCACCCGCACCACCAGGCTAAAGCTTTTGCCGGATGGCAGCGTGGAAGGAGAAATTGAGGAAGTGCGCTCAGGATTTCAGGCAATGAATGAGCGCGCTTTTCTCCATGAAGCTGAAGGCGACCGCAAAAAACTCTTTGAGCGGATCTTGGGCCGGGCTTTCGCGAATTTCCAGCTTTCCAGCTTTGACGTGGTGAATGCTGATGACATTGATAAAGACCTGATTATGCACTACAAATTCAGGGCAGATCACTACGCCAAGAATGCCGGAGCGCTCTTGCTGGTGCGTCCGCATGTGCTTGGGGAAATGGCTGGCGCGTGGGATGCCAACAAGCCGCGCCATTACGCTTATGACTTTGAGGCCCCATTCTTGGACAGCGATAAAGTGGAAATCTCATTGCCCGATGGCTTTAAGGTTGACGAACTACCGGACCCTGCCAAGGCCACCTTCCCCTTTGCTGAATATTCCAGCAAGACTGAGGAGACCGGCAACGTCTTGAAATACACCCGTGAGTATCGCGTGGCCGCTACGGAGGTCCCCGTGGGCCAGATGGACCAATTGAAAAAGCTGTTTGGTCAAATCAACCTCGATGAGAAAAACATGGCGGTTCTGAAGAAAGCAAACTAGGCCCGGCAAAATTGGCTTTGCAAGAAACTGGCAGCCATGCGGCTGCCGGTTTCGTTCAAGGGCGCATCTCCTGAGGGACCATAGACTTTTGTCCCGATCCAGAGATATTCCGTCTTGCCCTTCAATTTCCGCATCTTCTATGATGGATGCAGAACTCCTTATATGGCAGATCATCTGAACAAGAAAAAAGACCAAGGCCTGGCAGAAAGCCCGATTGCTGACGTGTTTGAAGGCCGGCATCCGTCTGAACCGGAAAAACGCTGGGCTGAAAATACCCTGGCCAAAACCCTGGAGAAGTCTCCAGAAAAACCGATTGGCGCCGCTTCCGGGGTAAACCTGGATGAGAGCGGCAACGCCCGCTTTACCACCATCAGCGGTGTTCCTATCCGGCGGCTTTATACGCAGGCTGATCTGCCTGAAGACTGGTCCTACGAAAAATATCTTGGCTATCCCGGCCAGGCGCCGTATACGCGCGGCATTCATGCCAGCGGATATCGCGGCCGGCTCTGGACCATGCGCCAGTTCTCCGGCTTTGCTTCACCGGAAGAGACCAATGAGCGCTATAAATACCTGCTGGCCAGCGGAGGGGGCGGCTTGTCCGTCGCCTTCGATCTGCCTACGCTCATGGGCTATGACTCAGATCATCCAGCCAGTGAAGGCGAAGTCGGCAAGTGCGGTGTGGCCATTGATTCGCTTGAGGACATGGAGATCCTCTTCAGCGGCATCGATCTGGAAAAAACCACGGTCTCCATGACCATCAATTCGCCTGCTTCAGTACTGTGGGCCATGTATCTGGTGGTGGCGGAAAAGCAGGGCGCAGACTGGAACAAGATTTCCGGGACCATTCAGAACGATATTCTCAAGGAATATATCGCGCAGAAGGAATATATCTATCCGCCCGCGCCTTCCATGCGGCTGGTGATCGATACCTTTGAGTTCGGCTCCAAGTTCACGCCAAAATTCAATTCCATCTCTATCAGCGGTTACCACATTCGCGAAGCCGGCTCAACGGCGTTGCAGGAACTCGCCTTCACCATCTATGACGGCGTGGAGTACGTGGAGTGGGCGCGGCGGCGTGGTCTTGACGTGGATGAGTTCGGCCCGCGGCTGAGCTTCTTCTTCAACTCGCACAGCGATTTCTTTGAAGAAATAGCCAAGTTCCGCGCCGCGCGCAAAATCTGGTACCGCCTCATGAAAGACCGCTTCAGCGCCAAGCAGCAGCGTACCTGGCTCATGCGCTTCCATACCCAGACTGCGGGAGTGTCCCTGACGGCCCAGCAGCCCATGAACAATATTGCCCGCGTCGCTGTCCAGGCCTTGGCCGCCGTGCTGGGCGGAACGCAATCACTGCACACCGACTCCTACGATGAAGCTCTGGCACTGCCCACGCAGGAAGCAGCGCGCATCGCGCTGCGCACGCAGCAGATCATCGCCTATGAATCCGGCGTGGCCCAGACCGTTGACCCGCTGGCCGGCTCGTACTTCCTGGAAAAGCTGACGCTCGATATGGAAAAAGGCGCTTTCGACTATTTTGACCGTCTCGACGCGATGGGCGGAATGGTCAAGGCGATTGAAAACGGCTTCCCGCAAAAAGAGCTGGCTGAGGCTTCTTACCAGTATCAGCGTGCCGTAGAGGCCAAAGAAAAAATCGTGGTCGGCGTGAATGACTTCACCATTGAAGAGACTCAGCCTGACACGCTCTATATTGATGAGTCCGTGGCCAAGCACCAGACCGCCAAGCTCAATGCTCTGCGCAAACGCCGCAATAATGAAGACGTTCGCCGCAAGCTGGACGCTCTGAAACGCGCCGCGGCCCAGGAACCGGTTGTCCGTTCTGACGGCCGCATCAGCGATGCTAATACCATGCCTTTCATCATCGATTGTGTCCGCGCTTATGCCACCGTGGGCGAAATTTGCGACGCGCTGCGCGAAGTGTATGGAACCTATGAAGAGGTGAGCATCACTTAAAGATCGCAAGATCGATTGGGATCGATCTTGGCAAAGCGCTGGCATGAACGCGCATTTTCGATCAGCTCACAGCTCAGAAATCTGCCGCTATAAGCGTCGCTCAGCGCCAACGTGGGCGTCCGTTGGCCACCCGAACACCAACTTGCGAATCCAAGACTTGTGAGCGGTTACCTTGTCCTGGAGGGCAGCATCCATGAAAATTCCGTTTTTCATCGGGCGTCTGGTGTTCGGTGGTTTCTTTCTCTACAACGGCATCAACCATTTCAAGGAACGGAAAAAATTCACCGGATATGCCCAGTCCAAGAACGTCCCTCTGGCTAAGGTAGCCGTCACCGCCACCGGTATCGCACTAATCACGGGCGGCACAAGCATTTTGCTGGGAATAAAACCAAAGCTCGGCGCAGCGGCGATTGCCACTTTCCTGGGAGGCGTCTCGCCCTTGATGCACGACTTCTGGCGCATTGAAGATCCCGAAAAGCGCAGGCATGAGATGATCAATTTCACCAAGAACCTGGCGCTTCTGGGCGGCGCGCTCGCCTTGCTGGGTGTGGACGAGCCCTGGCCCGTGAGCGTTCCCATCAGCCAGAAAGAAATTGAAGAACGCGGCTATGAAGACCTGATCGCAGCTTGATCCATCGAATGATGGTAGTGCCGGCGGAACACCTGCCAGACTGACTATGAACTAGGCACAAGTCTTTCTCAAAGTACACGCTCATCGTGTGTCCAGCGGAATGAACTCCGTCTTTACATCGCCATCGCGACTGATGGTGTGCATGGCAAAACCCAGGCTTCCGCTCCAGGGAAGCAGCCTGCCCACGCTGGGAGCAACGTGCCAGGTAATGCCATCCTCATGAAAAACCGTTCCCACGTGCCAGTGGCCTACCAGCATGTCTCTTACGCCCAGCTTGTGCAGGAGTTGCAGCTCGCGTGAGCGATAAGGCTCATTGATAGTCCAGTAAGGTTTAGGATCAGGCGGGACATTGCCGTTGCGAAAAAGGGGGATATGCTGAATGCCGATAACAATTTTGCGGCCATGATCGTCGTCATCGCCGCGATTTTTATCGTCACGGTCGCCTCGCCCACGATCATCCGCATCGTGCCCATTGGCCAGATCGGCCAGCCAGGAAAGCATCTTCTTTGACTCTTGCTCAGTCTGAGGAGGCATGGGCAACAGCGGTTGAGCATCAAATTTGTCATAGTTGCCGAGAAGCTGTGAATCGATCACTACAAAGGTCACGCCCTTCACGTTGAACTTGTAATAATCAGGGCCAAAGACCTCGCGATATTTGGCAACGTCGTTCGAGTGCACGTCGTGGTTTCCGGGCGCGTAATAGACGGGCGCATGCAACCACTTGAGGATGCCGCGAGCAATGAGCCATTGATCGTAGTTTTCTCCAATGTCGCCGCTCACGATGACGGCGTCGGGATGGCGCGCGTTCACCATGTCCACAACACGGCGTAGATTATCAAAGGCGTGCGGCGCTTGTGGTTCACCTAAATGCGTATCACTGATCTGGGCGATGGTTACTTGCGCTTGCCCCTGCAAGGGGAAACCGAGCAGCAGGCATAACGTAAATACACAAATAGCAAATTGAAAAAGCGCAGCTCTGCCGCGCACAGATGGCTCTCTCATGATTTCAGCTCGCAATGATTCTGCTAATAAGAACCAGATTTGCCGCTTGGAGTTGTCAGGGGCTTGAATTTCTGAGTAAGCTGATGCAATAACGCCGTTGAATGAAATTTGCACTGGGCATTCGCGGAAACTTTCAGGCGGGAGGAACATCAAAACCTTTATGGAAAATTTGCAAACTGCGATTTTTGGCGGCGGATGCTTCTGGTGCCTGGAAGCGGTTTTTGACCGCATGAACGGCGTGACTTCCGTTGAGTCAGGCTATGCAGGAGGTCACGTGGAGAACCCCACGTATCGCCAGGTCTGCAATGGCGATACAGGCCACGCCGAGGTGGTGCGTGTTACCTTCAATCCCAATGAAACCAGCTTTCGCGAGTTGCTGGATGTATTTTTCAGCATCCACGACCCCACCACGCTCAATCGCCAGGGAAATGACATGGGAACACAGTATCGGTCAGTGATTTTCTATACCTCTGAAGATCAGTATCGTGAGGCAAAGAAGAAAATTGACGAGCTCACCGCAGAGCGCGCGTATCCTGCCCCTATCGTTACCTCTCTGGAGCCAGCGGGCAAATTCTATATTGCTGAGGATTACCATCAGGAATATTTCATCAACAACGGCAATCAGCCTTATTGCCAGTTTGTGGTGGCGCCTAAGGTAAAAAAGTTTCAACAGAAATTCGGCGAAAAACTAAAAGCCTGACCGCAACTTTTCTCCGCCAGACGTGTTGGCTAAGTCATTTGTTTGTATAACCATGGCAGCCCTCCTTTGCCCAGACGCCGGCATCTCACTTTTTGTAGAAAGAACCGACGGAAGGAGAACCGTTAAAATGAGACGCGTAGTTACATTTCTGTTTGCGTTCCTGATGACGGCGTCACTGACACTGGTGGCGCAGGAACCGGCAAGCAAAGACCAATCTTCAAGCGATAAGAAGGTCCAAAAGGCCGAGAGCAAAGAAGCCAACGCTGCGAACAAAGGCAAGGCGATGAGCCTGACCGGTTGGGTGAAAGACCAGGACGGCAAGACAGTTTTTATCAATGACAAAGACAAGCAAGCCTGGGAGATCTCTAACCTTGACGCAGTGAAGGGGCATGAAGGGCATCACGTAAAAGTGAAAGCCATGTTGAATGAGTCTGATCATTCCATGAACGTTGAGAAGCTCACCATGCTGCGCAAAGGCAAGCAAACCGCTCAGGAGCAGAAAAAAGAAGATCAAGGGAAATAGGCTATAGATCGAAGACCGAAGACCGACGGCGAGTTTTCGCCACAGGTTGGGCGGAGCGCAGGCTCCGCCTCTTCTTTTTTTATGGGGTATGCTCTAACCATGCGCTCTTCCCTTTTCCACAGCGATCAGAAATTGGTCCAGATTGTGGACGCTGCCCTGGCTGAGGCTGCGCGCAAAAGCGGCGAGTGGCTGGTTTGCCGTAAAGGATGCACGCAGTGCTGCTATGGCCCGTTTCCCATCAGCCAGCTTGATGTTGCGCGTTTGCAAAAAGGCCTTCGCGATCTTGAGCAGAGTGATCCGCGCCGGGCAGCGCGTGTGCGTGAGCGAGCGCTGCAATCATGGGCCAGGCTCTCTCCCAACTTTCCTGGAGATCGAAAGACCGGCATTCTTGCGGAAGACCAAAGCGCTGAAGACCAATTTGCCGAATACGCAGACGATGAGCCGTGCCCCGCGCTCGACCCCGCTACCGGTGCTTGCGATCTCTACTCTGCCCGCCCCATGACATGCCGCACCTTTGGGCCGCCAGTACGCTCAGGAGCAGAAGGAGCGTTGGGCGTTTGCGAACTTTGCTATCACGGCGCCAGCGATCAGCAGATTGCCGATTGTGAAATGGTCCCCGATCCCGGTAACCTGGAAGAAAAGCTGATACGGCAGGCAGAGCAGCAGAGCGGCCAACACGGGAATACGATTATTACGTTCTGTCTGGCAAAATAAATTTTTGCCATTACGCTCTGTTTCGCAAAATAGATTTCCGTCGCGCGAAAAATATTTTTTTCATTTTCCATCCATCCAACAGTTCACTGGAAACCGTAATACACGCGAGGAGGAACCACCCACATGGTTTCCAAAGTACGCCATTTTATGGCAATAGCTTCTCTCTCCCTGCTCTTGGTTGCCGGCGCCTCGGCCCAGATCAATGTCAACCAGACTGATGGCTTCGGCAAAGACCAGCTTCTAACCTTCACCTACGGACAGAACTTTTCCTGCATTCACCAGCCTTTTGATGACCTGGATAACAACGGCAAGGTTGCCGCAATTGACCCTGCAGAATTTCAGCGTCCGCGCTGCGTCATTGGCCGCGAATCAACCATTGGGCCAACCGGCGGTCCGGTGCAGGAAGTGGAGAAGCTGTATGTGATTGCGCCTTTCTTTGAGACTGACGTGCGCGAGCCTGCATTTACGCCCGAACTTGGCGCCGCGCTCAAGTCGCTGTTTGGATTTGTTCCCGACGCATTCAAAATCCATCCTGGTGTTGCTGTGCAGTGCCCTGAACCCGGCCTGCCGCTTACCAAGCAGACGGGTGCGGCCGGAACGTGCACCATGCATACCTCGCAAATTGATCTTGGCCCAGTGTTGAGCCAGCTTGGTCTGGTGCCTGCAGGTACAGCCGTCATTACGCCGACCATCAACCACAGCCACATCATTGATCGGCAATTGCACACCGGTCCAATCTGGTGGCAGGTAATTTCCGTCCTGATCACAGATCCCAACCAATGGCCTACGGCTGATGGCAAGCACGGGATCACCTCGCTCGACAAGCTGCGTAAAGCTCAGGCGCTCGGCCAGGCCAGCGCAGACGTGCCGACAAACTTCTTCTTGTTCTTTGGATCGGATGTGAAAGGGCATAACCACTAATTTGCGGTGACGCGCTGATAAAGGATGCTCTCGACGAGCATCTTTTTTTGCTCGTCAGAGGAAATCGTCGGTGGATTCGGCTTGGGCAGTTTGCCAAGTGAGTGATAGAGGGCCAGTTCCAGCACACGGTAGGTGCGGAACCCGTAGGAGTTTCTCATGGTGACAGCAGGATCGCTTGCGAGACGTACCCTCGCGTCTGACGCCACGCGCTTGAATCGTTCCTCTTGACATTTTTGTCACCCGCTGGATATTCTCTGAAAGTGAGATGCAGTAGTTCTGAGCCTCTCACGGTCTCGGTTACCGCCAAGGTGTAATTCCTTCCGAGCCTAAATCAATCTTAAAAATTTTGAATGGGAAGTGCGAAGCGTGCTCCGCCTTAGCATGAGAAACGGATCACAACATGGTCCTGGAATTGCAAATTGGAAGCCGCCCGGTCGCACAGAAAAGGAAAATACATTGGAACCCCAGGACCCCAAAAACTCCATCCACGCGATCCTCGATGCGCTCGCCTCACAGCAGCGGCAGGGCGAGACCTCGCTAATCGTCAGACTCGAACCCGACCTCATCCAGGATGCGATGAACGCTCTCCGGGACTACAGAAAGTTATTCGCTCCAGTCATTCCCGGTCTGACTGATACAGCGCCGATTTACGCAGCTTACGAACGGATGCGACAGGCCGACGTGACCAGGCACACCATTTTGCTGTTTGTCGAATGCCAGACGATAAAGGAGTTCCGTCAGGCTCTGGGCCGACTGCCGATTCGAAAGTCTTCTGAGTGGCGCTCTCTTGACAATGGCGACTGCGAATTCATGCTCTGAAGTTTCCTTCAAGCCAACTTGAACGGGAACGCCCGATTGTGAGATCTGGCCTGCAACCGGAACGCGACTTGAGGCCGCCGCCAGGCTGGACGTATCAATGACCTAACGATTCCTCTGACAAGGCTTTTTTGTTATCGACGGGCCTTCAATAACGGACTAAAATCCGGCAGAGACCGGCATGTCGGAGATCACGCCTTCGGCAATGTGGTATCGCTGACTGCGCGGCAGCTTGCCCAACAAGCCAAGCGTGAAGAAGACGCCGGCGACGATCAAGAACGTTGCCAGCCGCAGATGGCCCAGGCTTTCCGGAGAAAGATCAAAGAATTTCCCCATGCGCCACATCGCCCATCCTGCGACCTGGGTGGGGACCACGGTCCAGATGGCAACGTAAAACCAGCCCTTTTCCGCGCCTTCATTGCGCGTGGAGCGCCCCGCCCGCGGCGTGAAGTTGAGCGCGGTTGCAATCACAATGGCTGCAGCCAACGGATAGTAAAGTTTGGCGTACAGATCATTGATGATCCAGCGGTCGGTAAAGAAGTTGATGGCAAGCCCGATCAGATTGATGGCGAACGGCACGAGCAAATCAATCCACGCCGCTGTGTAACAGATCACGCGATACCACAGATTTGGCTTGGGTTCGCCATAATGCGTGATGTACGGCTTGGGCTCACCGCCGGGAAGACGTCCGGCGTATCCACGCCAGGCGCAGAGAGCGGTTACAATCGCCAGCCAGATCCAGTGGCGGCGGTCAGGACCGTGGGCGTAAAGCGCGGCCGTGAGATGGCCGGGAAGGATCCAGAAAACCCAGATCCAGATAGGTACATGCAGCACACGATAATAGTTTTTGTTTCTTTCACGCTCGACGACTTTTTTCATGAATGGTTCGGTCCGGATTGCATTCTAATATGTAAGTGACGTTTGTTGAAAACGGGAATATCCACGGGAGCTTCAAATAGAATTAGTTCATGCCTCCCCAGGAGATCGATGAATTATTTGCGCAGGCCCTTCGCGGTGATGATGACGATCGTGAGCCATGGGAGGCAATTCATGCTTTGCGCCGCATCGGTACGCGCGAGGTTTTTGATAGAGCAGCAAAATGGTGCAAATCGACCAATCCTATCGAGCGAGCGCGCGGCGCCGCGATCCTTGCACAGTTAGGCAGAAGCGCAGAACACCCGAGCAACAATTTTCCTGAAGAATCTTTCATTGCAGTTTCACGAATGTTGGCAAAAGAAAAAGAGGTTCGTCCGCTTGGTTCTGCAATCCACGCCCTCGGTCATCTGGAAAATCCAAAAGCCGTACCTCTCATTGTTGCCTATCGCGACCATCAGGCAGATGACGTCAGGTTTGCCGCGGCATGTGCCCTTGGGGCCTTTCCAAATCATCCTGCGTCGGTCCAATCACTTCTTCATTTAACCAGCGATGCAGACCATGACGTGCGGGATTGGGCTGTTTTTGGCTTAGGTGTTCTCGGCGATTCAGACTCCCCGGAGATCCGCGACGCCATGGCTGCCCGGCTTAACGATTCTTTTGAGGACGCTCGTGACGAAGCAATGGTTAGCCTGGCGAAACGCAAGGACGTGCGAGTCCTTCCGGTACTCACCGCAGAACTAAAGGCGGCACAGGAGGACGATTCACGCATGACAACTCTGGTTACAGAAGCAGCGTGTTTAATGCTAGGTATGGAGCAGGACCAGAAAGATTGGATAGCCGCCGATTATCTCACTGCATTGCAAAAGAGATTCTCTTTGTAATCCGCTCGACGCAGCTCGCAATCGCTTTGAAAAAGATGCAAATCAGCTTCACTGGAAAACTACAGCATTTTCTGTCTTCAGCCGCTCCACCATCTCGCGAAAGGCCTGCACAATCAATTCCGGCTGATCAAGATGTACCCAATGGGCGCTCCTGGCGGCGATGATGTGCCGCCCGTGCAGCGAGTGCGCGGCAATGGCCTGGTGCTCTGCCATGCGAACTTGCGGCTGGTGAGCGCCGGAGATCACAGTTACAGGAATATGCGCCGGAATATCGCAGCCGGAAACTTCAGCGGCGCAGGCCGGAAGAGCTTGAATATATCGCGCCATTACCAGGAAAAATTTTGGGTGTCCCCAACGCTCGCGGATAAGACGCACCGTCTGCGGCGGCAACTTGGCCAGCTCACCCAGGATTCTCTCCACCGTGCCCTTGGCGCCTGAGCCGAAGGAGCCAAGCACGCGGCGCGGAACGGCATTGTTGCCGCGCTGTAGCAGCCACAAACAGAAGCGCAACACGCCCAGCGCGCTTACCACGGCTCCGGCGCGGGAAAACCAGACGCCACGGCGAATCTGGGCGCGTTGAGCGCGATCTGGCTTGATCCACTCTTCCGGCGTCAGCGGATCAATGAGGATGGTGCCGGCAATTTCATCGGGAAAGCGGCAGGCGTAGATGCGCAGGATGTAGGCGGCATAGGAGTGTCCGGCGAGGAAGTAAGGCCGGGGAACATGTAGGGCGTCGAGCCATTCATGAAGCTCATCGGCCATTTGAAAGACGTTGCAGCGGGGACCGGTTGAGGCGCTCCAGCCGAGGCCGGCGCGGTCATAGCCATACGTAGTGGTCAGCGCGGCGAGTTGTGGTTGCAGAACGCTCCAGTTTAAAGACGAGGCGGCGATCCCGGCTTCAAGGATGATGGGAGGCATGCCATCGCCGAGTTGATGAACGTGGACGGTCCTCTTGGGCAGTTGGACCAGTGTGCCGGGTGCGCGATCCTTGCGGCCATCGAGCCAGAGGCAGAGAAGCTGGAGGGCGGCTTGCAGGAGCAGGATGGCGGCGACGATGGCGAGCGTGAGGAGCATTTACGCTCCTATTTTAACTTTGCTGCGCGTCCATACCAGATGACAGGGCACGACAAAGCACGGCACGAAAAAAAGGGCTTAGAATGTTGGACCGGCCTCCTTTGTTTGATCGCACAGACCGGTTGTGGGCTGTGATGGAAGGAACTGGGTCCACGGAACTCCGCCAGGCGCGGTCAGCAGGTTGGGCGCGCTGAAGTCAAAGAATTCGCTCATGTCGCGCGACGGATCCTGCCAGAAGGTGTCACGCGCGCTCAGGGCCGGAATGTTGAATGTCTTCTCGATAAACGCCAGGATTGCCGTGTAGTCGCGCGGTGTGTGCGAGACAAAGTGCGGCTTGGCGAACGGCGAGATCACAATCACCGGAACACGGAAGCCGGTAAGGTCGAAAGTCCCTCCCAGTTTGCCCACTCGGCAATAGCCGAACGACCCGTTATTCGGATCGGGACAATTACCCGGCGCAATGCTGTCCGGCAACGGCACACTGACGGGTGGCACATGATCGTAGAGCCCACCGCCTTCGTCATAACTAAGGATAAACACCGAATCGTTCCACGCATCGCTGTTCATGAGGGCTGAAATGATCGATTGCACGAATGCCGAGCCCTTCTGAACATTGTTCTCCGGATGCTCATCCAGGCCGCTGCCGCCGGATGGGCTATCGATAAAGATCACCTGGGGTAGAGATTTATCCGGGTCGCAGGGATTACCACTGCACACGCCGTTCAGCCGGTTCAATAGATCGCTTACGGGCACGGTCTTGGGTTGGATTTTGGGATCAAAGAAGTCTTGGAATTGCGCCAGGAAAATCCCATCCTTGAAGTAATACGTCCAGCTCACATTGGCATCGTTCATCGCGCGGAAAATGGTCTTGGCCGCATACTTGGGGTGATTCGCGTCGCCGTCTGGATATTCGTGCCCGAACGAGGTACCCGCCATCAGGTAAAAGCGATTGGGAAATGTGTTGGCCAGCAGGGGCGAGTGCCAGCTGTCGCTGGTGGCAAAGAACGTTGCCAGATCGTAGTAATACGGCAAGTCGTCTTGGTTATAAAAACCCAGCGCTCTGGTGCCGTTAGGATCGAAACTCTGCGTCACGGAGCCGGTGGTGTCGAGAAAGTTATTCATCGCGAAGGATGAATTCGTAAAAGTGGTGGTGGTGGTCCACGCTCCGTCGCCACCGGTCAGGGCAACGTCGTGATGGCTTTCATCCCAGGCGGGAGTCAGGTTCTCCGTGCAGACGGTCGCTTCATGGAACGGCTTGGTGTGAGTTCCGGTATGGATGTTGCGGAGCGTCACGTTGGGATCAAAACCGTCGACAGTCTGTGTGTCAGTGATACCAACCTGCGCCAGCCTGGCGGTGCGATACGCTCCCAGCTGTCCCAGGTACATATCAAAGGAGCGATTTTCCTGCAGCATGAAGAAAATGTGCTTGATATTCCCCGCTGCAGGAGTTGCAACCGTGAGTGTCGCGCTCTGCTTGATGGGCGTGCCATCGGGCGCAACGGCCGTTGCCGTGTAAGTTGTTGTTGCGCTCGGAGAGACTGTCGCTGTGCCTTGCGGCAGCGCGCACGTGGAACACACGCCGTTATCGATCGAAAGTGAAGAGGTTGTTCCACCGTTTACCTGCCAGCTCAGCGTAGCCTGCTGCCCCGCGGTGATCGTCGCCGGCGTCACGCTCAGGCTGAGGTTGAAAGGAACCGTCACGGTAAGAGATTGCGGTGCAGAGTTTCCTCCCGGGCCTGTCGCCGTGATGGTGTATGTCGTCGTTGCGGCCACCGGGGGATTCGCGGAGCCGGAAGTCGGGAGAGTAATACCGTCCTCAGTGGGCGCCACGGGCGGATTGATACTGACGGAAGTCGCGTTTGTGGTGGCCCAGGTAATAGTTGTGGTCTGGCCCGCATTTACCGAAGTCGGACTGGCAGTGAAGGTTGTGACCTGCGGCGGGACCGGCTGCGCGACGCTGACAGTGACGGTCTGCGCAGGAGTTGACCCCGAACTCCCAGTCGCCACCGCGCTATACACCGTCGTTTGCGTGGGAGAGTCCGCGACACTGCCTGACGCCTGCGAACTGCTCGTCACCGTGCGTGATGCGCCACCGGCAGCCGCGGTGATCATGACGGATGATGCGTTCGTGGTCTGCCACGACAGCGTCACACTTTGCCCGCTGCTGATTGAGTTGCTGCTTGCGGAAAATGTCAGACTTGGCGAACCAGACCCAGGCTTTCCAATTGCCTGCGACCCGCAGCCGCACAGACCAGCAAGAAGGATGAAGACGAAGGACGAGAATACAACCAGGGTAAGGAAACCTTTGGACCTATTCATGGCGCTCCCAACAACCAGGGGTATTGGCTGTGATGAGGATCCAGCAGCTTGGGTTGCGCCACTCTGGGTTGATGCAGTGGACGAATAGGTTAAGAAATTGTTAATACAGGTTTCATCGCCAAGGACGCGAAGAAGAATAATCGTTGGAAGCTATTCTTCCTTCGCGAACTTTGCGCGCCCTTGCGGTAGACGACTCTGAGGGGAAATAGAGGGAAAATTTATTTCAGTGTGGCTGCGCCGGCCATTGCGCATTGGCCATCGTGGTCACTGGTGTCACCAGAAACGCCAATGGCGCCGACGACTTTGCCCTCGGCAATCAACGGCACTCCGCCTTCCACCGGTATCGCGCCACGAAGGCTCATCACGCGCAATCCTGCACCCCCGCTGGCCAGCGCATCCTGCAAAGCCTTAGTCGGGCGTTTGAACAAAGCCGCTGAACGCGCTTTATCAATCGCCACATCAGCGCTGCCGAGCTGGGTGTTGTCCATCTTCTCGTAATAGATCAGGGTGCCGTTAGGATCGACCACGGCAACAGCCATGGTCCAGTGGTTTTTTACGGCTTCCGTCATGGCTGCAGTCGCGGCTTTCTTGGCATTTTCCAGGCTAACGGGCAGTCCATAAGGATTAGGCAGCATCTGCGCCTCCATTCCCATAACGCACAGGATCAGCGCCAGGGCAGACAACGTTTTGAGCACTCGTGATGGCATCGTGATTCACTCCTCGGGTTCTCGCATGTTCGCGAATTTTGCTCAAGAGACCTTTGCTAAAGAGATCCATTTAACCAACACTCCAGTATTAAGGATTTTAGATTTAAAGATACGGCTGAAAGTTTCCGCTCTCTTGCGATCAGCAGGCCTAAGTAACCGCAAGGCGGCGAGGAATGGGAGTCTAAAGAGCGAGCGCTTGCGGTGTCAAGCAAGGGGCGGCCAATTTCGTATGCTCTCACAATAACAGCCATCCACAAGCTGCTCAATCTTTGCCGCCTGGCAAGAAAATGCGAGCTGCACGTTAAAATGCTTGCGATGGCCAACTCGAACAATTTTGACCGCTGTTTGAACTAAAAACATGGAACCAATCTCGCATTTCTTTTACTCCGACCGCCTGAAGCTGCAGTTTTGGGACTACGGACAGGATGGCAAGCCGGCGCTGGTGCTGGTCCACGGCGGGCTGGACCACGCGCGCAACTGGGACTGGGTAGCGCGCTCCCTCTGTGAGCATTACCACGTTTACGCGCTCGATCTTCGCGGCCACGGCAACAGCGCCTGGGCGCCGGGCGCTATGTACAGCATCGCGGAACACGTGCTCGATCTTTCCGCGCTGCTCGATATCATCAACGAATTTCCTGTCCGCCTCGTCGGACACTCGCTGGGTGGCATCATTGTTTTGCATTATGCCGGCACATATCCTGAGCGAGTATCCAAGGCCGTTTCCATTGAAGGTATCGGCTTTCCGCCCACGCATCGCGTTTATGGGCCGGCTTCCACACGACTGCGGAATTGGATTGAGGCCGTGCGCGGCATTGAAAAGCGCACGCCCAAGAGCTATCCCAATCTTCAGGCTGCGGTGGCGCGAATGAAAGAGGCAAATCCCAGGCTTTCCGATGAAGTCGCGCAGCACCTTACGCTCCACGGCACCAACTGGGACTCCGATGGATCGCTGGTCTGGAAGTTTGATAACTACGTGCGCGCCTTTGCCCCGCTCATCTTCAATGTAGATGAGAGCGCTCAGGTCTTTGGCCAGATCACCTCACCCACGCTGCTCTTTTGGGGATTGGAGAGCTTTGCTCCCGTGCCGGAGAACGATCCGCGAGTAAAAGCGATCCGCAATTGCCGGCTGGTAAAAGTGGAAAAGGCCGGGCACTGGGTGCATCACGATCAGTTGGAGTCGTTTTTGAGGGAGACGAAGGAGTTTTTACAGGGATAAACTGTGTGCCCCCTGGTCGTCTTTCAATCGTCAAAAAAACACGAATCTTGATCGAGGGGATTCCAAGGCTCCGGTACAGCCTCTGGTGCTTCACTGGGGATTATATGGCGCGAGTTCTTTGCGCGTGAATGGGTGCTAAGGGGAAACATCTCAAGATTTGCAGCTCAGTGACTAAAGCGAGGATTGAATGATGCGACAAAACTTGGGTCCGGCTATTACCTTGACTGCAAAGTGGAAGTATGACGAACTCGCTTCTCAACATTGATCGCCAGCGGTCCCTGGTAATTGAAGGCTATGTTGAAAGTCACGGGATTTCCTGGCTTCATCCAAGACTTTCTATCCTGTGGTCGGACGAAGATAAGATCGCCATGACCATCCCGGCGGATCGCCGTAGGTTCTTCGTTAGAACCTTCCAGCACGCCTGTCACTAGCGCCACCCGTGGCTTCACAGTGTCTGGAATTTCTAAGGTTTTCCCCCATTTTTCGGACAGTGCACGGAGCTTTCGATTCATGCCTAATTCTTGTATGGGATCAGCGAACAACAACGCCCTTGGCTTCCCTGCTCGGCCGCCCGCCGAAGCGAAAGCCCGTCTGAAAGCGTCGGTAGCATCAGTCAACCGATCCATGTGATACGCCAGCACGGCAGCATCGAACGCGAGGCGTGGGCTGTCAGGGGCGTGAAGCATTGCATTACGTACTGCATCAAGCATCTCGGAGCTTTGATAGCCACCAACCTTCCTCATCAGTTCAACTTTCAACAAGAGTAACGCACGGTGATCTGGCGCTAGCTTTAAACCGCTGTCAATGTCATTTTTCGCGCCTGCATCTTGGTTATCACGCATGCGTATAACTGCACGCACAAAAAACGCATCCGGACTTGGACTGTATTGAATCCACTTGTCCAATTTCCGGAGAGCTTCGGCAGGATTAACCTCCCCGAGGATTTCTCCTTCCAGCAACGGCAATCGTGCGAGATCCTCCTCTTCGACAGTGTTTAATCCTTCGCGCACTATTTGCAATGCTCGCGATAACAGACGCGCAGCATCGGATTCATCAGCCTCAGACCTTTGTTCCAGAAGCATTTTTGCGTGGGTATAATATCCATACTCACTCCCACGGTCCCTTTTACGGTAGGCGGTGAATTCGTCCTCCGCTTTTTTCTCAAAATATTTCTTCTTGCCCTCCTCAGACGCTTCACGAGCTTGACGAAGATACAGCATGCCACGCGTATGTTGAATGGTGGGATTTCTATAGGCAGTGGGACTCGCAGCGGCGGTGTTTAGTAATTCATGAGCACGTTGAAAATCAGGCTCTGGCCGAGCCTGCATCTCAGAAATCGCGTAATGCTGGTAAAACACATTATCGTCTGGAAATATCTCCAAAGCGGCGTTGAAAAGTCGACGACGGTATTCTATATCCGTCAGGCGTTTTCGAATCTCGTCACTCATGAGAAGCTCTCGGCAGAGTCTGTATTCATCCTCTGAGTGTGGATTCATCTTCGAAATTAATTCAACGAGTGCGCCACACAGGAGATAGGTTGAATCCCATCGTGAGTTCGAAACAATTTCTGCTATTACTCGGTGACGGGCCTTGTATGTGCGTCGTCCTGACAAACTCTGCGCCGCAGTGATGATTACATGGTCCTTATCTTCTGCCAGCACTCCTTCGGCAAATTCCGGCTCAGAGCATGGGAGGAGCACCAATAACAAATCGAGTGGTATTGGAAATCCAAACTGATATGCCAGGCAAATAAGCTCATACGCTCGTTTTGCGAGATCCGGCAAGTCAAAATATTCGCTAATGATTTTCTCATCAAAGCTTTGCTCGGTTACAGATGTAAGCGAGCGCATAACACCAAGCAGGTGATGCTCATGGGTACCTGATATCTGATGATGCCAGTAGCTCGTATCTCTAATTGCATTTATGTTAATTAAACCGCGTCGATCAAGATATGTTACGAAGGGGTCTACATCAGAGTCCGCTAAGCTATCAGGCAGCTCGATTGCCTCAAAACCTGGCATCGGATAATCATCTTGGAGATTGGACCAATCTAGACTCCGAACGGCTGCCAGTATGAGGCCCTTAATATTCTGGCTTCGAAGCGCGGAAAAAAGATTTCGCGCAAGCCGATAATGGACTTCCAGATTGTCAATCAAGAGAACCACAGATTTGCCCGACGAGCGAACAACTTCGTTTATTAGTCGGCTATCCCAGGAATCCGCAAATCTGTTACCTGCATGGAATGTTTCTCGGAGTAAAAGCACAGGAACGCTCTCTCCAAGTCCGTCCGAAAGCTCATATCCAACGCGACGCAACACTGTCGTTTTGCCGCTCCCGGCAGGACCTGAGATAACAATAGCGCGATCAGGTGCTTCCTTAAGGCCTTCTCGAACTTTCCCTTTGATTTTATTTGTGAGTTCCTCCCGACGAAAGTCCGTTTGCGCTGCTATGTTTCCCCATGAGGGTTCGCCGCCGAGGAAAAAATCACGCGCCTGCGGTTCTGGCTCGGCAGGCCCTACGAACTCAAATTGATCATCCATAGCAACTCGAGTGGCTGCAGGAAGCGTAAACTCCACCCCACCCGTGACAATTTGATCCTGTAGCTTGCGCACGCGTTTTTGGCCCATAGCCTCACGGTTTACTAAAGACTCAATTGCACTTGCGAATTGCTCTGTAGTGGCACTAATAAGTCCAATCCTGTAAGGCTCGAGCAGTTCACGGTCTTCCTGGGTGGGATCCGGTAGCACTGCAAAAGAATCGCGGGGCATTTGATCACGATTGTTCTTTTTCACGTCAGCCAGCAATGAACGCAAGATGCCATCATTAAAACTGTATCCAAGAAAGAGCCAGTAGTAGTCGATCAAAAGCCGGGGAATTTGCGCGAGCATCGTAGACCGCTGCCGTTGTATGTCAGCTTGGTCTTTGGTTGTAAGTACCAAGATATTCTCACGTTGGTGGATTTGATCGATACTGCCGTGTAACTTGAAAATGTGCACCTTTGAGTTTTGGTGAATGTTGTAGTCTTTAGAAAACTGATAGACGGGAACAGGCTGCTGCGCGGGAAGCGTTTCTGTCTTATATGCATCCTCCACTAGTGTGTCGAAGTTGGTCGTGAAAATTGCTGCCCAGTGGTTCCGAGCAATCGTCAAATGCGCCGCTTGGGGTGTCAAATGCTCGAGGCGGTCGCGAACAAAGGTTTCTAGTTCAGGTCTAGGAGCAGCACCACAAACGAGGTCCGCTGCGCCCCAGGGATCATTTCGTGAAAAGTATTTCTCTATTCTGGAGACATTTCCCGGAGAGAACCTATGCGCTATATCGTCAAGAAGACGCCGCCATGACGGGGCTGCAGCTGGCTTGGAAAACCCTGCGCCGAGAAACAAAATACATCTACCGGAGAGTAATGCTTCCTCTAAAACGGATGGTAATTTAATCGGATGCTCAGGACGCTTCTGACCATCTGTTGAGAGAGCGTTACGCTTGTGTAGGTGCCTATACCTCTTTCCGTGCTTCATAGGCTAGTCATTACTTGCTGCTGAACTGCCCGAGTATAGCGTGAAACATCCGATTATAGAAACCCCAAATTGCCACTTTTCTTAACTTTCAAGCTGTCCAAGGCTGCTTTTAGCCACCATCACAGCCTCCCTGCACCATTCCTGTTCCTTAATCTCCCTCTTGCATTTTTGCCGTCACACCGAGACAATTCACAAAATCTCTGGCCGGCATACTTCTGCATTCGCCGCCCATCGTAAAGATCTTACTAAATTCCACAACCCGCGTTCGGCGGTCTTAATTTTTCCGTGCTCCCCTGGTAGGTTCTTAACCCGTCTTGTACATCTTCCATTTTCTGCATAGCATCTAATTGTTATCGATTAAGGCGCGGGAGTCCCACCATCAAGCCACATGTGAGGGGTTGGTATGCAAATACAAAAAATTTCCATTCGCGCGCTGGCGCTTGTACTGGCCTTGCTGCTCACACAGCCGTTCATGCTGGCGCAGAGCAACTCTCCGCAATTGCCTGATCCCGGCTCACCCGGCATGAACAAGGAACAACAGGAACAAGTGGGGCTGCAGGCCGCGGGTGAAGTGTACAAGCAGATGCCGGTGCTGCCGGATTCAAGCCCGGAGACACGCTACGTCCAGCAACTGGGCAAGAAGCTTGCAGCGGTGATACCGCAAGACCGGTCATGGCCGTACCAGTTTCACGTGATTCCATCGGCGGACATCAATGCCTTCGCGCTTCCGGGCGGCCCCATTTTTGTGAACCTTGCCACCATCACCGCCGCGGACAATGAATCGCAGCTTGCCGGCGTTCTGGCGCATGAAATGTCACATGTGTACATGCAGCACTCAGCCAAGCAGGTGCCCAAAGCGAATGTCGCCCAGATTATCGCCGGGCTGGCCGGGGCCGTGCTGCCGCAGAGCGGATTGGGCAACCTTGGACGCATGGGCATCCAGTTGGGCGCAGGCACCATGCTGATGAAGTATTCGCGCAAGGATGAGGCCCAGGCGGATGCCGTGGGCGCAATCATCATGTATCGCGCGGGCTACAACCCCAAGGCCATGGCGGATTTTTTCCAGAAGCTGGAAGAAAAATACGGCAGCGGCGGCCCGCAATTCCTGAGCGACCACCCCAATCCCGGCAACCGGACTGAGGCCGTGGCCCAGGAGATCAGAAACTGGCCGCCAAAGAATTATGCTGGCAACAGCAGTTCGTTTACCAGCGTGAAAGAAGAAGCAAGCAAGGTGAAGGCCTATTCCGCGCAGGAAATCGCCAACGGAGCAAAGTCCGGCGAGTGGGCCAAGCAAAACCAGAAGAACGGCGCTACACCTCCGGCCAATGTTTCCTCATCGAACGCGTCTCCATCGTCAAGTGAGACCGGCAACCAACAAGCTGGCGCAAGCGCCGCAGACGTTTCATTCAAGCAGGTCAAGCCCAGCAGCAACTTTACCCAATTGCAGCAACCTAATTTCACCATCTATTACCCTGACAATTGGAAGACCAATGGCGACCAGAACACAACCATCATCGCGCCCGAGTCCGGGTCCAACCAGACCGGCATTGCTTATGGCGTGATTCTTGGCACCAACCCCAGCAGCGCTCCGCTGGATGACGCCACAAAAGCACTTGCCCAAAGCTTGCAGCAGGATAATCCGGGCATGCGCATTGCGGGTGACGTAAAGCAGGTTGAGGTGAACGGTGTTCAGGGGCGATCAATAGAGCTTGCAGGCAACTCTCCATTAGAGCAGGATGGCAAGCCGCTGCCTGAACGCGATCTGCTGGTAACAGTACCTCGGCCACAGGGAGGCCTGATGTATGTAGTCTTTGTCTCTCCTGCACGCGACTTTGAACAACTGCACCCCACCTACCAAAAAATATTGAATAGTTTGCAACTGCACTGAGCGGGTTCGATTTCAGTTTTTTGCTGGGTATCTCTGTTCCGGCGCAGGCGCATCCAAGGTAGAGTCGGGTGATGGCGCGGGTTTTTATCGTTTCCCCGCTTGAGTTGAGCCGAAGTTCAACGATGCCAGGCCAAGGCTACATCACCCCGCCAAACCATACTTGCTGCCATAGCGGCTGAGGCTGCGGCGGCTGATCTCACGGCCTGGCCGCTACTTTGCTACATACAATTCCGGCAACATCTGCTTCAGGTGCTCAAGCTTGGGCAGATCATTGATGGCGATGTACGGCTCATTCGGATGATGTTCAGCATAGTCCTGATGGTAGGCCTCTGCGGGATAAAAGGCCTTGAACGCAACCAACTGCGTCACAATCGGCTGAGCAAACACTTTGGCGCGGTTAAGCTGGTCAATATATGCCTGCGCGATGCGGCGCTGATCGTCATTCGCATAAAAAATTACCGAGCGATACTGTGTGCCATCATCAGGGCCTTGCCGGTTCAGCTCAGTAGGATCGTGCGCGACGGAGAAAAAGACTTTCAGCAGTTGGCCATTACGAAATCTGGCTGGGATCGTAAACAATGCGGACTGACTCAGCGTGCCCGGTGGCGCCGGTGCTTACGGTTTCATATTGCGCCGTCTGCGCTGAGCCGCCTGAATATCCGGCGGTAACGTTGCTCACGCCTTTTACGTGCTCAAAAACCGCTTGTATGCCCCAGAAACATCCACCGCCAAGGACCACGGTTTGCGCTCCCTGGGTTTTGTTGAGCGGCGCGTCAGTAGCCGGATCAGGCAGCTTGACCGCGCTGGCAGCATGGCAGGAGAGCGTGCTCAAGAGCAACAGCAGGAAAATTGAACACGAAATTCGTCGCAACATTGCTTTTACGCCTTCTTCACAAACTTCAATGACGCGGAATTCATGCAATAACGCAGACCCGTGGGCCGCGGCCCATCATTAAACACATGGCCCAGATGTCCGTCGCAGCGGGTGCAAGCTACTGCAATGCGCCGCATGCCGAAGGTGGTATCGTCCAGCTCTTCCACGTTTTCTTTGGCAATCGGCTGCCAGAAGCTGGGCCAGCCTGTGCCGGATTCAAACTTGGTGTCTGAACTGAAGAGCGCGGTGCCGCAGCAGGCACAGCGATAGATTCCCGCTTCATGGTTGTCCCAGTATTGGCCGGTAAAGGCCATCTCTGTGCCATCATGCCGGGTAATGTTGTAGGCCGCGGGTGAGAGCTGCTGCCGCCACTCACCATCACTCTTTACCACCTTGGGAACGTGGACCGTATCTTCGCGCTCACCAGCGTCAGTAAATTCCACGATGTTAACTTCCTTGGGCTGGCCGGCAGGTTGCTGTGAATGTTGTTGATCAGCTTCAGCGGTTTCAGTCTTCTTTGAAAAAATGCCCATACTCCACAAGTATAGTCCTCCGCCCACAGCAGCGGCTGAGAACAAAAAAGCACGGCGGGAAGTCTTGCGGGATGAGGAATCGTCAGTGATGCCAGAGCGAAACATTGGAATTAATACCTGCTCTAGACAATTTTACTCTCACTGTTAATACTAGCTAGGTGATCTTCACCTGGGATGTCCGGAAAGCAGCGGCCAATCTCAAGAAACATGGGATCGATTTTCGAGAAGGGGCAACGATCTTTCAAGATCCACTGTCTGCAACCTTTCCGGACCTGGATCATTCAGAACGCGAACAAAGATTCCTGACGATCGGGGAAACTCCTCGCAGGAGAATACTAGTGGTGGCACATACAGAAGAAGGTGACACGATTCGAATCATCAGCGCCAGGGAAGCCACTCAGCGTGAAAAAAGATTTTATGAAGAGAATGAAATGGAGTAACGGAATGCGCCGCGAATATAACTTCGCCGAAATGAAGGGCGGCGTGCGGGGAAAATACGCGAAAGGCTATCGAGAAGGGACGAATATCGTACTGCTGGAACCGGATATTGCAGAAGCCTTCCCTAATGATGAGGCAGTGAACCAGGCGCTTCGTGGTGTCCTCGATACTGCCCGCGCCGTTCGCAATAAAGGCGGATTGGCGGAGAAGAGCTTGCGCCCAACGCGCCGGCGTCGAGTACGTTCCAGGAGTGCATAGCTCAATCTCTTCAGGCCACGCCGCTCACGGCTTCTGCTACAGCTTCAAAAGGCAGAAAGACGGTGAAGACCGCGCCGCCCAGGGAAGGCTCCTGATCGGTACACAGCTGAATACTGCCACCGTGACGCTCAGCAATTTCCTTGCTCACCCAGAGTCCCAGGCCTGTACCCACGTCCTTCTTGGTGGTGAAGAATGGTTCAAAGATGCGGGCGCGGTTCTCTGCGGCCACGCCCGGGCCATTATCGGCAACGCGGACCTCCACGCCTTTACATTTATCGCGAAGCGACGAATTAACTGAGATCCTGATTCGGCCACCCGGGCCAACAGCATCCGCGGCGTTGGAAACCAAATTGGCGATCAATTGCTTCAACTCGCCTTGCAACCCCAGCACCGGCGGGCACTCCGTCTGGTCCAGCTCCACGATAATTCCTTTGCTCTTCATCTTGTTGTCGTAAAGACGGAGCACGGATTCAATTACAGAACGCACCTGCACCGGCTCAGGCACAGAAGAGTCGCGATAAAAACCTAGCGTTTGCCGCGTGATGTGGGAAACACGTTCCAGCTCCCCCTCCGCCATCAGCAAATATCCCTGCACTTCCTGCGGCAGACCGGCTGAGTTCCTGACGATGTAAATCAAGTTGCCGACAGCTTCCAGCGGGTTATTGATCTCATGCGCCACGGTAGCAGCCAGCCGCCCGGCAGCCGCCAGCTTTTCTGCTTTGCGCATCACATCCTGGGCCTGCTTTTCTGCGGTAACGTCGCGGAAGACCATCACCACGCCGCGCAACTTTTTCTGGTCGTCATAGATAGGCGCGGCGCTGTCTTCAATGGGAACCGTTCTTCCGTCAGCCCGCTGCAGCACAGTGTGGTTGGCCAGGCCCATTACATGGCCCAGCTGCAACACCTTGGCCACCGGATTCTCAACCGGGTTATGCGTCTGCTCATTGAAAATCGGGAAAATTTTATCAATCGACTGGCCCTGCGCAACTACCAGCTTGATGCCGATCAGATCCTCAGCGATTGGATTGATAAAGATGACCTTGCCCTGCTGGTCCGTGGCGATCACCGCATCGCCGATGCTGGCCAGGGTGACGCGGAACCACTCTTCACGCTGGCGAATCTCGCTGGCATGCTTTTCACGTTGCGCCATCTCGCGCAGGATGTAAAACGCCAGCAGCACCAAGCCAATCACGGCAAGAGCGGTGGTGAAATACATGGTGGCAACCAGAGCGCGGGTGCTCTGATGCACGGCCTCAAGCCGCGTCTGACCCAGCGCGGTTTCATCGCGGCGCATCTGGTTGGTGAGCACGCGGAGATCATCCATGATCCGGCGGCCCCGGTCAGTAAGAACTTCTGCGCGGGCCGCCTGGCCCTTACCTGATTGCGACAGGGTTATGGTTTTGTGGAGTTCGTCAAGCTTCTGCTGCACCAGCACGCGCAGTTTTGGGATCCGGGGCTGCTGATGGGGATTAGCCGCGGTAAGTTCGGCCAGCTTATCAATGTGCGGGGTTAGCTGGGTGAGCGCCAGGTTGTATGGCGCGAGATAGCGCGGCTCACCGGTGTAAAGAAATCCACGCTGCCCGGTTTCGGCATCTGCCAGCAGCGACTCCACCGTAGTCAGTTCCAGCATCACTTGCTGCGTATGCGTAACCCAGGCCTGGTTGCTATCCTGTACGGCAAGCCGCTGGCGCGTGATGGCCATGTTGATCAACAACACAACCAGCAGGACGGCGAAGCCGACAATAACGCTAAAACGTTTGTAAGCGACTCGCATACTGAAAGAGCCGAAATTACATCGTGACCAGATTAAAAGTTATTTTAACGTAAGTTGCTTGCAAATGATAAGAGTACTTTCTTAGTGCAAGACTTACGGCTCGATATCTAACCCGCAGCAGCTCACCGTCAGCGACATTCATCATAGCAATAAATCATTCGTGTTAGCTTTGTACAAAAAACTTCAACCCTTACCATGGATAACACTGATTCACACAGATCAAAAAAGTTCAATAAGACCATTTTGATTTGTAAAATTCGTGTCATCCGTTCATCCGTAGTGAGGTTTTGGCTTTTGTGCAAAGCGAGCGCAGATGCAAGAGCCAAAGACGGCGCGTTTATTCGCAAAGCCGAAGCTGGTGTATAAGGCACGGGAAATGAATCAAGGCTGCTTAATGCTCGCACCATGAGTGTGAAATCCAAAAGCAAAAGCCGCAATCGGCCCGGACTGCCTTTTCGCGACATCTGAAGCGTCATACAGGAGATTCGCGATCTTCTCCACATCTTCCTGCGCGTTGGCGGCGCTTTGCTCTGTACCGAACCGCTCCCAATCAGCCTGAATGTGCTCACCCATCTTGGCGTCCAAATAATCATCCACGTCTTCAATCGTCTCTCTCGTCAGGTTCTCCGGCTTGCCGTGGGCGATGTCATTACGAAAATCGAACAAATTCTTCACGATCTGCCAAGGGCGTGATCCGTAATCAGGTTTCACGTGCGTCAGATCAGTCAACAAATCCAATTTCTCCCGTGGCTTCAATCGTTCCAAATACTCCCAGTGCGGCACAAGGTGATACCCAAGCCAATTCAGAAAGGCTTCGAGGGCAAAGGCACGAAACATGTTCAGCAGAGGGTCACAGATTTTTTTGTTGCAACGGCGGAAAAAGATGTTAGAGTAGTTTCGTATTTTGTTTGTAGCTGCTAAAAGCAGCGTGATCGAGAGCAAACAGGCGCAGGCAAGAGTGCCTGTACCACATGAAATCAACGGCATTTCGCTGCGAGGGCGCCTCTGCCCCAGAAAGCCAAAACCAGGCTCTCCGGAAGCCCCTGGCGTGCGGTCCAAGGAGTGAATGTTGAAAACCCGGCCTCGCCGGGTTTTGACGTTTTAGGGTTGCGACCCTCTGCTGAACATTGGGTGACATTGGGTGACCGTTGGGTGAACTTGGGTGAAACCAGGGGGGCAGGGGCGGGGTAGCGCCAAGGGATTGCATGCGATAGCTGCAATTACTGTAAACACAGGATTTAACACGCGGCCGCAGATGCGGTGAAGCCATTGCGGCCAAGAAATGAGAGGTTGAAATGGACGATAAAAACTTGCCTGAACGGGAAATTGAGCCGAGAGAGGCTACGGACCCAAAAGCAACGGTGAATATCCTTGGCTTGTGGTATGCCCCAGAGGAAGTAGAGCAGGTGGAACGGCAGAATGCCGCCCGGGAAGCCGCGTACGAAAAAGAGATGAAAGAGAAGTGGCTGGAAACTACTGAGGGCAAGCTGTGCATGTCTTTCTATGAGGCATTTCAACAGTACAGGAAATACCTGGAGGAAAATCCGCCGGCCCGGCGCAGGGCCGATGGGGCAGAGGTGGATTTTGAAGAACACCAACTATTTGAAGAAGGCTTGCGGCTCCTGGACGATCACAGGCAGGAACGCGAAGAAAAGCTGCGACGAAACCTGGAGAAGGCGCAAAAGGCCGCGCGCTGCCAACACCAATATTTGAACGGCAAAGGTTGCGGCGCGCCGAGAATGAAAGGCCAGAAGCTATGCCGCATGCATGAGCGCATGGAAGAAGCCAAGGCAGTGAAGCTTGACCTGGGACCGATGGAAGATCCGGACAGTATTCAGGTGGGGATCAAGAGGCTGCAAAGAGCAATTATCGATGGCAAATTGGACGCAAAGCAGATTGGACATCTAGCCTATACGATCCAACTGGCAGCGTGGAACGTGACGCGGACGACAACTGCAAACCAGAACCTAACCACTGATCGACGAGGATGAAGACTGATAAGGAGAAAAAGATTTAATTTAGGGTGAGGCAACGTGCCAATAGTCGCCAAGGCATCTATCGAGCGAGGAGCATGAGCGCTGCGATTGGCGGGTTGACCCCATCCTCTATGCCCTCTATATTTTAGAATTACTCATTATTTTAGGATTACTTCATCGCAACGCGCAGGCTACGCTTTGACCAAGACGAACCCGATACAGACCATTCAAGACCTCATGCAATCGGCCCTGGGCGACATCAACGCCGCAGCCACGCTGGCCGATCTGGAGAAGGTGCGCGTAGCGGTGCTGGGACGCAAAGGTGAGCTGGCGGGAATCAGCAAAAACTTTGGCATGATGGCCGCGGAAGATCGCGCCCGTGCCGGACAAATGCTGAACGAAGCCAAGGCGACTTTAGAAAAGTCGCTGGAAGACAGGAAGGCATCGCTTGAAGGTTCAGAGTCTGATCAGAAGCTCAAGGCTGAGTGGATTGACCTGACGGTCCCGCCGCAGGGCATTGCACCGGGGCACATTCATCCGGTAACGCAGGTGCAGGATGAGATTGAACAGCTCTTCATCTCCATGGGCTTCCGCGTGCTCGATGGGCCGGAGGTGGAAAGCGATTACTACAACTTTGACGCTCTGAACATTCCGCCCGACCATCCTGCGCGAGACATGCAGGACACCTTCTGGATGACCGATGGCCATCTGCTGCGCACACATACTTCACCGGTGCAGGTGCGGGCGCTCATAAAATACGGTGCGCCGATGCGAATGATCGCTCCCGGCCGCGTCTTCCGTAATGAAGAAGTTGACGCCTCGCACGAGCACACCTTTTACCAGGTTGAGGGAATGATGGTAGACCGCGATGTTTCCGTCGCGCACCTCATTTACTTTATGCAAACGCTGCTCAGTTCGATCTTTGGCCGCAAAGTGACGGTGCGTTTGCGCCCCGGCTACTTCCCTTTTGTGGAACCCGGATTTGAGCTTGATATTCAGTGCCTGATCTGCGGCGGCAACGGCTGCCCGGTCTGCAAGCAGAGTGGATGGGTTGAGTTGCTGCCGTGCGGTCTGGTGCATCCCAACGTGATCAGGAACTCCGGACTTGATCCGCAGGAGTGGAACGGATTTGCTTTTGGCCTTGGCCTCACCCGCCTGGCCATGATGCGCTATGCGGTCGACGATATCCGCCTGATGCAGAGCGGTGATCTGCGTTTCCTGAACCAATTCTGAGCTTATGAAATTTTCTTACAACTGGCTGCGCGAACTTGTACCCGGCTTGAACCTGGACGTGACCAGGCTGGCGCAGCAGATCACCATGAAGACCGCCGAGTGCGAAGGCGTGCACGATCCCGGCGCCTTTCCCGGCGCAAGTGTCTCTGACGTGGCGCGCGCGGAGCACTCCGAAGCGGATTCCATTATTGAGATCGATAATAAATCTCTTACCAACCGGCCTGATCTCTGGGGACATCTAGGTATGGCGCGCGAGGTTGCTGCGATCGCCGGCTTGAGCGTTGTCGATCCTGTGGGTGAACTTCCCACGCCAGCAAGCCAGGGCGATCTCTCGATCACGATTGAAGACGCAAACCTCTGTGCCCGCTTCAGCGGCCAGCGCGTGGAGAACGTGAAAGTCGCGCCTTCTCCGCTCTGGATGCAGGTCAGGCTCAACTCGCTGGGCATCAATCCCATCAATAATTTGGTGGATGTGACCAACTATATTTCGTGCGAACTCGGCCAGCCCATGCACGCTTACGATGCCGACCTGCTGGGCAACGCCATTGTTGTTCGCGCGGCGCGCAAGGGCGAGGAAATCCTGGCCCTGAACGGCGAGAAGTATTCACTGACCAAAGATGACATCGTAATCGCCGACGCGCACAAGCCAATCGGTATCGCAGGAATTATCGGCGGGAACGATACGGCGATCCGCGCTACGACCAGGCGCATCGTCCTGGAAGCGGCGAATTTCCCCGCGGCAAACGTGCGCAAATCTTCTGCGCGGCTTAAGCTGCGTACTGACGCTTCCATGCGCTTTGAAAAAGGCCAGGACCCGGAGAATACGGTCCGCGCTTTGGCCCGTGCTGTGGAACTGCTGAAAGAGATTTCGCCCGGCTCACAGGCGGCGCAACCGCTTGATAACTACGCGCGCAAGCTGCCGCTGCCGAAGATCGCGCTTGATCTTGACTGGGCGGAACGCAAGCTGGGACGCAAGCTTTCTACTGACGAGGCAATCAATATCTTTAAGGCGCTTGCATTCGGCGTGCAACAGCCGCACACGCGCAAGCTGCTGCTAACCGTTCCCAGTTGGCGCGCCACCAAAGATATTTCTATCCCGGAAGATTTGGTGGAAGAGATCGGGCGCATGGTCGGCTACGCTTCCATCACGCCGCAGGCCCCGGCCGTGCTGGCTGAACCTGTACCGCGCAATCTTCAGCATGAGCAGCATCGCGCCATACGGTCAGCGCTGGTGGGCCAGGGATTTACTGAGGTCAGCAACTACTCTTTCATCTCTGACGCTGACGCTGCGATGTTTGGCTACACAACAGACAGGCTGCTGCAGGTGGCCAACCCGATTGTGGCTGAACAAAAATATCTGCGCCCCAGCCTGCTCCCTGGCGTTCGCCGCAACCTGGCCGACAATAGCCGCTACTTTAGCGATTTTCGTCTGTTTGAGATTGGCCGCGAATATCACAAAGGTCCTGACGGCGCTCCTGCGGAGCGTACGCACCTGGTCGCCGCTATCTACACGCGCGAAAGCAATGGTGCTGAGTTGATGGAGCTGAAGCGCGTTGCACAATTTAATGCGCGGGATTTGAAGTTGGTGCAGGAACATGCCCGGAGCAAGATCGCGCACCCTGAACGCTCAGCGATTCTCGAACGTGGCGGAGAACGCATGGGCACGCTTTACGAACTGCATCCATCATTGCTTGATCGCGGGCGGGCAGCGATTCTTGATCTTGATCTGGACGCCCTGCAGGCGCGGCCGGCGCAAGCAGAGAAATATCAACCTTTGCGCCGCTTCCCCACCAGCAGCTTTGATCTTTCAATTGTTGCCGGAACGCGCGAGCCTGTGGGCGCGATTGGGAACAAACTGCGTCATTTGGCGGGCCAGGATCTGGTTTCACTGCAATTTCTGCTGATCTTCCCTCTGCCGGGAGAGAAAAAGAGCGTCTCGTTCCGGCTGACCTTCGGCGCCGACGATCGCACGCTTACCAATGAAGAGGTTACGGGTATCCGCGAGCACGTGGTTGGGGGCATTAAATCAGCAGGATATGAGCTGCGCGAATAGCGCTACTTTTGTTGACCGGCTCACCGGCCCTCATTATTACTGTTATGCTCATTTGCAGGCGATCTTTGACAATTTTGGCACTTCTGGCAATCTTGAAGGTCTATTACCATCGTCCCATTGCCGCCGGGCATGATTCGCGTTAATCTTCCCGCTATGGCCAAGGAATTTGTCTGTACGCAATGCGATATGCCGGAACGGAGCTGCACTTGCAACCGATACTGCTGGCTATGCCAGAGTCTCCATGAGGTCCGGCTGTGCGAAGACGGCCAGTACTATTGCCGTCCCTGCCGTGAATCCTGTGACATGCAGGCCCAATATAAGATGGCGGAATGAAGTGGATCGGGAGATCGCCGTGATCGGGTGATCGGCCCGTTTGCTGACATTTCAACTCGCCTTATTTCTACCAAATCACCATTCCTCTTTAGAATAGGTTAGAGGGGCGCATCGGTATGGCCAACATGCAATTGCGTAGTCCGATCACCCGATCTCCCGATCTCCAGATCACCCGATACTACGCAGCGCTGCTCTCACGTTATGGCCCACAAAACTGGTGGCCGGCGCAGTCGCGCTTTGAAGTGATTGTGGGCGCATATCTCACGCAAAACACGAGCTGGAGCAACGTTGAGAAAGCCATTGCCAACCTGCGACGGGCGCGGGCGCTCAGCCTGAAAGCCATGCGTGAGATGCCGTTGCGCGAATTGGAAGCGTTGGTAAGACCGTCAGGCTTTTTTCGCCAGAAAGCACGCAAGCTGAAAGCGTTTATTGCGTTTTTGGATAAAAAGTATTCAGGATCGTTGACGCGCATGTTCGCCCAGCCAGCGCAGAAGCTTCGCGCTGAATTGCTGGAACTGGATGGCGTTGGGCCAGAAACAGCAGACTCGATCCTTCTTTATGCCGGTAATCGTCCCGTATTTGTGGTGGACGCATACACCCGCCGCGTGCTGGAGCGGCACAACATCGTCAGCGCCAAGGCGCATTATGAAGAAATTCGCACGCTGATTGAGAACTCAGTCAGCAAAGCAACGGAGGAAGAGCTTGCCGTCAAAGCGTCTGGAACTGATCCGCGGCATCCAGCATCTCGAATAAGCCGGGCTCAGCGCAGCCATCTGGCACAGCATTACAACGAGCTGCATGCGCTGATTGTGCGTGTGGGAAATCATTATTGCCGCAGCACGGCGAAATGTGAGGGTTGTCCGCTGGAAAAGTTTTTTGCCCGCTCTCCAAATGCAACAGCGTGAAGAGCGTCTGAATCCCATTAGATAAGCACGCGAGAATAACTTTGGGGGGGAAACAAATGCTTCTGCTGATTGGTATTGTCCTGTTTGTTCTATGGATTCTGGGATTCGTGGCGTTTCATGTCGCCAGTGGGCTGATACACCTGCTGCTAATCTTTGCCGTGATCTCGATTATCTGGCACCTGTTTACGAGAAGGCGAGCAACCGTTTAGCGACGCAACACCGAACCAGATCATCAGCGCAAAGGTTGTCACCACGTGGATCCACGAGGACAGACTGGCATATTGGCCTGATTCTTCTCAGGGTCGCACGCGCTGATTGACGACGAAATTTTTTCCAGCATCTGCAGGCCGGCGTTAAGATGCTCCTGCGTAGTCAGCAGGGTCACGGTAAGAATGTTGTGCTCAGCGCCATATAGGGCAAAGAGCACGATCTTTACCTTGCTTCCCATCTGGTCAGAGCGGCAGCCGAACACAGGCTCGTCAAACAGCTTCAATTCGGAACTATGCAGCGGCTTGGGACAGAACTGGCGGGCAAGTTCCTTAGACGATGTCGCCTTCGGTATGGCGCCATCGAAATTGTCATAGCGTTCGTGATTGGCGCGATAGTGAATGGTGATCGAAGGGACAAAGCCGGTGATGGGACGCACGGATGAAGAGCCGGCTTGCGTTTCGAGACACGCCGAAGGCGGATCAAGAAAGAGCACTGTTCCTTCTTCTGTCCCTGACCACTTTTTAGGCAGCGCGCAATAGCTCAGTCCCGCTGGAACATTCATCACCAATCCAAATTCTCTGCTTACGTAGGTTCGCGGCGCGGGTTTAGGCGGATGAGAGGGTACATTTCCCTGTGGATTTCCGAACAGCGCGGCGATCAGCAACAGCGTTGTCTTCAATTCAAAACCTCTTCAGTTGGTTAGCCATTCAACTACTCCGGCCAGATCTCCAGCGCGGTCTTGCTCAATATCTGTTCTTTGATTGCTTCTGGCAGCGCAAGCGCGCTGAACTGGTCAAGGTTCTGCTTAATGTCCGGAATGCCGGGGCTGGGCCAGTCAGTGCCAAAGAGCGTTTTGTGCGCGATCTCTTCCAGACGCGGAAAGTATTTGAGCAGGAGTTTGGGCGGAATGCCGCTGATATCGAGATGCACGTTCTTGTGGCGGCGCAGCAGGAAGAACGCGGTCTGCATCCAGATAGGGCGGCCACCGTGCGCCATAAGGATCTTCAGCTTGGGGAAGTCAACCGCGACGTCGTCAAGGTAGATGGGATCGCCGTACTTGTTGCGCGCAGCCGGAAAGATTGAAGTTCCAGTGTGGACCATCACTGGAATACCGTTGGCCTCTGCGCCGCGATAGATGATTTCAAGCTCCTTCACGCCGTTCATGTAGTCATTGGCATAAAGCAGTTGATGCGGCGGATGAATCTTGATCAGGCGAATGCCAAGGCGCACCAGATTGTCCATCTCCGCTTGCACGTTGAGCGTATGCCGCGGATGCACGCTGCCGCAGGGAATCAGTCGACGCGGGTCTTCCTTGCAATAGTCCGCTACCCACTGGTTCACACCATGGCTGAAGCCCATGGTCTCCGGCGCCACATAATTAATGAGGACTGCGCGGTCAATACCGATGGAATCGAGATACTTGAGCAGGGCCTTGGGCGACCGGCAGTATTCCAGGATGTCTTCATAGTGTCCGCGGGCCTTCTTCATTACCTCCAGCGGGCCGGCCTTGAACATATCAACGGGTTGGATGTGAATGTGGCAGTCAGTGATCATAAAGGCAGCTTTTCGCTGCCAGCCATTAGCCCTTAGCGTACAGCAGAGCATCGTGACCGGCAGGTCATTGTAGCCGATCACTCAACCATTGACATGGCTATTTTAGATAGCTATCATTATGATCTTATGAAAGTCAGCGTTGCCGATGCCAAAAACAAACTGCCGGAGTTGATCAAGGCAGCCGAGGACGGAGAAAACGTAACGATCTGCCGTCGCGGTGTGCCTGTGGTGGACCTGGTGCCAACCAAGGCAAGCAGGGGTGAGAAGCCGAAGTTTGGAACACTGAAAGGCCGGGTCGTGATCCATGATCCTGACTGGTGGAAGCCCATGAGCAAAGATGAAGTAGAGGAATTTGTGGAAGGCAACTCCTAAATGCGGCTTCTGCTCGATACGGTTACCTTTATCTGGGCTGTGGTTTCACCTGAGCGCATTTCTTCAAAAGCCATGCGCGCAATGCAGAATGCCCAGACCAGGCTCGAATTGAGCGCGATCTCTCTTTCAGAAATTGCCATTAAGCAAGCGTTGGGTAAACT
>DATEHN010000018.1:0-29433 GCA_035279585.1 Candidatus Angelobacter sp. | reverse complement strand
GACCCTGGAAATCCTGGCCAAGACCGCTGTCTCTCAAGCACGCGCCGGCATGGACATTATCGCTCCAAGTGACATGATGGACGGCCGCGTTGGCGCGATTCGCAAGGCGCTCGATCACGCCGGCTTCCTCAACACGCCTATTCTCTCTTATGCAGCCAAATTTGCTTCAGGATTTTACGGCCCTTTCCGTGAAGCCGCCGATTCCGCTCCGCAGTTCGGTGATCGCCGCTCCTACCAGATGGATGGCGCCAACCTGCGCGAAGCCATGCGTGAGATCTCGCTCGACATCAAAGAAGGCGCGGACATGATTATGGTCAAACCTGCCATGCCTTATCTCGACGTCATCAGCGAGGCGCGCCGCCGCTTTGATCTGCCTATTGCCGCCTACCAGGTTTCCGGTGAGTACTCCATGCTGCAGGCAGCCATCCGCAACGGCTGGCTTGACCGCGATCGGGTCATGATTGAATCGCTCACCTCCATCCGCCGCGCGGGAGCGCAGCTCATACTTACTTATTTTGCGAAAGATGCAGCCAGGTTGCTGGGCTGAGAGTCGCGCCTCAACTCTGATCCGGCCCATTAAGAATCGGTCCGCATTAACAAAGGATCACTTCATCTCTACATGGCCCTCCGGCGGCTCTTTTCCATCGTCCTCTTTTTCTTCTTCCTCGCCTTCGCTCTCCGCGGCCTGTTTTAAATGGCTTACGCTCTTCATTGCGCCATCGGCCAGCCAGATCATGCCAACCACCAGCAGCGCGGCCAGCGGATACGGCAGCCACGGCCAGTGCATCTGATTTTCTGCCTGCTGTACTTCCTGCTGTGCCTGGTGGTGCGCATTCTCCGCTGCAATCTCAAAGTTGATCACCTGCAGGTCCTGGCCTGAACTGCGATACCTGGCCAGAAAGTCTTCCGGCAGTCCCTGCCCCGCCGCCAGTTTATTGCGCGCATCCAGCATTGGCTGCACGGTCTGTGTGTACCACTTCTGCTCCGCAGCTACCACGCTCTGGAGCAATTGGTCGTGCTGCGCATCGGCGTCCTGCTGCGCTATCTGCTCAATCCTCTGCTTATCGGATTGCAGCAAGCCCAGGTTGGCGGAGTTCCCATCCAGCAGATAGCGATTGAACGCCGCTTCCATGTCGCTGAGCCGGTGGATCGCCTCTGTTCGCGCCTGGAATTGCGCGCCGGCGTTTTGATACTTGGTGAGGGCTGTATCCAGCCGGTGCAATTCATAGCCATAAAATGCCAGCGCAGCGGCGCCCACCAGCGCCAGCAGCAGCAAGCCCAAAAGGCGCATCCACGCCCTGCGGGCCAGCTTGACGGCGGAAATCGAGATCGTCACTGTAGAAGACATGGCGGAAAGGCTAGCACAGCCTGGCATTTTCCGGCCATCTTACTCGCCTGCAGGCTGGTTTGTCGCCGCCGCGAATCTTTAGCCCGCCCATCTTCGTCTAATAGTGCTGGGGTTGCGTGGTTTCAGGCGCGTTCGTTCATTTACAATCACCTGTTTGCCTACACGCTGACTTTCCACCTGAGAGGGAGCACTACTTTGCCAGATACGATTTATGATGTTGCCATTCTTGGCGGCGGTCCCGGCGGATATACCGCCGCTTTCCGCGCCGGCCAGCTTGGATTAAAAACCTGCCTCATTGAAAAAGAGGACAAGCTTGGCGGCACCTGCCTGCATGTTGGCTGCATTCCTACCAAAGCCCTGCTTTTTAATGCTGAAGTTTATGACCACCTGAAAGCCGCTGAAGAATACGGTATTGACGGCCTGGGCGCAGGCAAGCTGAACTGGAAGAACATTCAGGACCGCAAGAACAAGATTGTGGCCAAGCACACCAAGGGCCTTGATTTTCTGGTGCGTAAGAATAAGGTTGATCGCGTGCTCGGCTTTGGCAAGCTTACCGGGCCGGCAAAAGGCGGCGTGCACACCGTTCAGGTAGAGAGCAGCAAGGGCGCCAGCGAGATCAAAGCCAAAAATATTGTCCTCGCCACCGGCTCATTCGCCCGTATGTTGCCGGGCCTCAAAGCCGATGATCGCATCCTGACCAACATTGAAGTTCTCAGCCTGCCGTCCATTCCCAAGTCGATGGTCATCATCGGCTCCGGCGCCGTGGGAGTTGAGTTTGCCTCCATCTACAAATCGTTTGGCGCTGAAGTCACCATCATTGAAATGCTGCCGCGCCTGGTTCCCGTGGAAGATGAAGAGGTCAGCAAAGAGCTGCTGCGATCATTCAAGAAGAAAGGCATCAACTGCTTTGTGAATACCAAGGTGGAAAAAGTGGAGCGCACCAAGTCCGGCGTTTCAGTAACCTTCACGCCGCAAGGTGAAGCCGCACAGAAGATTGAAGCTGACACTGTTCTGGTGGCGGTTGGACGCGGCCCAAACACTGAAGGCATTGGCCTGGAAAAAACTCCCAACATCAAGGTTGAGCGCGGCTTCATCCACACCAATGAGTGGATGGAGACCGGCGAAAAAGGCATCTACGCCATTGGCGATATCGTTGCCGGCCTGCCGCAGCTTGCGCATGCAGGGGCCATGGAAGGAATTGTCGCCGTCACGCGGATTGCCGGCAAGCCGGCCAAAGCCGTGAACAAGAACCGCGTTCCCGGCTGTACTTACTGCGAGCCGCAGATTGGCAGCGTTGGTCTCACAGAAGCCAAGGCCAAAGAAGCCGGATATCAGGTGAAGATCGGCAAATTCCCCTTCACCGCCAACTCCAAAGCCACCATCATCAATAACCATGAAGGCTTCATCAAGGTCGTGGCTGATGCCAAGTTTGGTGAAATCCTGGGCGTGCACATTATTGGCCCAGTGGCGACTGAGCTGATTGCTGAAGCCGTAACAGCTTTGGAACTTGAAGCCACCGTGGAAGATATGATGTTTACGATCCACGCCCATCCAACCGTGTCAGAAGGCTTGCTGGATGCGTTCAGCGCGGTGGAGGGTAAAGCGATCAACGCTTAGATCTTTCCGAAGTCCCGACTGAGCGTTATTTGCGCTGGGGAGGGGATCCATACCCTTGCCTGATTCTCCAGGTGAGAAATGAATAACCACGTAGTCAATAAAGGCGCCCGGAATCTCATAACCTTTTGTCGTAAACCTGAAGATGCCTGTGCTTATATGGTTCCCTCGCTCGCTGCGCTCGGAACGTGGGCACGCAACCCTTCCCGACACTGCCAGAATCCATTCATACCAGGAGGAGAACCATGCCTATCGATCCTGTCTGCAAAATGGAGATCAACATCGCCAACGCTGCCGGCAGCCATGATTATCACTCAGAAACGGTGTATTTCTGCTCTCTTGACTGCATGCACAAATTTGAACACGATCCGGCGAAATACATGGGTGAAATGTCTGACGAGGAGCGCATAGCCAGCTAAGCCTGCTGCCGTCTTTAAGAATTTTCTGATTACCAAGGTGATGGTCTCAGGTAACAATTCCCTGCGCCTGGCTGCTTTTATCGGCTTATGATGCAACCATGCCCAAGCGCCGCGAGCCACGCGTTACCGTGCCCATAGCCGTCAGGCTCTGGGGACTCGACCGCGAGGGCAAAGTGTTTTCACAGAACGTCCGCACGCTGAACATCGCCACCAGCGGAGCGCGCCTTTATGGCGTGACAGCGGCGCTGGATCGCGGCTTCATCGTCGGCCTGCAATGCGGGAACATGCGCGCGCGATTCATGGTGATGTGGGTGGGCGAGAAAGACAGCCCACGCGAAGGCCAGATTGGTTTGCGCGCCGCTGAAAACGGCATCTGGAGCGTTGCTCTGCCCCGCGCCTCAGACGAAGACTATTTCGCCTGGCTGGCAGAAAACTATCTGCAAGCTGAAGCTGTCATCTGATCGCCCCCCGCGATGGCCAACCAAAATTGAACCGATTCAATTTTTTATTGACCTCGGGTTAGGAGCACGATAGGTTACTGACTCAGAGGCATTTGCCTATGTCATTTCTTGACTCTGCCCTTTGGCTGCTGCTTGCCCAGGGTTTTCTCGGGGCCTTTGACACCATCTACTTCCACGAGTTGCGCGCACAGCTTCCTGCCCTGCAGACCAAGGCAAAATCTGAACTCATCTTGCACTCATTGCGTTCGTTGATCTATGGCATCTTCTTCCTTACGCTGCCCTGGCTTTCCTGGCAGGGCTGGTGGACCACAATCCTGGTCCTTCTTCTGGCGCTGGAAATCTTTATCACGATGTACGACTTTGTCATTGAAGATATAGTGCGCAAGCCCTTGGGAGGCATCTACCCGGCGGAACGCGTGCTACACGGAGTTCTTGGAGTCCTTTACGGGATTTTTCTGGCTAAGCTTTTTCCCTTGCTGCAGGAATGGTGGCGCGAAGCCTCCGGATTCGCACGTCACGCGCAACCAATATCCGCCGGGCTCCAGATAACCATGGCGATCATGGGGATTCTTGCTGTCCTTTCTGGCTTGCGTGACATGGCGGCTGCTTACGCTGTGCCGCATAGCAACTGGCCCTGGCTGGAACGGGCGCCGGAGCGTTCTTAAATTTCGCGGATGCCTCACCGGCTTTGCCCTACCGGGTCCAGAATGCTGTTTTGCCACTAAAATAGAGGAATGCCCCTTCGCGTGATCAATGTCCTGTACCTGGGCCGCGTGGATTACTCCATCGCGCTGGAGTTACAGCAGACGCTCGTCCAGTTGGTAAAAGAAAAGCGCATCAGCCATACGCTGCTCTTGCTGGAGCATCCTCCTGTCATCACAATGGGGCGCAACGCCGAAGAACAAAACATTGTTGCAACGCGTGAATTTCTTGCTGCCAATGGCGTAGAGCTGCATGAGACCAACCGCGGCGGCGACGTAACTTTTCATGGTCCTGGCCAGCTCGTCGGCTACCCGATCTTTGATCTGCGCGCCTTCTCTCCGCGCATTGGCGCTGTTGAGTTTGTGCGCAAGCTGGAAGAAGCGCTCATCCGCACCTGCGGCGATTTGGGCGTGGTTACGGAGCGCATCCCTGGACTTACCGGCGTGTGGACGCAGGATGACGTTCCCGGAAAAATTGCCGCTATCGGCGTTCACATCTCTCGCGCTGTCACCTCACACGGCTTCGCCCTCAACGTGACCACCAATCTCGACTACTTCAAACTCATCGTGCCCTGCGGCATCTCAGACAAGCCCGTGGCCACGCTGGAGCAGGAGATGACAAAAAGCTTTCTCAGCCGCGACCGCAAAGTACCATCGCTGGAAGAATTGGCCCAACAGGCCGCCCGCAATTTTGGCCGCGTCTTTGAGGCGCAGACGCTGTGGCTCGATTCCCTGGATGCCCTGCTTATGCCATCATCCTTTAATACAACTCATGAAGCCGGAGATCAGCCTGCCAACCAGGACACGCCGGCCCGCGCGCCCGAAGAACTGCGCAAATTGGCCGGCGAAAAAGACATCTTTCTCGCCTGACCTGCACAAACTACGCGGCAGGTTTGTTCATCCAACTATTCAGATGCCGGAACACCATCGCCAACCTTATATTGACGCTCGCAAAGATGTGAGCACGTCCGCAGGGATCAACTTCTGGTTCAGCCGCTTTGCCAGCGCAACAGCGCAGATTGTCGGCCATCCTTATATGTTTTTTGCCGCCGTCATTGTGTTGATCGTCTGGGCGGTCAGCGGCCCGTTGTTTCATTTCTCTGACACCTGGCAGCTCATTATTAATACCGGCACAACCATCGTTACATTTCTGGTCGTCTTTCTGATCCAGAATACCCAGAACCGTGACGCCAAGGCGCTGCATTTGAAGCTTGACGAGCTTATCCGCTCACACCATCCCGCCAATGACGATCTTATCGATATCCAAAAGCTCTCCGATGAAGAGCTGGACGAACTGGAAAAACGGTATGAAAGAATCCGCAAAGCTTGCGAGGCGCAGCGCCGGGGCAGGGTCCGTGATGCATCCGGCTCAGATAAAAATGCTGCTGACCAAAAGCAAAAATCTCCCGCAGCCTAGCCCTCTCTACAGATGAAGTGGGTCTGCCGCTTCCTCCTGGCGGCCCCTTTGTGTCAAAGTCGTTATTGTCGGTATAAACTGTTTGTGTCGTATGCCCACGAAATCCAAATCCCATAAGACTTCCGGCCCCAAATCACCGGCCTCTAAATCGCTGACAAAGACGTCCGCCAACGGCACTGGCAATGGCCGGCCTAAATCCGCCGCTGTGCGCGTCAACGAGTATGGCATTCCAGATTGGCGCTTGGAGCAGCCGGAATTTGAGGTCGTGGAGGCCACCAACGGCGCGGAAGTCCATTACGAGATTAAAGGCAAGCTCAACACGCCTGTCCCCCCGATTCGCGAATCGAAGTATTTAAAGAAAGAGCAACATCTTGAGCTTTACCGCTGGATGCTGATGAACCGCCGCATGGAAGTGGCGCTGGAAAATCTTTACAAACAGAGCAAGGTTGTTGGCGGCGTTTATTTTGGCCTGGGACAGGAAGCCTGCTCGTGCGCTTCCGCCTACGCGCTTGGCCCCGACGATTGGTTTGCGCCGATGATCCGCAACCAAGGCGCGCAGCTTGTCCGCGGCTTCCACGCCCGCGACATCATGATGCAATACATGGCGAAGGCCGATTCGCCTACCAAAGGCAAAGACGGGACTTCGCATTATGGCGACATTGAAAAGCGCCACATGGTTTCGCCCATTTCCATGCTGGGCGACCTGCTGCCAGTGATGGCCGGAGTCTCTTTGGGCGCGCGCCTTCAGGGCAAAGAGCTGGCCTGCCTTACATGGATCGGTGATGGCGGACAATCCACAGGCGTGAGCTATGAAGGCATTAACTTTGCCGCCGTACGCAAGCTCGGGCTGGTGCTGATCATTGAGAGCAATCTCTGGGCCTACTCCACGCCCACCGAATATCAGGTCGCGGTAAAAGACCTGGCCAATCGCGCCATCGGCTACGGTATGCCCGGCGTGATCATTGACGGTACAGACGCCTGCCAGGTTTATGACGCAACTTATGAGGCCGTGGAGCGCGCGCATCGGGGCGAGGGCCCAACGCTCATTGAGGCCAAGCTGATGCGCATGAAAGGCCATGCCATCCACGACGCCGCAGCCTACGTTCCCAAAGAGATGCATGAGTTTTGGCGCAAGCGCGACTGCATTGACCGCTTCCAGAAATATCTGCTGGAGAAGAGGTGGCTGACTCCCGAGCAGGACAAAGAGATGATCGCGGCGATTGAGAAAGAAATCGATGCCGAGCGCGAGTTTGCTGAAAACTCTCCCATGCCGGAAGGCCACACCGCCGCTGAAGGCGTCTATTGCGAAGACGGTTGCCACCAGATCAAGCCGAAATACGCTATGCCGCAGAAGGCCCGGCGGAGTGAAGGGAAGCTGAAGGAGAGCGAGGCGGCAATACACTTTAAGTAGGTGGGAATTTACCGCGGATTTACGCGGATGAACGCGGATAAGATAAGGATGTTCTATTTTGGCTATGGTTCGAACATGTGCACCGGACGCTTACGCGCCAGGGTTCCTTCAACAATAGCGATCGGTAAGTGCTTTTTACGCAGAAACAGATTTCGACTTAATAAAAAAAGCACCGACCGCTTTGGTGATTCGGCAAAGGGCAATATTGAGGAAACAAATATCGAGACGGATATAGTATGGGGAGTTCTGTTCGAATTCGATGCAGCTGAAAAGCATTTATTAGATGAAGCAGAGGCTCTAGGTCATGGTTATAACGAGACACTTGTGCGGATTGAATTCGAATCAGGTGAGACTCAAGACGACGTTTCCGCATATATAGCTGATCCCGAGCATATTGATAACAATCTGCAGCCGTATAGCTGGTACAAAAGGTTCATTACGGAAGGCGCGAGACAACATGATCTGCCTGCAGCTTACATACAGTTTTTAGAGAACTTTCCTGCGCAAGAAGATCCTGATCGTGGTCGAGATAGAAAAAACCGAGCAATTGGTTGCTGAACTCAGGTGATCCGCGTTCATCCGCGCAATCCGCGGTAAGAAGTTGGTCGATCAGCGTCATCAGTGCAAATCAGTGGTGAAAAATTAATGGCCCAAGCAACTTACTTAGAAGCAATCCGGCAAGGACTCTGGGAAGAGATGGAGTCCGACCCCACCGTCTTCTGTATCGGTGAAGACATTGGCATTTACGGCGGCGCATTCAAAGTCACGGACGGTTTTGTCCACCACTTTGGCCCGCAACGCGTGATCGATACGCCCATCGCCGAGTCCGCAATCGTCGGCGCGGCCTTTGGCGCGGCGCTCACCGGCATGCGTCCCGTGGCCGAGTTTCAGTTCATGGACTTCATCGGCTGCGCCTTCAACCAGATCGTGAACATGGTGGCCAAGTCGCACTATCGCTGGGGTGCGCCCGCTCCTCTCGTGCTGCGTGGTCCCTGCGGCGGCGGGGTGCACGGCGGCCCATTCCACTCGCAGAACCCCGAGATGCACTTTGTCCATACGCCGGGAATGAAGGTGGTCGCGCCGGCTACGCCCAGCGATGCCAAAGGCCTCATCAAGTCCGCTATTCGCGACAACAACCCCGTTCTCTTCCTCGAACACAAATTTCTCTATCGGCGCATCAAGGAAGAAGTGCCGGAGAATGGTCACGTCGTGCCCATCGGCAAAGCGCGCGTGCATCGCCAGGGACGCGACCTGAGCATCATTACTTATGCCGCCATGGTCCACACTGCGCAGGAAGCCGCCGACGCGCTGGCCAAAGAAGGAATTGAAGTTGAAATCCTTGACCTGCGCACGCTCTTCCCGCTTGACCGCGAAGCCATCACGCAGACTGTAAAGAAGACCAACAAAGTCATCCTTCTGCATGAGGACACTAAGACCGGCGGGCTGGCTGGTGAGTTGGCGGCCATTATCAATGAAGAAGCATTTGACGATCTCGATGGCCCCATCGTGCGCATCACAGCGCTCGATACGCCGGTTCCTTTCTCGCCGCCGCTGGAGCATTTCTTTTTGCCGAAGGTGGAGGATGTGGTAAGAGAAACGAAGAAGCTGCAAGCGTATTGATTCTGAAATCCCGAGCGCAGCGAGGGAGCCCTACTCCGATAAAATCGTTTCGGGGCGCGAACTCTAGCTGCCTGTGATGTAACTCGGGACTCGGGACCTAGGTCAATCGTGATTGTAGGGCTCTCTCGCTCCGCTCGAGATAAACCACACTACGGCCCGCTCACCACCGGCAACTCCACATAGCTTGCCTGTCCCGGCGCATGATAAACACGTTGCGTAGCCTTTTTGTAATCGCCCGGTTTGGCCCAGAAAATATTTGGTACAAACGTCTGCGGATTGCGATCGTACAATGGGAACCAGCTTGACTGCACCTGCACCATGATGCGGTGGCCGGGCAGAAAGACGTGATTGGTGGTCGGCAGCTCAAAGCGATAAATCAGCGGTTTGTCCGGCGTGAGCGCATGAGGTATCTCCAGGCTCTCCCAGTAACGTCCGCGGAAGATGTCCATCGCTACGGCCAGTTGATAGCCGCCCATGTTCGGCTGCCCAGCGACTTCATCGGGATAAACATCAATCAGCTTCACCACCCAGTCAGAGTCGGTGCCGCTGGTGGAAGCCGTCAGGTTGGCGATGGGTTGGCCGCTGATCTTCACCGGCGCAGTCAGCACATCGGACTCATACGCAAGCACATCCGTACGCCCCGAAGCCTCGCGCTGATCGTCCACCAGCCACAATGCCCAGGTAAAGCCTTTATCAATGTCATAGCCCACCGGGCGCACCGGACGCGAACGAAAGGGCACCGGCTTGGCCGGATCAGAAACATATTCGTCGTACTCTGCGTCACTCTTTTTCGGCGCAGTGAAGCCCGCCTTAAGTCCGGCATTCATGTAGAGCGGCGTGGGCTTGATTGTGCAACCACTGTTGCAGCCTGAAGGCCAGGAGTTCAGCTTGCGCCAGGTGTTGGTTCCGGTCTCAAACGCCGACACCGGCGGGACATCCGGCTTTCCGCTTCCATCGCCTTTCAGGTAATAATCCAGAAACGGGCGCAGGATCTCCTGGCGAAAATAAAGTCCGGTATCGCTGTTGAACTTCAGCGCGCCGAGCGAGCTGCCATCATCAATCTCCTGACCGTGATGCCATGGCCCAATCACCAGAAAAACTTTGTCGTTATTTGTGTCCTTGGGCTTGATGGCTTTGTACACAGCCATGGCGCCGTAAATATCTTCCTGGTCCCACAGGCTGTCCACCAGCATTACCGGCACTTTGAGCGGCTGTGCCGCCAAAATTTTGTCAACCGCCTGGTCTTGCCAGAATGAGTCGTAGCTCGGATGCTGCACTACCTTGTTCCAGAAGCCGATCTGCTCCAACCCGTGCAGCCGGCCAAGTTCGCCCGCCGATCCCGACTGCATATAAACGTCGTAATCATCAAAATGGTCGGTCCACCACTTGGCTTCGTTTTTGCGCGTCGCCACCTGCTCATAGATGTAAGGCATGTTCTGCTCACGAAAAGCGCCGTTATGGAACCAGTCATCGCCGCGCCAGCCATCTACCATGGGATTCATGGGCACTGAAACCTTCAACGCCGGATGCGAATTCACCAGCGCCATCAGCGGTAGAAATCCGTCATAAGAAATGCCCAGGATGCCTACCCTGCCGTTCGACTCCGGCACGTTCTTCACCAGCCAATCAATTGTGTCGTACGTGTCCGTGGAATGGTCCACCGGCGTCGGGTTCAGCGGCCCATGCAGCGGACGGTTCATTACATAGTCGCCTTCAGAGCCATATTTGCCGCGCACGTCCTGCACCACGCGGATATACCCGCCCTCCACAATCACTTCTGTGGCGTTGTCATATCCCCACAGCGATGGGCCAAGATGCGAGCTGTGTTCATGGGTGGTGAGGTCGTCCGCGTCGTAAGGTGTGCGCGTCAGCAGAATTGGCGCAGGCTTCTTTTTTGTCGCGCTGCGCGGCACCAGGATCACCGTATGCAGCTTCACGCCATCGCGCATCGGAATCATCACTTCCCGCCGGTCGTAATCAAAGGTCGCAGTGGCCGGTTTCAGTTCTTCCGGCGTCTCACTGGGATAGTTCGGATATTTAGGCGGAGCGCTTTGCGGCGACTGCGCTTGTGATGGAATCGGAAACAAACTCAACAGAGTGATAACGAGCAAGGTCGGCAGGCTTACACGTTTTGTGATTGTCATGGCGACGCGATTATAGCGGGTTTTTCTGAAATCTCGACCCCCGAGCTTGTGAAGGCGAGAAACCCCTATGCCCCAATTCATTTTGGGCACCACACTAGTTGCCCCTGCTGATTTACACTGAATGGCGAATTGTGATCGTTACTTTGAATGCAGCGTGGCAATAGCGATCCCTCGCTTTGCTCGGGATGAAAGAAAATGTTCTATCTCCTCAAAACCGAACCCACCGTTTACGGCTTTGCCGATCTGCAAAAAGAACAGTCCACCATCTGGGATGGCGTGACCAATCCTGTCGCTGTAAAGAACCTGCGCAACATGCAGAAGGGCGATAAGCTGATCATCTATCACACCGGTGACGTGAAGAGCGCTGTGGGCACTGCCACCGTCGAATCGGTCGATGCCAGCGACCCCAAAATTCCCAAGGTTCGCATCAAAGCCGGCAAGCTGATCTCACATCCGGTCACATTGGCAGAGGTCAAGACCAGCGAGCTTTTTGAGAATTCGCCATTGGTACGGCAGGGGCGTCTTTCTGTGGTACCGCTGAATAAAGAGCAGTATGAGTGGATCACGGGAAGATAAGGTGTGCAGCCATGATGCCCAAGCTTCTTTGCCTGGCCCTGCTGGCAACAGCGCTTCGCCCACCGCAGCTTGCACCTCCCAGTTTTGAGGATCAGGGACGAACTGTGGTCATGGAGATGGCGGCGCGCCACTTCGATAAAGTTGAGGCCTTGTTTGATGAGCGTGTCACTGCGGCGTTACCGGTGGAAAAATTGGCTCAAAGCTGGGACAAACTCATTGAGCAGTCCGGTGAGTTCAAGGCGATAGAGAAAGTCCGGAGCGAGGAGAAGCAAGGCTACCAGGTTGTCTATGTAACCACAGTGTTCGAGCGTCGCCGGCGGGCCGTGATTGTTGTATTCGATACGAAGGGGCGCATCGTGCAGTTCACGTCGGCTCCGGCTGAGAGCATTGAGCCCTGGACCCAGCCGGCTTATGCCCACAATGACAAATTTCATGAGCGCGAGATCCAGATTGGCTCTTCGCCCTGGGAACTACCTGGCATACTCACTCTTCCTAATGGTCCCGGACCGTTCCCGGCGGTCGTGCTCGTGCATGGTTCCGGCCCTAATGACCGCGATGAAAGCATTGGCCCCACCAAGATGTTCAAAGATCTTGCCTGGGGGCTCGCCTCCAGGGGCATAGCCGTGCTGCGTTATGACAAACGCACCCGCGTGCATGGCAAAGAGATGGTCGCCCTCGCCGGCGGTTTCACAGTAAACGAAGAAGTGATTGACGATGCCCGCGCGGCTGTGGCGCTGCTGGCAAAACAGCCGGAGATCCAGGCAAAGCGCATCTTCATCGTTGGACATAGCCTGGGTGGCAATATGGCGCCGCGCATCGCCGATGGAGACCCGCAGATCGCCGGATTAATCATCATGGCCGGCAGCACCCGTCCCATGGAAGATCTGCTGGTGGAGCAGGTTCGTTATTCGGTGGGACTCTCCGGCAAGACCACGCCGGAAGGCGAGAAGCTGATTGCCCAGGCGGAGAAATCCGCCGCTGAGATGCGCAACCCCGACCTGAAACCGGGCATGACCGTAGATTTCATGGGCTCAATCCTGCCTGCTTCCTATGTCCTTGATCTGCGGGCGTACCACGCTGCGGAAACCGCATCGCGGCTCAAGATTCCTATCCTGGTCATGCAGGGCGACCGCTACCAGGTTGGCGCGGCAGACTTGAACGGATGGAAACAGGCTCTGGAAAAGAAATCGACAGTTAGTTTCAAGACCTATCCCACCTTGAATCACTTATTCATGCCCGGTGTTGGACCGTCGTCGGATGCCGAATATCTCAAACCCAATCACGTGTTGGAGTCGGTGGTCGAAGATATCGCAGGATGGATCGTCAAGCATTAAACTTTGTGACACTCTCCTCAGCTCTCACATGTCCCGCCGCTGATTTATAATCAAGGGTTGATCGAACCAGCCGGTTCATACCTGTGGGAAGGATTCCATGCCAACTGACGTACTGATGCCCCAGATGGGCGAATCGATTTTTGAAGGCACCATCACCAAATGGCTCAAGAAGCCCGGAGAAAAGGTCCAGCGCGATGAGCCGTTGTTTGAAATCTCCACGGACAAAGTGGATGCAGAGATCCCCGCGCCCACGGCCGGAGTTCTGAAGGAGATCAAGGTGAAGGAAGGCGCTACGGTGCAGGTGAATACCGTGGTCGGCGTGATTGACGCTGATGGCGCCGGCGCAGCAGCGGCCCCCGCTCCCCCCGCGCAGACCAAAGCTGCTCCTCAGGCCGATGGCTCGCCCGCAGCCCAGCAACCGGGGCCCCCAGAGCGCGCCGGTGTTGCGCGTGCTGAGCAGCCGCCAGCCACCGAGAAATCTGCTCCGATACAACAGGAAGCCAAGCAGGAAACAAGCTCTGCGGGTTCCGGAGCGAATGGCGGCGCAGGGACTGACGTGGTAATGCCGCAGATGGGCGAATCGATTTTTGAAGGCACCATCACCAAATGGCTGAAGAAGGTTGGCGATAAAGTCCAGCGTGATGAGCCGCTGTTTGAAATTTCTACTGACAAGGTGGATGCTGAGATTCCCGCGCCAACTTCCGGCGTGTTGCGCGAAATTAAAGTTAAAGAAGGCACCACCGTGCAGGTGAACAGCGTGGTGGCCGTGATTGGCGGCGCAGGTTTGCCGGGAAAAGCCGCCCCGGCCCAGGCCGCTGCTCCGGCAAAGCCTGCTCCGGCGCAAGCTGCGCCAACGCCTCAGCCGCAAGCTCCTCCGCCGCAACAGGCACAGGCGCAGCAGCATGAGGTCATCGGCTTCCCTGGCAGTGAAAGCGGACGCGCGGAAGGCGAGCGCGTGCGCTCATCACCGCTGGTTCGCCGCATTGCGCGCGAAAATAATGTTGACCTGACCCGCATTCCCGGCACCGGCCTGGGCGGACGCATCAGCAAACAGGACATTCAAAATTTTATTTCGCAACATGGCGCAGGAGCGGCGCAAGCTGCCCCTGCACAACAAGCGCCGCGCACTGTCCAGATGCCGCAGCAACAAGCGGCTGCACAACCCACGCCAACTCCGCGTCCGCAAGCGCCTGCAGTCCAGGTGCCGGGCGAACTGGTGCCCATGACGCCCATGCGCAAGAAGATTGCCGAGCGCATGGTGGAATCCAAGCACACCAGCGCGCACGTTCACTCCATCTTCAAGGTAGATATGACGCGCATCGCCAAATTCCGCGAGAAGAACCGCAAGGCCTGGGAGGCGCGCAACGGCGTGAAGCTGACTTATATGCCGTTCATCGCCAAAGCCATGCTGCACGGCATTCGCGTGAAGCCGGTGATCAATTCATCGGTCGTGGGCGATGCCATTCAGTACCACAAGACCGTGAACATCGGCATTGCCGTGGCGCTCGATTGGGGCTTGATCGTTCCCGTTGTAAAAGGCGCGGAGAACCTGAGCTTTGTTGGCTTGCAGCGCGCCATCAGCGATTTGGGCGAGCGAGCGCGCAGCAAGAAGCTGGTGCCCGATGACGTGCAGGGCGGAACCATCACCATTACCAACCCCGGAATCTTCGGGCCGCAATTCGGCTTGCCTATTATCCTGCAGCCGCAAGTGGCCATTCTGGGTATGGGCGGCATCTTTAAAGAGCCGGTGGTGATGACTGACGAAGACGGCAATGACTCGATCGCCGTGCGCCACATTATCCGGCTGAGCATTGGCTACGATCACCGCATTATTGACGGCGCTGATGCCGACCAATTCATGGTGGCAGTAAGAGAATATCTGGAAGGCTTTAATGAGGACATAGGGTAGAGATCCTTCGCACTTCGCACTCAGGATTTCGCCTGCGGGCTCCCGCTCCACTCACGCCCGCAAACCGGCTCAATTATTAAAGATTCCAAGATATCGGCGCGAAATGAGCTATCCCTGACCTTCCGGCGGCCAGGAGCATGCCTTAGCTGCCGCCTTTATTTTACTGAGATTTTACAGGCGCGCCCGCAACTCAAGCGCTGCGCACAGCTTAATCCCATTTGGAATCAAGTTCTTGGGGCTTTGCCGGCCCCGGCCTGTGACCGGCCATCTAAACGTTACTAGGGTAATGCTTCTCTGGATTCGCTTTGCCGCATAAGGGTAAAATTCTATGCGAATAAGTTAGCCATCAAAATAACTCCAGAGATTTCTTTAAGAGGCTGATTCTATATGTCAAAGCTATCCGGTGTTCTGCTGGGATTTGCGATGCTTGCCTGCATGGTGGGTTGCGGCGGCGGCGGTTCCGGTCAACCCACGCCCACTCCTACGCCGTTCAGTACGGCTTCTGTTACCCCGTCATCGGCTAGCGTGCCTATTAACGGCAAACAGCAATTTACCGGCACTGGGTTCCCCGGCACAATCACCTGGACCATCAACCCATCCATTGGCACAATTGACGCCAACGGCCTCTACCATGCGCCCGCAAGTTTTCCGTCACCCAATAATCTGACGGTTACGGCAACGTCAAGCGGCACCACCAGCAGCGCCACCGCGTTAGTGGTTTTCCCCAATGACAATGCCGGCGCTCAGACTGCGCCGGTCAAGCTGGGTTCTTCCGGTGGCAATACCCTGGATGTTGGAACTAAAGTGTGTTGCATTGGCACATTGGGCAGCTTGTGGACACGAGCCGATCTGCCCAACCCCGTGATTTTGAGCAACAACCACGTTTTTGCCAGATCAGGCCAGGGTAATACTGGCGAAGCCATCGAGCAGCCCGGCGCCGCCGCCTGTTTCAATGCCCCTCTCACAGTGGCCAACCTCACCCAGCAGGCTGCGCTTACGCCGGCTGGTACAACGCAAGGCCGGACCGGCGCAGCGCCGAGCAATGTTGATGCCGCCATTGCCCAGATAATTACAGGCCAGGTGGATACGGCCGGCACAATTCTTGATCTTGGCGCCGCCGGCACTGCCACCATTGCTGCCGCAGCACCTTCCGCAACGGTAGCTACGCCAGCGTTGAACATGGGCGTGGCCAAGAGCGGACGCACCACCGGCCTTACCTGTTCAACCATTACCTCAATCAATACCAACGTTGTGATTGCTTATGAGACATCATGCGGCAGCGGTGTAACGGCATTCAATGCTACGTACACCGGCCAGGTTGTGGTGAATGGCGGCAACTTCAGCGCTGGCGGTGATTCCGGTTCGCTGATCGTAACCAAAGACAGCGCGGAGCCGGTTGCGCTGCTCTATGGCGGCAGCACGGCAGACACCGTCGCCAACCCAATCGCGGATGTAATCCTAGCCTTTAAAAACGGCGCCAACGCGCTGACTCCTGTTGGCGGCGCAGACCACGCTGTAAGCTGCGCGCCGGAAGGCACTGCCGGCACGCAGGTGGCTGGCGGCCTTTCCACCACCGCGCCTATTTCCGCTTCAGAGCACACTCGCGTTGCCGCAGCTCAGGGCCACGCTGCCACGCTGCTGAAAGATGCGGCCATCCAGGGCTTTGCCATCGGCGCCAGCGCTGATAATCCGGGCGAAGGCGCTCTGATCATCAAAGCATCCAGAGGGCTCAGCACGGCGGTTCCACCGGTGATTGATGGGGTTCGCACCCGCGTGGTCTTTGACCGCGCCAGCGGCGTGCAACCCACCATTGGCCAGACGGAAATCGATCGCGCAACCGCAGCGAAAGATGCCCATGTAAATGAATTCATGGGCAAGCCCGGAATTCAGGGTATGGGCGTCTCAATGAGCATGGATAATCCGGCGGAAACCGCTATCTCAATCTATGTGATCGAGGGAGTGGAACATCCTCCGATCCCGGCAACGATTGATGGCGTGCGCACCCGGATCTTCTCCGGCTCGCAATTCAAAGCCTATTGATCTACCACTAGAATCAGTCCGGCCCCGGCAAAACCGGGGCCTTTTTTATTTTGAGCGATCCACAATTTGTCGACCTTCATCTGAGCGCAGTGGAGAGGCGCTGCGGTGAATTTGAGTTGGGGTAAGTCGATGAAGAACTAGCTCAAGCCCAACTCTCGCGCTGCCTGGGCTGCGACATCGTGCATGGAGCCGACCGGAATAATTCCAATGGCATATTGCTCCAGCGTCTCTCGCGCAAAGCTCACCGCATCGCCATCTGCCGGTAAATCATCTTCCACCACTGCGGTGAGTTGCGCCTGCTTGCCTTCTGCTTTGGCAATACCATCGCGCAGTTGCGGAAAAGTGAAGGCAAGAATCTTGGCTGCATTTACATCGGCTCCCAGCGAGACGGCATGAAACAGCTTGACGGTTCCGTTGGGGCTATAGCCGCAGTCGATCTTGAGCGGATCGCCGCTGCGCGTGTAACGAGAAACGGCAATGTTCTGCGACATGAGCGGCCAGACGCCGGCGTTTTCAAATTCAGAGCGCATTTTCTGGAAGATCGCCTGGCGCGCGCTCAGCTCGCGCGACTGACGGCGGCGCGGGTGCTCCAGGTAGAGCCGGGCCAACTCGTCCGCTTCCGCCGTGGGAGACTCCGCCAGGCAGCCTTGAAATTCCGTTGGCTGCAACGCGTTGGAGAATGAATCCTGAATGCGGCGCAGGATAAACTCACGATCGCCGTTCATCTCCCGCAGCTTCTCGCGCAGGTCGGTCTCCATGGCTTCCAGCACTTCCACATCAGCCTGGGGATCCAAACTGCGCACGCGTGACCAGTCATGGGTAAAGCGCACTTCGGCGCTTCCCGCGGGCGGCAGCAGCACCAGCCCGATGTTCACAAACTCATTCTTCACCGCATCCGGCGCGTAGCGGAGCAAAAAAAATTGGCACCTAGTTTTCATGTCGCTTCGCTCCAAACCCGCCCGGCGTTTCTCTCCGTAGCCATCTTTAATATCGCTCCGAAAGCAAGCGGCTCAGCGCGCAAGCCGGCTTCTCACCCAACACGCGAAAAGCACGCGTGCCGAGGACCGCGGGCTTGGCCGCTTTGAACTACATCAAAGTCACTCCTGCACGCACCTGCACCGGCTGTCCCCAGGCAGGAAAGGGCTGGCGCGATGAGTTGCGAAACGCTGTGATCAGGTCGCGCACCTTGCTTCTGCGCTCGATGATTGCCTCCACCAGCTTCTCCAGCGCGGCCCAGTCACTGCCGATCCATTCCGGTGGAATATTGCTTGCGACTTCACGAACAGCATCTGGATCAAGGTTTTCCACGCGCGAGAGCCACGGCTCCAGAGATTCCCAGCCGCGCACTTCCTGATAGACATAATTGCGCGTATAAACGCCGCGCAGCGCTGAATCCGGAAAGTCCCACTCGCCGGCATTGAAACAATATCCCTGGTCGATAAACGTGGCCGTATATTTGCGCTCCTGCATTTTCTTCCAGAAGACGGCCTGCCGTCCGTTGGCGTTGCCCAGCCATTTGTCTGCTACCAGCATTCCGGCAAATGTTGTCATATTGCGGACCTTGGCCAGCATGCTCTCCGGCAAATAATCAAAGACCTGGCCTTCCGCTGGATCGCAAACAAAGCGCGCCCCAAACTGCAAACCGGGTTTGCAACGCGCTGAAAACCCGCCGATGTCCATGTGCAGCTCCAGCGTATTGTCAATCAGCCAGTCTTCCACTTTTACGATCTCAGTGACCGGCACGGGAAGCCCAATGCGTTCAGCCAGCCGCGTGGCCAACAACTCATTGGCCAGCACGCGCAGGTGCTGTGGATTGTTCTGGAACTTGACCACGTAAAAATGACCGTCGTCAGCGCGCATCAGGTGCGCTTGTGCGCCTCCGCGCATTCGCCGTACGTGCTGGACTGCTTCCACGGGCATGGCGGGATTTTAACATTTAGCAATCAGCAGTCAGCCGCTACTTCCCATTCGCGCTGTGATAGACCTTCATGAACTCTTCCACACTCTGAACATAAACATCGGCAAAGTCCACCACGTAGCGCCGCTGCAGTATGAGTTCTTTGGCATCCTTGAGTGACCAGCCCAGAGCGCGCATGATCGCCAGGGTCATCATGGGTGCGCGATGCACGCCGGCGGCGCAGTGGGTATAAACCTTGCCATCCGGCCCGCTCAGGGCATCAAGCGCGAACTTTACTCCCGCCTGAAATAACTCTGGTGGTTTAGGCATAAAGTCATCATCCGTGGGATTGTGCAGCACCTGCACCGGATACCCCTGGGCCAGTGGGCGATCGTCAAACTCAATCTGCATATTGATGATGTGCGTGACCCCAAGCTTCACCAGCGTGGCCATATTCTCGTCATTCCAGATTCCGCCCCCAACCGCAATGCGATCCGTCACCCAGGTCATGTCCATGAATTAATGGTAGCAGGAAGCTGCATTCCGCAGTCTTGCCCCTGAGCCTGCCCGAAGGGGGATAGATAGGAAAGCTAGGTGCTGATTGCCTGCTCTCCGTTAAAATAGAGTTTTATGATTCTTTTGGGAGGAACCATGGATCAGCTAGCAGGAATTATGGGCTCACGCCGCAATGAGGATATCGCCCTGGACATGATGAAATTCATCGCCAACACCACCAACTACGGCAAGACGGCTTCGGCTGCCGGCGCCGGGTTCCACGGCGGCACAGAGAACAAATCTGAGGACTATGCCTCTCACCTGCTGGAGCTATATACTCGCTGCCTGGCCACTGTTAACGGAAAGAAATAGCGAAGAATTTTGGTTTGCGCAGAAGCCAAATTCCAAGGATAATCGGGGCAGCTGAAAGTTAAGCCCCACGCCCAAGTGAACCTGCCCAACTACATCACGCTCTCGCGGATCGCCGCCATCCCGCTGATCATGTGGATTCTTACCACCTCCTCATTCAGCGCGCGCAACGATACCCTGCGCGTGGTGCTGGCCTCTGCCATCTTTATTCTGGCTTCAATTACTGACGGCCTTGATGGCTACCTGGCGCGGCGGCGCGGGCAGATTACCACCATGGGTATGCTGCTTGACCCGCTGGCGGACAAGCTGATGATTGCCGCCTGCTACATCACGCTGCTCCGCCTGGTGCCAGATATTGTGAATGTCTGGGTCGTGGTGATCATCATTGGTCGCGAGTTTCTTGTCTCCGGCCTGCGCTCCATTGCCGCTTCTGAAGGTTTCACCATTGAAGCCAGCGAACTGGGCAAGTTGAAGATGGTAGTGCAGATTGTCTCAGTCGTAGCGGCAATCCTGGCGATTCGCTGGGACATCTGGACATTCAATCTCGGCTTTTTCTCTTTTGTGCTGTCTGTTGACCTGGTGGCGAAGATGGCCATCTGGTTCATGGTGGCGGTTTCCATTATTTCCGCAGTGGATTATTTCTGGGCCTTCTGGAAGAAGATCGATATCCGGGTGGACCGGCGGCGGCGGCGTCCGTTTATCCTGAGCCGGCGCAAGAAGAAAACGTTGCAACAGGCAGAGGCCAACAATCCGGCCAACGTACACTGAGATCAGGAGCCAACCATGCTGCTTATTGATGATTTACTTTTAGCCCCATTCAAGGGCTGGAACTTGAGCCGTTTTGCGGGCGTGAGCGAAGTGGGAGCCCGCAGGCGAAATCCCGAGCGGAGTCGAGGGATCTCCAAAGAACGCGGAGCCGACCATGCTGCTTATTGATGATTTACTTTTGGCCCCATTCAAGGGCTGGAACTTCATCATGCGCACTCTGCTCAAGGTGGCTGAAGAGCAGTGGACTGACGACGCTCCACTGAAAGAACAACTCCTCGCCCTGCAGGTCGAGTTGGAAGACGGCTCTATCACTGAAGAGCAATATCTTGAAGCTGAGGCGGCTATCCTGCGCGAGATTCGCGAGGTCCAGCGCCGCAAGATCGAACTGGCTGGCGGCGATCCCGATGCTTTTGAAAGCGGCATCACTGGATCTGCCGTCCAGGAAGGTTCTGGGGCATCGATTACCTGGGACCCGAATGAGAGCACCGAAGAATAACCCGAGTTTCTCCCCACCTTTCCACAGCCCGGTTCTTGTATAATTGATTGTGCACCCCAATAGGTTCCACGCGGGCCCCGTTCACGCCCGGTTTTGGCGTGAATGGGCAGAGGGCCACTGGCGCAAGCCACTTTCGAGCCGGGGAGCAGCACCCTCAAAATTCAATTCATTTACAAATTCAACCCATAACCAATCCAACTGGGCGAGGAGTTCATGGCAGCGAAATATGTTTTCGTGACCGGCGGTGTTGTGTCTTCACTGGGCAAGGGACTGGCAGCGGCCTCCATTGGCTGCCTGCTTGAGAGCCGCGGCCTCAAGGTCAACCTGATGAAGTTTGATCCGTATCTCAACGTCGATCCCGGCACCATGTCACCTTTCCAGCATGGCGAGGTCTTTGTGACCGACGACGGCGCAGAGACCGATCTTGACCTGGGCCACTATGAGCGCTTTACGCACGCGCGCCTCTCGCGCGACAACAACTGGACCACCGGCCGTATTTATGAGCAGATCATCACCAAGGAACGCCGCGGCGATTACCTGGGCAAGACCGTGCAGGTGATTCCGCATGTGACTAATGAGATCAAGGCCGCGATGAAGAAAGTGGCGCAGGACGTGGATGTGGTGTTGGTGGAGATTGGCGGCACAGTGGGTGATATCGAATCGCTGCCATTTCTGGAAGCCATCCGCCAGATGCGCCAGGAGTTGGGCCGCGATAACACACTCTTTATCCATGTCACGCTGGTGCCATGGATTGGCGCTGCCGGCGAGCTTAAAACCAAGCCCACACAGCACTCAGTGAAAGAGCTGCTCAGCATCGGAATCCAGCCGGACATCCTGCTCTGCCGCACTGACCGCTTTCTCTCACGCGAGCTCAAGTCAAAGATCGCGCTCTTCTGCAACGTGGAAGACGAGGCCGTCATCACCGCAAAAGATGTCGCATCGATCTATGAAGTGCCGCTGGTGTTTGCGCGTGAAGGCGTGGACACGCTGGTTCTCCGCTACCTGCGGGTCGATTCAAAGCAGCCCGATCTGACGCGCTGGGAAGACCTGATGCAACGCATCTATAACCCGAAAGACGAAGTCCACATCGGCATCGTCGGCAAGTATGTGGAGTATGAAGACTCTTACAAGTCGCTGAAGGAAGCGCTGGTCCACGGCGCGGTGGCGCACAACCTAAAGCTGAACCTCACCTGGGTGGAAGCCGAGGGCCTGGAAAACAAAGACGGCAATCGCGACTACGAAATGCAGCTTGAAGGTTTTGACGGCATCCTGGTGCCGGGCGGCTTTGGCAAGCGCGGAATTGAAGGCATGCTCAACGGCATTCGCTACGCGCGCGAGCAAAAAGTTCCGTACTTCGGCATCTGCCTGGGAATGCAGACGGCTTGCATTGAGTTCGCGCGCAATGTCTGCCGTTTGGATGAAGCCAACTCCAGCGAATTTGACCAGGCCACGCCGCACCGCATCATCTATAAGCTGCGCGAGTTGACCGGCATTGATGAACTCGGCGGCACCATGCGCCTGGGCGCGTGGACCTGCAAACTGGAACCCAACAGCCAGGCCGCCAAAGCTTATGGTGCGGCCGAGATCAGCGAGCGCCATCGCCACCGCTATGAGTTCAACCGTGAATATGAGGCTGTGCTCACCGGCGGCGGCATGCGCATTACCGGGGCCACGCCTGATGGAACCTATGTGGAGATCGTGGAGATCCCTGATCATCCTTACTTCCTCGGTTGTCAGTTCCATCCAGAATTCAAGTCCAAGCCGCTGGAGCCGCATCCGCTCTTCAGCAGTTTTATCAAAGCCAGCTATGCGAACCGGCAAAAACGCCGCGAGGCACGCACCACAGAGGATGTGGAGATGTTCTTGAGACCGGAGCGGATCGTGCGGAGATAGCTATTGGCGCGCCCTGAGAACCGGGCTATGCTAGTCCCTGTCATGTATCGTTTCAGTCCAGGATTCATATTGCTTTTCGTTGCTACTGTTCTATTCTCGGCAAACATCGCCTCGGCCCAGTCTGCCTCCTGCCCTGCGTCTGAATTGGGCATGGACGTGGTGCTGCCTAACGGCAAGACAGTGGAAGGTCTTACAGCGCAGAATTTAATTGGCCAGACCAAACACGACAAGGTTGCTATCGAATCACTGACCTTTGACACTTCGCCACGACGCATTCTGCTGGTTCTGGATATGGGGCACGATTTGCAGGCCGACGCCCGGCGTGCCCAGCTTGAAATGGCCTCTTATCTTGTCAATGGTGCCCGGGAGACCGATAGTATTGCCTTATTGACCGCACGCGGCGCTCTCAGGAAAGTCGGCTTTGACAAGGGCCGTGACGCAGTAGCGGCTGCGATCGCTGAGCTGCGCGATAAGAAAGCGGCGCCATCCACCGATACTGGCATTCTGGATGCGGTGATGGAGGGAATAAGCTGGTTCAAAAATCCGGCGCCAGGCGACGCCATTATCGCGATGGCTTCACAAATCGAGGAAAACAAGTCAGCGCGCTACGTTGAGGTCGCCGCCGCGCTGGCAAAGAACCATATCCGGCTCTTCAGTATCGCCCTGGGACCAATCCTTGTAGGGACATATTTTTCGCCAGTTGATCCATTTTCCCGCCACAACAGCTGGGGCTTCGCAATGAATGATGAAAACCTGAGCGCACTCACATGGAACAGCGGCGGATACATGCTGTTTGAGGAAACCCAGGACCCATGGAAGGAGTATAAGCTCACCGATGCGCACCTTCAGGACCTTCTGGAAGAGGCGGCAAGAATGTACGTTGCGATTGCAACCTTTTACCGCGTGAGTATTCGCGTTCCCCCTGCTCTCAGGCATCGCGAAGGCTGGAAGCTTGATCTCACGGAAGAAATCCGTAAGAAGGTCCCTCATGCATACGTCGTTTATCCCCGGCTGCTTGATCCCTGCACAGCAGAAACGGCAGCCCACGCAGAATGATAGTTCTTATCGGTGAGCTTTGAAATGCCATACGATCTTGACTTTTTGAATACTGGCCCATTGCTCTTCCTCATCGCCCGCCCCTGCGTGATGGCACAGGCCATCGGCGCCTGTGGTAAGTTACCGCCTGGATCGAACGTATGAGTAAGTGTCCGTGCTGTCACAAGCCACTACCCGACGACGCCGCCAACCAGCTTTGTTCTGAGTGTTCGCTCGCTCTCGATACTGGATTGGATGAATCCACGCCCTCGCCTTCTCCGCAACAGCCGGCCTTACAAGAAAGTCCAGCGGCGAAGCGGCCCTTGATCATCACGATTTTGGCTATCCAGTATTTCCTGTGTGCGACCGTGGGATTTCTTGTGGCGATCATTCTGCTGTCAGGCGCAAAAATCGCAGCCGCCTTCGCGGCTCTGCTCTCCCGAACGGGCGAAACGGTAACGCCGGATTTGCTGCCTTTTGATCTGAAGCTGAAATACGCTTTACTCCTCATGTTTTGCGGAGGGCTGATTTACCTGCTGGCGAGAGGACTATGGCGTCTGAAGAATTGGGCGCGCCTTATTCTGATCGCAATCTTCATGTTGGATGTCATGTCTGGAAGCTCGTTCACGCTGTTATGGCCGCTGCCCGACATCTTTCAAACAAATCCAGTCCTGCAAATCCTGGCGCGCGCTCTCACCTTCGCAATGGTCTGTTATTTATTCAGCCCGTCGGTGAAAACCGCGTTTGGCGTTAGCGATCTGCGCTGGCAGTGGCTCTATGTATGTACCGCTCTCGCCTTGATCTCCCTGGGTTCCGCACTTTACCGCTCAAAAGCGGAACTCCAGGCTTGGCGCTGGCATCGGCAGCATGGAAATCAAATCACGGTTGACGGCATCACATTTCCGATTTACCGCTGGTATACGCCCCATCTCTCAGAGACAGGCTTCGACATCATCGATGAACCTGGCCCGCTGCGCCCAAATGACGGGTCTGCGTTCATTACAATTGAGAGTTGCTCTGAGGACTGTGATCTCACACCCAGACAGCTGGCTGAAAAGAGGTTCGAATCCTGGAAAACCGTCGGCTACACAAAGGTGAAGTTTGTACAGCGGCAAATCAGAGGAGAAACACTGGAGTGCGTCGACCAGACAATGTTCACCCGAATCGTCGATTGCTATGGCAGAAGCCCAATCGGGCACGTTTCCTTTGGCGGCAATGAGAGCTCGTACGAAAGGCTGAACCGGATGCTAGCTGAAGCACGATAGTTGTAAACTATTCCGTGCCTCTCATGGTGAATCCAACCCCATTTCACATCAATAACGTGAACCTCGGCTCCTCGCTTTTCCTCATCGCCGGCCCGTGCGTCATTGAAAGCGAAGACCACGCGCTCAAGATGGCCCAGGCCATCAGCGCTGTAGCGCGCAAGCTGCAAATGCCTTACATTTTTAAGGCTTCGTATGACAAGGCCAACCGCACTTCGCTGCAGAGTTTTCGCGGGCCCGGCCTTGAAGAAGGGCTGCGCATTCTGGAAAAGATCAGGCAGGAAGCCGGCGTTCCGGTGCTCACCGACGTGCATGAAGCCAAGGATGTGCCTGCCGTAGCGGACGCGGTGGACGTAGTACAGATCCCCGCTTTTCTCTGCCGCCAGACTGACCTGCTGGTGGCCGCAGCGAAGCATGCCAAGTCGATCAACATCAAGAAGGGCCAGTTCGTTTCGCCCTGGGACATGAAGCACGCCGTGGAGAAGGTGCGCGAATCAGGCAACAACAACATTTTTCTCACCGAGCGCGGCAGTTCGTTTGGCTACAACAATCTTGTGGTCGACATGCGCTCGCTGGCCATCATGCGGCAATTTGCTCCGGTGGTGTTTGACGCAACGCATTCGGTACAACTTCCCTCTTCAGGCACGGGCGAAAAAGCCGTATCGGGCGGCCAGCCGGAATTTATTCCCCTGCTCTCGCGCGCGGCCGTGGCGGCCGGCGTGGATGGCGTGTTCATGGAAGTGCATGACAATCCCGCAGAAGCCAAGTCTGACGGCGCCAATGCGCTGCCGCTGAAAGAGCTGGAACCTGTGCTGGCGGAGTTGCTGGCGATCAAAGAAGCTCTGCGGCCAGAACACTCGTAAGCCGCTGCTCAATTGCTCTGGATTAAAACAAAGACTCCCGGCGCATTGTAGTACGCCAGGAGTCGAGCACTTCAGTGTATCGCAGCTAAAATTTAATTACCGTATCGGCTGGCCGGAGTCCGGCTTTGCTGCCGCCGTGTTGCTGTCACCTGTTGCAGACTTGTCAACGCTGGGCGCATCTTTCGTAGTGCCGGCGGGCGCAGCGGTGTTGGCGGGTGCAGCACTCTGATCTGCCAGGAACTTCAACAGGTTCTGCAGGTCCACGTCCGCCAAGTTCAGGTTCGGCATCCTTACTTCCTTGTATTTCTTGAACAGCGCTACCGCGAGCGGATCTTTCGCAGCCAACACCTTGTCTGGCGTGGTGATAAAGCGCTCCAGCCAGGCATGGTCGCGCACGTTGGTCACGCCCAGCAAATCCGGGCCAATCTTGTCTCCGTGGCCAATGGTGTGGCACGCAGCGCACTGCGAAGCAAAGATGTACCGCCCTTTATCGCTTTGCGTGTGCAGATTGATTTGCGGCGCTTTGCTGTAATCAACATTGGCTTCCATCGGCTTGGCGTTGGCCCATCCACTCAGCCAGTTGCCAATCATGTTGGCCAGGAACTTAGGATTGTCGGTAGCGGCATTGCGCATCCACTGTCCGCCCGGCTCATTGCCAATGAGAACGCTGGGCGTATGCCCATCGGGATTATTCGGATCGGGATCGTTGTTCCACAGGCCGAGCTTTTTGCCTACCAATTCAATATCAGATTTCTTGCCGGTAAGAAAGGTCCAGCCCGGACCAATGTGATATTTTTCCATGTAAGCCTTGAGCACCTTGGGCGTGTCATGGGCCGGATCAATGGTGATGGAGTAGAAGAAAATGTCCTTGCCCACGCGGTCGCCCAGGACCTTCTGCACCTGGACCAGGCGCGCGGTCTCCAGCGGGCAGGAATACCCGCAGGTGGTATAGATCATATCGATGACTACGCTTTTGCCCTTGAGCACGTCATCATAGAAGTGGACTTTCTTTCCATCCTGCGTGGTGAGCACTACATTAGGAAAATAATTGGCGCCATAGCGGCTTTCCGCTGCTGCCGTTGAAAAATTTGCAGTCAGAAAAAGAATAGCGGTAAGAAAAGTAGCGGTACCTGTTGCGAAGCCCGCCCGAAGCTTCCGTCGCATGATCATTTACTCCTTGTGGCCCATACAGCTTAACCCGGAATTTCAAAAAATCAGGAACGGCGGCCCGCATCTTGCGCTGCGGACCGCCGCCTGGTTCTTGCTAAACCCCTTCTGCTTAGAAAGCAGTCGGAGCGATGTCAGCAGGCGCCTCAAAGGTGACACCTGTTGGGGCCGGAAGCGGCGTCGGCAGCGGCCGCAGGAACGGCGTGCCTCCGTCATCGATTTCCCAGCGAACCAACATGGCGTTATCCTCGTGCACCGTGTTGTGGCAGTGCTCCATGAACATCCCGCCCCAATCACGGAACTGCATGGTCAGGGTCACGCTTCCACCCGGACGCAGACGATACACGTCCTTGCGGCCTTTTTCCCAGGCTGGAACGTTAGCAGCGCTGCCGTTCCGGGCCAGGATCTGGCCTTCTTCAAAGTGGATGTGAATCGGGTGGTCCCATCCGCCGCCGCCGTTTTGCAGCGTCCAGACTTCGCGCGTTCCGAAGGCCGGTGCAGCAGAGATACGGCTCCAGCTTGCGTTGAGCATGCGGCCACCATCGGTGGCAACACCCCATCCGCCAAGCTGTCCGCCTGCGCCAGTGACGTAGTTGGCTTCATCATCCGGAGAGAGCGGCTGTGATGCGCCGCTGCCGAAGGTGAAGGTACGTTGACGGGCAATTGGAATGTTCGACAGATCGGGGTTCGGAATCATCACAGCGGGCACCTGGCTCACGTCTGGCGTGGCCGGGTCGCGCACAATGCGGAATTCCAGGAACTTGCCTACGCACGGATCGTTGGACTTGCCGGCCAGTGCCTGAGCAACCGTAAGATCGTTGCTGGGCTTCCTGCCGTCCTTGTGCTCGGCCACGTTCACCAGCCACACCTTGCTGCCTACGCTGTAGCGGGAGAAATCAATGACCCAGTCATAGCGCTCAGCGATGCCCTGCTCGTCAGAGACGGTCTGCACTACCGGTGAAGGCAGGAGGTTACCGTCATTGGCGATCTGGATCATCGGCGAGCCGTCTGACAATCCGTACTTGAAGAAGCGCGATACGCTGGCGTTCAGGATGCGGAAGCGGTACTTGCGGCGCTCCACCTCAAAGAACGGTTTGTAGGTCAGGTTCACGGTCATTAAGTCGCCGATAAACCCGTCAAACTGGAAGATGTCCATGAAGAGCTGGCCGGTTGAATCGAAGGCCTTCTCCGCGAACATCAGGTTGACGTCATAGTCCAGGTTGCCCCAGCCCTTGCCGTTGGAAGAGCCGCTAGGCAGCCGCAGATTCACGCCGTCATTGATGGTTTCATCGCCACGATCGAGCGCGCTGTAAATGTTGAACATGGCAGCGTTGCCCTTGTACACGTTCTGTGAGGTGAACGTGAACATGTGATCGTGGAACCAGTGGGTGGACATGGTTTCATGCCAATCACCGGGGACCTTGTTGATGCCGCCATTGTCAGCAGGGCTGCCGGCCATGGGGTCGGTTGCATCCTGGTTGACGCTGAAGATGCCCGCCAGCACGATTGGCCAGTGATAGTCATAGAACTGGTTGGGGAAGAAGAACGCGCCGGTAAAGCCGTCATTCTCCGCACCGTGGTGGCCGTTGTGCTCGTGGGTGGAAATGGTGTTGCGTCCGAAACCGTTGTTCGCATTCACATCGGCAGGCAGCCGGTTGTGATGGCGGAACAGGATCGGCTCACCGTAACGGCCCTGAACCAACTTCGGCGGAATAGTGCCGTTGAAGGTCCACACAGAGTTCGGGTCCTGCGTGGGGAAGCCAGGATGGAACTTCAGCGGAATCGGCTGTGTGGGATCAATGCCGGAGTTGAGGTTGGATGCCACGCCAGGGTTATAGACCGTGTTGGTCTGCGCCTGGGCCTGTGACATCTCCACGGAAGCCTGGGGCAGGAACTGATTGAAACGTTGATGCGCCCAGATGGGTCCCGGGGGACGGCCTTCAATGGGGCCAGTCAAGCCGGTCTGTCCGTTGACCAGTGCCGGATCCAGCGGCTGCTGGGTCTGGTTGGACTGGGCTTGCGGAACTGGAGTGAAATCGCCACCCATGGGATTGTTGCCGCGATGGATCAGATCAAAACGCGGCATCGGCGTCGAGAATGGCTGAACGCCGAACAGCGGGCTGGGCGGTGCGCCAGTGGGAATTCCACCGCCACCGCAGCAAACGCCGCCGGAGGCATAGGCGCTGTTAACAAA
>DATEHN010000017.1:0-101758 GCA_035279585.1 Candidatus Angelobacter sp. | reverse complement strand
AGGCGAACTATCCACATCTGCTAGTCCTTTATGGAGAAAGAGTCGAGTCGCTGTCGCCACCCTGTCAGAGCGGCAGAATCACGTGCATGGGTGTATTACGCTAAACAACAATGCGTGATTCAGGTTGATTATATTATCAACGCGAAATTGGCTTTCTGAAGTTTCGCGAAGATTGTGTTAACAGTTCTTTACGCTGGGGCAGAATTCGGCGGCAGACCAATGAGTTTTCAGCTCTCTCCATAAACGGGAATTGCCGCACCATGCACGAGCCTGGCTTCATTGCTGCATAAGAACAGGATGACCTGCGCGATCTCTTCAGGCTTGGGCCATTTGAAAAAATCGGCATCAGGCATGGCCTTGCGATTGGGCTCAGTATCAATAATGCTGGGGAGAACCGAGTTCACGCGCACGCCCTTGCCTTTTACGTCCTGGGCCAGGCAATCAAAGAGTGCGAGGGCCGCAGATTTGGAAGCCGCGTAGGCGGCAGCGCCGGCGGCATGTTCAAAAGCTGCTTTGGCAGCAATGTTCACAATTGCTCCGCTCTTCTGCCGCAACATTGCCGGAACCACAGCGCGCGCCAGGTTATAACCCGCGTGCAGGTTCAGCGTCAGCATCAACTGGAATGTCTTAGGATCGGTTTCCCAAAGCGCTTTTCCGCCGACGTAACCGCCAATGGTGTTGACCAGAATATCCAGGCGGCCATGGCGCGCGACGATCCCATCCACCAGCGCTCGACAGGCTGTTTCATCGGTCGCATCGAGCGGCAGCAGTTCCAGATGCGCACTGGGACCCACGGCATCACGCATGGCATCTGCTTCATCTTTGATGAAGTAGCTGGCAATCACTGACGCTCCTTCATGCAGAAAGCTGAGCGTTACAGCGCGGCCCAGTCCGCCGGTGCCGCCTGTGATGAGAACTACTTTGTTGGAGAAGCGGCCAGACATAATCTGCCTCCATAAAGTTCTGGTATTCTCGAAAACTGATAAGACTACATCAGATTTGTGAGGTAAACGCGCCCTCAGCGATGTCCTGATTGATCGTTTGATGAAGGAAGCAAAGAGGTTAGGTTCCTATAGACCCCCAAAAAGAACCATAAAAGCTGCTTTGACCGAGTACATCAGAAGACGAAAACAATTGAAGATCTGCAAGTTTTTCGGCACGATCGACTTCGACGAAAGTTACGATTACAATCGTGAGCGCGATCGTAAGCCAAAACGCAAATGAATACTGTACAAGCTCCTTCTTGAATCAAGACCTTTCTGGTCTTGTATTCCTTCCTGCCTTTCGGTAAAATAATACTGGATTAGTATTGTATCCGGCTTGCGCATGATTCTGTAGACGCGAGCCAAAAAACAGCATGTTCAGACTGAACAAATTAACGGATTACGGTATTGTGCTCATGGCGCACGTAGCCCGCACGGGTTTGGAGACACCGCACACGGCGCGCAGCTTGGCCAAGGCCACCCGGCTGCCGCTGCCCACTGTGGGCAAGCTATTGCGGCAGCTTTCTGAATGCAAACTTTTGAGCTCGCATCGCGGCGTAAAGGGCGGATACAGCCTGGGCCGTGATGCCGCAGAGATTTCCGTAGCTGAGATCGTGCTGGCGCTGGAAGGGCCAATCGGATTCACCGAGTGCAGCGTGGTTAAAGGGCTTTGCAATATGGAGCGCTCATGCGCCATCAAGAGCAACTCCCAGATCATTGGCGATGCGCTGCGCGACGCGTTGGATCACGTAATGCTTTCCGACCTGAACCATGAGATGGCCAGGCATGAACGCAAGCCCGAGCAGGAACAAATTGTTGCCTCCATCAAGCCGGCGGGCGGGGTGGTGGAAGGAGTGAGATGAGCAGCACAGTCAATCAAATTCAGGACCTCACACAGCAGGAATATAAGTGGGGCTTTGTTACCTCAGTGGACGAGGACCGGCTGCCTCCCGGGCTGAATGAAGACGTCATCCGTGCGATTGCGGCCAAGAAGGGCGAGCCTGAGTTCATGCTGGAGTGGCGGCTCAAGGCGTATCGCCATTGGGCGCAATTGGAGCAGAAGCAGGCCGAGCCGAAGTGGGCGAACGTGAAGTACCCGCCCATCGACTACCAGGCTCTTTCCTACTATTCCGCTCCCAAGCAAAAAAAAGAGCTGAAGAGCCTGGAAGAAGTTGATCCGGAAATTTTGAATACGTACAGCAAGCTGGGCATTCCACTGCACGAGCAGAAGCTGCTGGCCGGCGTGGCCGTTGATGCCGTGTTTGATAGCGTTTCCGTGGCGACAACGTTCAAAGAGAAGCTGGCTGAAGCAGGCGTGATCTTCTGTTCGTTCTCTGAGGCGGTCAAGAACCATCCAGAGCTGGTAAAGAAGTACCTTGGCTCGGTGGTTCCGTATACAGACAATTTCTTCGCCTCGCTGAATTCAGCTGTTTTCAGCGATGGTTCGTTCGTTTACGTGCCTAAAGGCGTACGCTGCCCCATGGAACTCTCCACATACTTCCGCATCAATGCCCAGAACACCGGCCAATTTGAGCGGACGCTGATCATCGCCGATGAAGGCGCTTACGTCAGCTACCTGGAAGGCTGCACAGCGCCAATCCGCGATGAAAACCAGTTGCACGCGGCCGTGGTTGAGCTAATCGCGCATGACAATGCGACAATCAAGTACTCCACGGTGCAGAACTGGTATCCGGGCGATAAGGAAGGCAAGGGCGGGATCTACAACTTTGTGACCAAGCGCGGCAAAGCGCTGGGCAAGAACTCAAAGATTTCCTGGACGCAGGTGGAGACCGGTTCGGCCATTACGTGGAAGTATCCCAGCTGCATTCTGCAGGGAGAGAACTCGGTGGGTGAATTCTACTCCGTGGCGCTGACCAACAACTATCAGCAGGCCGATACCGGAACGAAGATGATTCACATCGGCAAGAACACCAGGAGCACGGTGGTGTCAAAGGGAATCTCCGCCGGCCACGGACAAAATACCTATCGCGGTGGCGTGAAGATTCTGAAGGGCGCGCAGGGCGCGCGCAATTACACGCAGTGTGATTCGCTCCTGATAGGCGACAAGTGCGGTGCGCATACATTTCCTTATATCGAGGTAAAGAACGCCAGCGCGCGCATGGAGCATGAGGCATCAACGTCAAAGATAGGCGACGATCAGATTTTCTATCTGCAGCAGCGTGGCATTTCCAAGGAAGAGGCCGTCAGCATGATCATCAACGGCTTCTGCAAAGCCGTCTTTAAAGAGCTGCCGATGGAATTTGCCGTGGAAGCGCAGAAATTACTCAGCATCAGCCTTGAGGGGAGCGTTGGATAAAGATGAGCTTGCTCGAAATCAAAAATCTGCACGCGAGTGTGAATGGAAACGAAATCCTGAAGGGAATTGACCTCACGGTGAACCCGGGCGAGGTTCACTCCATCATGGGACCAAACGGCTCAGGCAAGAGCACGCTGGCCCAGGTGCTGGCACGCCGTGAGAGCTATGCAGTCATCGCCGGTTCCATCGCTTTTGCCGGCAAAGACCTGCTGGAGATGAAGCCGGAGGATGCGGCCTGCGAAGGCCTTTTTATGGCCTTCCAGTATCCGGTGGAGATCCCCGGCATCAGCAACGCGTACTTTCTGCGCGCGGCCTTGAATGCGATCAGAAAATATCGCGGGGAAGATGAAATGGACGCGATGGACTTTTTGCCGTTGCTCCGGCAGAAGATGCGGATGCTGGAAATGGATGAAAAGTTCCTGAATCGTCCGGTGAATGAAGGCTTCTCCGGCGGAGAAAAGAAGCGCAATGAGATTGTGCAAATGGCTGTTCTTGAGCCGAAGCTGGCCGTATTGGACGAGACCGATTCCGGCCTGGACATTGACGCCCTGAAGATTGTGGCCAATGGCGTGAATGCCATGCGCAGCAAGGAACGCGCCATGGTCGTGGTGACGCATTATCAGCGGCTGCTGGATTACATTGTGCCCGACTTTGTCCATGTGCTGGTGAATGGCCGGATTGTGAAATCCGGCGGTCCAGAACTGGCGTTGGAACTGGAGCAAAAGGGCTATAGCTGGACGGAGGGCGAGTTGACGGGAGCGAGACGGTGATTGCCGAAATCCAAGTTCCGGAAAAATATCTGGAGACATTCGATCAGTCAAACGGCCGCACAGTCGGGCAGCCGCGTTGGCTGCAATCGCTGCGGCAGGAGGCGTTCTCCCGTTTCTCTGAGGTTGGCTTTCCCACGACCCATAACGAAGACTGGCGTTTTACCAACGTGTCTGCCGTGGCAAACACGCCGTTTGAACTGGCGGAGCAGGCCAATGTGGCGAAAGGGGACTTGGAGCAATTCGGTATCGCTGGCTTTGCCTGCCAGTTGGTGTTCATCAATGGATTGTTTTCAAAAGAGCTCTCAACTGTCCCTTCAACCATGGGTGTGAAGATCAGCAGCCTGGCTGCTCAGCTTGCCCAGGATCCTGCAGGCGTTGAACAGCATCTTGGCCGTTATTTGAATATTGAGAGAGACGCTTTTGCTGTGCTGAACTCGGCGTTTATTGAAGACGGAATCTACATTGAAGTGCCGAAGGGCGTAACGGTTGAAACACCAATTTATGCTTTGTTCATCACTGTCCCCGGTGCAACCCCAACGATGAACCATCCGCGGAACCTGATCGTCGCGGGTGAAAGCTGCAAAGTCATAATCGTGGAAGACTATGCTTCTTTGGGCGAAGGCACTTCATTTTCCAACACGGCAACCGAACTGGTGGCGGGTGACAATGCAAACGTCTCGCACTACATGGTAGTGCGCGAAGGCGAATCCGCTTACAACTTTTCTACATTGAGAATCCAGCAGGGGCGTAGCGCAAATGTGGCCACGCATTCACTGCTATTGGGCGGAGCGATGATACGAAACAACGTTCATCCAGTGCTGGCGGGCGAGGGAAGCGAGTGCCTGATCAACGGTCTTTTCATGGCCAACGGCCGCCAGCACATGGATAACTACATGCTGGTTGAACATGCTAGCCCACATTGCAACAGCCGGCAGTTTTACAACGGCATTTTGAACGGACAGGCGCGCGGCGTGTTTCACGGGCGCATCATCGTCCACAAAGATGCGCAGAAGACAGATGCCAAGCAGACCAATCGCAACCTGCTGCTCTCTGACGATGCGCAGATCGATACCAAGCCGCAGCTTGAAATTTATGCTGACGATGTGAAGTGCACACACGGCGCCACCATCGGCCAGGTGGATGAAAATGCTTTGTTTTACCTGCGCTCGCGCGGTCTGGATGAAGTCTCCGCCCGCGACTTATTGCTGCTGGCCTTTGCCAATGAATGCCTTGATCGTATGAGCTCGCCCCAGGTGCGCGCGCATCTGGAGCGTCTGGTGGTTGCACGCCTGCCGGAGTCGGCGCAGGTTTCCGGCGAAGGCTCTGCCCAGGTGGTGGAGCGGAATTGGGAGGAAGTGGGATGAGTACCGTTGCCAAGACGCCACGTGAGATCGAAATTGCCAGCGGATTTGACGTGCAGAAGGTGCGCAAGGACTTTCCGGTGCTGCAGCAAAAGGTCCACGGCAAGCCGCTGGTGTATCTGGACAACGCGGCTACCACGCAAAAGCCTGTGGCGGTGATTGACGCTCTTGAGCATTACTATCGCCAGGACAATTCCAATATTCATCGTGGGGTGCATACGCTTTCTGAGCGTGCGACTGAGGCTTATGAGAAAGCCAGACTTGCAGCGCAAAAGTTCCTGAACGCGGCTGACAGCAAAGAGATCATCTTTGTGCGCGGCACCACGGAAGGCATCAACCTGGTAGCGCAGACCTACGGGCGCAAACACGTGGGCGCGGGTGATGAAGTCCTGATCACTGCGATGGAGCACCACTCGAACATTGTGCCGTGGCAGTTGTTGTGCGAAGAGAAAGGCGCGAAGCTGCGGGTGGCACCGATCAATGATCGCGGCGAGCTGCTGCTGGAAGACTTTGAAAAACTGCTGGGGCCGAAAACGAAGATTGTTGCCGTGGGACATCTTTCTAATGCTCTGGGAACAATTAACCCGGTGCGCGAAATCGTCCGTATGGCCCATGCGCGCAATATCCCCGTGCTGGTGGATGGAGCGCAGGCAGCTCCGCGTATGCCGGTGGATGTACGAGCGCTGAACTGCGATTTCTATGCCATTTCCGGCCACAAGATGTATGGCCCAACCGGCATTGGCGTGCTTTACGGAAAGGCAGCGTTGCTTGAGGCTATGCCGCCGTGGCAGGGCGGTGGAGACATGATCGCCTCAGTTACTTTTGACAAGACGATTTACAACCGCTTGCCTTACAAATTTGAAGCTGGCACGCCTAACATTGCAGACACAATTGGCCTGGGTGCGGCCATTGAATACCTGAACAATCTTGGGCCGGAGCAGGTTGAGGCCCATGAAGCAGAGTTGCTGGCCTACGCCACAAGAAAAGTAGAATCGATCCCCGGAGTTCAAATTATTGGCACAGCGCGAGAGAAGGCCGGCGTACTGTCATTCGTGATGGAAGACATTCACCCGCACGATATTGGAACAATCCTCGATCGTGAAGGCATCGCTGTGCGCACTGGGCACCACTGCGCGCAGCCGGTGATGCAGCGTTTCAATATCCCGGCCACTGTCCGCGCGTCATTTGGGCTGTACAACACGCGCGAGGAAGTTGACGCGCTGGCAGCGGGAATTTGCAAGGTCCGTGAGGTGATGGGGTAATGTCTGAGCTGCGGGAGCTTTACCAGGAAGTGATTTTGGAGCACAGCAAAAAGCCCCGGAACTACCGTGCGCTGGAACAGGCAAACCACAAAGCGGAAGGTTTTAATCCGCTGTGCGGCGATCATTTTACGGTTTACCTGGATATGAAAGACGGCGCTATCAACGACATCGGTTTTCAGGGCAGCGGTTGCGCCATCTCAAAAGCTTCGGCTTCCATGATGACGCAGACGCTTAAAGGTAAGACTACGGCGGAAGCCGAAGATATTTTTACCAAGTTTCACGACCTGGTTACCGGACAGAAAGCCGGAACCCAGGAAGAATTGGGCAAGCTGGCGGTGTTTGCAGGAGTGTCAGAGTTCCCGCTGCGGGTAAAGTGCGCAACGCTGGCCTGGCATGCCCTGCGTGCCGCGATGCGCGGAGAAGAACAGGCCGTTTCAACAGAATAGGGACCAATGGCAGCAAATGAACCAATCGTACTGGCGCGTGAGGTTGATGCCACGCAGATTCCCAGCGGCATACCGCATAAGCTGGCCGCGGGAACCACGGTGCGCATGATGCAGTCGCTGGGTGGCAGCTATACGGTAATGACGGACGTGGGATACATGGTCCGCATTGATGCCAAAGATGGCGATGCGCTGGGCCTGGTACCGTCGCCGTCCTCGGGGGGCACAGAGGCCCCGGCAGAATTCAGCGAGAATCTTGTTTGGGACCAGTTGCGGACGGTCTATGATCCCGAAATCCCAGTGAATGTGGTTGATCTCGGGCTGATTTATTCCTGCCAGATTTCTCCCGCCGGGGAGGGCAACAAGATCGACATTAAAATGACCATGACGGCCCCAGGATGCGGCATGTCAGACGTGCTAAAAGCCGATATCCAGCGCAAGCTTTCCAGCCTGCCTACGGTCAAGGAGCTAAACGTTGATGTGGTGTTTGACCCCCCGTGGCATCCAGGGAAAATGACTGAAGGGGCAAAGTTGCAGTTGGGGCTGGACCTGGAGAGTACGGCATTCCCGAGGTATTGATGTAGGAAGATGCGGAAGAACGCGCTAATTCCCCACTCGCCCTCCCGCTCTTCCTTTTTTCCCTGCCTGAGCCAACTCATTTGGTTGGATCTAAACAGAAAGTGGTTAGAGTTTCGGAAAATCCCGCCACTGCTCCCGCACAGGTGGCGGGCTATAGATGCGTTGGGCCGAAACTCTGTGAAGCGCGGCCACTAATAGTATGGTGCAGGCCTGATCGCAAAAAAATATAGGCTGAACTCAATTTCCTACTATTGGGCCAAGTTTTCTGTTAGAGATTCTTAGGAATTTTGGTGTTATGAGCGCATGCAAGGGTCTCTTTGGTGAATGAATTAAACCCAAAAGAATCAAATCGTTACCCATGGTATTGGCTGGATTTTAATGCTGGCTTTAGGCTTTATGATGGGTGCAATTTGGGGCGCAAAATAACCCATGCTATAGTCCTGCCAGATTGGGAGATGAAGAAAACGAGCCGTATTTTCTGTTCTTCAGGCCGCCCAATAGAATGTTTGTTTAAGGGCATATAAAGACAAGAATGCTCCGCAAGCTGCCACAAATCGTGCTTATCCTGATTATCCTGATGGCGATTTTTTCGCCATTTATGCAACTGGATAGCTGGGACAACTTCCCGGTGGCAACTGGCGATATTGAATTGCACGTGATTTCCGTGCTGTTTGAAACCGGCATGTTCTTTGTTTTTGCCGGAATCATGTTTTCACTCTTTCCCGACCTATTGCGTTCGGGTTTCCTGATTCCATCTCGCGCATTTGCCGGTAGAACCTTTGAGAATGCCAGTCCGGAAGCGGTGCCCGCCAGTTTTGCAGTCCCTCTGCGTATCTGATCTCGTTTCCATTCCTGAAGTGTGTCTGTAAATAAAGCCCTGCAAATTCATTGTGGCGACTTTCTATTACAGCGCTCCTGCCCGGTCCTTACAAAGGCCCGTGCGAAACAACGAGGCCTTTAACAGATAAAGGAATATGGGGACTATGAAATCCGAAATTTACACACCTGACCCAGGGGACTTTCTGCCTGTGGCGCAACCGGCACTCATAAGTGAATCTTCTGTTGAACCATGCACGTGCAATGACGGCGTTGAAACGCTTGAAGATGAATGGCTGGTTCAGGGCTGTTTGCAGGGCGAACCATGGGCATGGGAGGAGTTGATCGACAAATACAAAAAGCTGATTTTCTCCATCCCAATCAAGTATGGCGCTTCTCCTGAGGACGCTGCAGACGTGTTTCAAGCTGTATGCATTGAGGTGCTCAACAGCCTCCCGCAACTTAAGAATGCACAGTCTTTGCGCTCATGGCTTATCACCGTAACGATCCGCCAGTCATACCGGTGGAAGAAAAAACAGGCAAACCACGTGGAATTGGATGCCATGGAGCCGGAGGCGGCTGAAGGCATTGCCTCCACATGGCATGCGGACTCGCTTGCACAGTTGGAGCAAGAGCAGATTGTGCGCGAGGTGGTGTCACAGCTTGCTCCACGCCATCGGGAACTGGTCCGGCTTCTTTTCTTTGAACAGCCGGCGCTGCCTTATGCTGAGGTTGCACGACGCCTTGGTCTGGCGACCGGTTCAATCGGCTTCATTCGCGGGCGCTGCCTGGAAAAGCTGCGCCGCGCCCTGGTGGAGCACGGATTCAAAGGATAGGTAAGATAAAGCGCTTTTGGAGCGCAACAAGCCTTCATGGCTGTTGCGCTCTAGATGCGAGAGTGGATCCTTGTGGGCTGGGAGGAAAGATCGCGGCGATATTGCTCCAGCGGATCCAGAAACCCCAGATTCTGGAAGGCAACGCGAGTCTTAGAAATCTTGTGCGCAAAAGTTGACACAAGAAAATGCAGGTCTTCCAGGTTGAAAGGGCCGGCGATGAAGTCATTAGCGCCGGCCAGATAAGCCGCGTGAACCTCTTCCGGCTTGCCTCCGTGCGTGACCAGCACCACGTAAGGTTGCGCGGGCAGGTTTACAGAGCGAATCCAGCCGCACGCTTCAAGCCCAGTCATCTTGGGCAAATCCCAATCAAGAAGGCAGAGATCAAACAGGTGAGCATAAACGGCAGAACATGCCTGCTTGCCATCGGTCACGGCTGTTACGTCAAAGCCCCACGATTCCAGCGCACTTTTGATGGATTCATTTCCGCCCAGCAATATTCGCAGCTTCTTCATCTCATATCTCCAACGAGCCGGTGAGTGAACTAGCAAGCAAACTTGAAGTCTCGCCGCATGGCGGTCGAAACCTGTTTGGGGGAAGAGAAAAGGTTGATGCAGAACAAGTCATCAGGGCTGGGCCAGGGCACGCTGGTGGAAGCGTTCTGCTGATAAACAGCCAGGGCGACTTGCAAGCGTTCAATGTCTTTGGCCAGGCTGGCCGCAACACAATTTTGAGCAGATTTCAATGCTGCTTTCAGATACAAAATATCCTGTTCAATACCGGCAGCAGCTTCAAGCCATTTCTGATCGTCGTCCATAAGGGGTCTCCAAATGAGTGAATTCCTTACCCGCTATGCGTGCAAGAATTACCCAGCTAAATGTGCAATCCTGCATTTGGAACTTTTTTGAGCAAGCACTAAGGTCAAGCGTTTTCAGGAGCCTACCGCCGGTTTAAGCATCCAATGAGTCCCTGCTCTTTGTCATATAAGAGTCGGAACCTGGCCCTGAAAATATAGAGATATGCAAAACAAGTGCCAGTTTGGGTGAAACTATTTTCTTTTGCGCCTTGTGCTCTTGGGCGTGGTCTGATGGATTAGAAATTCTAATTCTGCGGCGATAAACGTTGTGACAACCAGAGCAAGACAATGCTCTGCGGCGAGCTCTAGTCTATCCGAAACGTAATTTATTGCTAGGCGCGCATAAAATCTATGTAACCTCTGTGCGGATCTGTACTCACTAGTTTTACACGCAGCTTGTCGCCTACGTCCACGCCTTGTCCGTGGATCAGCATTCCTTCCGCATGCGGTTTGAGCACGCGTACAAAAGTCCCTTTTGTGGAAGCTCCAGTGACAATGGAGTCAAAGACCTGCCCGATTCTGCTGCTCATGGTCACCGCTGCAATGCGTTTTGACATTGCGCGCTCCACTTTTCGCGCCGCATCTTCTTTGACTGTGCAATTGGTAGCGATGGCAGTCAACTCTGCGTCAGCATAGGGAGATTTCTGGCTGGCAAGGTGAGCTTTGATCAGGCGTTGCGTTGCCACATCGGCAAATCGCCGGTTAGGAGCCGTTGAGTGCGTGTAGTCCTGCACGGCAAGACCGAAGTGTCCGGGTGATGGATCGCCGGGTCTCTCCAGGACGTATTCGCCGGGGCCCATCAGTTTGATCACAATGAGCGAGACATCGGCAAAGTGGTCAGGATCAGCCTGTTTGCGAAGCTGCAAAAAATCATTGAGGGCCTTGGAGTCTGGTTGCGCGGGAAGCTTGCCACCGTGCTGCGCCGCGAGAGCCACAATGCGGTCCCAGCGCTCCGGCGTTTTTACGATGCGGCGGATCGATGAAACATTGGCCTCTTCCAGCGTGCGCGCCATGACGCCATTGGCTGCAATCATGAAATCTTCAATCAGCTCGGTGGCGCGATTTTTTTCCTGTTTCTGGAGATCGACGACCTGGTTATTGAGCACCACAGGACTTACTTCAGTTGTCTCAATGTTCAACGCGCCGTGGCGATAGCGCTCATTCTTGAGCGCCTGGGCCACTTCATCCTGCAGCTTAAGCTGTGCTTGCAATTCCGGAGATGCGGCGACCTTGGGCGGCGCCGGCCCTCGATCTTCAAGCCATGCCCCCACGGCGTTGTAAGTTAACTGCGCTTTGTTGACCACAAGGGCGCGATAGATATTGTGCTTGCCAACATGGCCGTTACCATCAACCACAAACTCAGTTACCACGCTCAGCTTGCCATCGACTTCAAGAAGGGAAGTCGTGCCGGTGGAAAGCTCTTCCGGCAACATGGGAAAGTTGCGTACGCCGGTATAGACAGTCGTTGTTTCACGCGCCGCATGGCGATCAATCGGGGTGTCTTTTGGCACAAAAGCATCCACGTCAGCAATGCCGACCATGACCTTGGTGGTTCCGTCGGGCAGCTTCTCCGCGTATTCAATCTGGTCCAGGTCGCGCGAGGTGTCATTGTCAATCGACGACCAAAGCAGGTTCCGCAGATCACGAACGTCTGCGCCAGAAGATTGCGGCGGTGCAGATTTGATTTGAGTTAGCTGCTGCTGGACATGGGGCGGAAAGTCAGGCTCAAAGCCGTTTTCCAACATGATTTGCTTTGCTGCTGCCTGAAGATCAAAGTGCGAAGGATGTGCGTTGTTCATAGAATGTGGAAGCAGAAGCTTATCACGGCGATGCGGTGTTCTTCAGATTACAAAAAGAAATGCCGGAATCGAAAGATTCCGGCCATCGAGTTTTTGAATTCAGACCCGAACTTTTATCGCACAAATGTCCCCACAAAGGCGCTGCGTTTGTCATGCAGTGTCCAGGTTTCGTCGAGATCATTGCCTAGATATTGGTCAGTCATGGCGACAGCGGGCATGGCGTGGGTGGTTTGGGTAAGCGGTGGATAAAACGTATCTTCGTTGCCGCAGAGATGGTCTTTTTCGCCGATGGCGCGGGTCTCAACCGTGACCACATCGCCGGCCTGCAGGCGAGCGCGAGTGCTGTGCTGGCCTTGCGCTACTTCCATGTCGATAGGGGCATCAATCACCTTCACAACGTGCTGCAGCAGTTCGCCGCCCATCTCCTGGGCAAAGTTAATCAGGGCCTGGCGCTGTTCAGGAGTAGCTTGTTTATCCACGATGAGAACTGACTTGGCAGGATATGGCTTGCCATAAGGATCGCCCAATGTGGCCTGCGCTTTGATGGCGCCAACAATGGTCAATCCGTTCAGAGAGACGCCATCCCATGAGCCTTCGCCCACATGCCAGGCGACGATCGCCTCCTGGCCTGTCAGGTTCATCTCGCTGTTGGCGAAGCACTGGCCCACGTAAACATCGGCGCTGCGCGTTTCAACATACTGGCCGGAAATCTGGGGCTTTGACGTGGCAAACGCCACAGTTGCCAGCAATGCAAGCAAAAAAGGAAGAGCAAAGATCTTTCTCATGGGGCGACTCCTGCTAATTCTATTTTAGGCTTTTCACGGCTGAGGATGAAATCCATAATTTCTGGTATTTCAATATCGCCTGAACTTCCTCATGTGGCGAGGTTTTACTGATCCATGCGGCTGAATGAAGAAGGGTGTCAGAATAAGGGTCGGTGTTTGTTCCTTTCATCGACCCTTGTTTTGTTGGGATTTAAATCCACCACTGTTTTTGGTTGATGATATCCAATCCGTATTTTGTCGCTAATGCAGCCGGTATTTTCGGTTTGTATTGATCGAAAAATGGAATGGTCCTTGCCTTGAGGTCATACGGAACAGATGAATCGTAACGCAGAAAGAATTGCCATCTAATAAGCTCTGAACGGGCATCGCTATCTCCGTACCGACTCATGTCCTCGAACAGCTTGATTTGAGCTTCAGCATATTTCCAGACCGGCTCAGTTCCAAAGATTTTTTCCGCAACTCGCTTTGAAACGACATTGGCGTCCTGCTCATAAGGAATGTCGATAGCGGTCAGCGTTGTATATCGGTCAATAGTCTTTGCAAGATGATGGTAAAGCAGTGTATTTGCGGAATGAATTTTCCGCCATTTGTATTTTTGAGTTATGTGCTGAAGTTCATGCGCTAAAGTCAAAACGAAACCTACCGGATCAGCACAGGTGCTGCTACGGATGTAAATGAGATTCTCGACAGCAAGCGTGTCCTCAAGGGGTACATCGTCATCAATAAATTCGGTGATGGGCCGATAAACGCATTTCAGCAGATGCTTGGGAAGCGTATGGAATTCCTCAGAAGGAAATTGAATTCCACGGAAAAATTTTCCTTTATACGTCAGGCTTCTGGCATCGGTGAAATCGAATTCCTCTGTTCGTGCGATATAGACGTATATCCGCTCGGATGAAAGCTCAAACTCGTTCCACACTGCTAAGCACAAGGGCATGAGCTGTTTTTCGCGCTCGGTATCTCCATTGAAATCAAACTTGATCGAAAGCCCATTTTGTTCCACGTTAATTTTCTCCAACAGTGATGCTTCCTCAAGGCTAGGAAAAATTATGGCGAAAGTCAATTAAGATAAAATCTTAACGCACGTTCCCCATAAGCACCGAGTTATCATAAAGAACATGGAAGATGTTCCCGAAATCAAGCCAGTTGATCTGACACCTGAAGAAATTGAACTGTGCAAGCAAATGGAAGCTGAATTTTCAAAGAGCAGCGGATATACCGGAGAAGCTGCTTCAAGATTGATGAAATCATTGGGTGAACGTAAGGCAATTCCAAAAGCCAGAATTCGTTACTTTACAGAACCATCCCCCGGAGGGCGAGGGAAATCTTACCAAGACGATGTTAAATCCGGCAATTATCCCAATATGTTTAAATCCCCACATTTTGTGAAATATCTGCGATATTTCATTTCTGGTCCCGCACTTCCTCCCGCCACCATTGAGGGATTTCGGAAAATCCTTATTGAAGATTTAGGGACAACTGGCGGGATAATGGACCAACTGTGCACGTTTGTTCGAGCGGAAGTTAGAAAATTAAGATTAGACCGAACAACCGCAAGAGATGAATTCTGGAAACTTGCACAAGAGGTTGAATATTTTCACGCTGAAACGATACGAAATGCTGCGGGTGCCGCAGGAAAATAAGCGCACACTGTGATTTAAACGAAACTGTGTGCCGGGAACACCGCTTCCCCCCCCGTCTCTCCGATACGGACCAGGAATTTACCCAAACAGGATGGGTCTTTACCACTATAAGGTTTTGTTCTGCGTAATGCCTTTTGTTTTTGCCTGTTCCTCTTGCTCTTACCGAGTACAGAAAAATGAAAAATGCTCTACCCAATAGTTTTTGTCTCGATCTTCCGATGCACACAGTTCTTTAACCAGTTCCCTTACCCTTTCCGGAGTTCAGCTCTCCATAATCCCAAAGCTTTTGCGACCAGCTCAAATTTTTGCAACTATTTGCTTGCGCCGCAGTGGCATCTGCGATCGCCAGAGCAGCAGTTGCCCGGCTCCGCAAGTTTGCCGTCCGGCCCAATGCAGGTTTGCGTCATGGCGCACCAGAAAAGGCCATCACCGGAGCGTGGGACCGTGGGATCAGGGTCTGACCATATATATTGGCTTTTCCAATGCAACGCGGAGCAAAGCCCCGCACGGTCATTATTGAAACGATCAGGTACGTTGCTCATGCTGCGCCTCCCTCATGCCCATTGCGCTCAACCGCAGCACGCGCAGGAGCGCCTGCCGCGGCCAGTATGGCCCGCTTTACCGCTACGCGGGCAAGATGGATTTTTTGTGTGTTGTGGCCCAGGCTCTTTGCCTTGGACACAGCAGCTTTTGCCGCCTCATCGGCAGTAGCAGGCGTAACGGCTTTGCCCTGGAGAGCTTCCGCCGCCTCAACTGATAGCCACGGTATGGGCGCGACATGACCAAGGACAACGCGAGCGCTCTTTACGGTGCTGCCATTCATGGTTAAGGCAACAGCAGCGGTGGCGTAAGGCCAGTCAAAAGCTTCCTTTTGCCGGACTTCATAATGTGCGGCGCGAACGCCCGGCGCAGGCGGAACAATCACGTGAGTGATGAACTCGTCAGGCTGCAGATCGTGTTCGCGTTGCTGGTCAGTCTTGGGGATCACAAAAAACTTTTCCAGCGGCAGGTCGCGCGAGCCATGCGGCCCCATGATCTTAAGCTTTGCGTTGTACGCAATCAGTACTGGAGCGATGGTTGAGGGGCTAACGAAGTATGCCGGGCCATCATTGCCAAGAATAGCGTGATAGCGGTTGTCGCCCTGCGTGACTAGTGATTTCCCGTCTTTTTGCGCCAGCAATCCATAGCCGGTGCGGAAATACCAGCAGCGCGGGCGCTGGCACAGGTTGCCGCCAATGGTGGCAACGTTGCGTATCTGCGGGCTGGCGGCGTCACCGGCAGCCGAAGCCAGCATGGGGTGCTGATGTTGTACCTCGGAAGCTGCGCCGATCCTATCTAGTGTGACCAGCGCGCCAAGTTGCAGCGCACCGCCTTCATTGCTGATTGCGTGCAGCCCAGCCACCTGCTTAATGTTCACCAGCCGTCGCGGCGTGGTGATTTCATCTTTCATCAAGGAGAGCAGATCACTGCCGCCGGCCAGAATCTCAACTTCGCCCCAGCTTTTACCCAACAGCGCCGGAACCTGCTGCGCGGTGGTGGGGCTGGTGTATTCAAACGGTCGCATTGTTGCCTCCTTGAGGATTCAGCGCGGCCAGCACGCGGTCTGGCGTGATGGGCATAAAAGGAACACGTACGCCAATTGCGTTGGCGACAGCGTTGTTGATTGCAGCCATGGGGCCAACCGTGGGTGGTTCGCCCAGGCCGATAGGCCCACGCTCGTCATAGCCCTTGCCGGTCATCATGTGAACCACGAGCTCGCCGACATCGCCAATGCCGGCAAGACGGTAGAAATCCATATTGGGATTAAGCATGCGCCCAGTATGCAGGTCCATGATTTTTTCTTCGTACAGTGACGTGGCGATGCCCATAATCATGGCGCCGTAAACCTGGCTTTCTGCGGTTTTCATGCTGATGATGAGCCCGCAATCCTGTACGCAAACCATCTTGTTCATTTTGACAATGCCGGTTTCCGTATCGACGGAGACATCCGCCATCACGGCGCCGCCGACGCCGCTGGAAATCAAGTCGCCGGGGCCGGGATTTTTGCCCAACGTCTGGATCGGTTGTGTCCCCAGCCGGGCGCACGCATCTTTCCAACTCATGCTGCGTGAAGGCGCAGATTTTACGCGAATGCTTCCGCCAATGGCTTCCAAATCGTCAGGCTGCGCATTGAGCGCGCCGGCTACTTTAGCAAAGAGCTGGTCACGTGCATCCACGGCAGCGCGCCGGGTAGAAGAGCTAACGCCGCCAATTGTGGTGCTGCCGCCTGAGCCGCCGTCAGCGGGATATTGATTGTCGCCAAGGTTGAGCTGGATTTTGTCGATCGGCAACCCAAGCGTATCTCCAGCCACAATCAGGATGGCGGTGCGTGTGCCGGTTCCCAGGTCCTGGCTCCCTATCTTGATATTTACCGAACCGTCTGAATGGATACTAATCTCGCAATTGCTATTGTGGCCGCGTCCTCCCCAGGTATGGATGGCGAGACCCATGCCGCGCTTGTTTACGCCAGAACCTTGCCCGCGAGGATGCCATGCACCCTTCCAGCCAATGAGATCAGCCGCGATTTGCAGTTCGTCGCGGTAAACATCAGCGCGCGGGGCCGTGAGAGCGATGTTCTTCAACATCAGATCCAACGGATCCATGTTGAGCTTGGCAGCAGTATCCTCAAGGGCACACATGGTGATGAGGCAGCCCTGAGGATGGTTTGGAGCCCGCCAGGCGCGCGCTGGGCCAATATTGGTGGCCACGGCAGTGTGCTGCTTGCGGATGTTGGGTATGTTCACTACATAAGGCATAGGCGGCGCTCCGCCTCCGCCTGGGCCGCCAGTGCCCCACGAATCAGATTGCCATGCAGTAAGCGTTCCGTCTTTCTTTGCTCCAACCCTTACCCTTGCAAAAGCCGATGGACGGCAGCCTGCAACCTCCAGTTCGGCATCGCGCTCCAACATCACGCGTACGGGCTTGCCGCCGGCTTTTTTAGAAACCTGGGCTGTGTAGGCTCCCCAGCGATCGATTCCGAACTTGCTGCCAAAGCCTCCGCCGATGTGGTCCTGATGCACATGAATATTGCCTTCAGGAATCTTCAGCGCCTGGGCAAATTGACCGGCCAAGCCGGAGACGTTTTGGGTGGAGATATGCGAAAAAACATGATCGTCGTCAGGCCATTCAGCAATAGAGCCGTGGCTTTCCAGGCAGCAATGCGTAATGACGGGACAACCATAGATGCCTTCAGAGACAACGTCGGCCTCTTTGAATCCGGCATCAGGATCGCCTCTTACCTGCTCGCTCTCTTTCTTATAAGGAGAGCTTGAGCTTGCTGGAGCCTCCTTCACTGGAGCTGCCTGCAAGGCCTTGATTACGTTTTCACTGACTTCATTTTCTTTCATCCGCTGCGCCATCTCAGGCGATACGTGGAAAGCCAGCCCGCGTTTTTGCACTGCAGCAATGACCTGCTCATCAGACGCATCATTGTTGAACATCTGGAAGAGATCGCGCTGCGTCAGCGGATCAGTGCTTTCCGCCACATGCTTTGGTTCAGTGAAGTCATCAACAAAGTGCTCCAACGGCTGGTATTCAACCTTGATCAGGCGTGCGGCATCGGCAGCAGTGGGTTCATCTACCGCTGCCACTACCACAATGTCATCGCCAGCCCAGTGGATTTCAGTGCCCGGCCCCTGAATAACATGAACAGCTTTCACGCCTGGCACTTTTTCCGCCGCGGAAGTATCAACGCTTACCACTTTGGCATGAGCGTAAGGGCTGCGCACCACCTTGCCGTAAAGCATGCCGGTCCGGTGGACATCGTAGGTATATTTGGCGCGGCCCGAAACTTTGTCGGGGCCATCCACGCGTGAGAGACGCTTGCCGATCAATGACCGCTGTTCCTCTGCAGGCCATCCGTATTTGGTATTGTCGTCGGCCATGGATCAGGCTCCTTTCGTCTTTGCTGCCTGTAATACAGCAAGGCGCATGCCGGCATAGGTGCCGCAGCGGCAGAAGTTTCCACCCAGCCCATGCTTGATTTGTTCCAGCGTTGGGTTCGGATGCGTATCAAGAAACGCCTTGGTCGCCATCACAAAGCCCGGAGTACAGAAGCCGCACTGCTGCGCGTCATTGTCGATGAATGCCTGCTGAATCGGATGCAGATTACCGGGCTGGCCCAGGCCTTCGACTGTAGAGATCTCATGGCTCTGCGCATCAATCGCCAGCACAGAGCAGGAATAGACCGCTTTGCCATCCAGCAGCACAGTGCATGCGCCGCAGGTGCCGCGATCGCATACGCGTTTAGCGCCGGTAAGCTCAAACTGGTCACGGAGCGCGTCCAGCAGCGTAACGCGAGGCTCCAACTGAGCGTTCAGCTTTTTGCCGTTGACGCTGAGGGACACAGGAACCTTGCCCGGCCCCTGCATTCCGGTTTTTTCTTCAGCCAGCGCAAGCGCGCCAACCTGGGTGATCAAGGGAGCCGCAGCGGTGACGCCGGAGATTTTAAGAAAGTCGCGGCGGGAAACTCCAGAGCCGGATCCGGAAGAGGACGCTTTGGTTTTATTTGGCTTTTTGGATTTTGCGGGCTTGTCAGGCAGATCGTCCACAGAAGGCCTCCATGACTATGCAGAGCAGAATGAAAGCGCAACACGAAACTAGAAATTGTAACTCGCCGATGGTGGGCCTGTCTTGTGGGAGAGACACCGAATCCGAAGCAATGGCCATGATTCCAACATCGCCAAAATGGCAGAAATAGAAAACCGACACCCCGCTTCGACAGCGATTCAAATCAATCTATACTTTATGTCTCTTAAGAATGGCCATGAATCCAGCTTACAGGTTTGTCTTCTTCGCGATTGCCACACTCAGTTTTAGTGCTGCCAGCTCGCAAGACAGGACTCCGGTGTGCCCGCGTGACACTGATGGTTTTGCTGCGATGCAAAAAAGAGTTGAGGCCCGTGATCCAGTCGCCGAGACGGAGTTGGCCTCCTGCTACGATCTGGGGCAACACGTTAAGCCCGATGGAAAAGAGTCAATCCACTGGCTGACGGAAGCAGCCGGCCAGGGTTATGGACCGGCAGAGTATGAGTTGGGGCGCATTTATCTGTATGGTCGTGGCGTGCCGGCTGATTACGCTAAGGCATTGCAGTGGGAGCAAAAGGCTGCTGACCAGGGCGATCCACGGGCCCAGCGTGATCTGGCATTCATGTATGAGCGTGGGTTTGGCGTCAAGGCAGATCCAGGCCAAGCAGAGGAGTGGAACCGCAAGGCCGCAGCGCAGGGACATACGGAGGCACAGACGCAGCTTGCCCGCGCGCTCGATCAAGGTTCTGGGGTTGCAAAGAATCCCAGCGAGGCACAGCAGTGGTATGCCAGAGCTGCAAGCCAGCACGATCCAGCAGCGCAGTTGGAACTGGCCAGAAAATTTGCCGCAGAGACAAACTGCTCTGCAGCCATCCGCTGGTACAAAGAAGCAGCCACGCATGGGCAGGCGGTGGCGATGTATGAGCTCGGCAACCTCTACCTGAGCAACAAATGCGGCGCGAGCAAGTACCGGGCCTATACCTGGTTCACCATCGGAGCGCGATTTGGCTCCGTTGAGAGCAAAGCAGAAGCGGAAAAGCTGGAAAGCATACTGACCTCGTCCCAGAAGAATCAAGCTCGCCTAAACGCAGAGCAGTGGATTAAAAAACATCCGGGCGCCGACGAGGAAGAAGATGAGGAGGAGAAGCGCTAAGCTCCCCCTCCTGTTGTTCGCTAGAACCAGCCTCGGCCGTTTGGATTCAGCGCCGTTTCGGCAAAGGCCCGGGCTGCAGCGGCTGTGTGCTGCTGGGCGTCCGGATGGAACGGCACCACCACGTAATGAATCTCGCCTGTTTCCAGGTTCACAAAGTTGTGATAAGCAACGTAGTCCGTGCCAGCTTTGTTTCCGCCCAGGGTTGAATCGATGCCCGGAGCGAGAAAGACAACATAGACCGTGCCGGCATCTGGCGCAGGGATGGCCTTGCTTTGCAGCAGATCTGAGAGCTTCTGCTGGATTGTGAGGTCGTTAACTCTGGCCTTGCTCAAATCACTGAAGTCCTCGAACAATGGTGCAGAGCGCAGCATTTTTATATTGTGCTTCTGCAGTTCAGCCAGATGAGGGTTGGCATTGTTTGTGCTGACATCGAGCAGGCCGGTTTGCCGCTGGCGCGCTTGTTGGTCAGCCCAGCCAGCGCCGAGAAAGATGCTGACTTGACGCGCAGCCGCCAGAACCGATCCTCCATGGAACGTTTTGGGGCCGGCGACGGAGAAGTCTGTTGGGACAATCTGCACCTTGCCGCCATCATCGTCAAAGAGAAAATTAGGTTCCGTTGGACGGTCAATAGTGGCTGCTTGCTGCGCAGCTAGAACGCAGGTGGCCAGACCGCAAAGCAACAAAGTGTAAAATGCAAATTTCTTCATCAGATAATCTCCTTATTGCGCCACGTTCAAGTTCACATCGTCCAACACGAATGAGGTTTGCAACGTGAAATCCTCCACGCCTGTGAAAAAGACCTGGATGGTCTGACCTTTGAAGCTGATCAGGTTGAAGCTCTTCTGGGAATAGCCCGAGGCCTTGTTGAGATTGGAATATGTGGCCAGGGTGGAAAGCACGGTGCCGGAAGAGTTGCGGACCTGAACGGTGAGCGTATCAAAGGCCGTCGTGGTGCTGGTTTCAGCACTATCAATGTGGAGGAAGAAAGTCAGCGTTGCCGCCGTTGCTTCCGAAGGTATGCTTACAGTTTGCAGCACAGTGTCAGTATGCGTGGTCCCGTAACCGTCGAGCCATGCGTCCCAACTGCCTGCGTGTGGCGGCTCACTGGCGGAATTGTTGATCACGCCAGAGGTCACGCTCCAGGGAGCAGGGTTCGTCGATCCGTTTTCAAAGCCCGGATTGCCAAGAATCTGCGTGGTTGTGCCGCCGGCTGTAACCGTAAGTGAAACCGTCGCAGTGTGCGAGACCCCGCCACCGGTGGCATGGATGGTAATTGTGGAAGTGCCGGTTGTCGCAGTGCTGCTGGCGGTGAAGGTCAGCGTTGAACTTCCAGACCCCGGCGCGGCAATGGATGACGGGCTAAACGCTGCAGTTACGCCAGCAGGAAGTCCTGAGGCTGAAAGTGAAATGGCCGAGTTGAAGCCTCCGGAAACGGTAGTTGAGATCGTGGTGGTCTTGGTTCCGCTCTGGGCCACTGAGACACTGGAAGGCGAAGCGCTCAGCGAGAAATCAGGTGTTTGCGTGCCGGGATTGAAAACGACGTTCAGCACCGGGTGCAATTCAATCCCGTTAGGCGCAACACCGGTCTGTCCATGCAGAAAATCGAACATGCCAACGCCCTTGATCTGCACTGGGATATTTGCCGTCTGAAAACTTGTGGTCGTGGTGAATTTTGCGTCAAACTGCGAGCGCGCATTCTGTATTCCAGCAAAGAAAGGACTGCCTGCGCCAACGCACGTCGGAGATGGGATCTCGACGATCATGGTGTTGCCGGAAGCGTCGGCGAGCACCAGATGGTAATCAGAGTCAGATTCCAGCTTGTATTCTGTGAGCGTTGCATTAATGACCCACTCCGTAGTCTCCGTAGGAGAGACACGATTGTTTGACGGAATAGGACTGGGCGCAGGCAAAGCTCGCATGGAAGCAATGGTTGTACTGCTCGAAGAATTCAGGTTGACCAGGCCGGCATCCGGATCAGTACCGGTTTTGACCGACCAGCGTTCCACGCCACACTGTGCCAACAACGCTGAAGGAACAACCAGGAGAATTACTGCAAGGAGCAAACAGCTACGGCGAAGATGCTGCATCATCTACCCCTCCAGGTTTTCTAAAGGCCCAAAGACTACGAGGCATGATAGTTGGTGTCTTCCGTAATGAATACATCCCTGTGTTAAAAATTGTGGAAACGATTCCCGAAAGGGAACACTGGCCAATGTCCTTGTCATGTGAAAAAGTTTGTGCGGGAGACGGATTCTCGTGTTTTGCAATTTCAGGACGACAGGTTTTACGAGCCGATTCAAATGATGGCAACAGATCATTCTTTTGATTTCTTTGCAAACGAAAAGAAGCTGCTACCGGCCTGAATCTGCTACTCTTATGACCGTCAGGAACTTTATGGCTGTAATTTGTGGAAGGACCCTCCTAGGCCCAGTCATTATGCTTATGCTGACGGCGGGTGTTGTACCGCAGTCGTCAACTCGCAGTGCTTCCGGAGAGCCAAAGCCGGCTGGGATGCAGTCGCCATCGAGCGCCCAATCTTCAGACTCAAAGCCTTCAAATTCAAAATCCGGAGAGCAAAAGGTTACTACTGTGTATGAGTCGGCCACAGTGCTAAAAACCATTACTCGCCTGGTAGTAGTGGACGTGGTGGCAACCGACAAGAACGGGCCAGTCACAAACCTGGAGCGCGGCGACTTTACTATCAGGGAAGATGGGAAAGAGCAGCAGATTCGCGTGTTCAACTTCCAGCAGCCGCACCAGACGAGTCCCAGCGCTCTCCAACCCGAACACAAGCTGCCGGAAAATGTTTATACCAACTATCCCAAATACAACGTTGATAACAGCCTTAACGTGGTGCTGCTGGATGCTTTGAACACAACATTGCCGCATCAGGCTTACGTGCGCGACCAGATGATCAGGTATCTGGAAAAGATGCCGGACGGGAAGCCGCTGGCAATTTATACGCTCAGCAATAAGCTGACTTTATTGCAGGATTTCACCAGCGATCCGGCAGTGTTAAGAAACGTGGTCAAAGCCCTGAGAGGCAAAGCCTCTCCTTTGCAAGACAATCCAACCGGCGGTCCGGACATGGAATTGCTGCCGCCCGGCCTGGCTGATTCAGGGTTGATGCCGAAGCAGATGCTCTCCGCCATGCAGACGTTTGAAGACGAACGAGTGGCCTTCCAAACCGATTTGCGGGTTGCTGACACAATCAATGCGCTAACCTCGATTGCACGGGCGTTATCCGGCTATCCCGGGCGCAAGAACCTGATTTGGATTTCAGAGGCGTTTCCGATTGGCATTGATCCCAACATGGAGTTGACGAGCAATGCTTTTGCCGGAACAAGAAATTACCGGCCGCAGATTGCGGAACTTGCCGATTCGCTGATTGATGCACAGATTGCAATGTATCCAGTGGATGCGCGCGGCTTAATGCCTTCGGCACTGTTTGACGCGTCTAACTCAGGTCGCGATAAGTTTGGCCGTTCACTTGGCAGAGGCGGCCGGATGACGGCAGCCCTTGGCGCTGAATCCACGTCACTGCTGAACGTACATGCCGCCATGAATGAGATAGCTGAGCGCACGGGTGGACAAGCTTTCTATAACACTAACGACATTGATGGCTCCATTCGCAAAAGCATAGATGATGGTTCCACGTATTACACGCTGGCTTACTATCCTGAGAATAAAAACTGGAATGGGAAGTTTCGCAAGATCCATGTGACAGTGAACAGGCCAGGGGTCAAACTTCGCTATCGCCTGGGATACTATGCCGTGGACCCAAAGATCTTTGCCAGCCAGGGTGAAACCCAACGGGCAGCTGCGTTCGCCCTGGCGCTTGATCCGGATTCTCCCGGCGCTACCGGTCTGCTGTTTCATGCCCTGGTGAACCCACCGGAAGAGAAGATCCCGAATAAGGTGGTGGTGAACTTTGGCGTTGATCCACATGCCATCAGCTTTGAGCAGACGGCGGACGGCTTGGCCCATGCCACAGTGGAATGTGCGGTAGAGGCATTTTCCGCCAAGGGGCAGCTTATTCGCGGCGAGTCCAGCACCATCAAAGCGGCCTTGAAGCCGGAAACCTACGCCAGGGTTATGCAGGATGCTTTCCCGTGCCAGCAAGCTATCGATCTGAAGCCAGGGAAATATTTCTTGCGGTTGGGTGTGCGTGACGATACAACAGGGCTTATTGGGACAACAAATGCCCGGGTGACCGTGGCGCAAAATGCGCCAAATGTAAATGCTGAAAAGTAACGAGCAACGGCCCGTTTTTACCAATTACCTGGCGAGCAAATTTTCTTCCAATATCTTTCAATACAAGACGTTTACAAAGTTTTTACAGCATGATTTCATGTGTTGCTCTTATACTTCACTCACCTTTTTATTTCGGTGCTCGTCTTAGGAATGCTTCCAGAGATCAGGCGAAAATTCGCTGACAAAGGATACCTATGCGGAACATGCTCTTAGTGGCGGCGCTTTTGGGGGCAAGCTTTGTGGCCGCGCCGGCCCAGGTACAGGAACGCGGTGGAAGGACCCTGCCGCCGGGAGAAACCGTAGTTGGCAAAGTAACGGCAGTCAGCAAGGATTCGCTCACCGTATCGCCCATGCAAGGCGGAGACCCGGTCACTGTGAAGGTAGGCGAGAACACACGAATCATGAAAGAACGGCAGCCGGCGAAGCTGGAAGACATTAAGACGGACGATGCTGTTTTTGTTCGCGGCAAGCTGAATGGCAACGCAATGGATGCTGCCATTGTTGGAGTGATGAACCCGGAAATGCTCCAGCGCATGCAAAGCGGAGGCATGGGTGGTGGCGGTGGACGGATGGGCGGATTCAACCAGGAAGATATGGGCAAGAAATTTATTGCCGGAGAAGTGAAGGCCATCAATGAGACAAAGCTAACCATCGCGCGCCCGGACGGACAGACGCAGGAGATTGAGGTTGACGAGAATACCTCTTTCAGAAAAGGCATGGAGAGCATTACTCTGCCGGACATCAAAGTTGGCGACTTTGTGCGGGGCCGCGGTGAGTTAAAGAACAATGTTTTTGTTCCGAAAGAACTGGTTGTGGGCAGGCCGCAGATGAGATTCATGGGCGGCCAGGGAGGCGTGCAACAGGAACAGAAAAAACCAGACAGCACCGCTCCTGCCGGCACAGCGCCCTCAGCTCCACCAAAGTAAATTCGACTCACTGAGCAACCATGCGCCATTCGAAAATTTACGGGGGGTTGCTGCTGATGCTTGTGGCTGGATTGTGCGCGCAGAGCACACCGCCTGCGGCCCCAACTCAGCAAGTTCAACCTGCAGGCTCGCCCACTCAGCCGGTGCAAACTGCTCAAGCGTCATCATCGTCGTCTCAGCCGGCTGTGCAGCCTGTTCAACCGCCAGCCATTCAGTCCGCTGCTAGCTCTTCAAGGACTGTAACAGCGCCTTACGGTGAGATTACCGGCTTTGTGAAATCGGGTAATGTGCCGCTTCCCGGCGTGACAGTTTCAGCAGCAAACACAATTACCGGCAAAAAGTATCTCACCTCAACCGATGTGGACGGGAGCTTCAAAATCACGGTTACAGGCAAGGGCCGGTATGTGATCAAGGCAGAATTCTCAGCCTTTGCTCCGGTTACACAGGAAGTCCTCATCAATGATGAGAACCGCAACGGCAAGACTGAGCTGGCAATGGTGCTGCTTTCACGCGCGGAGCAGGAAGCGCAGCAGGAGCAGCGACAGCAGATGGCGCAGCAGCTTGGCAATGTTGGCCGCAACGGCGGTGGCATGCAGCAACTTGCTTTATCGGGCGCCGGTGGTGGTGATTCAGGCGGTATGGGCGGAGGAAACACCGATGCAGCTTCGCTAACCAGCGCAGGTTTGCCCAACGCAGGTCTGGCGGCTGAGGGCGGCAATGAGTCCGTGGCGATCTCTGGTGCGCAGGGACGGGCCGAAGACAACATGTTTGATCCTGGAGAAATGCAGGATCGCATGGCTGATATGCGTCAGGAGCTAGCGCTGCAGGGAGGCGCCGGCAATATCATGATGGTGGGCAGGGGTGGTTTTGGTGGAGGCGGCTTTGGCGGTGGCGGGCCAATGATTATTATGATGGGCGGCGGAGGCGGACGCGGGTTCCGCAATTTCAACGCAAACAAGCCGCATGGCTCCATTTTTTATAGCTATGACGGTTCAGGACTGGATGCCAAGCCTTATTCGCTAAACGGACAGCCGGAAAACAAGGCCAGCTATAACCAAAATCGCTTTGGCGCAACCATTGGCGGGCCGTTGAACATCCCGCATATTTATAACGGTGGAACCAAGACCTTTCTCTTTGGCAATTACAGCGGATCGCGCAGCACCAATCCTTACGACGTGTTTTCCACCGTGCCCACGGCGGCAGAGCGCGCAGGCGATTTTTCCGGCCAGCCGGTGCAGTTGGTTGATCCGGTAACGCACACTCCTTTGGCGAATAACCAGATCACCAATCTCAATCCTTCGGCAGCGCAACTTTTGGCGTTCATCCCTTCGCCAAATTTACCTGGGACGATCAGAAATTTTCATTTTGTCTCCGCCAGCCCAAGTAACAGCGATACCGGATTTGTCCGCTTCAACCACAATTTTGGGGCACAGCAACCAGGAATGTTTGGTATGGGCCGCGGCGGCCGATCGCGAAGACAACAACAGCAACAGAACCAGAAGAAAGAGGACGAACACTGGTCGCAGAGCATCAACGGAATGTTCATCTTTAACGATGTCCGCAGTAGCGTGCTCAACCCTTTCCCTGGACTGGGCGGCAAGCAATCAGTGCATAATTACAACTTTAATTTCGGGCACACAGCAACCAAAGGGCTTTTCCTGAACTCGCTCCACTTTAGCTACAACCGCAGCGCAGTGAACACGGTAAATAGCTTTACCAATCGCACGAATATTGAAAGCCAGCTTGGGATCAATGGCGTCTCACAAAGGCCGGAAGACTTTGGCCTGCCGAACCTGAATTTTGCGCCGCAGTTCAGCAGCCTGCAGGACATCACGCCGGTGTTTCGCACCACGCAGAATATTTCCATCAGCGACTCCATGAGCCAGTCACACGGCAAGCATTCGTTTACCTGGGGCGGGGATTTCCGCCATCAGTTGGTGGATGCCAGCAACGCCAGCAATGCGCGCGGCACCTTTATATTCAGCGGAGCGGCCACCGGACTTCCCTTTGCCGATTTTCTGCTGGGCCTGGCCCAGGAAACCTCTCTGCAATCTGGGGCTATCGATTATCGTTTCCGCGCCAATACATTTGACCTGTTTGTGCAGGACAATTGGCGCGCAGGCAAAAACCTGACGTTCAATCTGGGAGTGCGTTATGAGTATGTGACGCCTTATACCGAGTTGAACAATCAACTGGTAAACCTGGATGTAGCGCCCGACTTCAGCAAGGTGGCGCCAGTTCTGCCGAGGCAGGTTGGCCCGGTCACAGGCAAGAAATTTCCCGATGGCCTGATCAATGCTGACCATAACAACTTTGCTCCGCGCCTGGGACTGGCGTGGAAGCCACGGCCGAAAACGGTGGTCCGCGCCGGGTACGGAGTGAATTACAACATTAGCCAATATGGGCAGATGGCAACGCAGCTTGGCTTCCAGCCGCCGTTTGCGGTGGCGCAAAACAATCCTGCGCCTACTGGGAGTTTCCTGACCTTGCAGAACGGTTTTCCTGCTGCGATTGCGTCCAGCCCCCTCCACATTACCAACACATACGCCGTTGACCCGGACTATCGGCTGCCGTACGTGCAAACCTGGAACCTGAATATCCAGCAAGAGATCAAGAACAGCGTAGTGGTAAACATTGGTTATACGGGAGCAAAGGGAACACATCTGGATATTGTCCGCGCGCCAGACCAGTTGCCGTCAGGCGGGCCGCGTTTTACGGCGTGCACTCCAACCACACCGGCAGACGTGCAATGCGTTCAGCCGTTTTTATTTGAATCCTCGGAAGGTTCTTCCATCCTGCATCAGGGGATGTTGCGCGTGCGTAAACGTTTGCGCCACGGGCTTTCAGTAGGCGGAACGTACGTATATTCAAAATCCATTGATGATGCGTCCTCTATCGACGGCGGAGCATCCGTTGTGGCGCAGAATGATCTGGACATCGCGGCTGAGCGCAGCCTTTCAAGCTTTGATCAGCGGCACCGGTTTACGACCGACTATCTTTATGAACTGCCCTTCGGCAAAGACAAAAAGTGGCTGAGCAAAGGCGGCCCGGCGCAGAATATTCTTGGCGGCTTCCTTTTCAGTGGAAACGTTACGCTGGCTTCGGGTTTGCCGTTCTCGCCGCAGATTTTCGGTCGCGGTGTTGACCTGGGACGCGGCGTTACCGGCTCCGCGCGTCCTGATCTGGCGACTGGGCAATCGATTCAACTGAGCGATCCAACGATCCAGGAGTGGTTTAATACCGCTGCTTTCACCGCGCCGGCCAATGTGTTTGGCACAGCCGGACGTAACAGCATTATTGGCCCCGGCACCGTGCAAGTGGATATGTCTGTTTCCAAAAACATTCAGATTAAGGAAATGCAGGCCCTTGAGGTGCGCCTCTCTGCCACAAACGTTTTCAATACTGTGCATTTTACCTCTATTGATGCAACATTCGGCTCGCCGACGTTTGGCCAGGTAGTGGGCGCCGGCGCCATGCGCAAAGCGCAGATCACGGCAAGGTACAGGTTCTAATGGCACACAATTCAGCGCACAATTTAATGGCTGGCTTTTCACATTTGCAGCAGATGCTCTCCGTTGCGCTGATTGCGGCACTGGTATTTCCGCTAGCGAAGGGACAGACTCCGGCACAGCAGCCCCAAAGCGATCGAGGCAAAGAAGGCACATACAAGTTTCGGGTAGAGAGCGAGCTGGTGCTGGTGAACGTGGTGGCCCGCGACAAGCAAGGAAAGCCGGTCACAGACCTGAAGCAGGGAGATTTCACCGTTCTGGAAGACGGCAAGCCACAGAAGGTTGCAAGCTTTGATTTTGAGAACCTTGACATGCAGCCTTTAACCACCGCGGCTACAGCAGGACTGTCGCAGGAGAGCAAAAACGGCCCAGCTCCCGCTCCGCCGAAGGAAAAAGTGCTGCTGACCACCAAGGATGCTGATCAGGCGTTGAGCAACAAGCGCGTGATCGTGCTCTTTTTTGATCTCACCTCGATGAATCCGGACGAAACTGATCGTTCCGTGCAGGCAGCGAAAAAATATGTCCAGACCAAGATGACCCCGGCTGACCAGATTGCGATTGTTTCTCTGGCTACCTCAATGCGGCTTGACCAGGACTTTACCGGAGACCAGGCACGGCTGTTGCGAGTGCTGAACCGCTACACGCATGCTGAAGGCCAGGACATGGATAACGGCAGCACCGGCGATGCCGATGGCATTGAGGAAACCGGAGATGCATACACGCCGGACGAGACGGAGTATAACCAATTCAATACCGATCGCAAGCTGCAAGCGTTGCAGTCGCTATGCCAGATTTTGGCCAAGTTCAACCAGAAGAAGTCGATCATCTACTTCAGCAGCGGCATGACGCAGACAGGCATTGAGAACCAAACCGCCTTGCGCGCTGCGGTCAACACGGCGATTAAAGCCAACGTGGCCATTTACACAACGGATGCACGCGGGCTAGAGGCGGAGCCGCCAGGTGGCTCGGCGTCAACGGCCAGCCTGCGAGGCACGGCGATGTATAGCGGTACGGCGGTCGAAAGCCGCCTCGATGCCAATTTCGCCAGCCAAGAAACGCTTACCACACTCTCCGGCGATACCGGCGGCAAGGCGTTTCTGGATACGAATGATCTCGGCCAGGTCTTTGACCGCGTGCAACGCGATACGTCGGTTTATTACGTGCTCGGCTACAGAAGCAGCAATCCGCTGCGTGACGGCAAATACCGGCACATTCAGGTCAAGCTCAATCGCCCGGGCCTGAACCTGGAGTTCCGCAAGGGTTATTACGCGCCCAAGGACTACCAGCACTTCAACGCTGAAGATAAGGAACAGCAGATGACGGATGAACTGGCGTCAGACCTACCGAATACTGATGTGGCTGTATATATGGCCGCTTCGTATTTCCGCATGGATGATCGCCGTTTTTACGTGCCGGTGTCACTGGTCGTGCCGGGATCGCAGATCCCGTTTGTCAAAGGCGGCGACAAGGACAAAGCAACGCTGGATATTATCGGCGAGGTGCTGGACGAATTGAAGCGGCCTGTGGGCAGCGTGCGTGAGACGGTGAAGCTGTCGCTGGATGCATCGCAGGAAGTACGGCGCAAAAATGTGCAGTATTCCACGGGTTTTCTGCTGGTTGCGGGCAAATATCACTTCAAATTTGTGGTGCGGGAAAACCAGAGCGGACGGCTGGGATCATTTGAGAGTGACTTTGCGGTGCCGGACATCAAGAAAGCACCGCTCAAAATGAGTTCAGTAGTGTTGGCCAGCCAGCGGCAGCCCTATACCAAAAAGACACAAAATCCACTGGTACGCGACGGCAACGAGTTGGTGCCGAACATCGCGCATGTCTTTACGCCGGACCAGCACCTCTATTTCTTTTATGAAGTCTATGATCCGACGAAAGACAAGCGGCCCGAACCGCAAAGCGCCGAAGCCAAAGATACGAAAGATGCCAAGGAAAAGGCGGCGCCAGTCAAGAACCCTATTCACGTGATGACCAGCATCCAGTTCTTCAACGGCAAAGTGAAAGCGTTTGAAACGCCACTGATTGAAGCGCGCCAGCTTAACGCGCCGGAACGCAAGGCTGCGGTCTTCCAGTTTGACGTGAGCCTGGCCCAGCTTAAGCCCGGCCTGTATACCTGCCAGGTGAACGTGATTGATGACGCCGGAGGAACTTTCACCTTCCCGCGATTGCCGATTCTGGTGCGGGCGAAGAAGCCGAATGTGACTCCAGTCACTACCGCAAGCGGAAGCGGGAATGTCAGCAATTAGTGCATATTCCCGCAAAATACGCGGCATGTAGAGCGCATAGTTTTGCACCAACTGTGCGGCAGTACCAAATTGCTAACGTAACGTCACCACGGTAACTTGTTCGCGCGTTTCGCCGGCAGCTATCGTTGTCTTGCCGATCAAAGCAGATGACCGATCGTTGATCCAGGAGACGCGAATGGCTGCCGGGGATATCACTTTCATTGAATGCCCGTACGGGGACTCATTCCCTGTACGCAAGACCGCAAGCCGTTCGTCTGGGGTGCAGCAAGTGGTTTGTCCGCGCTGTGGCCACGGTTTTGATGTGGCGCTGGAAGAGACGGTTGAGCGAATGTCGCGCGATGCAATGCCGCTGCTGAAGATGCCGGTCACGAAGTTTGCGTAAGAAGCAATCCAACGCTTAGTTCTGCAAACGGTAAACAGGCTCTTCCCACTCCTTTCCATCGATCTCGTAAAGCAGCACAGTCCCAGACGGCGCCTGCAACCGTGCGAGCTCTTCGCGAAGTAAAGGCAGTCCTTTTATAGCGTCGTATAGGTGAACGTCGATTGCGGAGAATTCACCTTCGTAGTCGCCGTCCTCATCGGGTACTGAAAGTGATCCTCCGTCCGTGATCATTCCTAAATTTTCCTTCTCCAAAACTTGTTGGAGCGGATCAGCAAACATCTCCCAGCGATCAAGTGGATCGATATCTCCCGGGATTTTGATGGTAGACGAAAAGAGGGTTGTCCTCAGAAATCCGATCGACTTGCGTTTGGCATCAGGATCAAATCCCAAGAAGGTTTTTATTTCCTTAAGGAAGCTCATTTCGATGGTTTCCTGTCCCCGGCCGCATCAGTGTTCTGATCTCTTCAGCAACTCCTCCAGGTAGTTCCCCCATATCGCCGGGAAGGAGTGCGTGCCGTGGCCGCGTGTCTGGTCAGTGATTGGCAGCAGCACGTATTGCCCGTTCTTTACGCGCCCGATATCGCGATCGATGATCTTGAGCTCCGGTGGATTGATCTGATCGTCGGCGGAGTTAACCGCGGTGAGGGGCGCGGTAATTTTTTCGAGCTGCGGCTCGGGGTTGTAATTTCGCGACGCGTCGAAGTAATAAAGCATGTCATTGGCGTCTGTCGTCTTCATGCGGGCAGTAATGAACTTTTCCAGGAAGTCATCGGCCTGCTCGCGCGTAGGTTCTTCTTTCTGCATACGTAGAGGCGAGCTGCCCATGATCAGCAGGACGTCCAGCGCGCAGGCAAGGCCGTGTGGCTGTGCCTTGTACTCGCCGTTATTCCATCCTGGATCGGTGCGGATCGCGTCCATGATCATGCGCCGCATCATGCGGTTGCGCCCGGCAATCTCCACCGGTTCGCTGGCCAGGGGCATGGCGGCATCAATGAAATCAGGGTGCTGCTCCGCCCACAGCCAGGAATGCATGCCGCCCATTGATGTGCCCATGACCAGCCGCAAGTGGTTCACTCCAAGACCCTGCGTAAGCAGGCGGTATTGCAGCTCAATCATGTCGTCATACTCATAGTGAGGGAAGCGCATGTGCAGGCCGTCGCTGGGCTTGCTGGATTGGCCGTGGCCAATGTTATCCGGCAGGATGATGAAGTACTTTGCGGCATCAAGAATCTGGCCGGGGCCAAAGAGCACGCCACCGAAATTGGGAGTAAGGAATTGCCTGCCGCTGCCGCCGGTGCCATGCAAAATGAGCACTGCATTACGGACCTTTCCGGTTGAATCCTTTTGCGGCGTGCCTAGCGTGTAGTAATGCAGCTTGACCTCCGGCAGCTTCTCACCAGACTTGAACTGAAAATCCTTCAACACAAAAGTCCCGGATTGCGGCTCTGGATAGTCTGCCGCGAGAGCAGCAATCGGCAAAGAAATGAAGAGTGAATAAAGAAAGACGCGCAGAAGTTTCATAACCTGGTTCTCCTAAGGACGCAAAAGCTTAAATCATGCAGGCCAACAAGGGAAGCGAGCGGGCTGCTCATCCGCCCTCTTCAAGAAGGCAACTGAGCAAGCAGAGTCGCGGCCCATCTTTTTCTAAGTTCTTCATGACATAGTTTCTTTATTTATTTCTTATATTCGTGAGAAACGTTCGCTCGCCGTCGTGCACTTAATGGATGACATGCCGATTCTCATAGTTCGCCTCCTGGAGAAGGAGGGAAAGGAATGATAATGAAGAGATCCAGCCTACTGATCGCAAACGCAGCCATGGTTCTTCTGTTCGCGCTTGGAGCTTTCGCCGACGACACAAAAGGCAACACTGCCAGGCCTCTGGCAGTGAACCAGACCGAAGGCTTTGCCGATGGACAACTCCTGGTATTTACCTACTTCCAGAATTTCGATTGTATTCACCAGCCGTTTGACGATCTTGACCACAATGGCCTGGTAGCCGCAGTGGACGCCAATGAGTTCCAGCGCCCTATCTGCACCGTGGGACGCGGGCCGACCCTTGATCCCGCAGGAAGGCCAATCCAAAATACCTTAAAGCTCTATGTGATTGCGCCTTTCTTTGGCGATGACAAGGACCCAAATGACGCCTTTACTCCGGAACTGGGGCAGGCTTTGTTGGGCTTGTTTGGATTCATTCCAGAAGCTTTTAAGACCCATCCTACTGTTCCGGTGCAGTGCCCTGAGCCTGGTCCTCCGGTGACACAACACACAGGTATGCCCAGCACCTGCACCATGCATACCACACTGACTGATTTAGGCCCGGCGCTGGCCAAGCTGGGCAAAGTACCGCCCAACACCAGCGTAATTGTGCCTACGCTGAATCATAGCCACATCATCGACGGGACGGACTTTGGACCGGTGTGGTGGCAAGTGATTTCTGTGCTGGTAACAGACCCAAGCGCGTGGCCCAGTGCTGACGGAAAATCGGGTATCAACTCATTGGACGCGTTGCGGGCAGCGCAAGCTGCCGGCAGGGCTGCTCCAGACCAGCCGACGAATTTCTTCTTGTTCTTTGGCTCCCAGCCTGAAGGGCAGCATCACTAAATTGGTTCTCGCTTCTCACGGGCGTGAAAGCTATGCGCCCGTGGATAAGGCGCCATTGATCGTCTTTTGCCGCCCATTCAACAAAAGAACTAGCAGCTCGCGAACTTTGCTTGTTCGCATCTCTTTAATTTACTGCGCGCTCACCGTGCAGTGATGCAGTTTGAATGAGATGTTCTCACCAGAGTTGAATTCAAAATCCCTTCGCGACATAAGCGCAGATTGCCATGACTTATCAGCGGATGTGTCATCAGCAACGATGGAATCGTCTCAAAATGATGCACAGAAATTTTCATCGTATTTTCAAAAAACTGAAAAGCTCACGTCAGGTCTGAGGCACATAAAAAGGGTGAACGGTGTTGATAGCAAAGGGCTGGGCCATTTGAAACGTTGGAGATTTCATTTGTCATAGCCACACGGTGGCGTACTTTCTTTGCGATTTTTTATTTTGTGCGTAACGTCTTTCCACACGGCAACTCAATTGTGGACGTGCGGGCGCGCGGAACGCATGACCAAATCTGGAAACTAACTCTGGAGAAAAAAGAGAAAGGTACGCTGAAGGTACGACAAATGAAAAACTATCGCGCACCACGGTTTTTGATGGCGAGCGCATTGTTGATGCTTCTGTTCGCGCTCGGAGCCTTTGCACAAAACAACGACAATAATGTCAGGCCCCTCGCTGTAAACCAAACTGAAGGATTTGCCCAAGGCCAGCTGTTGGTTTTTACTTATTTCCAGAATTTCGACTGTATCCACCAGCCATTTGACGATCTCGATCACAATGGGCTCGTGGCGGCAGTGGACGCGGCTGAATTCCAGCGGCCCATCTGCACGGTGGGGCACGGCCCAACCATCGATCCAACTGGCGGTCCAATCAAAAACACCTTGAAGCTGTACGTGATTGCTCCGTTTTTCGGTAATGACACGAATCCAAATGACGCCTTTACTCCTGAACTAGGACAGGCCCTGCTAGGATTGTTTGGATTTATTCCTGAAGCATTTAAGACCCATCCCACCGTTCCAGTGCAATGCCCGGAGCCTGGTCCGCCGGTCACGCAACATATGGGCGCACCCAGCACCTGCACCATGCACACCTCCCTGACCGATTTGGGTCCTGCGCTGGCCAAACTGGGAAAGGTTCCGCCGAATACCAGCGTGCTTGTCCCTACGCTGAATCACAGCCATATCATCGATGGAAAGAATTTCGGTCCGGTGTGGTGGGAAGTGATTTCCGTGCTGGTAACGGATCCGGCGGCGTGGCCCAGCGCTGACGGCAAGACCGGGATCAACTCTCTGGATGCGTTGCGCGCAGCCCAGGCCAATGGCCAGGCTGCTCCCGACCAGCCGACCAATTTTTTCCTGTTCTTTGATTCTCAACCGGAGGGCCACAACTGAAATATTGGCCCACCTCTTTAACCCTCGCGGGCGCGGGAAGCTACGCGCCCACGAGCTATTAAAGCCACAATCCGGGCCGCGAATATTGTCAGTAGCGGCAAATTGAGAAAAAAAGAATGGAGAGAGGCTCCACCGAATGAACCACCACACTAGAACGATCGCAGCTGTCCTATTCACCTCGGTGCTTTTGCTTTTGACCGCGGCGTGGCTGCCCAGCGGTAAATCAAAGAGTAAAGCAGCAGCGTCATCGCCGTCATTGCCGGCCAATGACGAACTGAACAACAACAACATGCAGGCGATGTTTAACCAGGGCAGACAGATTTTCCGCTATGACACGTTTGGGGACGAAGATTTTTGGGGCGGAACTCTGCATCTTCATCAGGCAATCGCGGGTGAAAAATTAGGGGGTGTGGGCCCCGGAGTCAGCCCCAAGACGGCGCTCTCTGTGGGCCTTAAAGTTGATGCCGATGCATTGCCGGCCAGCCTTGTAGAGCAAATCAAGGCGGGCAAGGTAAATCTTGATGATCCAGCCACCACGCTGGCCTTGCTCAAACTTAATTCAGTGGTTGGCGTTACGGGTTTCTTTGATAAGCAAGGCAAACTGGACGGCATCGGTATTCAATGTGCGCTTTGCCACTCCACCGTGGACGATTCCTTTGCTCCCGGAATCGGGCACCGGCTGGATGGATGGCCGAACCGTGATTTGAACGTCGGCGTGATTGTTTCGCTGGCGCCGAACTTGCAACCAGTAGCCGATCTGTTGGGCGTTGATGTGCCTACAGTAAAAAAGGTTCTGACCAGTTGGGGACCGGGTAAGTACGATGCCGAGCTTGATCAGGATGGCAAGGCATTTCGGCCTGACGGCAAGTCAGGAGCGACCTTGCTGCCAGCAGCTTTCGGTCTGGCGGGCGTGAATGATGCCACCTATACCGGCTGGGGATCAGTCACCTATTGGAACGCTTACGTTGCCAATACCCAGATGCACGGCAAGGGAGCGTTTTCTGAACCCAGATTGACCGTAACCCAATTCCCGGTGGTCGCCAAGTCGCACTATAACCAGGTGCGGAACAGCGACGACGAGATTACGTCAAAGCTAGGTGCGCTGCAGTTCTACCAACTTGGCATTCCGGCACCGAAGCCGCCTGAGGGCAGCTTTAACAAAGAAGAGGCAGCACAAGGCAAGGTGCTTTTCTCCGGAAAAGCCAACTGTGCGCGTTGCCACGTGCCCAACCTTTACACAGAGCCCGGATCAAGTCTCCACACTCCGGAAGAGATTGGTATTGACGATTTCCATGCCTCCCGCTCGCCAACCAAGTTGTACCGGACCACGCCGCTGCGCGGATTGTGGGCGCACCAAAAAGGCGGGTTTTACCATGATGGGCGCTTCCAGACGCTGGATGAAGTGGTGGCCCACTATGACCAGCATTTCAAACTACAACTGACTGACCAGGAAAAGAAAGACCTGGTGGAATTCCTGAAGTCGCTGTAAATTACCCTCCCATTCATGCGCTGATCAAGAGCGTGTGGATGGGGAGTTTCAATCGCAGCGCAAAAGAGAATTCAAAAGAACGGGATTGAACTGATCCCGATCTTTGGCGCATCGGCGGAAATACAGAGCACCTTACAAGAGCCATTTAGTCATCAAGCGCCTCGCATCTTCAGCAAATCCTGAGCTTCGATACAAAGCGTGTGCCGGCTGATTCTCACGGCCAACTTCAAGGCGTAAGGCCGCGATCCCTTCACGGCGGCAAATACCTTCTGCGAATCCAACCACGCTCTGGCCCAGCTTCTGGCGGCGAAAAGGCTCGCGCAGATAAAGTTCATCGAGCAGAGCAAAGCGGCCGTGAAATTCCAGGCTAAAACAGAATGTAAGAACGAAATATCCTGCAAGCGAAGCGCCGCGAAAGATGTGATAGATCTGGCCATGCTGCGGCGATTGGAGAATGCTGTTGATGGCGCTGCGGGCCTTCTTTTCGTCGAAGCGCATTTCCTGCTGTGAGTAAAACTCGTGCATCATCTCCAGCAGGCTGGGCACTTCCTGGTCAGACAAAAGCTGGAAGAGGACATTCATGCTCCTGAATTTTACAAGCCTGCAACTGTAGGCCAAAACGCACTATGACTGGGATCCTTACCAAACATGGCATTTGCCCTGAGTGTCCTCAGCTATAATGGCCAGCCAATTTTTATTCATTATTAGGAGACTTCATGCTGGATCGTCGGGCCTTTCTTGCCGTTTGCTCTCGTCTTGGATTGACCTCAACGTTGCTGCCCGGAGTGCTATGGGCCATGGCGGAAAACAAGCCAAAGATTACGAAAGAGATGATTGACAGCGCGGCAAAGATCGCTGATGTGCCCATCGCCGATGGGTACAAGGACATGATGCTGGAAGGACTCAACAATTATGTTGAGAGTTTCGACGCAATTTACGCGCTGCACATCAAGAATGAGGTGGCTCCGGCCATTATTTTTGATCCTGTGCTCCCGGGGATGAAGTTTGAAACGGCGCGTCACCCGGCCAGGATTTCTGCGGCGCCCCATGTCGGCAGTGCGGCGCCCAAGAACCTTGAAGATGTGGCGTTTTATTCTGTCCGGCAGTTGGCGGAGCTGGTGCGCACAAAGAAAGTATCGTCCACGGCGCTGACGGAGATGTATCTGGAGCGGCTCAAGAGATATGACCCAATGCTGAAGTTTGTGATCACGCTGACCGATGATCGCGCATTGGCAAAAGCAAAAGAAGCCGACCGCGAGATTGCGGCAGGGAAGTATCGCGGGCCGCTGCATGGTTTGCCCTGGGGCGCCAAAGATCTGCTGGCGGTGAAGGGATATCGCACCACCTGGGGCGCGGGTGGTTTTGAAAACCAGATGATCGATGAAGACGCGACTGTGGTGCAGCGGCTGGATGCGGCAGGCGCTGTGCTGGTGGCCAAGCTCACGCTGGGCGCATTGGCCCAGGGTGACAAGTGGTTTGGCGGGATGACGCGTAATCCGTGGAACCCCAAGCAGGGATCAAGCGGATCGTCAGCGGGATCAGCTTCAGCCACGGCTGCAGGCTGCGTGGCGTTTGCCATTGGATCGGAGACGCTGGGATCGATTTCATCACCTTCAACTCGTTGCGGCACAACCGGTTTGCGTCCCACGTTTGGCCTGGTGCCGCGCACCGGCGCCATGGCGCTTTCTTGGACCATGGACAAACTGGGGCCGCTCTGCCGCGCGGTGGAAGATACGGCCCTTGTTCTGGGCGCGATTTACGGGCCGGATGGCCATGATCGCACTGTGCGTGACACTGCTTTCAACTGGGACGCCAATCTGGATTGGCGGAAACTGCGTGTCGGCTACCTGAAAGCAGATTTCGAAGTTCAACCACCCCAACAACCGGAACCTCCAAAGGAACAAAAGCAACTGACGGAAGATGAAAAGAAAAAGCAGGATGAAACAGCCGTCAATCGAGCGCAAGCCATGGCCCGCCGCGAATACGATCACAAATACGATCAGGCAGCGCTGGACAAGCTGCAAGCGATGGGTGTGAAGCTGGTCCCTGTGGAGTTTCCCAAATATCCATACCAGGCCATGCGTACGATCCTGGTGTCTGAGGCCGCGGCAGCTTTCGATGACCTCACCCGCAGCGGCCGTGACAAGCTGCTTACACAGCAGAGCCAGGAGGATTGGCCGAACACCTTCCGCAGTGCGCGTTTCATCCCAGCGGTGGAATACATACAGGCCAACCGAGCGCGTTTGACGGCGATGGAGCTGGTGGCAAAGGTCTTTGACCAATTTGACGTGATTGTCGCGCCTACGTTCAGCACGCAATTGCTCATCACTAATCTGACCGGACATCCGGCGCTGATCTTGCCCAACGGCCTGCGCGGACATGACGCGCCGAAACCGCGGGTACACGAGAACGGGGAAGTGGATGGCGGCGGACCGGGAACACCATTAAGCCTGACCTTCCTGGGACAACTCTATGGCGAAGCGAAAGTTCTGGCGCTGGCCAAGGCTTATCAGGACGCGACGAATTTCCATTTGCAGCATCCGAAGCTTGAAGCCGGAGCCTGATTAAAAATTATGTGAAATCAGTTTTAAGCGCGGAGAGAGTTCTTGCCTCTTGCGCTCATTATGAAAAGGAATTACAGTTTCCGGCAAGCCTGTCTAAGGTTTTTGGAGGTGCAAGGAGCGAAGGCCTTGCGCCGATGCGATTTGAAGGAACGAGCAACTTATTTTCATTTGTTGCACAAGCTTGCACGATCAATTCTAAGTGGAACAGCGTAACAGCTATTCATTTGTATCGGAATCGGGACGGATAGCGTTAGAAGCTAAGGCAAGTTGCGCCAAATTGCGCCAAAATTGATTAATTTCTTGCGGGATGCATCGCGGGTCGAGGATTCTTGAGAAGCCGAGTGGTTGGTCAGGAGCTGCGCTGCGGTAAGCCCCAGTTTCGGTTCTTGGAACGTACTAAGATTCTTGTGGCGCTAAGAGTTTTCTCATGTAGTCTAGTGGCAACTTTTCCGGACAAAATTTCCTGTAGAACAAATTTGGAGGAAGTAAAATGAAAACTGCAATTCGTGTGTTGGTGTTTGCGGGAATGTTGATTGCAATCTCTGCAAACGCGCAGAATTTCGTTGGAAAGACTGGTAATTTTGGCGAGCCGATCCCAGTTCCGATCCCGCCACCTCAAATATCGCAAGCCGTACCGCAGGGCATGCCAATTCCGGTTCCGATACCTCCTCCCATCTCGGAAAGGGTATAAGATTGTCCTGAGAAATAAATTATTTTTTGGAAATAGCCGAGCTCCTCTTGGCCATTTTGGATAAACGCCTACGAAGGGCCTGTTCAATGTTTTGATTTGGTTGCCCGCGCTGGTGCTCGTGCTTGTGGGCGGACTGATGTATTGGCGCAGGGCCTATCGTGAGCTACCTTTCTTTTTTCTTTTTGTGATTTCAGCGTTGTTGCTTGGGATACTGAGGTATGTTGCGTTATTCGCGTGGCAGCCCAACGTATATTTTTATGTTTACTGGATCACTGAGCTTGCGGCCGCAGTGCCGGTAGCGCTGGCGCTCTATGAAATCTTTCTCAGGCGTCTTTTCCCATCATTCCAGAGAGTCCGTTTTTATCGCAGCCTTTTCCCGCTGGCGGCCGTCGCCATTTTTCTGCTCACGGTCATCACGGCAGCGCAATCCTCCAACAAGCGCGCCGCATTTGTGACCGCCTCGCACGGCGCGGATTTTGTGCGCACGGCGATCCTGGTGTTCTTTGTTGCGTTAATGGCATTTATGGGGCGCCAATGGAAGCGATATGATTTCGGTATTGCTCTTGGTTTCGGTCTCCAGGCGGCCGTGGCCCTGGCCGATACTGCCGTAAGTTTCCGATTCCATAACCCGCCGGCTCTTCTCACCCATATCGACGTCATTGTTTATGACATCACTTGCCTTATCTGGCTTATCACGTTCTGGAAGCCAGAAAAAGCTCTTGTAAAGAATACTGCCGACAATCGGATCGTTGAGGATACGCTACGTCAGGCCCGCACATTGGAAGAAGTTCTCAAGGACTTCACATCAGGCAAACGCTGATCAGAAGATCGGAACAATAAAATTTTTAGAAAATAGTTTGCAGGAACAGTTATAAGCGGTTGGCCAGCGCCTCATGCCAAGTGGTGAATTTGAGGCAGGTCAGGTTATCGGCTTTGTTTTTAAGCAATGCGTAAGAGGGAATCAGGCTTGAGGAAAGGATCTGCTGCACTTGAGCGGACCTTGATGCAGCCACCATGGGTATCCACCTGAGCCAATGCCGCAGATGCAGCACGATCAGGCTCATAAACGAGTAGATACGAACTTGCACACCGGCATCGATCATTTCCTCTGCCAAGGACACAATTAATTCGTTGCCGCTCTGCAACTGGCAATAGCCAAGTTGCTGCAGCAGGGTGGCATTGTGGGCCATGCGGCGCAGGCACACGATCGTAAGGCTTAGTTGCCGGCGATAAATCCGCAACAATTCTTCCTGCCCGTAGGTTTCCTGCAGATGACGTTGATGCGCAGGGCTGATCAGCTCGCGTAATGTTTCCACATTCACAGGCAGAAACAAAGGCATCAAATCCTCAAGTTTTACCTGACTGGAGCGCCGTCTCCTGGCGTTGAGGAAAGCAGCATACAAGAACAGCAGGACAAGCGCTGCTGATAATCCGATCCAAATGGCGAACATGGAATTTGTCATCTCGTCCCGTATTTGGTACACCGCAAATCTAACCCTGCTACAAACCTTAGGTCAATTCAAATTATTCGCCTTAAACACTTTAGTAATTTCTTATCTTCCCAAAATGAAACCGCCTCCAGCGAAAGAGGCGGTCTTGACCTGTGCTTTCATTAGTTTCCGGGGGCCTTGTTTTCACTGGATTGTTCCCGTGACGATGATGGCCGGCACCTGCTGTTGCCGCACCAGGTTGTTATACGCAGGTACGTCAGTACTAAGAATCTCCTTCCACTTTGCCAGTTGTTCGTCTAGTTGCTTGCTGAGTGTGTCAAAGACTTCATACGAGACCTGCGTGGGTGCTGAATCGGCGCTCTCCACCACTCCGCCCAGGGCCACCAGGTAATTGTTCAGCCGGATGGGATAATTCAGCACGTCCTGGCCGCTTTTGGCCTTGGTCTGGATCAGTACTTCTTCGACCTCGGTCATCTTCTTATCCAATTGCTTGCCGGCCTCAGCTACGGCCTTGGCCTGGGGCTGATTTTCCAGTCGTTTGTTAAGCGCCGTAATCTGCGCCCGGATATCGCGGATCTGGTTCACCGTGTCGTGCGCCTGGGTGACGCGATCGCGAATCTTGATCAGCAAGTCAAACTGCTTTTCCAGGTCTTGTTGAGTCACCTTGAGCCGCGGATCGCGCACGATCTCCAGCGGCGCGGTGTATTGCTTGCCATTGACGGTGAGCCGAACATGGTAGGCGCCTGGCAGAGCCTCGGGACCGTCCGTGCTGCCGCCCCAGAGCGGAGAATGGGGCACGCGTGTCGCGCCTTCATAACGCATGTCCCAAACAAAACGATTTAGGCCAGCTTCTGTTGGCAGTCCTCTTTCCGGCCCGCGACCAAAACCTTCTTCGCCGCCTGCCTCTTCGCCTGGTTGCGTTTTAGGTGGATATTTGCGCACTACCTGATCTTTTTGGTCAAGGATCTCCAGCGTGATTGGCGCATTCTTAGCGCCTTCCGTTTTTTCCGCTCCAGCTCCAGGTTTCGCTGGAACAGGCGTGTTTGCCGGATGTGATTCACCAGGCTCTTTGTTTTCTGTTGTGGTTGCGGGAGCAGCACCCTGGCCCTCAGCTTTCTTTTCTTCCGGCTTTTTCTCACCCGGTTTCTTCAAGGCGGTTTTGAGCGAGTAATAAATTACCGCACCGTCTGGGGGATTCTGGCCTCTCTCTCCGCCTCCGCCAAAAAATCCGCCGCCGAATTCCGTGTGATTCGCCGGGCCTGGAGCATACAGATGAACATCCTCATTGGCATTTTCTGATTTGTATTGCTGCAGCGGGGAAAGATCATCCAGGACCCAGAATGCGCGCCCGTGCGTGGCAACAATCAGATCATTGTCATGGGTGTAAAGATCATAGACAGGAGAAATGGGCAGGTTTCCCTGCAGGGATTGCCAGTTTGCGCCGTCATCAAAGGAAAAGAAGACGCCGCGCTCCGTTCCTGCATAGAGCAACCCTTTACGCTTCCGGTCTTCACGCACCGCATGGACAAAATCATCAGAGGGAATGCCGTTGGTGATGCTCGACCAGCTCTTGCCGAAATCAGTGGTCTTGAAGATGAACGGAGCAAAATCATCCATTTTGTGGCGCTGGACAGCAACATAAGCCGTGCCTGCCGCGTAAGGAGAAGCCTCAATCATGTCAACAGTGCCCCACTCCGGCATGGCTTTTGGTGTCACGTTTGACCAGCTTTTTCCGCCGTCAGTCGTAATATGCAGCAAGCCATCATCTGAGCCAACCCAGATCAGCCCTTTTTGCAGCGGCGACTCAACCACAGAAAAAATCGTGTCATAAACTTCAACGCCGGTATTGTCTTTAGTTATAGGGCCGCCGGCGGAAACCTGCTTGCTTTTGTCATTGCGCGTCAGATCAGGGCTGATGATCTGCCAACTCATACCTTCATCAGAAGATTTGAACAGCACCTGTGCGGCAAAATAGAGCGTCTTGGGATCGTTGGGCGAGAAGGCAATGGGCTCAGTCCATTGGAAGCGATATTTCTGGTCGGCAGCGGCTGAGCCAATGGGATTGATGGGCCATGGAGTCACATTCTTCTCTTCCTCGGTGCGATGATCATAGCGGGTGATCTCGCCGCCATAGGAGCCTGCATAGACGATTTCAGGATCCTGCGGGTCAGGCGCAATATAACCGCTTTCACCTCCGCCCACTGCATACCAGCTGGTGCGATCAATTCCGCCCGGCGCCGCGCTGGCAATGGCTACAGACGAGTTGTCCTGCTGCGCGCCGTAAATATAGTAAGGAAAACGATTGTCTGTGATTGCGTGGTAGAACTGCGCTGTTGGCTGGTTGCCCTGCGTGGTCCAGCTGGCTCCGGCGTTGGTGCTCACGTTGGCCCCGCCGTCATTGGATTCAATCATGCGCTTTGCATCATTGGGATCAACCCAGAAGCCATGATTGTCGCCATGCGGAACACGAATCGGCCGGAAAGTGCGCCCGCCATCGTTGGAGTGGTACATGCCTGTGTTCAGGACGTAAACGCCATCGGTATTGCCCGGATCGGCAAAAACATGGGTGTAATAAAACGCGCGCTGGCGATATTGGCGATCACTGTTGGTCAAAGTCCAGGTATCGCCGCCGTCATCGGAACGGAAGAGGCCGCCTTTATCGGCTTCAATCAGCGCCCAAACGCGGTTGCCGTTGTAAGCCACGGCTACGCCAATGCGGCCCAGTATTCCCTCCGGCAAACCGTGGCCGGTGAGATGCTTCCAGGTCGTACCGCCGTCGGTGCTGCGATAGAGGCCGCTGCCCGGTCCGCCGCTATCCAGACCCCAGGGCGAACGCCGCGCCTGCCATAACGAGGCGAAAATAACGTTGGGATTTGCGGGATCGAGCGAGAGATCAATACCGCCGGAGTTTTCATCCTTGTAGAGGACTTTGCTCCAGTTTTTTCCGCCATCGGTTGTGCGGAAAATTCCCCGTTCAGCATTCGGCCCAAACGGATGTCCAAGCGCAGCCACATAAACGATGTCTGGGTTCTTTGGATCCACGGCAATGCGCCCGATAGCGCGCGTATCACGCAAGCCCGCAAAAGTCCAGGTTTTGCCTGCGTCAGTGGACTTGTAAACGCCGTTGCCATCGATAATGTCACCGCGAATGCAGGCTTCGCCGGTGGCTGCATAAATCAGGTTGGGATCAGAGGGCGCGACAGCGATGGCGCCGATTGACGGCGACATGCCCTTCACCTTGTCGGTCATGGGATGCCATGTCAGGCCGCCATCAGTAGTTTTCCATACGCCCCCGCCCGTAGCGCCAAAATAGTAAGTATGCGGATCGCCCACTACGCCGCTTACCGCCAGCACGCGCCCACCGCGGTAGGGACCAATCAAGCGCCAAGTTAGCCCGTGCCATGGACCTTTGGCTTCTTCCGCGCCTTCGCCGCTCTCAGCGGAAGTAGCGTTGGCGGCTTCCTTTTTTTCCTGCGTCTGCTCGCTCACGGACTTTCCAGCGCTGGCTGCCTGCGCCTTCTTGCCTGATTGCTTTTGCTTGCCGGCTGCTTGTCCGAATGCGCCGGCGCAATAAAGCGCCATGGCAAGAAGCAGAACAAGAAATTGGCGGCTGGTGTTTTTTGTGAATACTTTATTCACGGCAGCGGCAAGAGAATTTTGCAGCGAAGCAACGCAATCCATTTTTATGACCCTCTTCAGACCAACAATTAGTTTTTTTGAACCGCACATCCTAAATTCCAGGCGTGCAAATGGCAATCATGCAAAGCGTGTTCAGAGTTGAATCAACAACTTTTCACTCATGGAGTCAGCGTTCTGGTTGAGATGTATGGTTGAAAACCGGCTTAGAATTTGGGAGGATTGTTTGGGGTGGAGTCTCTATTCCAGATACAGCGCCGCTTCTGAAATGTAAAGGCGAGTGTTGCCGTGAATCGAATGCCAACGCCTTTAGCAGGCCTGTAACTAAATCATTTTAAAAGCAAAACAAACTGAAATTAAAAATCACTAATTTTCCATTGACACGCAATGTGAATTGCTGTATTTTTTCGCACTGCTTTGCGTTTCAGCGAATGCAGAAGCGCAGGCCGGTGAGCCACTTCATAAGCACGCCGATCTTCTTGCCCGTCACCTTTTGGCAGACAATTCTCAATCGTCTGCAGTACGGCTTGGGGCTTTAACTACGAATTTCAATACCTTGGGAGAGGTCTGCGCGGACCCGAGGCAGGTGCTTGTCCGTTTTGCGGCTACGTTGCTTAAAGCGACGCGGTCCTAGACCTGTTTTCCGAGATGATTTTTTGATCGCCCTGCTGTACCAGACGCGGCGTTTGCTGTGCTACAGGCAGAAGGGCAATGTTTTATCGCACTCCGTTCACCTTTGGCAGACAAGTTCCAATCGTCTGCAGTACGGCTGAGTTCTCGCTAAGAAGCAAACATTTCCAAGAAACTCAGGAGGAACTCGCAATGACGAGGCGGAATATCCCTGTTTTAACACTCACAATCGCAGCGCTTTTCCTGGCTGGAACCGCGTTTGCACAAGTCAACGACCCTGGCGTTCGGAGCACGACGGGAGTCAATGCCGGCCAGCCGCTGGCTTCTATCAATGCCAATGCAAACGATTTGGCCTTTTTCAATGCCGGACTCGATCAGTTCAACGAACAACAGACAGTTACCGGAGACAACCCCGGCCTCGGACCACGGTTCAACCTGGACGGTTGCGGTGGATGCCATTCGCAGCCGGCGCCCGGCGGATCCAGCCCCAGCGCCAATATCTTTCCCAGAGTGGGTCCCAACCCCCAGAGCCAGGTGATTGTCAACGGCGTCGTTAGTGGCAGCACCAACACAATCCCATCTTTCATCACCGCCACTGGCCCGGTGCGTGAAGCACGCTTCCCGTTTTTCTTTAACGCCAACGGTACGGCCAACCTCAATAACCCGAACGGCGGCGTCGAAACGATTTTTACGGTGAGCGGTCGCGCTGATGCGGCCGGTTGCAGCCTTACACAGCCTGGGTTTACCGCGGCGGCGAACGCCAACAACCTGATCTTTCGTATCCCGACGCCAGTGTTTGGCTCAGGATTAATGGCAAACGTTGATGATTCAACCCTTTTGAAGAACCAGGCAGCCCAGGCCGGCAATGCCTTCGGTGTTGCCGGGACCTTCAACCATAACGGCAACGATGGCACCATCAGCCGCTTTGGCTGGAAGGCGCAGAATAAATCACTGATGATCTTTTCCGGTGAGGCTTACAACGTGGAAATGGGCATCAGCAACGAACTCTTCCAGCAGGACCGCCCACTGCCTGGCGAAGACGGCAATGGTGGAACCGGCCAAACCGGGCTTCCGGCGAGCTGTCTGAACCTTGCCCATGTTGGCTACCCAGAGGACATCACCCACTCTGACGGTACGGACGCCTCAAGCAGTGCCAGCGACGTCACGCTGTTTGCGGTCTTCATGGAGGACCTGGCCCCGCCCACGCCTTCCACAACCGTTCCCGGTGGCTCCACTTCGATCGCCCGCGGCCGTCAGCTTTTCACCGCCGTTGGCTGCGCCGTCTGCCATACGCCATCGCTCACCACTCAACCTTCACACCTGACGGCGGGGTTGGGCAATGCCACCGCCAACTTGTTCTCCGATCTTGAGGTACACCACATGGGTACCGGGCTGGCGGACAATGTTTCTCAAGGTGGAGCTGGAGGAGACCAGTTCCGCTCCGCGCCGTTGTGGGGAGTGGGACAGCGTATCTTCTTCCTCCACGATGGCCGCACGAGCAACCTGATTACGGCAATCAATGCCCACGGCAGCAACGGCTCAGAAGCGAATGCCTCGCTTAACGCCGCGGCGGCCTTGAGCTTAGCCGATCAGCAGAACCTGATCAATTTCCTGCGTTCACTGTAATGGGCAACAGTTAGCCAATTATCCGGGGGAGACCGGACCTGGTCTCGCCCCGGTTTTTCAGTGACCTTGTTAAGAAATGAAGGGAATATGCAGTACAGATATTCGAGTTTCCTAGTCGCTTTTTGCTTATTGGGATCGTTCCTGGCGCGTGGGCAAAGCATTGAACGCGCTCCGGTCGAGGACCCGCCAAGCCAGAATACCCTAGCGCCGAATACTCCGGCTCAAAACACCCCAGAGCAGCCTAATCCGGCACAGAATGGCGGCGATTTTTCTACCAACACCCATCCCGCGCCGGAAGGGATCGTGCCCAGGGACACCATCATCGTCAAGGGCGCATGGTCGAGCGCCAGCGATTCCACAACTCCCGTGCCAGAAGCTGCCGCTCTCACCAACAATGTTTTTACCAACCAATATTTTGGAATTACCTATCCGGTACCACTCGGATGGACACAGAAGTTCACGCCGCCACCGCCATCCGATACGGGCAGCTATGTGCTGGCACAACTGGCTGGGCGCAACAGTTACCGCTTTGGCCAGAGCGACAGCCCCGGAGCGATTAGAGGCAGCATTCTGTTCGCCGCCCATGACCTGTTCTTTACGCCGTTGCCAGTCGCCAATGCGCGCCAATTTGTGAACTACTCCAGCGGCCATTTGCCGGAATACTACAAGGTTGAGCTCAAGCCGACGCAGACCACGATTGGCGGCCAACCCTTTACCTTCTTTGCCTATGGATCTCCGGAAGCGGAGCTGCACTGGTACGTGCTGGCCACCCAGATTCGTTGTCACACCGTGGAAATCATATTGATGAATCATGATCCCAAGGCGCTGGAGGAGCTGGTACGAGACATGAATGCCAAAATAAAATTTTTGGTTGATTCAGCCGCAAGTGCCGGTGGAGGCAGCGTTCCTGTGTGCATTAAAAATTATGCAACCGGCGCAAACGTGATTGAGCGAGTTGATCCCGTGCTTACGCAGCAGCGGTATAACGCAATTCCCGTGCGCATCATCATCGATAAGGAAGGCAAGATCAAACATATTCACTTTCTGAGTGCGTATCCTGAGCAGCAAAAAGCGATTAGCGATGCCTTGAAGCAGTGGAAGTTCCGTCCCTACGAACGGAACGGCCAGCGATTGGAGGTTGAAACCGGCATCATGTTTGGCAGAGCGCCCGCCCGGGCGGTTCCGGCAACGGACGCCACGACGGACTGATCTCGGGCAAAGACATGCGAAGTTTTTCAGATGAAGTCGCAGGGCTTAGTGTCTCCTACTTTCGTGAAATTCGAGTAAGAGAATTTGTTGTGGAAGCAATCCCCAAGGGAACATTATGAATATCCGTTCTGGAACTAAGAGCATCTTCCTGCTTGTTTTGTGTTCTTGCGCGCTTTCCGCTTCTGCCGCCGAGACTATTCACGGTACAGTGCGCAACCAGACGACCGGCAAGGCTGCCGCCGGGGACGAGGTCATCCTGTTGCGCCTGCAAAACGGCATGGAAGAAGAGGCCAAAACCCGTACGGATGCTGAAGGTAGATTTGTCTTGCCCCTGGTCTCTGCGGAGGCGCCGCACGTTGTCCGTATTCTGCATCAGGGAGTCAACTATGACGAATCCGTGAGCGGCGAAGCTCCGCTGGAAATCGTTGTTTTCGATGCCGTGCCGCGCATACGCGACCTGCAAGCCGACCTCGGCATCGCCCAGGTGGAATCCGACGGCGAGATACTGAAGATCACGGAGATGTACAGCATTGTGAATGAAGCTGTTCCTCAAGTAACGCAATCCGGTCCGCGCAATTTTGAAATCTCCATTCCCCCGGACGCTGCTCTGGATTCGGTTGTAGTGAAACGAGGCGGCGGTATCTGGGTAAACGTCGCGCCGGTTCCGCTCAAAGGGCAACAAGGGCGCTATGCCGTGGATTTCCCAATTCGGCCGGGGGACACCCTTTTTAAGTTTGTCTACCATCTGCCCTATGCGGGATCGATGAACTTGCACGTGAAGCCAGCATATCCGGTCAGGAACTTTGCGGTGATGCATCCCCCATCCATGTCATTCAAGCCGTCGTTCTCCCACGCTTTCACCAGCCCCGGCCTGGCGCAGGGCTTGCGCATTGAAAAAGCAGACGCGAAACATGTGGTACGTGAGGTACCCGAATTTGAAATAGCCGGAACCGGTTTGGCGCCGGTGTCCAAGGTTTCCAGTTCTGCGCCGTCGCAGGATGCATCCGCCGCGCATGCTTCCTCCAATCCCGGCGCGCCGCCCCCGGAAAGTGCCCCCGCTGCCGCGGGTAGGAGCGGGATTGAAGCCTGGGCGCTTTTGAGCGGCGTCGCCGCACTCTTTACCGCGCTCGCTTATGCGGTTTGGAAAAAGCGGAAACGAATGGTCAGGGGGCTTGCGGCGAAAAATTTGTAACATTATTTCCGAAGCCGCCTTATGCATTGCACTCAAGCTAAGGATGAAGCCATTTTGGTAATTGAGTAATTCGATAAATGGGTAATTTGAACTTTGAAAGTGAGTAGCTTCAATTACTAAATTACCAGCTTACGAAATTCGCTTGACCGTTTCCTTCTCTCTCATTTAGCTTTTCTCCATCTGGTTATTGGGAAGCGCGGTGAGAATCCGCCACTGCCCCGCAACTGTATTCGTCGAGACCTTGAGCAACATGCCACTGGGAAGATCCGGGAAGGCGCTCAGGTTCGCTGAGGCGTAAGTCAGGAGACCGGCCAGATGCCCGTCAGTGGGCGTTTTCGGCTGCGAAGGGAGAGCCGGAGAGCTTTCTTGTTGGAGAATTGGTCTTATCTGATTTAGAAAAGACCTTTGACCTCAGCTTGACAAAAATCTGCACGTGTTTCACCGATACGCGCAGCGAAGCTCATCTGCACACCTTGTCCACCGGCAACCTCTGCTGACTACTTCCGAGGGAGGAGCTACAACATGCATCCATTCCATCGCGCTGGTCTTGCGCTGGTGCTTGCAATCACCGCACTTTCTACCTTTGCTGCCGCAGCCGGCAATAATATTCACGGCACCATCACTGATCCTCTGGGGGCCGCCGTCTCTGGCGCTCAAGTCCAGCTTTTGCACGCGGGCAAGCTGGTAGCTACAACCGTAACCAATGGCGAAGGTAAATATCAGTTTGCGCCGCTGCCTCCGGGCCGCTACCAGATAAGAGCGGAGGCGCCCACCTTCGCGTCCCGGCAAAGCGATGCCATTTATTTGGGCAGCGCCGGCAATGCCGTGGTGAATCTTGCCCTTAAGCTGGCCAGCGTCTCGCAAGAAATTGTAGTGTCCGCTACCGGCACTCAAGTTCCAGACACACAGGTGGGGGCGTCGGTCTCCGTCATCACCGCAGATCAGTTTCAGTTCAAGCTGCCTGCATTGGAACCATTGCGGCAGGTGCCGGGTTTGCAAGTGCTTGAGACTGGCCAGCGCGGCGTTACTGAATCCGTCTTTGTCCGCGGCGGCAACAGCAATGCCAATGCTGTCTGGCTGGATGGTATTCCTGTAATGGAAATTGGCGGGGCCGTGGATTTTGGAAACATTTTTACCACCGGCATTGACCGGACAGAAGTCTTGCGCGGTCCCAACAGCGTGCTTTATGGCGCAGATGCCTTGGCCGGCGTTATTAACCTGACCACCGCGCGGGGCAAAACTTTCCTTCCAGAGGTCAGTTATGCCTTTGATGGCGGCAACTTCAACTCGCTGCACCATGACATCTCGCTCGGCGGCATTTTCCGGCAACTCGATTACTACTCCGAGTTCTCCCGCTTTGATTCCAACAACGCCGAGCCTAACGCCAGATATCACAACGGCACGTATGCGGGGAATTTCGGCTGGACGCCACTTGCTTCCACTGAACTGCGTCTCACGATTCGCCGATCTGCCGACAACGTTGGCTTGCCCAATGCCATCAACTTTTTCGGCATACCCGATGATTCCTTCCAGCCGACCCATGACACTTATATCTCCGCGACGTTGCAGAACCAGACCACCTCGCACTGGCATAACCTGCTGCGCTATGGCGCTGCGCGCATTGATTCAGAGTTCGTTAACCCGTCGCCATCGGGGATTTTTGACCCGATTTCCGGTAATTTTCTCGGCCAGTTCCTTACTATTCGCGGAGCCAATGGCTTCAGCACAACCGGCCAGGCGATTTTGGATTTCGCCGGCACATTCCCTCAACAATCGTTCATCCTGAACAACACCGATTTTGCCGACATACAGTCTGACTACACTTTTTCCCGCCATCTCACGGCGCTTTTTGGCTTTCGCTATACCAATGAACGCTCTAATCCAATTGTTCGCTCTAACTTCAGCTACGCGGGTGAACTCCATGGCAGCCTGGGCAGCCGCTTGTATGCAACGCTTGGCGCAGGTGTTGAAGATAACGCTGTTTTCGGAGTGGTCCCTACTCCGCGTGTGTCGCTGGCGTATTACCTGGTACGTCCGCGATCAAGCGGCCGCCTGAGCGGAACCAAGATCAAAGCCAACTACGGGCAGGGAATCAAAGAGGCAGATGCGTTTTCTGAAAGCTCATCGCTCTTTGCTTTGCTTTCACAGCTTCCTAATGGGCCGCAACTCATCTCTCAATTCCACGTTGCGCCTATCCGGCCAGAGCGCTCCCAAAGTTATGATGTTGGCGTGGAGCAACTGGCGTGGAATGGCCGGGCCAGGCTCGACGCTACTTTTTTCTACAATCGCTTTAACGACCAGATTGAGTCCGTTCCGCAAAACGGATTGCTGGCGTTGGGAGTTCCCAGCGCTATTGTCAGCAATACGCCTTTTGGCGCGTTTGTAAATTCACTGGCTACGCGCGCGCTGGGGGCTGAGACAGAGCTGGAACTCAACCTGGGCCACGGATTGACCGCGCGCGCTGCCTATACTTACCTTGACGCGGTGGTGCGCCGATCATTTTCAAGTGACGAGCTTTTCCCCTCGTTTAACCCGGCGTTCCCCACAATACCCATTGGGGCCTTTTCACCCCTGGTGGGCAACCGGCCATTCAATCGCGCTCCGCATGTAGGCAGTTTTTATCTTGGGTATGCACATCAAAAGCTGACGTTGACGCTGAGCGGGAACCTGGTGAGCCGTCGCGACAGCAGCACTTTTCTCTTTGATCCCAACTTTGGCCCGACCCTGCTTTTGCCCAATCGCGATCTGGCGCCGTCATACCAGAAGTTGGATTTCGGAGGCAGCTACCGGCTCAACCGCCACCTGGAGCTTTTCTCCGCTATTGAGAACCTGGCCAACGAGCACTATGATCCTGTCCCCGGCTTTCCTGCACTGCCGTTTAACTTCCATGCCGGAATCAAGCTGACCTTGGGGGGAGAGTCCTGGAAGTAGCAACTTATATCGTGTTGCGAAGTGTTTTTGGAGTACAATAGTGCGACCGGGGGCCTTACCGGCAGGCAAGGTCCCTGATGATTGTTTTCCTATCGTGATGGCTGGCCGTCTCCGTCAAGTCGTTCTCTTTCTGACCATCATCTGCGTGTTGGTGGTTCTCGTCGCCCCCTCGGTCGATTTGCCAGACACCGCGTTGCGCGCCAGCCAATATGCCGCCCTTGTAATGTTCTGTATGACCCTGGCCATTGTGAGCTTGTTACTGGCCATGGCGCTGTTTTGCGGTTCACAAGCAAAAGAGAGGCCGTCCGGAAGAATTTCTCTTGCCCTGCATCCGCTGCTATGCACCTTTCTTTTTTAGTGTGTTCATCAACTCCTCCTTCTGGCACTTTCCATGAAGGATTTAGTTATTACAAGAATTTCAGGAGTTATTGATGTACGCTGTGCTTGCATTTGCTTGTCATCCCCAATTTTTGAGGCCCCGGCTCAAGGCCCTCAGCGTGGCAGGGATCAAAGTGACCTCTGTGGATACCAAGCCGGAGGCACTTCACCGCCTTGCCCAGGGTGGTTTTGAGTTGCTGCTAATCGGCCATCATGTCTCAGTGCAAGCGCGTAATGAGGTTGCACTCAAGGCAAGGGCGCAGAAGATGCGGGTCATTTTCCTTTACCGTGGCTCAATCAACCAGGCTGAACCGGCCGATGCTCTTCTTACAGCTGATGTTACGGCAGAAGACCTAATTGCGACGGCCTTCCGGCTTTCTACAACCGACGAAGTACGCCCTGCGCGGCAGGTGAACGAGTAAATCCTTGCAACAAAGCTGCTCAAGCGGGCAAGCAAGGCCTTGTCTTTGCTTGATTGCCTTAGCGGGTGATTCACCGCTGAAGTCCATGGGTGACCAAAGGCCACCCACCAATGGCCTCATGCCATCAAACGCGGTTGAACTTATGATGATGGTGGAAGGGCCGTTTGTACCTTTCTCCCCATGGAACTTACAGCCGAAAGAAAACTGAGTTCACCGCAACACTATTCGCCTACATCCACGCCTGTACTGGATGTTTTTCGTCCGCTGCCGCCGCAGACCAAAGACGGCCTGAGCGCGGGCGAGTACTTTCTTTTGAGCAGCCTGGTTATTTTGGTCCTGGTGGCGATGCCTGGCCTGCGAACAGTGATTGCCAGGGTTTCAGCAGAGGCTGGCAGCAAGGATTTTTGGGTGGCGTTGCTGGCCCCGGTTGCTGCTTGCCTGATTGCTGCGGCGATGCATGAAATAGGCCATCTTATTGCCGGATATTTTGCCGGATTCAGGATCAAGCGCGTACAGATTGGCCCATTGTATTTTGGCAAGCATTCCAGCTGCGGCGAGCCTTACTGCGGTGATGTGCTGGCGCTTGGCTTGGCTGCACTGCAGCCGCGCACTACCGACCAAAGCGACGCCGGCATGCGGCGACGGCTGCTGGTTCTTGCACTAGGCGGTCCGGTTGCGAATTTATTGCTTGCCGCGGCTCTTGGACTGGCGCCAGAACTGTTGCATTCGAACGTTCTTTTGAGCTTTGCTCTCAGCATGGGTGCTGCATTTTCAGTGCTGCTGGCGATTACAGCGCTGCTTCCTGACGTGAATCGCCGCGGGAACTTTTCTGATGGAGCACGCCTGCTGATGCTGCTCAAGAACGATGAGAAAGCTGCACGCTGGCTCTCTAACATCCGCTGCCAGATCGCCCTGAACCAGGGGAAGCATCCACGTGGATGGGATGAGGCGTGCGTTACACGGTCTGCAGCGATCAATGATAATGCAGGAGATGCCTTTGCCGCGCGCTGGATGGCTTACTTATGGGCGGCAGAGCGCCAGGACATTACCTGCGCCACCAAGCATTTGGAAGGGGCACTGGAATCACTGAGCTACGCTACGCCAAAGCTGCGGAACAACCTGTTCCTCGAAGCTGCGGTCTTTCAAGCATGGTTCCGCGATAATCCTTCCAAGGCGCTGTTCTGGGTCTATCGCATCCGCAATAAAAAGCTTACACGCCTGCAAAAGCAACGGCTGGATATCGCCTTACTCTGGGCTGAAGGCCGCCTGTTTGATGCCTGGGAAAAGTTGTGCCTGGGCTATCTGGAGCTTTTGCGTGAATTGCCGGAGTCGCCTGGGCGCCACCTGGCGGAAGAGAGCGCGCTGGAATGGAAGCGCCAGATGGAATCGCGCATGTTGACACGTGCATGGCGCAGCATGTATTCCATTTCCCGGCAGATTGAGCCGGCAGCGCTGCAGGCGGCATTTACCTCGCAGGACGGCCCCAGAATCTCCTCATGGTAGTATTTTTTCGTGTCCCCTTCCCGTAAAGCGCAACGAGGCGGACGTGTAAAATCCCAACCTCGCCAAAGCGCCAATCAACTGGTGATCATTACCGGCATGTCCGGTTCCGGCAAGGCCTCAGTGCTCAAAGCCTTTGAAGACCTGGATTATTACTGCGTTGATAATCTGCCAATAAACTTGATCCCGCGCTTTGCCGATCTGGCCAAACAATCGGCAGAAATCGAAAAGGCGGCCCTGGTGGCCGATATTCGCGAAGGCGAACAGCTCCGCCGCCTGCCGCGCATTATCCAGTCCTTGCGCAAGCAGCTCAAGACCACGGTGATATTTCTTGAGGCTTCAGACGAAGCTCTGCTGCGCCGCTTCAGTGAGACGCGACGTCCTCATCCGTTGGGCAAGGACTCAACCGTCAAGAACGCGCTTAAAAAAGAACGCCGGCTGCTGCAGCCCATCCGCGCGCTGGCAGACATGGTGGTTGACAGCTCAAAATTCAACGTTCACGAGCTGCGCGCACACATCACGGCCAAGTTCACCGCAGGCAGCACTGACAAAGACCTTCTTGTCTCCGTGGTCAGCTTTGGCTACAAGGCGGGAGTGCCGAACGATGCCGATCTGCTCTTTGATGTGAGATTTTTGCCTAACCCGCACTTCATTCCGGCGTTTCGGCCTTATACCGGACGCCATCCTCAGGTGGCCAAGTACATTCGCTCGTTTCCGCAGACAAAGGAGTTCATTGATCGAATTTCAGACTTGCTGGTTTACCTGATCCCGCATTATGTGCGCGAAGGCAAGAGCTACCTGACCATCGGTTTTGGCTGCACTGGGGGCCAGCATCGTTCAGTGTTTATTGGAGAAGAGGTCAAAAAGCGGCTGGCTGAAGCAGGCTTCAGGGTGAAAGTCATTCATCGCGACTCACCGCGTTAGTTAACAATACTTTATCTTCAATCAATTGCTCCCGATCCCGCTACACTCCTTTAGAATGGTGGCAATGTTTTCCTGCGCTATGGGTGCCGTATGCGACAACTGAGACGGTTGTTGGCCTATCTGCGTCCTTTTTTGCCGCATTTTGCAGCCTCGATTTTGCTCATGGCGGTTGTGGGCGCAATGGAAGGCTTCCGCATCCTGCTGATCGGCCCCATCATTAATCGGGTGTTGGCTCCGCAGACACCAGGACGATCGTTGGAGCTCTTCAATATTCCAGGAACACACCACAAAGTTTTTGTTCAGGATTTTATTCCCGCGCATTTTAGCAGCAACCCCTTGACCGTTGTGGCGATCGCTTTGATCGGCACGGGCATCATCAAGGCCATTTGCGATTATCTAGGGACCTATCTGGTGAACCACGCCGGCTTCGGCCTGATCACGGATTTGCGCAACCGCCTGTACGATACGATTCTGCATCGCTCAATAGCTTTCTATTCCCGGCATTCGACCGGTACGCTGGTTTCCACGGTAATCAACGATGTAGAGAAGATCCAGGTCACGCTTACGATTGCTTTGGCAGAGTTTCTGCAACAGATCTTTACCCTGATTTTTCTGATCGGAGCAGTGATTGTCCTGGGGCACAAGCTGGCTTACGTCTTGATAATCTTTGTGCCGTTTGTGATTGTTTCTGCAGGCAAGATTGGACGCCGGGTGCGCAGCACTACACGTAAAGGGCAGGACAAGCTGGCCGACATCCAGAACATTCTGCATGAGACCATTACCGGCAACCGCATTGTAAAAGCCTTTGGCATGGAGAAGTGGGAAAGCCGGCGGTTCTGGGAAGCAGCGAGGAAGCTATTCCGGGCCAATCTTAAGTCAGTCGCGGCCCAGGCGGTGAGTTCGCCGCTGATGGACTTAGTGGGCGCCTGTGCCGGCGCGCTGCTTCTGGTTGTGGGCCGGAACCAAATCAATCACGGCATGATGACAACCGGAGCTTTCATCGCGTTTATCATCGCGGTCTTTCGTCTTTACGATCCGGTACGCAAGATGGCGTTTTTTAACAACAGCTTTCAGCAGGCGCTCGGTGCATCGCAACAGATCTTCCGCTTTATGGATGAAGTGGACGAAATCCAGGAACGCCCTGATGCCATCAGGCTGCCGGCGTTTCGTGACCGCGTCAGGTTTGAGAACGTCAGTTTTTCTTACAGCGGCGCGAATGGTTCAGAGCCGCAGGTTTTGCGCAACGTGAACCTGGAGACGCGGGCCGGTGAAATTGTTGCCATCGTCGGCTCCAGCGGAGCAGGGAAGAGCACGCTGGTCCATCTGATCCCGCGCTTCTTTGATGTCACGTCAGGCGTTATCAAGCTTGATGGCCACGATATCCGCGACGTAACGCTGGCCTCGCTGCGCGCGCAGATTGGAATTGTGACGCAGGAGACCATTCTTTTTAACGATACGGTGCGCAATAACATCGCTTATGGCCAGCCAGATGTGACTCGTGAAGCGGTGGCGGAAGCTGCCCGCGCCGCACTGGCACACGACTTCATCATGCGCCTGCCTGAAGGATATAACACCATCATCGGTGAGCGCGGATTGCGGCTTTCCGGCGGCGAGCGCCAGCGCATTGCTATTGCCCGGGCCTTGCTCAAGAATGCGCCCATCCTGATTCTGGATGAAGCCACCTCCGCGCTTGATACGGAGTCGGAAGCGCTGGTGCAATCAGCTTTGCAGAACCTCATGTCTGGCCGTACAGTGTTTGTGATTGCCCATCGGCTGACCACGGTCCGCCATGCCGACCGGATTGTTGTGCTGGAAGGGGGGCGCATCAGCGACTCTGGTACGCATGAAGACCTTTTGACTCGCCTGGGAACCTACCGCAAATTATATGAATTGCAGTTTATGGATTTAGACCCCAAAATGGGTGACGATGCCGCCGGGGTCGGAATCCGCAGCCCACAGGCGCGAAGTTAAGGCCCACAAACAACCATGTCCATCCGCTCCATGACCGGATTTGCCCAGGTGAAGTCCCAAGCAGGCGAGGGAACTTCATTCACGCTCTCACTCAAGTCTGTGAATCATCGCTTTCTCGATCCCCAGCTTCGCCTGCCCCTGGAGATGGACGAACTGGAGATGAAGGTCCGCCGCATCCTGAAAGAGCGGCTGGCCCGCGGCCACGTTGAGGTCACGCTCTCTGTGGAGCGCCGTGGCGGGCAGGGCTATGACTTTAATCGCGAACTGGTAGGCGGGTATATTGAGGCCTTCCGCAAGGCCGCGCGCGAATATGGCACTGTAGGCGAGCCTGATTTGAACAATGTTTTTCGTATGCCGGGCGCTTTGGGCGCAATGACGCCGCTGGATGGCAATTTTGAAGCTGCGGTGCTGGACGGATTGGATAAAGCGATCCAGAAGCTAAACGTCATGCGCGAGCATGAAGGCCATGGCATTGAAGTTGAGCTTCGCCGCCGGCTTACGGCGCTGGAACAGGCCACGGAAGAAGTTTCAAAGCTGCGCGGCGCGGTTTCAAAGGCTTTCATGGAGAAAATCAAGGCGCGCATGCACGAACTGCTGGAAAATGCTGATGAAGACCGAATCCTGCAGGAAGCCGCCATCCTGGCCGAGCGCAGTGATATTCAGGAAGAGCTGGTCCGCCTGCACACGCACATTGACCATTTCCGCAAGCTGCTTGACCAGGGCGGCGAGGTGGGCAAGAAGCTGGATTTTCTACTGCAGGAGCTGAACCGAGAAGCCAACACGCTGCTCTCCAAGACTTCCGGCGTGTCCGGCGAGGGCCTGCGCATTACCGAACTGGGCCTGCAGATGAAGGCTGAAATTGAAAAATGCCGCGAGCAGGTGCAGAACCTGGAATGAGCGGCATACTTTATATCATCTCTGCACCCTCCGGCTCCGGCAAGACCACACTGGTGAATGAGTTGCGGCAGTATGTGCCGTATCTGGAATTCTCCGTGTCATTCACCACGCGTTCTCCGCGCGGCAGTGAGCAGGATGGGCGCGAATACCACTTTATTACCCGTGAAGAATTTGAAGCCATGATCGAACGCGGCGAGTTTCTGGAATACGCGCAGGTCTTCGGCAATTACTACGGTACGGCGCGCTCCGTTTTGCAGCAGGCCAAGCAGCGCGGCAACGATCTGCTGCTCGATATCGACGTGCAGGGCGAGCGGCAGGTAAAAGAGAAAATGCCGGAGGCGGTAAGCATTTTTGTGCTGCCACCCAGCCGCACGGAGCTGGAGTCGCGGCTGCGGAAGCGCAGCCTGAGCGAGAACATGCATGCGGAAGAGACCATCCGCCGCCGCCTGGACACGGCGCGGAAGGAGATTGAGAAGTATCCGAATTACGACTATATTCTGATCAACGACCGCCTTGAGCAATCCGTGGACCGGCTCCAGGCCATTGTTCTGGGCGAGCGCACCAAACGTTCGGGTAAACCGCCATCTGCCGACGAGAAACGATACCTAGAGACGGCGGAGAAATGCCTGAAGTCAAATATGGAAGACGAGATCAGGGGTATTCTGGGTTCCTTCGATTGATTCCTCTCCTGCCTGAATGATGGGGGTAACTGACGATGAAGCTTAAAGATGGATTTGACAGCAACTACCGCTACGTTCTGGTGGCGGCGCGCCGCGCGCGACAGCTTTCCGGAGGAGCGCCCCCGCTGGTGAATACAGCCGCGCGCAAGCCCTGCAAGATTGCCCAGCAGGAAATTGATGCCGGCAAAATTCAGTTCACCGTCAAAGCTAAAGAGACTCCGGCTGCGCCGATTGTGGAACCGCCTAAAGGGGAACAGAGTTAGCGTTTCCTTGCGATTCGCGAACACTGCTTGATCCAAGGCTGAATGGTAAAAGGTAGGGCTTCCTCGCTCCGCTCGGGATTTGCAGAAAAAAGCGTCCTAAGCCTGCCACTATTACTCTAACCAATAAGCGGAATACAATTCTGATATGAAGATCGCTCTGGGCGTCACCGGCGGGATTGCTGCCTACAAAGCGGCGGAGCTTGTCCGCCTGCTGCAGGACCGGGGTGTCCGCGTGCAGGTGGTAATGACCCGTGCCGCGCAGGAGTTTGTGCGCCCGCTCACCTTTGCCGCGCTGAGCGGAGAGAAGGTGATTACCGATCTTTTTGGCGCAGGCGCTGAAGAGCCCAATATCGACTCTGCGGTTGAACACATAGCTGTGGCGCAATCGATAGATGCGCTGGTGGTGGCGCCGGCGACAGCCGACGTAATCGCTAAGTTTGCTCACGGCGAAGCCAATGATTTTTTGACCACGTTGTTTCTTGCTACGACGGCGCCGGTGGTGATTGCGCCGGCCATGAATGTGAACATGTGGGAGAACCCCGCCACGCAGGCCAATGTCCAGACTTTGAAGTTGCGCGGCATTACTGTGGTTGAGCCGGACAGCGGATATCTGGCTTGCGGCATGGTTGGCGCAGGAAGGCTGGCTGCGAATGAAACCATTGTGAAAGCGGTGCTTAAGGCACTGCACGCGGAGCAGGATCTGGCAGGCGAGACCGTTCTGGTTACCGCCGGACCGACGCGCGAGCCGATTGACCCAGTGCGCTACATCGGCAACCGGTCGAGCGGCAAGATGGGTTACGCGCTGGCGGAGGCCGCGCTGCGCCGTGGCGCAAAGGTGATCCTGATCAGCGGGCCAACGGCTTTGAAGCCGCCTTCAGCAGCAGAGGTCATTCAGGTGCAAACAGCGGCAGAGATGCGCGATGCGGTGCTGGCAAATCTTGATCATGCAACCATCGTGATCAAGGCTGCGGCGGTGGCCGACTTTACTGTGCGGCAAGTTGCCGATGAAAAGATCAAGCGCAAAGGTCCCATGATTCTGGAACTGGAGCCGACGACAGATATCCTGGCTGAAATTGGAGCGAAGAAGGGAAGCCGCATTGTGGTTGGTTTTGCCGCAGAGACCAATGATGGTGTGGCTAACGCGCGCAAAAAGCTGGAAAGCAAATCGCTGGACGCAATCGTGCTCAACGATGTCTCCCAGCCCGGCATCGGTTTTGATTCTGAACGCAACGCGGTTACGATCCTTACTCACAGCGGCGCTGAAACTGTACCGGAAACCAGCAAGTGGGAAGTGGCGCACCGCGTGCTGGACGCAGTGGTGCGAATCAAACCCTCATCCATCGCCAGCAGTCACCATTCTATTGATTGAACTTACAATTATTACCTTCCTGCAATAGGTTCAACTGTTGTAAAGAAAAATTAAAACTATTCATGAATCGCAAGAATGTTATAGGCTAACGTTCTCACACTGGATTTACGCTACTTCCAACTGCTTAAGGAAACGGCATGAAGATATATCTCATAGTGTGCGCTTTACTGCTTAGCTGTGCGGCGTATTCAGCGGAAATTAAAGGCAAGGTAATCAGCGCCATTGGCGGCGAGCCGCTGAGCCGTGTGCATGTTTTGGTACTGGAGCACAAGCTTTCTGCAGTGACCGGCGAGGATGGGAGTTTCAAAATTTCTGATGTTCCTCCAGGGAAATATACGCTGCAGGTGGCTGCGGTGGGCTATCGCCTGGTGAATACAAGCTTTGAAGTAACTGCAGATGGCGGCGACAAGGAATTCTCCATCACGCTTGCGCCGGAAACGTTGAGGCGTACCGAGGTCGTAGATGTAAAAGGCGATATCTTTCACGGCGACAACCCTGCCGTTCCCAGCCAATTAACTTTGACGCCGCAGGAATTGAAGGAATCGGCGACCGTATTGGCTAATGATCCATTCCGTTCGTTGCAATCCTTGCCCGGCGTGTCGCCGGTTGAGAACAATGATTTCTTCGGGGAATTTAATGTGCTCGGCGCGCCTTTTGGCGATGTGAGCATCTATGTGGACGATGTATTAGTGCCGCAACCGTTCCACACGATCCCTGGGTTGAGCGATGGCGCTTCACTGAGCATGTTGAGCACAGAGACGATTCAGGACATCAACCTGATGGAAGTTGGGTATCCAGTCCGCTATGCCGATGATTCAGGGGCTGCGCTTGCCATCCGCACCCGCGAAGGCAGCCGTACCAGGCCGCACTTTACGATTTCCGCGGGAATGGCAGACAGCGAGTTTCTAGGCGAAGGCGGGCTGGGTAGCGCGGGCAAAGGATCGTGGCTGGTTTCAGCGCGCCGCAGCTATCTTAACTACCTAATTCACAACCGCATCAATGAACCTTCCACCGATGTTTCTTTTGAGGATGGCAGCATCAAGCTGAACTATGACCTTACGCCAAAGCAGAGCGTCAGCCTTTTTACCCTGCTTGGTCATACCGATGCCACGCATTTTGAGCCTACGGCCAATGCCAACACAATCAACACCGGCGATAACGACCTTGACCTGGTGCGGCTGGGCTGGCGTTATGCCGCCACACCGAAGCTGCTGCTGGATAATAATGCAAGCTTCATCCGCCAGAGATTTACCGTCAACAACTCTTCTGATGTGGTCCTGAACACGGACTATTACGGAGAATGGGAGGGTGGGACGCGGGCGGTATGGAATTGGAACAAAAACAGCGTGATGGAAGCCGGGTATACTTTGCGGCGTTTGCGCGACTCAGGTTTCTTCCAGTTCATTGATATTGCGCAGCCAACGGGGTTTGAGGGCGGCATCAGCGACGATACAGCTCTCCGCCAAAGCGGCTTTGGGGAACAGAGCACAAGCCTGTTCGGCAACCGGTTGCACCTTATGGCAGGCATTCGCTGGGACCAGATTTCCCAAGTCGATTTTCGCCCGGTGACGCCGCAGGTATCGGCTGCGTGGCAGGTGGCATCGCGTACGCAGCTACAGTTCGGTTACGGCCGCTATGCGCAGTTCCCGGAATTTCAAACCCTGGCTTCGATCTGCACTGAGCTGCCGCCGATAGATATTCATGGGTCGCAGGTGATGATACGCAGATCAGACCAATACACAGCATCGATCGAACAGCGCATTTCAGAGAACACGCGCGTTCGTATTGAAGGGTTTGACCGCGAAAGCGCTGACATATTTGGCTCAATTGCGCTTACCCCCACCAGTTGTTCTTCCATCAGACCCAATCCGAGCCAGGCGTTCAAGGTTAAGGACAATTCTCGCGGAATGCAGTTCATCCTGCAAAGGCGAAGCGCCAACCGGCTTTCAGGATGGGTTGGTTATACCCTGGCCTATTCACGCGAAATCTTTCCCCTGGGAGCTACGTTTCTGAACACGCCGACATTCGCTGACCAGCGCCACACCGTGAATGCCTTTGCCATGTATCGCCTTACACCGACCGTCAATTTGAGCGGCAAAATGGTCTACGGTTCCGGCTTTCCGATTTCGACGGTCGTGGTGGTTGGCGGAGGGATCACCGGCCCGAGCCACGATATCTTTGGCCCCTACCAACGGCTGGATTTGCGCTGTGACAAAGCCTGGGCCTTTGCCCGCTGGAAGATGACACTCTACGTCGAGGGACTCAACATGACGAACCATGACAATCCACGGTTGATTGGTGACACATTCAATCCTGCTACCCTGCGCTTTACGGCGGTGACGGAAAAGGGACTGCCAATTACGCCCACAGCAGGCGTGACCTTTGAGTTCTAGAGGCTTTCACACTGGCTCAAGAACATGGGCATGTTTACATCCGAGCGTTAAACATTTATTTTCTTGAAACATGCCCAAGTCTCTTGATGCCGACACCAGGAAGCAACTTGCAGCGCGCGTGGAATATTACCGCGAGATGGGAATTTACGATTTCTATCGCCGCGAGGGTGGGCCAGAAGTGTCCAATGAAGCGCCTGCGACTAATGAAGCCCCGGCTGATATGGCTGCTGCGCGAACTGGGAGTGGAGGACGGTCTCTTTTTGATTCGTCATTGCCCGTGATCCAGGACAAACCCGTGGCGCTGAAGCTGATCCGTGAAGATATTGGCGACTGTACGCGCTGCCGCCTGCACAAGGGCCGGACCAAGCTTGTCTTTGGCGTAGGCAATGTGAATGCCGATCTTATGTTTATTGGCGAAGGACCTGGCGCCGATGAAGATGCGCAGGGCGAGCCGTTTGTGGGCCGCGCGGGACAGTTGCTGAACAACATGATCACAGCGATGGGGCTCAAGCGCGAAGATGTTTACATTGCGAACGTGGTAAAGTGCCGGCCGCCAAGCAATCGGACGCCGGAGAAAGACGAGTGCGATACGTGTTCGCCCTTCCTGATGCGCCAGATTGAGGTGATCCGGCCGAAGGTGATTGTTGCGCTAGGCGCGGTAGCGGCCAAAAACCTGCTGGCTATGAATGATTCCATGGCCAACCTGCGTGGCCGCTGGTATGAATTCAAAGACTCAAAGCTGCTGGTAACCTACCATCCGGCGTACCTGCTGCGTGATCCGCGGCAGAAGAAAGAGGCGTGGAAGGATTTGCAGATGGCGATGAAGGAGCTGGGATTGAAGCCGCCGGCGAAAGCGCAGGAGTAGCTCCTGGGTCGCTAATTGTCTTTCAAACCTTCTTTGATCACGATTGTGGACGATTCTTTTTCTAGATTCTCAGCCTGGGCCGGACGGTCCATCTGGCGGAGCATGACGGCATGATCATGTAGGACAGATTTCAAGCCCTTGGCATATTCATTTTTTATGAAGGACGATTCAATGTGCGCCGCTGCCTGCTTATAGCTGCTCTCGGCTTTCTCGTATTGGAGATCCGCTTGTTGTAATTGTCCAGTGCCCCATAGTCCGTTGCCCACGTTATGGTACACAGCAGCCAGTTCACCGTCAGTGGCTTTGAGAATGGTTTCTCCAATTCTGAGCTCAGCCTGGTAGTAACTCAGGGCTTCCGGAAATTTACGTTCCAAAAAGAATACGTTTCCCATTGCGCCCAATGCGTCCATGTGTGCCAAATTCGGGCCTGGATCAAGCTCTTCCGCAGTCGTGAGCGCTTTCTTGCATGTTACCTCAGCCTGAGAAAGTTGCTGGTCGTCGATCTGCTTCCGGCAAAGTCGATATGCGGTGAAGAACAGGTCATTTTTCTCGTTCCGCTCTCGAATGCGTTCGGGCGTGTCGCCAAGCGAAAAAGGCACTGTTGCGATCGTCTGCACAGCGACAGGGCGTCCTTCCAAGATGAACGGCGCGTAGTGCCACTGCGTGACAGCTTCAATGGCGGCTGAAGCCAGAATGGGCGAGCCGGAAATGATTTTCAGTATCTTGACCTGGCCCGCCTCCGAGACAGCAATTTGGATTTTTACCTCTCCCTGAACGTGTAGCTGCTTCCCCATTGAAGGGTAAGCAGGGTCAGTCTTCTGAACCAGATGCTTCAAACTTTCTGCTTCTGAGATGGTTGGCAATTCCCCGGCCCAAGCAAACAAGTGGACGAACGAGAAAAGTAGGAACAATATTGTTGAAACGAGCTTCATTGCTGGAGATTGTACAATCTTCTTATCGCCATGCCCACCTACTGCGATGTAGCCCTGCCAGTCCCGCTGGATATGACATTCACTTACAAAATCGCCGACCGCGAGCCGGTGGTGGGCGGGCGGGTGTTGGTCCCTTTTCGCGCGGAACGGCTTTCCGGCGTGGTGATTGCGCTGCATGATCGCGCGCCTTCCATGCAGGCCAAGGCTGTGCTGCAAGTGCTGGATTCAGAGCTTACCGCGAGATGGGAATTTGCGATTTCTATCGCCGCGAGAGTGGGCCAGAAGTATCCAATGCAGGCGCTATCCAGAGGCAACTAGAAGTCGCTCATGTGGGCTGCCGGCAGCGTGACCCGCAGCGCATTTAGAACGGCAGCAAGGTCGATTATCTCCTGGGAAACTGCTCCCACCAGAGGCGGGAGGAAGCCGCACGCAGCAAAGCCCATCCCCAAAACACTGAGGAGCATGCCGCCAACCGCGCTCTGCAGAGCGATGGAATGAGTGCGGCGGGCAATATGCATCAACTCATCTACCCTGCGTAATGAGGAATCCAGCACAACCGCGTCGGCGGCCTCTGAGACCACGTCACTGCTTTGCCCGCCCAACGCGACGCTGGCGGTTGCCGCAAGCATCGCCGGGGCATCGTTGATTCCGTCGCCTACAAACAGAGTGCGGGCCCGGGCACTCGCTACGCGCACCAGATCCTGTTTCTCTTCGGGCGACTTTCCGGCATAGATCCGCTCAATGCCCACGGTTCTGGCCATGTGCTCAACCTCCATTTGGCGGTCGCCGGAAAGCAACACAACTTCTTGCGCCTTGTGCCGCGAGCCCAAGTGACGAATGAAAGAACCGCTGTCCTGCCGCGGTTCATCGTGGAAGCGAAGCAGCGCTGCCAAGGATTCATCGATCAGAACAACACATTCCAGTCCAATTGCAACCGGCGGCAATTGGCTTGACGCAAGTGGAGATAAGCTGTTGCGCCCGGTAATCCGAACCTGATGTCCATCAATCATCCCACGAAGGCCTTGGCCGGGTCTTTCCGCGACGCCGCTGGGAACAGGGGGTTTGATCTGCCTGCCGAGTGCTGCGTTCATGACGGCCTTGGCCAGTGGATGGCGCGAATACTGTTCAAGGCCGGACGAATAGAAGAGGATGTTGGTCTCAGTGAATCCGGGAGCGCACAAGATGTCGCTCAGCAGCGGCCGCCCATAGGTGAGAGTGCCGGTTTTATCGAAAAAGAAAATACTGCAGGTGTCGATGGTTTCCAGGATGGCCGCGTGCTTGATCACAATGCCGCGGCGGGCAGCAAGAGAAATACCACCGATGATGGCAACCGGAATGGCGATCAAGAGCGGGCAGGGGGTGGCAATGACGATGACTGCCAGAAAACGCTCTGCACTTCCACCCAGAAACCAGCCGAGCAGAGCGATCAGCAGCGCCAGAGGCGTATACCATGCACCGAGCCGGTCAGCCACGCGCCGCATCGCCGGACGGTTTTTCTCAGCTTCCTCCACAACCCGCAAAATACGCGCGTAGCGGGAATCCAATGGGAGCTTTGTGGCTTTGACTTTGAGCGCACTGCTTCCGTTGACGGCGCCGGAAAGCACCTGCGAGCCTGGCGCTTTCCTGATGTTGAATGGCTCACCGGTGAGATAGGATTCGTCCATCTCGCCGTGCCCCTCGACGACCTCACCGTCCACCGGGCTGATTTCGTGAGGCAGAACGACTACTACGTTTCCTGGGACAACGCCTTGGGCCTCGACTGAAACGAAGCCGCTCGGGGTGACCAGGCGTGCGGTGGTCGGCATTCTCTTAGCCAGGGCGCGCAGAGCAGATGAAGCCCTCCGGGTTGCGTATTGCTCAAGAGCGGACCCGCCGGAAAGCATCAAAACCACGATGCATGCCACCAGGTATTCGTGCAGCAGGACACCCGTGACGATGGAGAACCCAGCCAGCAGATCAGCGCCGAACTGCCCTTTGGCCACCTGGCGCAGCAATTGCACCAGGAGCGGAACACCTCCGGCGACGAGGGCGATATACAAAGGCAACAGGTATACCGGGCCGGAGTGAAACAGGTGACGGAGCACCAGATGGAACAGGATGGCTATGGCAGCAATTCCGGCGATAAACGAATCTTTGCGCTCAGCTCTGAGAAGACTGCCGGATGGTTGCCGGAAATTGGGGCCGGTAGAACTCAATTGAGACCAAATCCCGCCGACAAGATGAACGCATACCTGCCGGGCGCGAGCTCCTGCAAAAAGGTCATGGCTGCTGCCTCGCAGGAAAGACCTGACTTAATCGTGTATCCGGGAGGCAGGCGATGCTGTGATGGCGCTCACATCCTGCAGTGACCAAGGGCCTCTTGAGACGCATTGACAAACCTCAGGTCATCCGGCTGTTGCTGGCGCTCACGTACAATCTCCTTTTACACCATGCCCACCTACTGCGATGTAGCCCTGCCAGTCCCGCTGGATATGGCGTTCACCTACAAAATCGGCGACCGTGAGCCGGTGGTGGGCGGGCGGGTGTTGGTTCCTTTTCGCGCTGAACGGCTTTCCGGAGTGGTGACTGCGCTGCATGATCGCGCGCCTTCCATGCAAGCCAAGGCTGTGCTCCAGGTGCTGGATTCAGAGCCGGTGCTAGATGATGGATTGATGAAGCTGGGGCAATGGATTGCACAGTATTACCTAGCCCCAATTGGCGACGTTTACCGCACCATGCTGCCGCTGGCGGCGGAGATCAAAAAAGCAAAGCTATATCGCATTACAGAAGCGGGGCATGAGGCGCTCCATGCTTCGGCGACTGTCGGCTCGTCTCGGCGCTCAAAGCAGGATGTTGATACGCAGATGCTTGAATATGCCGTGCTCGATTATCTCTCCATGTCAGAGGATGCGCTAGAAGGGACGATCCGCTCTGCAACTGGAGCGAACCGGCAGGTGCTGGATTTGCTGCTGCGCAAGAAGTGGATTGCGCGGGAAGATGCAACAGCAGCGCGGGATGCGCGTCGTACCGTTCAGGTCGCCGTGCTCAAAGAAGCCAGCGGCAAGCTGAATGAGAACCAGCAGAAGATCATTGAGTTTCTACAACAACAGCAGGGAAGAGCGTTGGTGGAGAAGGTGCGAACGCTGGACGTGCCGCGAACGACGCTGCAAACACTGGCGAAGCGAGGAATTGTTGAGTTGATAGAAGAGCCGGCTGGGTTCAGCGTAAGCTCGATGAAAAAGCGCGGGCCATCGCATCTGGATTTTATCTTTAACACGCATCAGAAAGCCGCGCTGGCGGCGATTGACAGATCGGTGGAAGAGAGGAAATTTTCTGTCGCGCTGTTGCATGGTGTGACTGGCTCCGGCAAAACGGCCGTTTATCTGGCGGCGATGCAGGCGGTGCTGGAGTCAGGCAGGTCGGCAATTCTGTTGGTGCCGGAGATCGGGCTTACGCCTGCCGCAGCGGCCAACCTGCATCAGGTTTTCGGCGACGAGGTGGCGATCCTGCACTCAGCGCTTTCAGCAGATGAGCGCGCAGAGCAGTGGCACCGCATTCGTCGCGGGGAAGCGCGGATTGTTGTGGGCACGCGCTCTGCTGTTTTTGCGCCGGTTGAGAACCTGGCGCTGATCGTGGTGGATGAGGAGCACGATGGATCATACAAACAGGAAGAGACGCCGCGCTATCACGGTCGCGATGTTGCGGTAATGCGCGGCAAGCATACGGGAGCAGCCGTGGTGCTGGCTTCAGCTACGCCATCCGTTGAGTCATACCATAATGCAGAGACGAAGAAGTACGCGTTGATTGAGCTGAAAGAGCGCGTGGAACGGCGGCCTTTGCCGGAAGTGGAGCTGGTGGACATGCGCTATGAGTTTCAGCAGACCGGCAGCGATCAGATTTTCTCGCGGCAACTGATTCAGGAAGTGACGGACCGATTGCAGCGCGGTGAGCAGGCCATGATCCTGCTTAATCGCAGAGGATATTCGTCGGTGGTGCTGTGCCGCGCGTGTGGAGAGACACTGCAATGCAGGAACTGCACCATCGCCATGACCTACCACAAGGCAGCGCACCGCATGGAGTGCCATTACTGCGGTTATCGGCAGGCTGTGCCGCGGCGCTGCGTGGCGTGCGATAGCGAACACATCTTTTTTCTTGGCGCAGGATCGGAGAAGGTTGAAGAGCGGCTGCATGAGGCGTTTCCGCAGGCGCGCATCGGGCGGCTGGATCGTGACACAGTGCGCAGCCGCAATGATTTTGAACGCGTGCTCAATCAATTCCATGCGGGCGAGATCAATTTGCTGGTGGGCACGCAGATGATCGCCAAGGGACACGATGTGCATGGCGTCACGCTGGTGGGTGTTGTGGGCGCGGATTATGCGTTGGGCTTTCCGGATTTTCGCGCTGCTGAGCGCACGTTCCAGTTGCTGACTCAGGTTGCAGGACGCGCAGGCCGCGGTGAGATGCCAGGGAAGGTTGTGCTGCAGACCTATCATCCTGACCACTACGCCATTCAGTTTGCGCAGCGCCACGATTACGCAGGTTTTTACGAGAAAGAAGTGCGCTTCCGCAAGTGGATGCATTACCCACCTTTCAGCGCGCTGGCCAATGTGCTGGTCCGCAGTGACAAGCTTGAACAGACCATGCGCTGGACGGGCCAACTGGGGCGATGGTTTGAGTCGACGCGCAATGAGGGCGTGCGCGTGCTTGGCCCATCTGTTGCGCCGATCATGCGATTGAAGCGTGATTTTCGTTATCATTTCATTTTGAAAGCAGCGAGCCGTGAGAAGCTGAACGCAGCGCTCAGGAGAATGCTGGCGTTCGCCGATACCGAAAAGATGCCGCGTACAAATGTCATCGTCGATGTAGACGCGCTATCGCTACTTTGACGGCGCGGTGTGCTGCTGCTGATTTTGCTGTTGGCGATCGGCCCGCCATTTATTAAGCGATCCCTTCAAGCTGCTGTCAGGGCCAACGAAAGGCGCAGGTGCGAGAGTCAGTACAAGCATGATCAGGGCAAAGACCGCCAATACGCGGCGCGTACGATTGAGCGGCGGGGCGATAGGCACGTCAGGGTGGCGGCTTCCTGTGAAGCGAAGCACTACAGCCCAGAGCAGCCAACCTGTCCAGTAGAACCAGCTCAGGGCCAGCAAAACTGCAATGCTAAGAAATGAGATGGGGCGATGCAGCCGTGGATTTACAGCAAAGATAATGTGGCCGCCATCGAGCTGGCCGCCTGGAAGCAGATTTAACGCGGTGGCCAGCATACCAATCCACGCGCCTACAGCGGCCGGATGCAGATAAAGGCCATTAAGCGGCGCTTGAACTGCCGCAGAGTGAACGCCTACTGCGCCAAGCGCCCAATGCGCAAGTTTAAAGATCAGGGGAAAGCCGAGCACCAAACTATTATCGGGCGTAGCGTTCATAAGCGCCTCGCCAGTCAATGGTTTTGATGCCAGCAAGCCAAAGATCAAAACCGGCACAGCCACCACAAAGCCGGCAATCGGCCCGCCAATGCCGATATCAAAAAGGTCAGCGCGGCTGCGCAGCGGCGATTTGATGCGAATAAACGCTCCCAGCGTTCCGATCAACGTAGGCGCGGGGATAAAAAACGGCAGTGTGGCAAACACCCGCCGCATCACGCACAAAACGTAGTGTCCCAGCTCATGCGCTCCCAAAATTCCCAGCACACACGCTGAGTACGTTATGCCCAGCCCCAGCCGATGCCAATCCTCAAAAACCCACAACCACGGCCAGCCATCAACATCCTGGGAAAAAAGCCCGATGTTGTGGTCAAAGCCGTATTGCATTCGCGCGCCAATGCACAGAGTGGTAAGAACCGTGGCCAGCAAGAGCAGCGCATTCAGCCAATACCGGTGCCTCGGTGGCTGGATAACCACCACCCTGATCTCATGTCGCGCGGGATCGTAAACTTGATATTCCTGAGGGATAGGGTCCGGCATGAACTGATGGCCTTGATTGCTGCAATCGAAGAAACGTCTGGCACTAAAAAATCAGAGAATGTCCTGCACTAACAAACGTCTGCACTAAAAAATCGAGAGAGCGGCAGCACTAAAAAAACTCCTGAAAGTGAAACGCTGCTAAAAGCACTGACAAAAAGCCGCTAACTGACAAAAAGCCGCTGAAACTAACAAGCCGCTGAAAGCAAATGATCGAATGATCCAATGATCCGCGGATCGTCTAAACCAACGATCATCTAACCAATGGATCGTCTAAACCAACAATCGTCTAACCAACAACCGTCTACCAACGATCATCTACCCGCTGGTCGTCCAACCGCTGATCGTCTAATCAATGATCGTCTAATCAATGATCGTATGATCGAAAGATCGTCTGATCGCCGATCGTCTGCTCGCCGACCCAATCAATCGCCCAGCGCCAGCAGCTAATCCCTAATCAATCGACTGCAACTCTTTCCCTGGCTTAAAGCGCACGGCTTTTCCCGGAGGGATACTCACTTCAGCGCCGGTACGCGGGTTGCGTCCAATGCCGGTCTTGCGCGGGCGTACGTTAAACACGCCAAATCCGCGCAGCTCAATGCGTTCACTCTGGGCCAGGGCTTTCTTCATGCTTTCAAACACCGTTTCCACGGCCAGCTCTGCCTTGGTCTTGGTGATGCCGGTTTTGTTAACCACTTCGTTAATAATATCGAGCTTAATCACAGGGCAGCTCTCCTCCAGGGATTGTCAGAAAGGGCGTAACTTGCAGATGCTATTGGACTTCTACGCTGGTTGTCAATGGAGCAGTTCGCTTATAAGATGGCTTCTTTACTCGCACCGCCAAAATCCCGGCAAAACCCAAAGGAACCACTAGCAAAAATGGCAATTAAAAGTGACCGCTGGATCCGCCGCATGGCGCAAGAGCATGGAATGATCAATCCATTCAACGACCGCCAGGTGCGTGAAGGCGTAATCTCTTACGGCGTCTCCTCTTACGGTTACGATCTCCGCGTAGCCGATGAATTCAAGATCTTTACCAACGTCAACTCCGCCATTGTCGATCCCAAAAACTTTGATGAGCGATCTTTTGTCAGCGTGCAGGCGCCTTCCGTGCTCATTCCGCCTAACTCCTTTGCTCTGGCGCGCTCCGTTGAGTACTTCAAGATCCCCCGCGACGTCCTCACCATCTGCGTCGGCAAGTCAACCTACGCCCGCTGCGGCATCATCGTCAACGTCACGCCCTTTGAGCCGGAGTGGGAAGGCTTTGTCACGCTTGAGATCTCCAACAGCACGCCTCTGCCGGCCAAAATCTATTCCAATGAAGGCCTGTGCCAGATTCTCTTCTTCCAGGGCGATGAACCCTGCGAAATCAGCTACCGAGACAAATCCGGCAAATACCAGAAGCAGACCGGAATCGTGCTGCCGAAGCTGTAGGTTTTTTCTGAAATTCCGACCCTGAGCGTTCTTTGCGAAGGGAGGAAGCCCTATGCCAACAATACGGCTTCAGTTTCCGATCTATGTTCAATTGGTTTTCGATCACCCGCCCTCGCCTGCGAACACAATACTCATGTGGCACAGCCGCCCTCGGCTCTGGTCCTTCCTCAGTGAGCAAAAATGAGGGCTGCCCCCCGCCCCCTGCCCCCCGGTTTCGACCCAATTTGACCCAAGATGACCCAAATCGACCCAATGCTGAGAGATTCGGCAGAGGGTCGCAAACTTACCTTCGGTTCTGCTTTGGCTGATTGCTGATTGCCGACTGCTGAATGCTAATCAGCAGTGGGTCGCAAAGCCCACCCCCCTTAGGCACTCTTGTTGAAAACAAAGCTCCAATCCCATTTCGACCGAACGGTCACCGACCGGTCGAAGAGCTTTTTCTTTAGCGTTTGGTCCTTTGATCATGGCAGATTTGCCCCGATCACCTCGCTGACCACTAATTTTCAAAGATCCGGTAACTTCCACCCGTATGGGCTGCTCCAGAATAGCGCGATTCCCAAAGCGAATCAATAGCGAAATGAAGCACATCTCCGGCATCTCGCTAAATGCAACGAGAACCAAAACTTCAGTCCCGCCTCTGGCGGGACGACTGAGAATAGCCCGGTCACGTTTCCGATGGCGCGCATCGTCGCGCCGAGGAATAAGTGCCGGGTAAGCAAAGAAAAGAACAGACTCCTTCCGCTCTGCCGAAGGCCCGCGCGCAGCGTAGCGGAAGCGCAATTTATTCGTCTATTTCCTCATCATCCGATGCTTCAGGAATTGTTTCTCCCGGTCTTCCTGTTAGCATTTGGGACTGAATATCGTTCAACAATCCTGTAATGCTTCTGTCTAGCTTTGTGCGCGGAAGTTTCGGACGGGAGCTGTTTGCAGTCGGCATGGCAGCAATTAAAATTGCTTCTATTCTGTCTCTCTGCTCTTCGTCTCCGAGTTGGAAAGCCGAAAAGTAATTCCAAAAGTGATAGCGCCTTGCATTTGGTCTGAGTGCATGCTGTGCAAGCCGCTTAACAAGGTGCTTTGAAGTCTTTCCGATGTAGTAAGGCTGGTCTTCTCTGTACAAAACATAAACACCGGGACTATTCAGGTGTGCGTCGAGATACTTCTTTCCCTTTTTTGAATGAAATAACGCACGTGGCCACATCCGAAAGAAATTTTCAGAGTTGATCTGTGCTTTCATTGGATCGCCTCCAGTAGAGATATATGGAGACAAAGTGTAGCGTACCGGAGTCATAGGAAATCCGAGCGGCGCAGGTGCGGCACAGAGCACATTGAACTTCAATCCAGTTCTGCTTTTAATGGAACGGCTGTTCTAAATCCCTGTGTTTCTTAAAGAAAAATTTAGATTATCTAGTCGCAATGAGGAGTATCATGCGTTGCCCTTGAGACATGCCATGCTCTTAGCGCGGAGAGTTGTGGTTGGCAATATCATTTGATTTAGTGCTCCTGCGCTTGAGACCGGGAGGATGCAAGAATGTTGTTCAAGATTATCGCTTGGTTTGTCACTTTAGTTTGCTTCGCTTACACAGTCCGATGCGCTTCCACCTTTGCCCGTCACGCTACTCGGGTGTTCAGAATTCTGGCACTATTTTCACTGTGCTGGGCGGTCCTCTTTCCTTATTACTACCACCCTAATCCTCCTGAACTACTCGTTGGCATTGCTGGGTTCCTCTTTGCCTATATTGGCGTCCTGTTGCAGGTGGAAGCCCGCAATCCGAGCGTTTTCCTCGCGAAGTTTACAGGATCGCCGCCGGCCATAACGCCGCCGGACCACTCTGCCCATCACAACCAAGCGATCGCCCTGTGGTTTCTGCCCATTCTGGTAATTCCCTCCGCCATTCCTGTCGCGTCTTCTTTGCTCTCGCCTGCGCTGGCAGCAATGTTCCCAGGGAAGGATCTGTCCAATCTGAACAGCATCCTCGCGCCGGTCGTTCCCACAGCTCTCCTTTTGCTGGGATACTATGGAATCTACAAAGGCATCATGGCTTATTCCAGCAGCAATGCAGGCAAGCGGGTGATGTCGATCATTCTCGCTGCTTATGCTCTCGCAGATTCCGCCTACACGATCTTCGCTGTCTATTGGTATTCCACACATGCTGCCAAGCCGCCGGTGAGCGAAGCTGAATTTTTTAGGACGCCACCCGATCCTCCTATGAATGCCTTTTTTCTGCTGGCTTTTTCGGCCATGAAGCTTATTTTCACCGTGATGTTTGTGTGGCTTGTGCTCAGGGAACGAATGTCTGATGAAGACAGCCGCTTGCCGCGGAAATATTTATTCTGGAAATTCGTGGGTGCTGCCATCCCCAGCCCGTCACCCGCTCCGAAGCCCGCTTGGATAGGCATTTCCCGGGAATACCGCGGCTCGGAAAAACGCGAAGACATCTTCCATGAAAGTCTCAAGCTGTTCGCGGTCGGCGAGCAGGTGGTCGGCGAGATAAGCCGGACGGTCGACTATACCAGTGAATGGAAGGTTGGCGGTTCTTACCACGATAACGTGCTGGTCTTGCGATACTGGCATGAGGACTCTCAGCGTGGGAGTGGGGCAATCGTCGTTGAGCGCGATATCGATAGCGGAGATTTTAGAGGTTGTTGGCTTGGCTATGATCGCCATAAGAAGCAGATCGGCGCAGGTCCTTACATCATTGCGCCCTGTACCGAGGCCGCACAGACCAAAAGCACTAATGCAGATTGGCTGGCAAGCCCAACTTATTTTCCGCCTGTAAAAGAGGCCAAGGGGATCGGAGGCTAGTAAGCAAAGAAAAGTTCCTTCCTCTCTGCCGGAAGGTTGCGCGCAACGTAGCGAAAGAACAGAAGCATGCTAGCTCGCCAATTTGTAGGCCCATTCCATTGATATCTGGCAAAGAAGGACTATAGCTTGAAGCTGCAATGCACGAGATGAACTCTCAAAACTAATTCTCGTAACTTTTATATGCTGGTGCGGCTACGCCACCTTCTGCCCGTCCTCTCTCTTATCGTCTCCTGACTCATGTGCCGATTCCGTCTGCGCCTCTCTTGGGCTGGAATCCTGATGCTCTTGCTCCGGTTGAGCTTCGCCCGCTGGCTTCTGCCGCCTGCTCCTGCTCTTCCTGGCCTGATGTTTTCTGCTCAACCTCCGCTGACGTGCTCTCTTTTTCAGATTCCTCGTCGGCTTCGGTTGCGTCAGGCGTCTGCGCCAGAAGATACTCCATCCTCACCCGCTCAGCGCGCCATCTCACATTGCTGGCATTGCCGGCCTGCTCCAGATAGGGCGCAAGCTGCTTATCAGTGACGCGGTTCTTTCCCTTCAGGAACAGCAGGATGGCCGTGTTCTGGGTTTCCAGCCTCTCCAGGTGTGAGTACAGCTCTTTGAATACTTCCTTGATTGACTGGCTATCCATTCATTGGCCTCCTGCGCGCGCCGTTCACCTCTGAATAGATGCGGAAAAGTCACCAAGCGGGGAAGGCATCAAGAGGGCTTCAACCGCTGTCGTTATCTTTGCCTAAAAAATACTCTTACCACTGATGGACGCTCCAGAACACTGATAAGAAAAGGTCAATTTAGTCGGCAAATCCTATGGCGAAGCATTTGTTTTGATCAGTGTTATCAGTGTTAATCAGTGGTAAATGCAATTTTTGGGCAAAGTCGTGTTGCGGTAAAGCTATTCGCTTTGTGTTTTTAACCGCGCCATCCGCTGCTCGCTCTCCGCCACGCCGGCTTCAACATTCGCGCTGGCGTAGAGCTTGCCTGCCTCTTCCCAGAGTTGCAGGGCAGTCTGCGCGTCACCTTCCGCCTCTTTCAGCGAGGCGAACCCGCGAAGAGCATTGGCCAGATCCAGCGGCGGCGTTTCCGGATGTGCACGATAGATCGCCAGCGCTTCCTGGTAACAAGCCTCGGCCTGCTTGAGCCTTCCTTCGTGTCGATGAATGTCGCCAACGTGGCGGACGGTATGAGCAAGTTTCAGAGGAGCATCTGTCGCGCGGTAAATCTCCGCAGCCTCTTCATAATGCTGAAGCGCTTGGTCTGGGCGATGCAGATCGCGCTCAATCTGCCCCAGCGCCGTCAGCGCCTGGGCCAATGGCAACGGATCTTTGGCAGTTCGCGCCAGCGCAACTGCTTGAGACACGTCTTGTTTGGCGGCAGCGGGATTTTGAAATCGCGCGCCGCGAGCACGGCCCAATAAAGTGTCAATGGCATCCGCCATACCGGCAAATTATCGCCGATATGGATTTGCAATGCACGAATGCAGAGAAGGGCCGCTTAAGGATTGGTCGCTTCGCCGGCCTTGTAGATATAGCGGATGGACGGCTTATAGATGAGCAGATGCGGTGAGCTGCCGCGATTCAGCTTGATGCAGTTGCGGTCATACCACTCCATAAATCCCTGCACCTCTTCGCCATCTTTCAGCACCACCACCACCGGCGTTTTACTCTGGATCTGTTTCTGGTAGTAGTAGTTTTCCGCGTGGGTCTGCTCCGGCGGGCCATTGCGGCGCGGGCCGTTGGAGGGCATGCGGTCTGTGCGCTCCAGCCGTTCACGGCGCTCAGAGACCGGTTCCGTGCGGGGCGCAGGCGTGCTTAGCGATGGCCGGATCAGCTTACGGCTTACAAATTCTTCGTGGGTCCGCTCAGGAGCCTGGCGAGCAGCGGTTGAATCCATTTCCTTCATAGTTTCCGTCCCGCTTTTTTTTAAAAGACTGCATCGGCAGGAAACACCGACTCGGCTAGCCGAGCTGAACCCAAAATATGACTTGAGAATTCAGTGCGGATGTTGACTGTAACCGTATCACAGCGCGCTTCGGCTTTTCAATTGTCTGGAAGGCCAACAACCAATTGTAAGCAGCACGCCAAGTTGCGCCACTCTTTATTATTTCTTAACGTTCCAAGGCAAGCGCAAAAGCGTCCAGTGAGAGCGATCGCAGCACGTTGCGCCGCATGCCGCTTTGCACCTGTCCTAATTGCCGCGTAGCGCGGGCGATCCACTCAAAATCTACGCTGCCGGCCAGTGATTTCAGCTCCGCAGTAATGTCAGTGTTGCGCACCAGCTCCGGCGTATCGGAAATCAGCGCCAGCAGGTCTTTCAGCAGGCTATAAACAGCGGCCAGCAGGCGATCGGTCTTTTCTTTGCCCTCGCCGCCCGCGCGATAGCTTTCTGTTGTGCGAAAAAGATCAGAGTGCTCCGCTGATCGCACCGCTGTAACCAGCAGCGCCAAGGCATCTTTGCGCACCGCCACATACTCTTCCAGTTCCAGGGTTCTGGCGCGGCCCACCCCGCCGCCGCTCAATCGTGCTGCAAGCTGGCGTTGGCGCGCATTCCACTCCGGCTTGTCCTGCGCCAGATAGCTTTCAATCTCCGCCGGTGGCAGCGCCGCAAGCGCAAATGTGACGCATCGTGAGCGGATGGTCGGCAGCAACTCCCCCGGATTCCGCGCCAATAGGAAAATATTTGCAAACTCAGGCGGCTCTTCCAGCACTTTCAAAAGCGCATTGGCAGCCTCTTTCATGAATGACGAGTCTGTAAAAATGAATATCCGCCTGCGCGCCTCCTGCGGCTTGAAATGCGAGGTCTGGATCACCTGCCGCACCTGGTCGACTTTAATCATCATCTGCGGCGGATCAGGCGGCACAACCATTACGTCCGGGTGCGTCTGCACCAGGATTCGCGTCTCGCGCTTGTCCGTCTCCCGCAGCCCCTCGCGGGCTTCCACAGCTTCGGCAAAGCGTGCGTCCAGCTCTTCTGCTTCGCCGATGCGCCGGCAATTGCTGCATACGCCGCAAAAGTCGGGCAAGCCGTCCGTTTGGGGCGATTGCAGGCAGTTCATGGTCCGTGCCAGCATCAGCGCCAGCGTGTATTTGCCCGCGCCTTGCGGCCCCGCCAGGATCACCGCATGGGGGAAGCGGTCCCGCGCAAGGGTTTCGCGGAGCCGTTGAACAACCCCCGAATTGCCATGAAATGTGGAAAACGGCATGGCCTATTTTAGAACGGCAACTCGGGGACCAGCGCAGGCTCGCAATCGAACATTTTGTATCTTACTCAAATAAAAGGAGTTATTAAAAATCGCCAATCTATGAAAATTTTTTAACAGAAAGCTATATTTTCAGGCCCCCTTCTGACTCTATTAGTACAGAAGCAGGCTCATCCGTCGACTGCTAATAGGGGGATATGGACCCGGAAGCCGTATCCCCCTTATATATTTTTCAGGCACTTTCTTCCATCTCTTCACACCCTACTCAGCATTAATTTCCAAGGCACAAGTTTCTCCCCAGGCACTCACCACACAATGAATTAGCATTTTTAACCACCATCTAATCACTGCCTAAGAAATGCGACAGATGATCAGGCCAGGGCATTTTCCGTCACATTTTCCGGCACGCAGTGAGGATTGATCGCTTTTAGCCCTCCGAAGGTCCCCAATCGAGAGAGGTGTTTTGTGCTGATTGAACTGTTTGAGCTGGCCTGGTCCAAAGTCTTTGTCTGCCGTCACAAGAAATGCACTCCGCTCATTACCTGCCGTCCTGGCACGCTGCGTTCTGGAGTTGCCTCCATCACCGGAACTTATTTTGTCTGCCTGAAGTGCGGCAAAGAGTTTGCTTATGACTGGGACAATATGAAAGTCATCGATCCCAGCCGGACAAAAGTGATTGCAGAAAAAGCAGCGCAGGCGTATGCCGGGAAATAGCCGGTTCTTGGAATAACGCTGCCCGAAAAAAGAACACGCATCAGCCAAAACTGAGCCAACGTGGTTACCAGCGGCAGCGGCGCATACAGTACAAGCTGGACTTCAATAGGCAATTACACCCTCACGGTCACCGCTTCCGGCTATGCGGGGACGAGCGCAGCCACGTCTGTTAATACCGGTTTGACTACCACGCTGGACTTTAGCTTGCATCCTTAGGTTGCGAACGGATTGCAGATTCAAGCGTGTTTATTTTTGAGCATGGTGTAATTTCGTGCGCGCTCCCTGCGTCTTTTTGATTGATGGGGGTTATATAGCAGGTCAGCCGAAGCCATGGAAACTTCCCGCCGTCGCTCACCAGCATCTTCAACGCGCCTGATATGCAAGCTCTTGCTTGCAGCGGTCTCTTTGTATTTGGCTCTTTCAGTAGTGGCCGGAGTGGTGATCGCCGATGCCTCTTTAAAACTCCGCCGTCTTCCGTTACGTCACAGGCAGGCAATTGCCGCAGTGGCGCACAATCAATTTCAGGCTGAGCTGCAAGATGTAAGCATTCAGGCCGCCGATGGCGCGGTGCTCAAAGCATGGTATCTCCATCCTCATACATTTAACGGCTCTTCGGTTATTCTCCTGCACGGCATTACAGATAACCGCGAAGGTGTAGCCGGATACGGCAAACTCTTTCTGGCACACGGATACGCCGTCCTGCTGCCGGATGCTCGCGGCCACGGTGAAAGCGGCGGCCAACTGGCTACTTACGGCGTGAAAGAATCCGATGACATTCATCGCTGGGTTTCATGGCTGTATGAGCATGATCCGCCGCAGTGCGTCTATGGCTTTGGAGAATCGTATGGCGCTGCGCTCATGTTGCAGTCGCTGGCTGCGGAGCAACGTTATTGCGCTGTCGCCGTCGAAAGTCCTTTCTCCACGGCGCGAGAGATGAGTTTTGGACGCGTATCCGGACCACTGCATTTAGAGCCCTGGTTCGGCAAAACGTTCGGTCGCCCGGTCATCTGGTCAGCAGAGTTATACGCCCGGCTGCGCTATGGCGTAGATCTGCTCCAGCCGAATCCTCTGGAAGCCGTCAAGCACTCATCTGTACCGGTACTGCTCATTCACGGCGAAGAAGACCGCAGCATCTCTCCGCACCACTCTCAGCTTATCGCCGCTGCCGCTCCTGGCCATGTGCGCCTTTGGTTGGTTCCACATGCTGGCCACACCATGGCCTGGTCGGCTGCACACCAGGAATTTGAGCAGCGGGTGCTGGGTTGGTTTGCTGCGCATGGAAGGCCTGCCGGAGAGATAGCTGGCGCCGGAAACTAGAAAGCGAGCTTCGATTTTTTAAAAACCATTCTTCTTAGAAATCAAATCTTCCCCTGACAACAACATTATGCTTAAGAAAAGCAAACGGGTTCGCAGACGGTTGTTGCAAAACCGTGTTTCATTTCCGAACTCCGAACAATTGGCATTTTCTAATCATTGTTACGAGGAACGATAGTAGCTTGGCTGCCCAGTTTGCAAGGCGGAAGAGGGGGGGCGCTTTGCGCAGCAGGTTGCTTTATCGCCCGAAAAGCCTGCCACTGAGTCTTCTTGCTCTAACCAGGCAATCCGCGTTTGGCGCTTGCTGAACTATTCACCAGTACCTGGCCAAGTTTCAATCAATTCAGAAAAAACGAGGTGGTACACAATGAATACCGTTCTGTGTAAGAGCAAGCTTCTTGTTTGTCTGTGCATGTTGGCGGGCGCGCTCGCTCTACTGCCGCTCAGTGCCGGCGCGCAAATACTTGCGCCCAAACCTCCGTCCACCTGGCCTCAGTGGGGGCTCAATCCGCAGCATACGCTCTTTGACGGGGCCGTAACCGCCCAGCCTCTTAACGAAAATCTTGTTAACCTGATTTACGATTTCAACGTCGCTGCGGAAAAAGCTGATCCCAACCAGCTAGGCGATCTCGCTGTGCACTATCAGGTCCCCCTGGTCGATGGCAACGATGTGTTTGTCGAGTCCAAGGACGGCACCTACAGCAACAGCACTTACAGCACGCAAAAATGGCATCAGAATAAATACACCTGGCAGGGCAACACCTTCACCAAGGTCTGGACGTTTGATACAGACTGGTTCGCTCCGGGTTCCTCCGCCCTTTACTGGGAGCCGGTGTACCACGCGGCGCTGGCCAACGGTTTTTTGTACGATCCCGGCCAGGGCGGCACCATCTTTAAGATCAACAAAACCACAGGCGCAGTAGTAAAGCGCATTAACCCCTTTGGCACAACCATCAACCCAAATACCTTCACGGCTTCGCCGCTGAGCGTGGATGCCAATGGAAATATTTATTACAACGTGATCCAGGTCGCCTCAAACGACACCAACGGCTGGCTGGGCACGGATGTAGTCGGCTCCTGGCTGGTGAAAGTCACGCCTAGTGACGTGGTAAGCAAGGTGAGCTACAGCACGCTGCTTACGCAGGCCCAGATCAAAGGCGACGCTGTCCTGCCCGCCAATGGCCGGTGCAACGTTCAATTCCTCGATTCACAGCTTCCGTGGCCGCCACAGCCCAATGCCAACCCGCAGACCACTCCCTGCGGCAGCCAGCGCGCGGCCATGAACATAGCGCCGGCAATCGCGCCGGATGGCACCATCTACACCATCAGCAAAGCGCATTTTGTCACCCGATACAACTATCTGGTCGCCGTGAATGCGAATTTGACCGGCAAATGGGCGGCCTCATTGCGCAACCGGCTCAATGATGGATGCGGTGTGAGCTTCCCCATCGGCAATCCAGGCGGCGCCAATGCCAATGGCGGGTGCAACGCAGGAGCCACTTTCGGAGTTGATCCCGGAACCAATGAACCGCCGCCTGCGCGCGTGTTGGACGATTCGTCATCGTCGCCCGTGGTGGCCCCTGACGGCAGCATCTTCTATGGCGCTTACACGCTCTATAACTTTGCCCAGGGACACATGCTCCACTTCAGCGCGAATGGCGACTTCCTTAACGCGTTTACCTTTGGCTGGGACAACACGCCGGCCATCTATCCGCACGGCACAACCTACTCCGTGATCTTTAAGAACAATCACTACGGCGGGACCGGTTATTGTGATGATCCCAACTGGTGTCCGGACCGCTCAAACCCCAATGCGTCATTTCTTGGGCCGGAGCAGTACTTTGTGACCCAGTTGGATCCCAATCTGAATGTCGAGTGGAGTTTCCAGAACACCAACACCCAAAGCTGCACGCGCAACCCTGACGGCACCATCAGCTGCGTTTCCGACCATCCGAATGGCTTTGAATGGTGCGTGAACGCCGCTGTAGTGGACGCGAACGGCGTGGTTTATGCCAACAGCGAAGACGGAAATCTCTACGCCATTGGACAGGGTGGCACGCTGATCCAGCACATCTTCCAGCAGCTTGCCCTTGGCGCCGCCTATACCCCGGCTTCGCTCGACGGCAACGGTAGAATCTACTCGCAGAATGATGGGCACCTTTTTGTTGTAGGAAGGTAACCCATTTTTTGTTCATCCTGAATTCTCTGAGGCCCGGCAAACTGGGCCTCTTTTTTTGATTAACGCGCGCAATGATTCATACGCTTAGACTAGCTGCCAAGTTTGCGCTCAGTCTGGGCCAGCAGGCGCTCTTCCACGATCTTTGCAATCTTTTTCTGCACTTTGGCGATTGGGTCTGTCGCGTCCACCGTAGCCACTCTTTGCGGCGAGCGCTTGGCGATAGCCATATACGCGGCCAGCACACGCTCATAAAATGCGCGGCTCTCTTTTTCAAAGCGGCTCTCATCGTCTGCTGTCTTTTTGGATTGGTCTGCATTGCGCCGCCGGGCGCGGGCCACGGCGCGCGCCGCATCAGAAAGCATAAGAATGGTGAGATCGGGTTGCAGGTCATGGCACAGGGATTTATGTAGCTGCAATACCAGTTCGCTTCCCAGTTGGCGTCCGCCGCCCTGGTAGGCCTCGCTGGAATCGGTGAAGCGGTCGCACAGCACCCATTGTCCGCGCTCAAGCGCAGGAAGAATCTGCTTATCAATGTCCTGGGCGCGGTCGGCAAACATGAGCGCCAGCTCGGCCAAAGGCGAAAGGCCTGCTGTCCGCGAACTGAGCAGGACGGTACGGAGCTTCTCTCCCAGCGCAGTGCCGCCGGGTTCGCGCGTGGTAATCACGTCAATGCCGCTTTCGCGCAGGTTTGTGGCAAGGTTCTCCAGTTGCGTGGACTTGCCCACGCCATCCAGACCTTCAAAAGTAATGAATTTGCCGCGCTTGAGAGGCACCTTACAGATTTAATCACAAACACAAGACAGCGCCACCAATTTCAAGGCAAAATAAGCAGAGCGTATCCATGCGGAGGGACCCTATGCGGCTGGGCGACGATATTGACGACCATTGTTCATCATGCAAGCGCACCACTGACCATTCCATTGTTTCCATGATGGGCGAAGAGGTTCTGCGGACGCGTTGCCGCACCTGCAACAGCGAGCACAAATATCGCCACAACAAGAGCCGCAGCAAGGAAATGACCGCCAAAGAGGCCTTTGACAAGGTGCTGGCCACCGTGACCGGCAAGGTGGAAGAACAAAAGCCCAGTAAAAAGAAAAAAGGCTAGCCCGCAAAACAGCATGTCGATCCTAAGACCGTGGACCTGCCGTAGCACCGGATCGTGTGCGACCAATAACCGTTTCTCTTAATGCGGCCCAGGCTTCAGTCGTGGGATTGAGCAAGCGGGTGCTTATCGGCACTTGCGTTCCCGCCAGAGCTTCTTTAGTCTGGTTCGCTCGCCTGGAGATAACAAATGTCTATTTCCCAACGCACCCTGCGTTTTACCTGCTCTCTTATTATCCTGGCAAGTTTCACCACCAATGCGCTTTCACAAAAGAAACGTCACCCGCATCCTATTGCCGCTGAGCCGCCATTGACGCAGCCGATCAAGCTGGAAGTGGATGCCACGCAAGCCCCGCAAAAAATTCTTCATGCGCAGTTGCAGATTCCGGTGGCTCCGGGCGAGGTAAAGCTGGTTTATCCGGAGTGGATCCCCGGAGAGCACGGGCCTACCGGGCCAATCGTTGACATGACAGGCTTAAAGTTTTTTGCCAACGGGCAGAGATTGACCTGGCGTCGCGACCTGGTCCAGATGTATGAGTTTCACGTAACCGTCCCGCAAGGTGTAACCACGCTGGAAGCAACGCTCGACCTGGTGTTACCTGCGCCGCCGGAAGGTTTCTCTTCCGGGGCTTCAGCCACCACCCAACTCGACATGTTGAGCTGGAACCAGGTGGTGCTTTATCCATTGGGCCCGCGCACAGACGATATTCCGATTGTTGCTTCCGTAAAGCTTCCTTCCGGCTGGCACTACGGCACGGCGCTGCCGGTGGCCAGCGAAAGCGCTGGGCAAATCAACTTCCAGCAGGTGCCGCTGACCACGCTGGTGGATTCTCCGGTGCTGGCAGGCGCGCATTTCCGCCGTATTCCACTCACGCCGGAAGGCCCAATCCAGCACTATATTGATGAAGTTTCAGACGGCGACGCAGCGCTGCAGATGCCGCAGGAAACCATTCAGCATTACAAGAACCTGATCGCCGAAACCGGCGCGCTGTTTCAGGCCAGACACTATCGTGATTATCACTTTCTGCTCACGCTGAGCGACCACACCGCCCACTTCGGCCTGGAACATCACGAGTCCAGCGATGATCGCGTAGCAGAGCGCACCATGGTGGATGATGATGCGCGCTGGCTTGCCGGCTCTCTCCTGCCACATGAAATGACGCACTCATGGAACGGAAAATATCGTCGTCCTAAGGGCCTGGCCACGCCGGACTATCAGCAACCCATGGAAGGCGATCTGCTTTGGGTTTATGAAGGTCTAACACAGTATCTGGGCGAGATTCTTGCCGGCCGTTCCGGCCTTTGGACCAAACAACAATTTTTAGATGAAGCTGCTGAAACCGCAGCCGCGCTCGATCACACGCCCGGCCGCTCATGGCGTCCGCTGCAGGATACGGCTGATGCGGCCCAGTTGCTTTACGGCGCATTGCCGGAGTTTGAAAGCTGGCGCCGCAGCGTGGATTACTATCCTGAAGGCTTTTTGATCTGGCTGGAAGTTGACACGGTCATTCGCCAGCAGACCAACGGCCAGAAATCGATCAACGATTTTTGCCGCATCTTCCACGGCGGAGGAAACACGCCGCCCATGCTAAAGCCCTATACCTTTGACGAAGTGGTCAGCACGCTGAACCAGGTTGCTCCGTACGATTGGGCAAAGTTCCTGCGCGACCGCCTGGATTCGTATGGGCCGGGCGCTCCGCTGGGCGGCATTACCAACAGCGGCTGGAAGCTCGTGTATGACGATCATCCAAGCGAGTTCACCAAAGCCATTGAAAAAGTGCGCAAGTTTGTCGATGCGCGTTTTTCCATCGGTCTCTCTCTCGACGACAAAGGCGCTATCAGCGACGTGATCATGAACAGCCCTGCCTGGAAAGCAGGCGTTGCGCCAGGAACTACGCTGGTGGCGGTGAATGGACGGAAATTTGATCCGGACATCCTGCGTGATGCGCTCAAAGCCAGCCAGGGCAATGGTCCTAACCTTGAATTGCTGGTGATGAACGGCGATTACTACAAAACGTTTACCCTGAATTATCACGACGGCGAAAAATACGCTCATCTGGTTCGCGATGAATCAAAGCCGGACGTGCTGAGCGAAATCATTCAGCCATTGGCGAAGTAGCTTTTCTGAAATCCCGAACCCCGCGCACCCTTGTGGGATTGCCCTAATAACTGGAGTTCGCGGGTGAGGGAACCCTGCTCGCACAACGCTGCGTGGGGAGCAGATTCCCAACGTCTTTCGTGAGGGGTAGCGATCCCTCGCTCCGCTCGGGACTTCAAAAAGTGTTACGGCGATTCATCCACTCCCGCAAACAAATCCGTCTCCATCTCAGCTTTGCGCGGCGTGGCGGCATTGGCCAGGTGAAACACCTCTATATTGCCGCGCTTGCGGACGGTATCTTCAAAAAAGCTGAAGAGTGGAGCCTGCGTGGTATGGCACTTGAAGGCGGCAATCTTTACGTCTATTTCTCGCTGCTCCAGATTGATGATGGTTGTGGTGGGCGCCAGCAAGATTGGCTGGCGTTGCGGCATGGTAAAAAGAGCAGATGCGTAATACAGCTTCTCTGTCCGGTGCGGAGCAAGACCATTTTCAAGTTGTTCTGGAAAGCGATTGGTGCGTTCGGCCCAGTGGCAGGCCATGGTGGCAAAGATCGAGACCATGGAATGGTCCGGATGGGCGGTAATGGCGCCTTCCGTACCCATTGTCATGACCACATGCGGCTTTATTTCGCGAACGCGGCGCGTCAGGTCGGCCACCACCGCGAAAAAATCCTGGCGGTCAAGCTTGCCGTCAGGATAATCAAGCACCTGGCCATGGCTGATTTTGAGCAGCTTGCAGGAGGATTCAAATTCGCGCCGCCGCAGCACAGAAAGCTCATCGTCCGATTTGGCGCCGCCGCGATGTGTGGCTGCCTGGCCGGGTGTAAGGCAGATCACGTGAGTTTCAGCGCCGCGCTCAGCGTAGCGCAGCAGAGTACCTCCAAAGCCGCCCGCCTCATCGTCAGGATGGGCAGTAAAACAGAGCAGGCGAAGCATCTTTTTTCGTTTTACCCTTCTCTCATCAAGTAACGCTTCTTGTGTATCACGGCGCGGCCCGGTAGCGCCAGACGTGGGGCGGGAACAGCCAAATCAAACGATCGACTTCGGAACCAACTATGAAAATTTGCCGTGGCCCTGTTTTCTGGATTGCAGCCGTGTTCTTTTCCTGCCTCATGGCTGGCTCAGCAGCCGGATTTAAAAGCAACGCTGGATTGCACTCCGCCATGCCCGCTGGTTATGACGTGATTGCGCTCAGGCCCTCAGGCGCGAATCTGTCTCTGATGGGGTTGATTGAGTGCCCGGAACTTGACGGCGCGCAACAAATCTCCGAAGGCACCAAAGCAAAGGTGATTTCCGGTGATGGCGAGCCCATGAACAAGTTCCCCAGCCACTTCAACTTTCGCATTACAGCATCGCTGCGCAAGATCATTCTGGATAAGCCGATGAGCTCGGTGACTGTTCCCGATGATCCGTACGATCTCCTCCTGAAACTCAAGTTCCGCATCAAGGCTTATCACGGCCTTGAAATGCGCGAGATCACTCCTGATTCAGTGGAGCTGATCGGCATGCCTGCCAGCGTTCGTTATGACGAGCGGGTTTACCGCGTCGGCGTCAATCTTGGCGACGCTCCGATAACCGACAGGGTTGTAATTGATGTCCTGACCCCGGAAGGCAAGCTTATTACGCACTTTCCGTTTACCGTGCTCTAGCTCTTGGCTGGTGAAGGTTCACTGGCAGGCTGCCAATTTTGGCCCGCCGGCAAAACGGCGCCCTGGTCCGGCATGGCCGTCGCGCTTGGTTCGGTAGCAGGGAACCACTGGCGGATTTGCGGCATGGCAGCGCGTGCAACCGCTTCTCCGGCGCGTATCAACTCCGGCGCGCGCACAAAATCGTCATAGGCGAACTCGCCGATTTCCGGCGTCAACACGATGTCAGAGGCTTGCTGCCATGGTCCGCACATCCGATCCTGGGCGATGGAGAAGCACTGACCGATCACGTCGAAGACGTGGCGCGGCCCGCCTGGCTTTACCCAGTGCGCTGCCAGGTAAACCGAAATCACACGCTCCGCTCCCATCTCACGCAGAGGCTGTGCTGGGACCGCATGGGCCAGCAGTCCATCAACCAGAAGGCGGCCATCAATCCTTACCGGCTGGAACATTCCCGGATAAGCACAACTGGCGCGCACAGGATCTATAAGATCGCCGCTGGTGAAAACAGCCGGCTCGCCGGTAATAATGTCAGTGGCGGCAATGGCCAGCGGTATGCGCAGCTCTTCAAAAGTTTTGCAGCGCAGGATCTTGCGCAGAAAGACTGCCATCTTGTCATTGCTGAAGAGGCCAAAACGGGAGAACGTCCAGCGGGAAAAATCTTTAAAGCGGACCAGCGAAGCGATTTCTTCCAATTCCTTGGAGCAAATCCCGCTGGCATAAGCGGCGCCAATTACCGATCCAACGCTGGTACCGGCGATAAAGTCCACAGGGATCTTTTCTTCTTCCAGGACTTTAAGCACTCCAATGTGCGCCAGGCCGCGGGCAAACCCTCCGCCCAGCGCCACGCCGACTTTGGGTAGCTTGGGCGGCTCGTCCTGCACCTCTGGGACGGTGTGGCGGCTAAGCTCACGGCCCAGGGCCTTGACTGAACGTACGATCCTGTTCAGCGGATTTTTCACCGGCGCTCCTTAAGGCCGCGCTTCCGCACAGCCTGTGCACCCTTACTAACGTAAGATGCTGGTTTACCGAAAATGTTGCACACTAACTTGAACGCGAAAGCTGTACCTATAGTTTCACTTTATTTTTCATTGAATGACAGATAAATTGCAGTAACCTTGGTAACCTTTTTACAGCTCCTTTTGCGAGCAAAAACAAAAACGGGCAAAAATGTCATTCCTGCCTAATGAAATGTGGGCAGTGACGGTACTTACTAACATAAAAATGCTTCGTGAATTCTCCGCTGGCGCGCTGGTTTTGCGCCAGATGAAAAACCAGTGGTGGGTGGCCATAATTGAGCCTGGGCGTGAAGGCGAGCCAGAAGACCGCAAAGACGTGGCCGCACTGCCCAAAGGCAACGTTGATGCCGGGGAAAAGCCCCCGGAAACTGCGCTGCGCGAGGTCCATGAAGAGACCGGCCTGGAAGCTTCACTGGTGACAAAACTTGGCGACATCAAGTACTTTTACGTGCGCAAGTGGGCCGGCAATGAAAAGGTTTTTAAAATCGTCTCCTTCTTCCTGACCAAATACAAATCCGGCCAGATCGGCGATATTACCCCCGCAATGCAGCATGAGGTGCGCCGTGCTTACTGGCTTCCGCTGGATGAAGCCCCCCAAAAGCTAAGCTACAGCGGCGAGAAACAGATGGCATCAAAAGCGCTGGAGTACTTGAAAGCCCATTCCGATCAGCTTGATTAACAGGGGATTTTGCGTTTTTCTCCCGATGCCGGCGATCACGTGCGATCACGGCGATGTCGGCGATTTCTACCCCACCCCCGGGTAAGCGCGCCTGTTGAAAACAGAAGCCAAAGTGCCATTCGATAAGACAGTCATAAGACAGTCGAAGCCTTTTTTTCTGCTTTCATCCCGGCCCAAACCTCGCTAGTTCTTGATCAACATTTTTCCGGGTGCACCTTTTGCGGACGAACTCGCCAAACAATTTAAGCTACAATCCCATGAACTCTTACCGGGTGAGGTTGACCATGCCGAATGGATACTATTTGCCCTACATAGCTGATTCTGACCAGCCGTATTGGCAGTATCCTGACGGCCAGTTGCCCAATCCAAAGAAGAACCCGGCTGGAACTATTCCCAAAGGCAGCCATCTCTTTCTGCAAAGACCACCGGACACGCTAGGCACACACCAGAGCGCTTATCTTTATGGCGTTGGCCGCATCCTTGTAAAGATCGGCGGTTTTCGTCCTGCGCCTGCATCGCCCACCAATTGCTAGCAACGCGATTGATTGAGTTGTCAAAGACCACCCCTCCCACCGCCTGGTTTGACGATGGGAGGTCGAGAGAAAAACCAGAGCAAATGCAATTTGCCATATATTCGCCAGTGAATCAATAGCGAAAAAGTACATTGTCCTTTTTCGCGGTTGCCGTTACCACGCCACGCTACCACAGTTGTTGCCAACACCGGTACGGCGGCACTTCACCCAGGACAGAAAGATCGAGAGCGCCTGCGAACAGCAGCTCTGCTGCCACCTTAGGCAGTCGCCAATAAAAAGATTGGGTCATCAGATTCTTTCAGTCTTGCCGATTTTTGTGGATTCGAGGCCTGTTTTTGTCACAAAACATTTGTTTATCTTCTCGTTCGGTCCCCGTTCTGCCGGTTTGCGATTGCCTCTGAAAAGCAGCTTGAAGACAAAAGCGCCGGATCAATCCCAGCGCTTTGTTATTTGAAGAACATTGTGTGGAGTGTATATCGGTTCAGTCGCGGACTACATCAGGATTAATCACATGTGTGAAAGCAAACGTCTGGTTTTGTCCGGCGCTCACGCGCATGATTTCATCGCTGTTCAGAGTGCGGGCGCAGGCGCGAGCAAGCACCCTTGGTGTTTCCTGCTGGATGGAGTCTGACATTTGTTTTTCTCCTTTCTATCGGCCAGCATGGCCCAGGCTAGCGGCAGGGAATTCAAAAAGCAATGCTCAATTCCAAGCCCAATAACGGTTCCATTTGTGTGGGGAAGTAAGTCGATGAATAAAAAGGGGAATACTTGACTGAATGAATATTCATTCAGTATGATGAGGAAGAGCACTATAGCTGGTTCTTCTGTGTACATATCCAGCAGGCAACGGCAACGTTGAGAGCATTGTCGCAATCAGCATTTCTTTTTAACTTTCGTCATCCCCCACAACAACAGGCCGTTACAGGAAAACTGTTATGATTTTCAGCGTCAGCGTCTCAAGACTCGTCTGCTCAGCCATTCCATTGCACTCCAGGAGATGCCCGAGATGAGTAATGTTGCCGTCCCCCCAGCTCCCAGCCAAACCCGTACCGCAAACGGCGCAGCCCCGCAAAGCCAGGGCCATAAAACCGGTCATCAGCGGATAAATAAAGTTGCCGTGCTGGGTGCAGGAACCATGGGTGCGCGCATCGCGGCGCACTTTGCGAATGCGGGCCTGCCGTGCGTTCTGCTCGATATCGTCACCCCTGACGCGACGCAAAGCACAGACAAAACCGCACGGCGAAAACTGGTGAGCGCTGGACTGGATGCGGCGGTCAAGTCCAAGCCCGCGGCTTTTTTTGAAAAAGGGCTGGAGCGGCTGATTACGATCGGCACATTTGACGACGACATGAAGCTGCTGGCGGATTGTGACTGGATCATTGAAGCCGTCGCCGAAAATTTAGACATCAAGCGCGGCCTGCTTCGCAAGGTTGAGGGCATCCGCAAGCCCGGCAGCATTGTTACCACCAACACCAGCGGCCTTCCCGTGGCCAGCATCGCTGAAGGCTTCATCCCAGATTTTCGCCGACACTGGTTCGGTACGCACTTCTTCAATCCTCCACGCTACATGCGGCTCTTGGAGATCATTCCCACGCCTGAGACCGACCCTGCGGCGATTGACGCCGTCGCGCATTTCTGCGACGTGCGCATGGGCAAGGGAATTGTCGTCGCTAAAGACACGCCGAACTTCATCGCCAACCGCATTGGAACATTTGCCGGCCTCAACGTATTCAAAGTGATGCAGCAGATGGATCTGACGATTGAAGAAGTCGATGCGCTGACTTCAAGCGGCGGCTGGACCAAGGCGGCCACCTTCCGCACCATTGATCTGGTTGGCCTCGATGTGTTGGGCAGCGTGGTCACCAACTTCAGCAAAAACGTGCAGGACGAGCGCAGCGATCTGAAGCTGCCTGATTTCTTCAAGCAGATGCTGGAGCGCAAGCTGCTGGGCGACAAGGTCAAGAAAGGTTTCTATCAGAAGGTAAAAGGCCCGCAGGGTGAAGAGCGGCTCGCCATTGATTGGAAGACCCTGGAATACCATCCCGCGCAAAAGCCGAAATTCCCCGCGCTGGAGATGGCCAAAAATATTGAAGACATGGGCGAGCGCCTGCGCACCACGCTGGGCGGCGATCCCCGCGACAAAGCGGCGCAATTCATCTGGACCACCCTCTCTGACCTTTGGACCTACTCCGCGAACCGTATTCCGGAAATTGCCGACACTGTGGTTGAGATCGATCAGGCTATGCGCATGGGCTTTAACTGGGAAGCCGGGCCGTTTGAAGTCTGGGACCTGGCCGGGGTTGAGCCGACGGTTGCGCGCATGAAGAAGGAAGGGAAGCCGGTCGCGGCGAACGCGGAAAAGCTTCTCGCCGCGGGCGCAAAGAGCTGGTACAAAGACGATCCATCGTCTCCTTCAGGCCGCGCCTACTTTGATCTGCGTACAGAAAAGTATCAGCCGGTGCCGGCGGAGGAAGGCGTGTGGTCCGTCTCGACCGCCAAAAAATCTCACGGCGTAGTGAAGAAAAACGCGGGCGCATCGCTCATCGACCTGGGCGATGGCATTGGCTGCATTGAATTCCACACCAAGATGAACGCTCTAGGCGGCGACATTGTGCAGATGGTCACACAGTCGCTCAAGACTGGTGGTATTGGCGATCAGTTTGAAGCGTTTGTCATTACCGGCGATTCGGCCAACTTTTCCGTTGGCGCCAACCTGATGATGTTGATGCTGGCCATTCAGGAAGAAGAATGGGACGAAGTTGATATCGCCATCAAGCAATTTCAGGGCATGACGCAAGCGGTCAAGTTCTGTACCCGGCCCGTGGTCACAGCTTCTTTCGGCATGACGCTGGGCGGAGGCTGCGAGATCAATCTGCATTCCGCAGCACGCCAGCCCCATGCAGAACTCTATATGGGCCTGGTGGAAACCGGTGTGGGCCTGCTGCCCGGAGGCGGCGGGTGCAAAGAGATGTTGCTGCGCGCTCTCGACAACGCCAAAGCCGTGCGTCCAGATGGCCGGGGCGAATCAGTTGAAGTAATGGAAGGCATGAAGCGGATTTTTGAGACCATCGCCATGGCCAGGGTTTCAACTTCGGCCTATGAAGCGCGTTCGCTCGGCTTCCTCTCTGGTGGCGACCTGATCTCGATGAATCGAGAGCGCATCCTGGCCGACGCCAAAGATCGCGCGCTGGAGCTGGCCCGCGCCGGATATGTCGCTCCCGTCCCGCGCAATGATATTCCCGCGCCGGGAGAAAACGTGCTTGCTACTTTACGGCTGGGAATCCATCTAATGAGACAGGCGGAATACATCAGTGACCATGATGTGAAAGTCGCTACGAAAGTAGCAGAGGTGATCTGCGGCGGCAACGTAACGCCGGGAACGCCGGTGAGTGAACAGTACATCCTCGATCTGGAGCGCGAAGGCTTCAAATCACTTTGCGGTGAGAAAAAGACGCAGGAAAGAATTCAGTTTACGTTAAAAACAGGAAAGCCGCTGAGAAACTAACAGGCCTCATTTGCGCTGGTTTTTTGTGCGTAAATGAGCAGAGTTCACTTTTAAAACGGCAAGCCGCTGAGGAGCTAGTGAGCAAACGCGCACTGATCATTTTGGGAGTTATCGTGCTTGTAGGAACGTGGGCCTTTGTGACCGGCTACGAGTTCCTGGAAAAGGAAAATGCTCTTTGGCAGCAGAAAGTGAAGGCGGCAAAGGAAGAGCAGCAACGCTGCGCCGCCAGGTATTCCAAGTACCAGGACTTCGATCAGTTCCGTACCGGTATCCGGCTGCCTTATACGTCTGACCTGCCGCTGGATCGCTGGATGCAGCATTTCAGCACCTTGCGCGCGGGTATGAGTGAGCAGGAAGTTGAAATCGTGATGGGCGCGCCGGATTATGTGCGCTGCAACGTAAGCGACAAGGGCGATAAGTTTGTGGGATCGACCTGGCAGTATGAGGTGGCGGTTCCTCAGGACGTGGCGAACAACAGCCAGAACAGCGGAATTGAGATTGTGTTTGGGCCGGATGGAAAGCTGACTGACAAGAACGCAATGAACATGCAGCCCAAGCCAAGTCCAACACCGAGTCCAGTGGCGACAGCAACGCTGGCGCCGGCCAACGCGGCGACACCGGCTGTTTCGCCTCAGAGTTCGCCGGCTGCAATTTCACCGACGGCAACTCCGGCAACGCAGGCGCCGGTTGCGACTCCGACTGCATCGCCACAGCAAGCAGCGCCGTCAGGCACAGCAACGCCGAGTCCGACGCCGCAATAAGTTTTGGGTCGCAGGCGAGGGCGCCTGCGGTCCACGAATTGTTTTATGGGTCGAGAGTCAAAAGGCAAGAGCTAATAGCTAAAGGCTAGGAGCTGTTTTTTATGAGAGATGTAGTCATCGCAAGTTCAGTTCGTACAGCAGTAGGCAAGTCAGGCAAAGGCACATTGCGTGCGACGCGCCCAGACGATCTGGCCGCTATCGCCATCAAGGGCGTGCTCGACCGCATTCCACAGCTCGACAAAAAAGAGATAGAAGATGTCATCATCGGCTGCGCCACGCCGGAAGCCGAGCAGGGAATGAACGTGGCCCGCATCGCATCATTGCGCGCGGGCCTGCCGGTGGAAGTCTCGGCCATGACCATCAATCGCTTCTGCTCGTCAGGTTTGCAAGCCATCTCGTTGGCGGTGGATTCTGTGGCGGCGGGCCGCGCAGAAGTTGCCATCGGCGGCGGCACGGAATCGATGAGCATGATTCCCATGGGCGGGAATAAGGTCTCAATCAATCCCTGGCTGGTGGATCACTATCCTGACTCTTATCTTTCCATGGGTCTCACGGCCGAACGGCTGGCTAAGCGCTTCGGCATCACGCGTGAACAGGCGGATGAGTTTTCACTTAACAGCCACAAGAAGGCCATCGCGGCGATCCAGGCGGGCAGGTTTGAAGATGAGATTGTGCCGGTGCCTGTGAGCTTTACCACGCCGAACGGATCCAAGCCGAAGCGGATGGAGATTGTTTTTAAAGTTGATGAAGGCCCGCGCGCCGACACCACCATGCAAGCGCTGGCCAATTTGAGGCCGGCATTCCATGCAAAAGGTTCGGTAACGGCTGGGAATTCATCGCAAACTTCAGATGGCGCTGCTGCCACGGTAGTCATGACATCGGACAAAGCCAAGCAGCTTGGCATTCAACCAATAGCTCGCTTGCTTGCCTTTGCCACTGCAGGTTATTTGCCAGAAGAGATGGGGCTGGGGCCGGTCTATGCCATTCCTAAAGTACTCAAGATGACCGGATTAAAGCTGGAAAATATTGATGTGATCGAGTTGAATGAGGCTTTTGCGGCGCAGGCGCTTTCCGTGATTAAAGAAGCCGGGCTTGATATCAACAAGATCAATCCCAATGGCGGCGCGGTGGCGCTAGGCCATCCGCTGGGATGTACCGGAGCGAAGCTGACGGCAACGCTTCTACGCGAGTTAAAACGCCGCAACGCGAAGTACGGGATCGTGACCATGTGCATCGGCGGCGGCATGGGCGCGGCGGGGATTTTTGAGAACTTGAACTAACAAATTGTAGTTTTCAGGATCGGGTGATCGCCGTGATCGGGAGATCGGGTGATCAGAAAATAAAGAGTTTCCAATTTTCTTAAAGCTAAGAGCCAAGGGCCAAGGGCTAATGGCTAAAAGCTGGCAGCTAGGAGCTAAAAAATGGCAACAGTAGCAGCCCCAAACAGAACCAAACTGGCGGGCGGAAGTTTTCTGATTGAAGAGCATTCCACCGATCAGGTGTTTACGCTGGAGGACCTGAGCGAAGAGCACCGGCAAATCGCGCAGACCACGGAAGAGTTCGCGAAGAATGAGATTCTTCCCAACGTCGAAAAAATCGAGCACAAGGAATTTGACGTGACGCGCGGGATGATTCGCAAGGCGTGCGAGATCGGCATTGCCAACGTGGACATCCCGGAGCAGTACGGCGGATCAGACATGGACAAGATTTCTTCTGCCATCATTGCCGAGCATATGTCCGTCTCCGGCAGCTTCAGCGTTTCGTTTGGCGGGCACACGGGCATTGGCACGCTGCCGATCGTTTATTTCGGCACGCCGGAGCAGAAGGCCAAGTATCTGCCTAAGCTGGCGACGGGCGAACTGCTGGCGGCGTATGCACTTTCGGAATCCACCTCGGCTTCTGACGCCATGAATGCGCGCACCAAGGCCGTGCTCTCGCCCGACGGCAAGGAATGGATCCTGAACGGCGAGAAGATGTGGATCACCAACGGCGGCTTTGCTGACGTAGTGATCATCTTTGCCAAAGTAGATGGTGAGAAATTTTCGGCGTTTATCGTGGAGCGGGGATTCCCGGGGTTCCAGTCGGGCGCGGAAGAAAAAAAGATGGGCATTCGCGGCTCGTCGACTACGCCGATCATTCTGAATGACTGCCGCGTGCCAAAAGAGAATCTTCTGGGCGAGATTGGCAAAGGCCACGTCATCGCCTTCAACACACTGAATATCGGGCGTTACAAGCTAGGCGCGGGCGTGATAGGCGGTGCGCGCAACTCGCTCAACAACTCCATTGCTTACGCCAAGCAGCGCAAGGCCTTCGGCAAAACGCTGGCGGACTTCGGCATCATCCAGGAAAAGCTGGCCAACATGGCGGTGGGCGTTTACACCGGCGAATGCATTTCTTACCGCACGGTGGGCATGATTGACGCCGCGATGTCGGAGATCGATAAGAATTCGCCGGACGTATATAAGGAGACAGCCAAGAACATTGAAGAGTACGCGGTTGAGTGTTCCATCCTGAAAGTCTTCGGCTCAGAGATGCTGGATTACGTGGTCGACGAGACTGTACAGATCTACGGCGGATACGGATTTGTGGAAGAGTATCCGGCGGAGCGGTCCTATCGCGATTCGCGCGTGAACCGCATCTTTGAAGGCACCAACGAGATCAACCGCATGATCATTACCGGCTGGCTCTTGAAGCGTGCGATGAAAGGCCAACTACCGCTTATGCCAGCGATCAAAAAGCTCACGGACGAGATTATGTCTGGGCCGAGCACGGCCGAGCCGCTGGAAGGCCCGCTGGCCGCGGAGCGCACGCTGGTGAGCAACGCCAAAAAAGTCGGACTGCTTCTGGCCGGCGCAGCGGTGCAGAAATATATGACGGCGATTGAACAGCAGCAGGAGATTCTGGCCGCCATCGCTGACATGGTGATTGAGATCTACGCCATGGATTCCGTGGTGCTGCGCACGCAAAAGCTGATCGAACGCCAGGGCGAGGCGAAGTCGCAAATGGCAATTGCCATGGCTCAGGTAAGCCTCACACATTCGATGGACAAGGTGGAAGCCGCAGCAAAGAAAGTTGTGGCCGCGGTTGCGGAAGGCGACATGCTGCGCACGCAATTGGTTATCCTGCGCCGGCTGTTCAAGCATGAGCCGTTTAATGTGATCGCGTTGACGCAGCAGATTGCCAACCGGTTGATTGAAGCAGGGAAATACGTGAGGGTGTAACGGGGAATTTCGTAATTGAGCAATTTGGTAAGTTAGTAAATTTAAAAAATAATAAGCGCGAATTTCGCGACAAACACGAATCAAAATCAAGATTCGCATGAGTTCGCGAAGCTCGCGGCTTTGAGCTTTTCAATTACCAAATCACCCAATTACCAAATCTTTTCTTGTACCTTTGTGATTAAATTAATTGTTCCTATGAACACTGAATGCAATCGCATCGCTTATGCCATCGCAGCAGCCATCAACGGAGACGCCTGGTACGGAGACTCGCTGCGCAAGATACTGGACAATATAACAACAAAGCAGGCGCAGGCGCGGCCGATGGCCAATGCGCATACCATTTGGGAGCTTGTTCGCCACGTTGAAGTGTGGGTGAAGTTCTGCATCGGCGCCATTGAAGGCACGCCGATTCCCGCATGGTCCACCATGCCCAAGGAGGATGATTGGCCGCCGGTAACCGATACCAGCGAGAAAGCGTGGAAAGAAGCAGTCAGCGCCTTCTTTTCCACCCACTTAAAACTGGTGGAAGCGATCAAGACATTCAAGGACGATCGGCTTGAGACCACCGTTCCCGGCCGCACCTATAACTTCTACCATTTGTTTCAGGGCATGATTCAGCACGCGGTTTATCACGGTGGCCAGATCGCGCTGCTAAAAAAGGCCCAGGCATGAAGTTCTTACAATAGATCACTCTGACTTTGCGAACACCCTCCCGGTCATCTCCTGAGCGGGTGCGCCCCCGGCCATTTGTTGGGCCACGATCATCTCTCGTGCAGCCGGTCGTAGAGCGGGAAGTTTCAAGCCAAAGACAATTGCTCCGGCCACAGCAACGCTGCCGCCAATTGCCACTGTCACCGATGGGCCGAGCGTGTGGGCCAGGCTGCCGGCAAGGAGAGCGCCCAGCGGCGCCATGCCCATAAAAGTCATTGCATAGACCGACATCACGCGACCGCGCAGACGGTCCGGGACCATGCTTTGGATCAGCGTGTTGGAAGAGGCCATCTGGATCATGGCGCAGAAGCCGGCGGGTACCAGCAAAACTCCCGATAACCAGAGCGTGCGCGAAAAAGTGAAAAGCAGCAACGATGTGCCGAATCCGGCGCAGGAAACGGCCACCCACTTACCCAACCCATGTACGGTTTTTCGCGTCGCCAGTGTAAGCGCGCCGCACAAGGCGCCAACACCAGAGCACCCCATCAACAGTCCCAGAGCTTTCGGTCCGCCGTGGAGAATCTGATCGGCAAAGAGCGGCATCAGCACGGCATACGGCAGCGCAGTAAAGCTCACGAGCCCTAAGAGCAGCATGAGCGCGCGCACAGGCCCTGCGTGGGCCACAAAGTTGAACCCTTCAATAATGTTTTCCAGCGGCGAACCTTCAATGGCAAGACGCGGCCGCTCCATTCTCATCATGATGAGGCCGATAATTACTGCGATGAAACTTATCCCATTGGCGAAAAAGCACCAGCCTTCACCAACAGCGGCAACCACCAGACCTGCGGCCGCCGGCCCAATCACGCGAGCGCCGTTAAACATAGAAGAGTTAAGCGCAATCGCGTTGACCAGATCAGCGCGCGCCACCATATCAACAACAAACGCCTGCCGCGCCGGCAGGTCCAGGGCGTTGACCACCCCAGTGAGCGCAGCCAGGGTAACCACGTGCCAGATGTGCACGCGATGCGAGAGCGTGAGCCACGCCAAAATAAACGTGAGCACCATCATGCTGGATTGGGTGCCAATCAGCAGTTTCCTGCGATCGTAGCGGTCTGCCAGCGCGCCGCCAATGGGAGCAAGCAAGAAGACGGGAATTTGCGACGCAAAAGCGACCGTTCCAAGCAACAGCGCAGAACCGGTGAGACGGTATACCAGCCACGACTCGGCGATCTGGTCCATCCACGTGCCAATGAGTGAGATCAATTGGCCGCTGAAAAACAGTTTGTAATTGCGATGGCGAAGAGCGCGGAAGGTTCCGGCGAAACTTGCGGTTTTGTCTACTTCACTGGTTGGTGAACTCACTTGGGTTTTGATGCGGCGGCGCACGGTGAAGACCCAAAAGAAAACAAAATCCTGCCACAAGGACCCCATGGGTCGGCTTGGATTTTTTTATGTGCAGTATTCACAAGATCGGCTCGAGTGTTTTTATTGTAGCTCAAAGTTTTCGATTCAGTTGAAGATGCGTTTTTCAAGCAAGCGCAAAGTCGTCGCGTGTTTGAATAGCACATTTGCAGACGCTCAAAAAAATGTTTCGCAAGGGCTCATGGTTAAGCAACAATGAAATTTTTTGAGAGCTGCTGAACTAAAACCAGTAAAAATTTGTAAAGTTCCATCCATACATTGGACAATGAGTTTTACTATCCAGCATAGTAACACTGTGATTCAGCAGCTCTGTTTTTTCGAACTTTGCTTTCGCTGCTTAGAGCGTACGCGAGAATGCGCGAATCCCCGCCAATCATGCGGTGTTTCTGCAGGGTAGGCCAACATCCAAAAAGCTTACCTGGACTAGTTCAGCTTGTGCAATCTTCTAGTCTCATGTGACAAATTTTTGCATTGCTTTAGCCCGATTACGTAGAAAGTAGCCGCCAAACCTTCAAAAACCAGCAGACACTCACGCTTGAATTTCACGCAAACGCTCAAATTTTCAACACCTTCCCATTGCAGAACGGGCCAGAGTAGGCGTATCGTTACAAGGCCTTCTGGAACTCTGAAAGTTCTGTGCCTGAAAACCTGTAGCTGAAAATTTGTACCCTTAGGAGACGTAAAAACAATGAGACCCTCTCGCCGCTTTAGTGTTCTGTTTGTAGCCTTGGTTTTCACTGTAGCTATGACTGCTGTGGGCTATGCGCAAACAGCAGCCGATAACGCAATTGCCCACGCCGCCGTCGCCAATGGTCAGCCCAGTCTTAACAGCGATATTGCCCCTGTCAACGTAAATTCGGGATACCCCGGGATGTTGACCATCGGTAGCAACGTTGTTCTTGACGCCAATACCGGCGCTGTTGTCAGCGGCCTGAGCGGAAGCGCTGGTCTGAGCAACAGCAGCGTGCCGATCGGCGCTGGCAATGACGATCACTTCGCCGATCCTGATCGGCGTCCCAACAACCCGACCATCGACGGGCTGATTACGGGTGCGACCTTTGACGGCGCGTTTGTTGCCCAGGCAGGTCCCAGCGCAGGCCGCGACTTCCGGTTCACCATGTTAGGAAATGATCCCAAACTCGGCGGCACCACCGTGTATCCAGGAAACATCTCTGAGGTGGACCTGCAGTTGCTCAATGCTGATGGCTCCGTTTTCACTACGGTCCCGTTTGCACCCTTTGAAAAGCTGACCCTGGAATCACCGAACTTCGAGCCGCTGAATTATCGCTCCGGGCACAACATTGAATTTGGCGACGCCGTTCATCGCGCCCAGTTCTTCAACGTGATGAAAAATAACTGGCACACGCTGATCATCCCGAAGGTGGTAGACCGCGTGACTATCACGGTCCCGTTCTTCGTGAATGTCCAGCTCAGCAACGGCACGATTATCCAGGCGCGGTCCTACTTCACCGGCACCGCCCCTGACGGCAACACCTTTGTGCTCATGCTCAACGCGCTCTTCAATTTCTTCTTTGACAATGAAGTGGTGAATGAAATCAATCTAGGCAATTTCACTACCAACGGCATGAACATGTCACTGTTCCCGAACACCTACCTGTTCGGCCTGAACGTTAATAATCCCAACGTTCCCGGCGGATGCTGCACTCTTGGCTTCCACACGTTCTTCCTGGATGGAACATTTCCGGAGCATCGCTGGATCACCCAGTATGCAAGCTGGATCTCGCCCGGTCTCTTCGTCGGCGGGCCCCAGGACGTGACCGGGCTGAGTCATGAACTGGCAGAAACATTCGGCAATCCTTTCGTCAGCAATCCCACGCCAAACTGGCAGTTCCCGGGAGTGCCGCCGACCGCCAAGGTGTGCCAGTCAAACCTGGAAGAAGGCGATCCGATTGAGGTATTGGCCAATGAAACCGCTGCGATCGAGGTGAAGGAGAAAGGCTTTGACTTCATCTACCATCCGCAGAATATTCCACTCTTGCAGTGGTTTGAGATGGGGGCGACCTCCAGCGCAATCGACGGCGCATTCAGCTT